>JAFEFO010000009.1 GCA_018240565.1 Pseudomonadota bacterium | reverse complement strand
GCCAGCATCGGCACGGCCAGGCCCATGCTGCGCAGGTTCGCGTCCGAGTAATACGCATTCATCATGTCGCCGGCCTGCACGGTGTGCGACAGCGTCGAGCCGTTTTGCATGGCACAATCGGTGGTCTTGCTGGTGTCGCAAGGCGCGTACAGGCTGGGGAAATTGGCCGGCGCGGTGTTGGCGGCATTGATGTTGATGCCGGTCGCGTTGGCGGCGGTCGCATCGGACCAGCGCAGGCCGGTGCAGTTGCCGTTGTAGGTTGCACCACAGCTTGCGGCTCCGGTCGGACCGGGCAGATAACCGGATCCCTTGCCGCCGGTCACCATCGCCGCCGCGCGCGCGGTATCGCCGGTGCCGGTGACTTCGTAGCCGGCGAACGGCGTGTAGGTACTGCCGTTCACGATCGCCACGCTGTCGTCGAAGATGTCGTCGAAGGGGCCGTCGGTGACGCCACTGCCGAATCCGATCGACGCGCTGTTGCTGGCCTTGTCGATGATGATTCCCGCCTTGGCGCCGAGCGGGCCCTGCGTGGAATCGGTATTGACCAGGCCGAGGAATCCCAGGCCATGCGTCATCTCGTGCATGGCGATGCTGATGAAATCCACGTCGCCGGTCGGTTTCAAGGTCGGGTCGAAGCCGAGGTAAAAATTCTCGCCGCGGAGCACGTCTGGCGTGCCGATGTCCATGTTGAAGGTGGCGGCGATCTGGTCATTGCTCTTGGTGTCGCAGGGCCCGCCGGCGAATCCGCACAGGCTCGATCCGTTCAGTCGCGCAGCGGCAGTGGCGGGATACCAGGTGTACTTTTTCGGCAGCGAAGGCGACGGGTATTGCGGCTCGTCGTAGAAAAACGAGGTCGCGCCGGCGTGCGCCAGCGTGGCCGACTTGGCGGTGCCGCCCAGGTGCGCGCCGCAGGCCTGCACCGTCACCGTGGTCTGGATGCCCAGTTGCGTGACGAGTTCATTGGCCGCCTTGGCGAGCGCATTCTGGCGCTGCTGGCCCAGGGTCGTGCCGTTGTTGCCGCCGATCGGCGTGGCGGCCGTGGAGTCTGTCCAGTAGCTCGTCTCGCAATTCTTGGTCTTGTCACCGCCCGGATCGGTATAGCTGCTGTTGAAGTCCAGCACGATATTGCCGACTGGTACGACCGAAGAATAGGTCGCCGTAAGGGTGCCGTTGGCCGTCGAACTGCCGCCATTGATCAGGGCGATATACCAGCGCCCAGCCTGCAGCGGCACTTTGTCCGAAGGCAGGATGAGCACGGATTCATTCGAGGTGGAACTGATCGAATGGTACTGGCCGTAGCGGCTGAGCAGGTCGTAGCTGACGGTGGCGTAACCGGCACCCGTGGCTTGAACGGGAAACGGCGAGCCAAGGCGCACGAACATGTCCACGTCGCCGCCAGTCGCGTTGAGAGTGATGCTCAGTTGCTGTGCGCCGGCTGGAACATCGATGTAGTAGTTGGAAAAATAGTTGCCGGCAGGCAGTGCCGGCAGTGGCGTCACCACGCCCGGATTCAGACCGGTGTCGGCAAAGGCCGGTGCGGCGAGCGCAAGCATCGCCGCAAGGATCGCGAAGCGGCGCATCATGGCTGCACCTGCGCTTCTGGCGAAACGGAACGGTCGGGCGGCAGGGTGATCTTCGCGCGCGGATTCGGTTCCTGATCGCATTGCATGCGCAGGCTGCCATCGGGCTGGCGCACCAGGCGCGTCACGCTGATGGTCGGTGGCGGCAGGCGCAATTTCGCGGCCGGTTTGATGGACGGCGCGGCGCCGGCCTTTGCTTGCGTGGAAGGCGCCAGTGGCTGGGCCACCATCGGGGTGTCGGCGTGCGCGGCGGATACGGCCAGCAAACTGATCGAAAGTACGGTGGGCAGGCAATGGCGGAACATGCGGATTTCCATGACACGGGGAAGTCGCCAATGATAACCCGGTCGCGTTATCCGGATGTTCGCTGACCCAGGTCCAGGTAGCGCATCGTGCCGGCGTTCGCGCGATGATTTTGCGCGAGCGCTCGTTGCAGGAAGGCTTCGGCATTCGTGATCGCCGTGCGCATCGTGCGTCCACGCGCCAAGCCTGCAGCAATTGCCGAAGCGAGCGCGCAGCCGGTGCCGCGCGCGTGGATCGGCAGGCGCGGATGGCGGAACTCCATGACGCCGCGCGCATCGGCAAGCACGTCGCAAACCTCGCGGCCGCGCGCGTGGCCACCCTTGAGCAACACGGCGTTCGCGCCGAGCGCGCGCAAGTGTTGCGCCGCTTGTGCCGGATCGCGGATTTTCCGACCCAGCAGGATTTGCGCTTCGGGAAGATTCGGTGTCAACAAAGTTGCCAGCGGCACGAGTTCGTCGCGCAGCACGCGCACGCCGGCCGTCGACAGCAGCGCCGCGCCACTGCTCGACGCCAGCACCGGATCGAGCACGATGGGGCAATCCGGTGCCGCACGCAGCGCTTGCACGACCGCGCGCACGATCGGGGCCGCGCCCAGCATGCCGATCTTGATCGCGCCGATGGGGAAATCCTCGAATGCCGCTTCGATCTGCGCCCTGACGTGCGCTGCGGGAATGCGCTGGATCGCGCGCACGCCTCGCTCGGTTTGCGCAGTCACGGCGGTGATCGCGGCCAGGCCATGCACGCCCGATGCGGCAAAGGTCTTCAGGTCCGTGGCGATGCCGGCGCCACCGCTGGAATCGGATCCGGCGATGGTCAGCGCACAAGCAATGGTTCTAGATGGCGGCATCGGCTGTATTGTTTTTGCAACAGATTGGCGCCGGTATGTTGCCATGACGACGCCAGCATGCGGCAGGTAGGCGTTTTTCGTGGGGAAATTCTGCTTGACTGCCTGTGGCTTTTTTGCCAAACTGGCCTTGGAGACAACCACTCCTAACGCATCCAGGGCTATGCGTCGGTCAACAGCGAAGGCAAAAAATCTTGCGGGAGCGATCGGACTCGTCCTGTCGCTCCCGCTCTCTTTTGCCGCGGCCGCCGAACGCCCGCATGCGGATGTCCCGTCGCTGGCTGCGTATGCGCAGTCGGCAAGTATACTCGACGCCTGGCGCGACTATGCGCTGGCCGACCTGACCCGCGGCTTCGACTGGGCGGACAACGCCGGCGTGGCGCCGCAGGCTCCGAGCCTGTTCGACCGCGGCATCGGGCGCATCGCGCAACCGGCGTCGCATTTCAGCGCCACGAATGCGGCTTCGCCCATTTCGGTCACCTTCCTCAGGACCAAGGCCGCCGACACGCCGTTGTTCGTTGCGGCGGACCAGCCGAGCCTGCTGCGCGATTTCACGCCGGGACTGCAACGCTATTTGCTCGCGCCCTCCTACGCACAGCGCTGGGGCGACAATTCCTCTTTCAGCGTGTCGGCGATATTCGCGTATCAGCGTTTCGCCGGGCTTGGCCTTGGCATCGCCAATGTGCCGCTGCAATCCGAGGCTGCCGGCGCTTCCATCACGGACAAGTATCCGGGTTCGTACGGCACCGGCATGCGTCTGGATTTCGTCAATCGCCTGGGCGAGCGCGTGAGCTGGCAGGCAGGCGTGCAGTCGCGCGTGAACATGGATGCGTTCAACAATTATCGCGGCGTGTATTCCGAACCGGGCAGCTTCGATATTCCCGCCAGCGTGAACATCGGCGTGGGTTTTGCCCTGGCGCCGGGTTTCACCGCCGACATCGGCGCCGAGCGCGTGATGTACAGCGGCATTGCGCCGTTCACCAGCGCCGCGCTGCCGACGCGTTTCCTGGTTTTGCTGGGCAGCTCCATCTCGCCGGCGTTTGCCTGGCAGAATCTGGACGTCTATTCGGCAGGATTCAGCTGGAGCGATCCCGCCAATGGCGTATGGTCGCTGCACTACACCACGCGCGAGCAGCCGCTGCCGACCTCGCCGCTATTGCAGGCGGCGCTGGAGCCCTATCTGGCGTCGCACAACGTCGAGTTCGGATTCATGCGCGCGTTCGGCACTGCATCGAGCCTGCATTTCGCCGCATCGTACGCGCCGTCGGAATTCGTCCTGGGCGTGCCGACCAGCAACACGTTGCGCAACGCCGGCAATGGCGGGCAGATCGAATACCAGTTGCTCTGGGCCACGCGCTTCTAAGCGCAGCCCTCACAACATTTCCGAAGCGTAATCGGCCAGGCGCGAGCGTTCGCCCCGGCGCAGCGTGACATGCGCAGAATGCGGCCAATCCTTGAAGCGATCCACGGCATAGGTCAGGCCTGACGTCGTTTCGGTCAGGTACGGCGTGTCGATCTGCTCGACGTTGCCCAGACACACCATCTTGCTGCCGGGTCCGGCGCGCGTGAGCAGGGTTTTCATCTGCTTGGGCGTCAGGTTCTGCGCTTCGTCGATGATGACGTAGCGGTTGAGGAAGGTTCGGCCGCGCATGAAATTGAGCGAGCGGATCTTGATGCGCGAGGCGAGCAGGTCGTTGGTCGCCTGGCGGCCCCAGCCGCCGCCTTCCTGCGGCGTGGCCAGCACTTCGAGGTTGTCGGTGAGCGCGCCCATCCACGGCGTCATTTTTTCTTCCTCGGTGCCGGGCAGGAAGCCGATGTCCTCGCCGACGGACACGGTGGCGCGCGTCATGATGATCTCGCGATAGCGTTGCGAATCCATGGTCTGCGCCAAACCTGCCGCAAGTGCGAGCAGGGTCTTGCCAGTGCCGGCGGTGCCGAGCAGGGTGACGAAATCCACTTCCGGATCCATGAGCGCATTCAGCGCGAAATTCTGTTCGCGATTGCGCGCGGCAATGCCCCAGACGGTGTGCGCGCCGTTGCGATAATTGTCCACGATCTGCAAGCGCGCCTTGCCGCCGTCGACGCTGAGAACGCGCAGTTCCACGTCGTCGCTGCCCGGCAAGTAGAGGAACTGGTGCGGATGCCAGTCTTCGCCCTTGCGCAGCTTGACCTCGTAGAATGTGTTGCCGCGTTCGGACCACGAGCGCAAGCCGGCATGGCGTTCCCAGAAATCGGCCGGCAGTTCGCTGTGCCCGGCAAACAGCAGGCTGAAATCGTCCAGTGCGCGGTCGTTCTCGTAGTCTTCCGCCGGCACGCCGTGGATCGAGGCCTTGATGCGCAGGTTGATGTCCTTGGACACCAGTACCACCGGTACGTCCGGCTTGTATTCGCGCAATGCGATGATCGACGCCAGGATCAGGTTGTCCGGCAGGTTCTTGCGCTTGCCGTTCGCGCCGTTGGATTCAAAATCGCGGGTCTGGAAATACAGGCGCCCGACCTGCGCCTTGCGGTCGAGTTGCAGGCCTTGCGGCAATTTCAGTTCCAGGCCCTGGTCGATGGGTTGCTTGCCATTGCGTTCGATCAGTTCGTTGATGAAGCGGCTGACCTGGCGCGCGTTGCGCGACACTTCGGAGGTGCCCTTCTTGGCGGCGTCGAGTTCCTCGAGCACCGTCATCGGCAGGAAGACGTCGTGCTCCTCGAAACGGAACAACGCGGTCGGGTCGTGCATGAGCACGTTGGTGTCGAGCACGTAGATACGCTTGCCTCGGGTCATGCGGCGGTGGCTCCCAATATCGAATGGGGAAAAATTGCGGCGCGACGCATCACGCGGCGGCACCGGCGATCGCGTCGAGGACGTCTTGCGCGTGGCCCGGCACTTTCACCCCGCGCCATTCGCGCAGCAGTTTGCCGTCTGCGTCGATCAGGAAAGTGCTGCGCACCACGCCCATGAATTTGCGCCCGTACAAGGTCTTTTCGTGGATCACGTCGAAGGCGCGGCACCAGATTTCATCCGGATCGGATACCAGCGCGAATCCCAGATCGTGCTTGTCACGGAATTTTTCATGCGACGCCAGCGAATCGCGCGACACGCCGATGACGACGGCCTTGTGGCGCGCAAAGGCCTTGGCCAGATCGCGGAAGTCCTGCGCCTCGCGCGTACAACCGGTGGTGTTGTCCTTTGGATAAAAATAGACGACGACAGGTCGGCCGCGCAGCTCACGCAGGCGGATTTCGCCAGCGGTGCTCGTGCCGCGCAGGTCTGGCACCACTTTGCCGACGGCGGGCATCAGAATTTCACCGGGTCCATGATCGCGTCGAGGTTCTGGCCATCGCAGAACTCGAGGAAATCGTCGCGCAGTCCCGCGATATGCGTATTGGCCGGGATGCCGATGGTGATCTGCGCCGAGAACATGTCCGCGCCGGTCTGCATTGCGCGATAGCGCATCGACTGCAATTGTTCCACGCTGATGCCGTGCTCCTGGAAGAACTCGGCGAGCTGGAACAGGATGCCGGGCTTGTCGGCGGCGACGACTTCGACCATGTAGGGCAGCAGGTTCGTCTGCGCCGGCTTGGCGCCGGTGCGGAAATGGGTCAGGCGCATTTCCTCGTCGCGCTGCAAGCGCGCCAGCGCGGTTTCCAGCTTGGCGATGGCATCCCACGAACCTTGGGCGAGCACGAGCACGCCGATTTCGGTGCCAAGCGCCGACACGCGCGTTTCGGCGATGTTGCAGCCCGCGTCGCTGACGCGCCGCGCGATGGCGACGAGCGGTGAGTGTGCGGCGGGCGCAAAGGCGTTGATCAGCAGGAAATTTTCATTCGCGGCCGGACGCGACGTGGCATCGATGGGTACCGCGGCTTCCGGAATCTTGCGCATGTGTGGGACAGTGCCGGCGTCGGTACGAGAATACTTGCCGCTTCCACGGGTGGCAAGTAACATCGTCGAGCCAAACGCTGCTGCGCTCGGCAGCCTGGCGCCGGCAGTGCTCGGAATCCTCATTTACTGTCCAGGAAACTCCGGTTCCTGCGCTCCGGCGTCGCGCAATCTGTCGTCGCTCGCGACGCTTTTGGACGGGCTCCGATCCTTGCGGGTGAAAAATTGAAGAAACTCGTTGGTTGCATCTGTGCCCTGGCCACGCCGTTTGATGGCGCTGCGCTGGATCTGCCTGCGTTTGCCGCCCTGATCGATCATCAACTCGACGGCGGCACGCAGGCGCTGGTCGTGGCCGGTTCGACCGGCGAAGCCCATGCGCTGAACGAAGCGGAATTTGATCGCCTGCTCGGTTTTTGCGTCGAACGCGTGGCCGGGCGCGTGCCCGTGCTTGCCGGCACCGGCACGGCAAACACGCACAAGACCATCCTTGCCACGCGCCGCGCGCGCGCCGCCGGCGCCGATGCCGCGCTTGTCGTCACACCCTACTATGTGCGTCCGACGCAGGATGGATTGTTCGCGCATTTTGCCGCCGTTGCCGACGAAGGCGGGCTACCGGTCGTCCTTTACAACGTGCCGTCGCGCACCGGTTGCGACCTGTTGCCGGCAACCGTTGCGCGCCTGGCCGGGCACGAGCGCATCATCGGGTTGAAGGAAGCGCGCGCCGATGCACAGCGCATCGGCGACGTAGTTGCACTCAAGCGCGTGGATTTCGCCGTGCTCAGCGGCGACGACGCGACGTGCGCGGATGCGATGCTGGGCGGCGCGGATGGCGTGGTTTCGGTCGCCGCCAATGTCGCGCCCGCCGCCATGCGTGCCCTGTGCGATGCCGCCCTGCGCGGCGATGCGGCCGGCGCCAAGGCATGCGATGCGGCGTTGACCGACCTTTACACCCTGTTGGGCGCCGAACCGAACCCGATTCCGGTAAAATGGTGCCTGCACGAACTGGGCTTGGGTTCGCCCGAGCCGCGTTTGCCGCTGTTGACGCTCGGCGCCGCGCACCACGCGCGCGCCAGGCAAGTGCTCGATGCGCTGCGCCCGGTTCAGCCGCGGCACAGCGGTGCCGCGTAAGCTCTCCGACTCCACGCTTCCCGACAGGATCCGCCGTGAACCGCATTCATTCCATCCGCTGGGCCATCTCCCTCATCGCCGTCGCCTGGCTGCTCGGCGGCTGCAGCTGGTTTCATCGCAGTGATACGCACTACTACGACAAGGCGCGTGAAACCCGGCCGCTGGAAGTTCCGCCGGACCTGGACGCTCCGGTTTCCTCCGATGCATTGTCGATCCCGCAACCCGGCGCATCGGGTGCGGCACAAACCGCTGCACAACCCGGCAGCGCGCCACCGTCCGGCGCGATCCTCGGCGGCGGCAACCTGCGCATTGCCGACACTGTCGATCACGCCTGGCAACGCGTTGGCCTGGCGCTGGAACGCGCGCAGGCGGGAACCATCAGCGCCCGCGACGCCACGGCGCACACCTACACGCTCGAAGTCGCCGGCTTGCGCGCCCCGGCGCCCGCCGCGGCTGCTCCCGAGCACCACTGGTATTCGCGCATCCTGCATCCGTTCGGCGGCGGCGCCAAAGCGGCCAGCAGCGATGGCGGCCCGGTCAGCGGCAAGCTCACGGTGACGGTCGGCGCCGATGGCGACGGCGCACGCGTGGAGGTCAACGGGCCGGAAGAAGCCGCGCGGCGCGTGTTGGAAATCCTGCGCGAGCGTTTGTCCTAGCTCACCGCTCCAGCAACGGCAGTTTGTCCGGCTTGCCGTCCCATTCGCGGGCGTCGGCTGGCGCGTCCTTGCGTTCGGTAAGCACCGGCCACACGCGTGCCAGTTCCGCATTCAAGGCGACGAAATGTTCCTGCCCGGCCGGCACGTCGTCTTCCGGAAAGATCGCGTTCGCCGGACACTCCGGTTCGCACAGCGTGCAGTCGATGCATTCCTCGGGATCGATGACGAGGAAGTTCGGGCCCTCGTGGAAACAATCCACCGGGCACACTTCAACGCAATCGGTGTATTTGCACTTGATGCAGTTGTCGACGACGACGAAGGGCATGGGATGTCCGGATTGGCAACGGTTGGCGTTGGACTTTGCTATTCAGAAGAGCAGCAAAGTCAGGAATCTTTTGGATTGAATCGTCGCGAGCGCAGGAAGTTTGCGCGCGCACGGAGCGCAGAATGCGGAGTGTACTCAAGCGTACATGAGCAATTCGAGCACCGTACGCGCGCAAAATTCCAAGCGCAGCAGATTCAAGCAAAAGATTTGGCGCTCCCAAGGGGATTCGAACCCCTGTTTAGGCCTTGAGAGGGCCCCGTCCTAGGCCTCTAGACGATGGGAGCGCTGGAAGCGCCCAGTATACCGGCACGGCCCGCCATGGGACAATTCCCGCGTGCGCATGAAGCGCACCCGAAGACCATTCAATGAACGAATCAAACCCGAATCCCGGCGCCGTGCGCATCATCCCGCGCGAAGCGCACAACATTTCGCGCAAGCAGATTTCCAGTGGCGCGCTGCGCGTGCTGTATCGCCTCAATGAAGCCGGCTACGCCGCCTATCTCGTCGGTGGCGCGGTGCGCGACCTGCTCATTGGCGGCCGACCCAAGGACTTCGACGTCGCCACCGACGCGACGCCGGAAGACGTGCGTCGCCTGTTCCGCAACTGCCGGCTCATCGGACGGCGCTTTCGCCTCGCGCATGTGGTGTTCGGTCCGGAAATCGTCGAAGTGGCTACCTTCCGCGGCAATGGCGGCGATGTCGATGAAGCCGATGGCGGTCGCCAGGTCGTGGATGGCCGCATCGTGCGCGACAACGTCTGGGGCACGATCGAGGAAGACGCGTTGCGCCGCGACTTCACCGTCAATGCGCTCTACTACGACATCGCCGATTTCTCGGTGCGCGATTACGTCGGCGGATTCGAGGACGTGCAGCGCCGCGTGTTGCGGCTGATCGGCGATCCGGCGCAACGCTACCGCGAAGACCCGGTGCGCATGTTGCGCGCGGTGCGCCTGTCGGCCAAGCTCGCGTTCGCGATCGCGCCGGATGCGCGCGCGCCGTTCGCCGAGCTCGGCGAGCTGCTTGCGCATGCGCCGCCGGCGCGACTGTTCGACGAGTCGCTGAAGATGTTCCTGGCCGGCAACGGCCTGAAGAGTTTTCGCGCGCTGGAACAATCCGGCCTGCTGGGCGCCGTGTTTCCGCTCACCGCGCGCGCATTGGCATTTCGCGGTGGCGAGACGTTTCGCGGTGTGCTCGAAGCCGGACTGGCGGGTACTGATGCGCGCGTCGCCGAAGGCAAATCGGTCACGCCGGCCTTCCTATTCGCGGCCATGCTGTGGGGCGCGGTACGGGCGCAGGCCGAGCGCGAGATCGCACGCGGCGTCGAGCCGAACCTGGCTTGGCAGCGCGTGAGCCTGCACGTCATTGCCGAACAGGCCAAGCACGTCGCGATCCCGCGCCGCTTCGGCCAGGTGATGCAGGAAATCTGGATGTTGCAGCCGCGCTTTGCCGACCGCCAGAAAAAGCGCGTGTTCCGCCTGCTGGCGCATCCGCGCTTCCGCGGTGCGTACGACTTCCTGCTGCTGCGCGCGGGCGAAGGCGAGGACGTCGCCGAACTGGGCCGCTGGTGGACACGCGTGCAACAGATGCCGCACGACGCGCTTGCCGCGGAATTGGGCGTAGCGACGGTTGCCACGGCCGACAGCGCCGGTGGCGCACCGGCAGCGGACGCGACGAAGAAGCGTCGCCGGCGCCGGCGCAAGCCAGCGGCGCAAACGGCAGGCGATCCGCAGTAATCCACAATGCAAAACGTATACATCGGCCTCGGCAGCAATCTTCATGATCCGCATGCGCAGGTCGAATCGGGTCTGCGCGCGTTGGCGGCGCTGCCGGGTTCGCGCCTCGTGCAACATTCGCGTGTGTACGACACGGTGCCATGGGGCCGCGCCGACCAGCCTGCCTTCGCCAATGCCGTGGCGCAGATCGAAACCGCGCTGGCACCGCGCGAATTGCTTGACGCATTGCTGGCGATCGAACGCGCCGCTGGACGCGAGCGCGACGGCACGCGCTGGGGTCCGCGCATGCTGGACCTGGATATCCTCGTCTATGGCGATCGCAGGATCGACGAACCGGGTTTGCGTGTGCCGCATCCGCATCTGCACGAACGAGCGTTCGTGCTGGTGCCGTTGTGCGAGATCGCG
Organism: Pseudomonadota bacterium; assembly: GCA_018240565.1. Lineage (GTDB taxonomy): Bacteria > Pseudomonadota > Gammaproteobacteria > Xanthomonadales > Rhodanobacteraceae > Rudaea. Next base: position 76,651 of record JAFEFO010000009.1, on the reverse strand, counting down.
CCGGATCTGGAAATCCCCGGCCATGGCCGCGCGGTCGATCTGCTCGCGGGCGTCGATGCGGCGTCCTGTGTTGCGCGTGGCGCGGACGCACGCGTGGCAAAATAGCGCCTGACGTCGCAGAGCAAACCGACATGTCCGCCAACACCAAGACTGCCACGCGCGCCGCCATGACCGTGCCGCAATTGCACGCGATGAAGGACCGCGGCGAGAAGATCGTGATGCTCACGGCCTACGATGCCAGCTTCGCCGCACAGTGCGACGTCGCGGGCGTCGATGCGCTGCTGGTGGGCGATTCGCTGGGCATGGTCGTGCAGGGGCGCGACAGCACTCTGCCGGTGAGCGTGGATGACATGGTTTACCACACCGCTGCCGTGGCGCGCGGCGTGGCCAGCGCATTGCTGATCGCCGATATGCCCTTCATGAGCTACTGCAACGTCGACACTGCTTTGCGCAACGCCGGTCGCCTGCTCGCCGAAGGTGGCGCGGCGATGGTCAAGCTCGAAGGCGCGGGTTTCGCCCTCGATGCCATCCGCGCACTGGCGCAACATGCAATTCCCGTATGCGCGCACCTGGGCTTGACGCCGCAGTCCGTGCACAAGTTTGGCGGCTATCGCGTGCAAGGCAAATCCAGGGACGCCGCCGCGCAACTCGAAGCCGATGCGCGCGCTGTTGCCGATGCGGGGGCAGATCTGCTCGTGCTCGAATGCGTGCCGGCGACGCTGGCCAGGCGCATCACGGCGCAGGTGCCGATCCCGACGATCGGCATCGGCGCCGGTGCGGATTGCGATGGCCAGGTGCTGGTTCTCTACGACATGCTTGGCATCACGCCGGGCAAGCGACCGAAATTTTCGAAGGATTTCCTGGCCGGCCGTGGCTCGATCGGCGCGGCGATCCGCGCCTACGCGCAGGCCGTGCGCGAGGGATCGTTTCCTGCCGCCGAGCACGCGTTTTGATGCATACGTTCGCGCGTTCCGCCGACTTGCGCGCGTGTGTGTCCGCGTGGCGCCGCGCAGGCGCGCGCATCGGCTTCGTGCCGACGATGGGCAATCTGCACGCGGGGCACTATTCCCTGATCGAACTGGCGCACCAGCACGTGGACAAGGTCGTCGCCAGCGTGTTCGTCAATCCAACCCAATTCGGCCCGACCGAAGATTTCGCCAGCTACCCGCGCACGCTCGATGCCGATCGCGCCGGCCTCGCCGCGCAGGATTGCGACGCGCTGTTCGCACCCGCGGTCGATGAGATGTATCCATTCGGCGTGGCGCATGCGGTGCGCGTGGAAGTGCCGGGCGTAGGCGATATCCTCGACGGCGCCGCGCGTCCCGGACATTTCGCCGGCGTCGCCACGGTGGTGGCGAAACTGTTCAACCTGGTGCAGCCGGATGTCGCCGTGTTCGGGCAGAAGGATTACCAGCAGCTGCTCGTGATCCGGCGCATGACGCAAGACTTGCGCCTGCCGATCGAGATCGTCGTCGCGCCGATCTGTCGTGAAGCCAATGGGTTGGCGATGAGCTCGCGCAACCAGTATCTGACGCCGGACGAGCGCGAACGCGCTGGCGTCATCCATCAGGTTTTGTGCGTGATGCGCGACGAAGTGCACGCGGGTCGCGCACGGGCTGAAATCGAAACCGCTGCGCACGCAACGCTCGTAGCGGCTGGCTCGATTCCGGACTACGCCACGATTCGGCGCGCCGCGGATTTGGGCGTGCCCGATGCCGGCGATCGACATGGTTTGATCGCCTTGATCGCCACCCGCCTGGGTCGCGCACGCCTGATCGACAATTTGTTGCTGGACGACTAGCTTTTCCGCAACGGCTGTGGTATTGTCACCACAGTCCTCGGGATTTTTGCAACGTTCGCGCGTTGCCCCAGGCTAGCAGGGCGGCATCGTTCTGGTAATCGTCACTCCGATAATTCAACCCTCGCATCGCATGCGGGGGTTTTTTTTGCCTGTCGAACGGGGTGGCTTCAAGGCCTGTCGGTTGCGTTGCTTTAATGCAACACAGTCGTCTGTGACCGCAGGTTTCATGCATGGGCGTCCAGCTGGCGTTGCATCGCCCAGGCGACATGCTCGCGCACCAGTGCGGACGGATGTTCGGCGCGTGATCGCAGCGCGGTGATGACTTGCGCACTGCGCGGCGCGTTGCCGAGCGCCACGGCGATGTTGCGCAGCCAGCCTTCGTAACCGGTGCGGCGGATCGCCATGCCTTGCGTGCGGTCGAGGAATTCGCGCTCGCTCCAGCCGAACAGTTCGATGAGCGAAGCACCGTCCAGGCGATGGCGCACGGCGAAGTCCGGCTCAACACTCTTTCTTGCGAACTTGTTCCACGGGCATACCAGCTGGCAGTCGTCGCAGCCGAAGATGCGGTTGCCCATCGGTGCGCGCAATTCTTCCGGAATCGATCCCTTGGCCTCGATGGTCAGATAGGAAATGCAGCGCCGGGCATCGAGTTGCCGCGGCCCGACGATGGCCTGCGTCGGACAGACCTCGATGCAGCGCGTGCAGGTGCCGCAGTGATCGCTTGCCGGTTGATCGATCGGCAAGGGCAGGTCGGTGTACAACTCGCCGAGGAAAAACCATGAACCGGCGTGGCGATTGATCAGGACGCTGTGTTTGCCGATCCAGCCCAGGCCGGCGTTGCGCGCCAGCGCCTTTTCCAGCACCGGCGCCGAATCGGAAAACGCGCGATAGCCGAACGGGCCGATTTCCGCGGTGATGTGGTCGGCGAGCTTCTGCAGTCGCGCACGCATGAGTTTGTGGTAGTCGCGGCCCAGCGCATAACGCGACACGTAACCCAGCGACGCGTCGCCGAGCACGCCCCAGGCGTCGCGCGCGTCGGGCGGATCGTAGTCCATGCGCGCGGAAATCACGCGCAAGGTGCCTGGGTGCAGGTCCGCGGGCCGGCTGCGCCGCGTGCCATGGCGATCCATGTAGTCCATCTCGCCGTGATGGCCCGCCGCCAGCCAGTCGAGCAAGTGTGCCTCGTCCTGATCGAGATCGACGCCGGCGATGCCGATCTGCTGGAATCCGAGTTCGACGCCCCAGCGTTTGATCGCGGTGGCGAGTTGCACATAATCGGGCGAGTCCATCGTGCAAAGTATAAACTTCGCCCATGAGCACGCGTCTGTATACCGCTGCGCAAGTGCGCGAGCTGGATCGCCACGCGATCGAAGACCTCGGCATCGCCGGATTCGACCTGATGCAACGCGCCGCCAGCGCGGCGTGGCGCGTGCTGTGCGCGCGCTGGCCACGCGCGCAGCGATTGGCCGTGTTGTGCGGCGCTGGCAACAATGGCGGCGATGGCTACCTGCTGGCATGCCAGGCGCGCGCGGCCGGATTGCCGACGGTCGTGCTCGCGCTGGCCGAGCCCGCCAGCGACGCGGCCCGGCGCGCGCGCGATGCGTGGCGCGAGGCCGGCGGACACACGCTGGTGTTCGAGCAGGGCTTGCCTGCCGCCGATGTCTATGTCGATGCAATTTTCGGTACGGGCCTGGCGCGACCGGTCGAAGGGGCGGCCGCGCAGACGATCCGGCATTTGAACGCGACCGGCAAGCCGGTCCTGGCACTGGACGTGCCCTCCGGCATCGACGCCGATACCGGCATGGTGCAGGGCGTGGCCGTGCGTGCGCAGATGACGGTCAGTTTCATCGCGCGCAAGCGCGGACTCGCCACCGGCGCGGCGCTCGACGCCTGCGGCACGCTCGTGCTCGATCGCTTGGGACTCTCCGAAGAAGCACTCGCCAACGCGCCGTACGATGCGCGCCTGCTCAATCCGCGGCGCCTGGCAACGTGGCTGCCGCCGCGTGCGCGCGACGCCCACAAGGGCGACTTCGGCCATGTGCTGGCGATCGGCGGCGATGCCGGCATGGGGGGGGCGATTCGCCTGTGTGCCGAGGCCGCCTTGCGCGTGGGCGCCGGATTGGTCAGCGCGGCGACGCGACCCGAGCATGTCGCGGCGATCAATGGCGCGCGTCCCGAAGTGATGGCATGCGCGGTGGCGGACGCAGCATCGCTGTCGACCATGCTCGATCGCGCCAGCGTGCTCGCGCTTGGCCCCGGGCTCGGCCGCTCGCCGTGGAGCGAGGCGCTGTGGCGCGCGGCGCTGGCCGCACGCAAACCTGCGGTGGTCGATGCCGATGCGCTGAACCTGCTGGCGGATAAATCCCTGGTGTTGCCCGGTTGCGTGATCACGCCGCATCCGGGGGAAGCCGCGCGCCTGCTCGGCGTGCAGACGCCTGCGATCGAACGCGACCGCTTTGCCGCGGCACGCGAACTGGCGACGCGTTTTCGCTGCGTCGCCGTGCTCAAGGGCGCGGGCTCGCTGATCGCGCACGACAACGGCGATGTGGCGGTGTGCCCGTGGGGCAATCCGGGCATGGCCTCGGGCGGCATGGGCGATGTGCTGACCGGCGTCATCGCCGGGCTGATGGCGCAGGGCCTGAACGCCTGGCGCGCGGCGCGCCTGGGCGTTGCCGTGCATGCGCAGGCCGGCGACGCCGCGGCCCGCGACGGCGAAGCGGGCACCGTGGCCGGTGATCTGTTCGCACACTTGCGCCGCTTGCGCAACGGACTGGCCGATGGCTGAAATCCGCATGTCCGGAATCGACGAGGATGCGCTCGCGGGACTTGCGCGCGCGCTCGCCGCGCACGTGCGCGGTGGTGGCAGCATCCACCTGGCTGGTCCGCTTGGCGCCGGCAAGACGACGTTCGCCCGCGCGTTGTTGCGCGCGCTGGGTGCGGGCGCGCGGATCAAGAGCCCGACCTACACCCTGATCGAAACCTATGTGCTGCCGGGCCTGACCGTGCAGCACCTGGATTTGTACCGCATCGCCGCCGCCGAGGAACTCGAATGGCTGGGCCTGCGCGACCTCGCCGATGGTGCGGTGCTGTGGCTGATCGAATGGCCAGAACGTGGAATCGGTGCCATTCCGCCTCCGGATCTTGCGGTGTACCTGGAGCACGCACCGGTCGGGCGCGATGTTCACCTCAAGGGCGGCAGCGAAAAAGGCCGGCGCTGGCTTGCCGCCTTGCCGCGTCTCCCGAACGCTGTTTGTGCTCGGCAAGTTGGTGGCAATTCTTGATAGATGTTGAAGGTTTATGGTGCAAACCATAGATTCACAAAGAAAAAACACTTGAAATCCGGAATGGTTTTGGGGTTGAATAGGCCACCATGAGGGGAGTGGCCGCCCAGTTCCGCCATCTTTTTGCCTGCGCCATCGCGCTGGCTGCGCCGGCGTGGGCGACGGATATTCGTTCGATTCGTGCCAGCCAGAGTGCGGATCATGTGCGCGTGACGATGGAGTTGTCCGCGCGCCCGGACTACCGGTTGTTCCAGATCGCCAATCCCGATCGCCTGGTCATCGATGTCGCCGATGCGCGATTGGCTGGCGGCGCATCGCCCGCCGCGGTTGGCGTGCTCAAGGGCGTGCGCAGCGGGCGCCACGGCAAGGACGGTGCGCGCATCGTGCTTGATCTGACCGCCGCGGTGCAGCCGAAGACCGTCGTCCAGGCGCAAGGCAAGTTCGGTGCGTACCGGTTGGTCGTGGATTTGTATACACAAGGCCATGGCGAGCCGGTCAAGAGCATGGCGGCGCTGGCGGCAAAGCCGCGCGATGTGATCGTCGCCATCGACGCCGGTCACGGCGGCGTGGATCCGGGCGCGACCGGCGCCGGCGGCACGCACGAAAAGGACATCACCCTGGCGGTCGCGCGCGATCTGGCCAAGCTCGTCGACAAACAACCGGGCATGCACGCCGTGCTCACCCGTGATGGCGACTATTTCATCCCGCTGCAGGAGCGCTACCAGAAGGCGCGCGAGGCCAAGGCGGATCTGTTCGTTTCCATCCATGCCGATGCGTATGCCAGCGGCGATGCGCGCGGCTCGTCGGTGTGGGTGCTTTCCCCGCGCGGCGCGACCAATGAAGCGGCGCGCTGGCTCGCCGACCGCGAAAACCGCGCCGACCTCGTCGGCGGCGTCAAGCTCGAAGACAAGGACAATACGCTCGCGGCGGTATTGCTCGATCTGTCGCAGGGTGCGACCGCGCAAGCCAGCGATGCGATCGCCAAGCGCGTGCTGCGCGCGCTCTCGGGCATCGGCCCGACCCATCGCGGCTATGTCGAGAAGGCCAATTTCGTCGTGCTGCGTTCGCCGGATGTACCCTCGATCCTCGTGGAGACGGCGTTCATCACCAATCCGGCCGAGGAAAAGCGCCTGAAGAATCCGGCGCAACGCCAGAAACTGGCCACGGCGATCCTCGATGGCATGCGCGACTACTTCGAAGCCACGCCACCGCCGGGCAGCCTGTTTGCCGCCAACGCGCGCCGCGACAAGCCGCGCAGCGTCGCGCGCCGCGCCGTGGTGAAATCCGATGCGGATGCGGCGGACCTGGCCGACGACACCATTGCCGCGCGCAGCCCGAAGTCCTGACGCGCGCGGTCGCGCGCGTATCTTGAAATCCACCCGTCGTGCCGTCACTTGACGAAACGCATGCGTGCGCTCACGCTGCCGGCAAATCGCCGCGTCATCAACGCCGACAGGAATCGCAATGGAATCCAGCGTCAAGCCCGAGAAGTCCGCCGCCGTCATCGACGAATTGCCGGTGTTGCCATTGCGCGACGTGGTGGTCTATCCGCACATGGTGATTCCGCTTTTCGTCGGCCGCGAAAAGTCGATGAAGGCACTGGACATGGCCATGGCCGGCGACAAGCGCATCCTGCTGGTGGCCCAACGCGGCGCCGACATCGATGATCCGGGGGCCGGCGACCTGTACCCGATCGGTACGGTGGCCAGCGTGCTGCAACTGCTCAAGTTGCCGGACGGCACCGTCAAGGTGCTGGTCGAAGGCGGTGCGCGCGCCGAAGTCGTGCGCTACGGCGAGCGCGACGGCGTGATGACCGGCCACGTGCGCGCGCTCGAACCCGCGTACACGCGTGGCGCACGCGAGATCGAGGTCGTCGCGCGCACGGTGGTGTCGCAGTTCGAGAACTTCGTCAAGCTCAACCGCAAGATTCCGCCGGAACTGCTGACCACGCTGGCCGGCATCGACGATGCGTCGCGCCTGGCCGATACCATCGCCGCGCACCTGTCGATCCGCCTCGCCGACAAGCAGCGCCTGCTGGAAACGCCCGATGTTGCCGATCGCCTGGAGATGTTGATCGGTTTCGTCGAGGGCGAGATCGACGTGCAGCAGATCGAAAAGCGCATCCGCGGTCGGGTCAAGACGCAGATGGAAAAGAGCCAGCGCGAGTACTACCTCAACGAACAGATGAAGGCGATCCAGAAGGAACTGGGCGAGAACGAGGAAGCGCCGAACGAAGTCGAGGAACTGGGCAAGAAGATCGAGAAAGCCGGCATGCCCAAGCCGGTCGAGAAGAAGGCGCGCGCGGAGTTGAACAAGCTCAAGCAGATGTCGCCGATGTCGGCCGAAGCGACCGTGGTGCGCAACTACATCGACTGGCTGGTCGGCGCGCCCTGGAAAAAACGCAGCAAGGTGCGACGGGACCTGAAGGCCGCCGAAGAAGTGCTGGACGCCGATCACTATGGCCTGGAAAAGGTCAAGGAACGCATCGTCGAATACCTGGCCGTGCAGCAGCGCGTGAAGAAGATGAAAGGCCCGATCCTGTGCCTGGTCGGACCGCCGGGCGTGGGCAAGACCTCGCTCGGCCAGTCGATCGCGCGCGCGACCAATCGCAAGTTCGTGCGCATGTCGCTGGGCGGCGTGCGCGACGAGGCCGAGATTCGCGGCCACCGGCGCACCTATATCGGTTCGATGCCCGGACGCATCGTGCAGAACATGAACAAGGTCGGCACGCGCAATCCGCTGTTCATGCTCGACGAGATCGACAAGATGTCGATGGATTTTCGCGGCGATCCGTCCTCGGCCCTGCTCGAGGTGCTCGATCCGGAACAGAACCATGCCTTCAACGACCACTACCTGGAAGTCGATTTCGATTTGTCCGAGGTGATGTGGATCGCCACCGCCAATTCGCTGAATATCCCGGGGCCGTTGCTCGATCGCATGGAGGTGATCCGCATCCCCGGCTACACCGAGGATGAGAAGATCAATATCGCGCAACGCTATCTGTTGCCGAAGCAGATCAAGGCGAACGGCTTGCGCGAGAGTGAAATCCACGTGGCCGAGGGCGCATTGCGCGACATGGTGCGCTACTACACGCGCGAGTCCGGCGTGCGCAATCTGGAGCGCGAAATCTCCAAGATCTGCCGCAAGGTGGTCAAGGAACTCACCCTGGCGGCAGATAAAGGCACGAAAAAGCGCGGCAAGGCGGCGGTCGCCAGCAAGAATCTCGAGCATTACCTCGGCGTGCGAAAATTCACCTATGGCCGCGCCGAGCAGAAGAACGAGTTCGGCCTGGTCACGGGCCTGGCCTGGACCGAAGTCGGTGGCGACCTGCTCAGCATCGAGGCGACCGTGGTGCCCGGCAAGGGCAAGCTCATCCACACCGGCCAACTCGGCGAGGTGATGCAGGAATCCATCCAGGCAGCCCTGTCGGTGGTGCGCGCGCGCGCGCAGCGCCTGGGCATCGATCCGGATTTCCACAACAAATACGACATCCACGTGCACGTGCCGGAAGGCGCCACGCCCAAGGATGGTCCGAGCGCGGGCATCGCCATGTGCACGGCGCTGGTGTCGGCGCTGACCCGCGATCCGGTGCGCTCGACCGTGGCGATGACCGGCGAGATCACGTTGCGCGGCCGCGTCCTGCCGATCGGTGGGCTGAAGGAAAAATTGCTCGCCGCGCACCGCGGCGGCATCGAAACCGTGATCATTCCCGAGGAAAACCAGAAGGACCTGGCCGAGATCCCGAAGAACGTCACGGCCTCGCTCGCGATCAAGCCGGTGCGCTGGATCGACGAGGTGCTGGACCTGGCGCTCGAACGCCCGCTCGTGCCGTTGCCGGAAAAAGTGGAAAATGCTGAAAAATCCACTCCGGAACCGGCGCGCGCGGAAGTCGGCGATGGCGGCCACCCGCGCGCGCACTGAGCGGCGCGTCGCGGGAAGGCTCTTGCGCTTGCTACTTTCAGACGCGCCTGTCAAGCGGAATTTTTCCCATGCGCGACGCCTTGCACGGCTTTTGCTAGGGCGCGCAAATCCGCATGGCGGCTTGTGTTGCGCGCATTCGCGGGCGCTGGTATAAAGTCTGCGCCGCGATCCGGGAGACCACGTGTCCGGGCGATCGCGGGGAAGCGAGGCAGGTGTTGGCATCCGGGTGCGGATCAACAACGCGTCGCGCAGACATCACACGTTGCGGCCACCAGAATCCGCTCGGGAGAGATAAATGAACAAAGCAGAGTTTATTAGTGCTGTTTCTGATCACGCCGGCCTGACCAAGGTCGAAGGCGGCAAGGCGGTGGAAGCCGTCATCGAAGTCGTCAAGAAGGCGCTCAAGAAGGGCGACACCATTGCGTTGGTGGGTTTTGGCACGTTCGTCGTGCGCAAGCGCGCCGCGCGCACCGGCCGCAATCCGCGCACCGGACAGCAGATCAAGATCAAGGCCTCGAAGAATCCGTCCTTCAAGGCTGGCAAAGCGCTCAAGGATGCCATAAACTAAGCGGCTTGCCCGAAAGGTATTTGTAGGGGTGCTTAGCTCAGCGGTAGAGCGTCGCCCTTACAAGGCGAGGGTCGGGGGTTCGAAACCCTCAGCACCCACCAGTACCTTGATGCGGATCATTCCGCAAGGAATCCGGCAGCGCTAGCCGCCGGATTTCGGAAAATACGCGGAGTGGTAGTTCAGCTGGTTAGAATACCGGCCTGTCACGCCGGGGGTCGCGGGTTCGAGTCCCGTCCACTCCGCCACGTTTTCCTCCAAAGGGCGCCGCAGGGCGCCCTTTATTTTGCCCCACATGGTGTCGTCTATGGCTCGCACGCTGCACGAAAGATTTTCCGGCCCGTTCGTCAAGGTGGTGCTTGGCATCATCGGCGTCATTTTCGGCGGTTTCTTCGGAATCCAGCAGTATTTCAATCCACGCAGCGAAACCTATGTGGCCACGGTCAATGGCCATGAAATCTCGCAAGACGAGTTCCGCGACCGTTACAACAACTATCGTGCGCAGACCCAGCGCATGATGGGGGCGCAGTTTGATGCGCAAAGTTTCGACACACCCGAGCGCAAGCGCGAGTTGCTCGACCAGATGGTCAACGAGCAACTGCTGCTGCAGGCCAACGACAAGCTGGGCGTGGTCGTGCCGGTGAGCGCGATACAGGAAGAGATCATGGGCATCCCGGCGTTTCAGGTCGATGGCAAGTTCAGCCCGGATCAATACCGCCTGCTGCTCGCCGCGCAACGCAAGTCACCGGAAGAATTCGAGAGCAGCGTGAGCCAGGACATCGCCTTGCGCCAGCTCACCAGCCAGATCGCCATGTCCAGCCTCGTCTCCGCTGCCGACGTCGATACCTACCTGCGCCTACGCGACCAGACTCGCGATTTCTGGTTCGTGAAGCTGCCCAAGCCCGATGCCGGCGCGCCGATCGCGGATGCGGACATCGCGGCCTACTACAAGGCGCATGCCGACCAATACATGACGCCCGAGGAAGTCTCGCTCGACTATGTCGAACTCGATGCGGCGAAAATGCCGGAAGTCGCCAAGCCCGATGACGCCGCGCTCAAGCAGATGTACGACGAGCAGAAATCGAAGTTCGTCAGCGCCGAGCAGCGCGAGGCGTCGCATATCCTGATTGCGGTCGGCAAGAATGCGGACGCCGCTGCGCAGAAGGCGGCGCTGGCCAAGGCCGAAGGAATCGAAAAGGAACTCAAGGCCGGCAAGGATTTCGCCACGTTGGCCAAGGCCGATTCGGACGATCTCGGCTCCAAGGCGCAGGGCGGCGACCTGGGCTGGCTGGAAAAAGGCGTGACGGACCCCGCTTTCGAAGCCGCGTTGTTCGCGATGAAGAAGGGCGATGTCTCCGATCCGGTCAAGTCCGACGACGGCTACCACATCATCTGGTTGCGCGACGTGCATCCGCAGGCGGTGCGCACGTTCGACGATGTCAAGAATGAATTGGCCAAGAAATATGTCGATGAGCAGCGCGAGCATCAGTTCAGCGATGTCTCCGGCAAGCTGACGGATGCGATCTACCAGGATCCGACCTCGCTCGCGCCGGCGGCCAAGGCGCTCGGCCTGACCGTGCAGAAGACCGCGCTTTTCTCGCGCCTGGGTGGCGCCGGGATTGCCGCCAATCCGGCGGTGGTGAAGGCCGCTTTTTCCAACAACGTGCTGGCCGAAGGCAATACGTCGGATCCGATCGAATTGGGTACCGACCACATCGTGGTCGCGCGCGTGGATCAGCACGTCAAGCCTGAACCCAAGCCCCTGGATTCCGTGCGCGAGCAGATTCGCGCCACGCTCACCGAACAGCAGGTTGCCAAGACGGCGAAGGAGCGTGCCGAGGCCATGCTCGATCGCCTGCGCAAGGGTGAGGCGCTGGACAAGGTTGCCGCAGAGCTCAAGCTGGCACCGGTCGAGGAAAAAGGCATCGGCCGTGCGGCGGCGAACCTGGAAAAACCGCTGGTCGATGCCGTCTTCGCCATGCCGCCGCCGGCGACCGGCAAGACCGAACCGGGCATGGTGGCGCTCAACGGCGACGTCTACGCGTTGTTCCAGCTCGACGCGGTCAAGGACGGCGATCCCTCCAAGCTCGATCCGCGCACGCGCGAAGCCGCGATGAACCAATTGCGCCAGGGCGTGGGTTATGAAGCGATGACCGGATTCCTCGACAGCCTGCGCAAGGCGGCCAAGATCGAAATCGCCGAAAACCGCCTCAATTAAGGCTGGCGTTGCGTTATAGCCCGGTAATGCCCAGCGTGTTGTAGCCGGCGTCGACGTAGGTGATCTCGCCGGTGATGCCGGAAGCCAGGTCCGAACACAGGAAGGCGGCGGCATTGCCGACATCGTCGATGCTCACGCTGCGGCGCAACGGCGCGTTCTGCTCGACGTGATCGAGCATCTTGCGGAAATCCGCGATGCCGGCCGCCGCGAGCGTCTTGATCGGCCCGGCCGAGATCCCGTTCACGCGCGTGCCTTCGGGCCCGAGGTTGTAGGCGAGGTAGCGCACGCCGGCCTCGAGGCTGGCCTTGGCCAGGCCCATCACGTTGTAGTTGGCCATGGCGCGTTCGGCGCCAAGGTAGGAGAGCGTCAGGATCGCGCCGTTGCGGCCCTTCATCAGCGGGCGCGCGGCCTTGGCCAGCGCCGGCAGGCTGTAGGCGGAAATATCGTGCGCGATGCGGAAATTCTCGCGCGTCAGCCCGTCGAGGAATCCGCCGGTCAATGCCTCGCCCGGTGCAAAGCCGATCGAATGGACCAGGATGTCCAGGCCATCCCAGCGCTTGCCCAGTTGCGCGAACACGTCCGCGATCTGCTCGTCGCTGGATACATCACACGGCAGCACGATGTCCGAGCCGAAGGTCTTGGCGGCCTCGTCCACGCGCGGCCGCAGCTTGTCGTTGACGTAGGTGAACGCCAGCTGCGCTCCTTCGCGGTGCATGGCATTGGCGATGCCCCAGGCGATGGAACGCTGGCTGATGATGCCGGTGATGAGCGCGCGCTTGCCGTGCAGAAATCCCATGGTGCTTCCAGTTGGTGACCGATACAGGCGTCGATTCTAGCCGACGTCGCCGGCTGGCGTCAGTTGGGGCTGGCGACGACGGTCGACGCCGTGCCACCGCGCTCCGGTGCGCGCAAGCGCAGACGCTGGCCCGGATGCAGGTTGGCGTTGCGGGTCAGGTCGTTCCATTGCAGCAAATCCGGCAGTGCGACATGGGCGGCGCGCGCGATGCGCCACAGCGAATCGCCCGCGCGCACGATATGCGTATCGCGGTCGTGCGGCATTTGTCGGGATACGGCGACAGCCGTCGGCGCGATCGGGTCGCGTCCGGGAACGAGCACGCGCATTCCCGCATCCAGAGCCGTTTCCGGCACCAAGGCATTCGCAGTGGCGAGCACCGCATCATCCACGTCGTGGGCTTGCGCGAGCACGCCCAGGGACTCGGTCTGGCGCAGGGTGATTTCGTGCCATTCGCCCCACAGCGATTGCGGCAGTTTTTCCAGCGCCGACGACAGCGCGCGGCTTTGCGCTTCGGGCAGAAGCAGGTGGAAGGGACCGGAAGCCGGCATGCGTCCGCGCACATACCCGGGATTGAGCTGACGCAGGCGCGCGGGATCCAGGCCGGCCACGCGCGCGGCAAGTTGCAGATCGACGGCGGCAGGCAGGGAAATCGCGGTGAGCCGGTCGCCAGTGGCGGGCTCGGGCAATTTCACGTCGAAACGCGCTGGATCGGACACGATGCAGGCCACGGCCAGCAACTTGGCCAGATGCCGGTGCGTGTGCGCATCCACGCGCAGGCGTCCCAGTTCGGCGGCGCCGCTAGGCACGGCGCCGTTGCCGAGCAGTTTGGCGATGCGATAGGGCCCGGCGTTGAAGGCCATGTCGGCGACGCGCCAATCGCCGAAACGATCGTAGTAGCGTTCGAGCAGGGTCAACGCCGCATCGGTCGATGCGGCGATATCCAGGCGGCCGTCGTAGTCGCCACCGATGTGCAAGCCGCCTTCGCGAGCCGTATCGGGGAGCAGTTGCCAGATCCCGGCGGCATGGTCGCCACTGGAGGCGATCGGCACGTAGTTGCTCTCGATGTACGGCAGCAGCGCGAACTCGCCCGGCATCTCGCGTTCTTCGAGGTGCTTGGCGACATACAGGAGGAAAGGCAAGGATTGGCGCAGTGATTCGGCGAACCCGGTCGGGTCGGCGCTGAACCAGTGCGCCAGGCGCGCCACGTCGGGGCTGTAGCCGCAATCATCGAATGTGAAACGACGACTCAGTCGCGTCCACGACGAGGTGTCTTCGACCGCCGCCGGGGTCTGCGTGTCGACGGGTGCAGGCATGGCGCCGACCGGGGCGATGACGGGTTCAGGCGCCGGTGCGGCCACCAGCGGTTTGCGTGGAGTCGTGCTGCACGCCGCAAGCAAGAGGCACGCCGCACCCAATGCCGTGCAGCCGCCGCCAAGCACGGCCATGCGCCAATCACGCTGGGGTGCCGGCTTCGTCTTGCTGCGCAAAAACGCATTGGATCGGACCGCCTGTCGCATCCTCGCGTTGCCCCTCCCCGGGCAAAAACGGGCGCGAACTATAACAGCGAACCGGTAAGTGCTCGTTATCTGCGATCGTGCGGTGCAGCATGCGGGTTTACCCGCCCGTGCCGTTTCGCGCACAATCGCGGATCGAGTACGGATTCAAGAATTTCGTCGATGGCCGAGGCCCCTGACATCTACACGAGCGCGCCGATGCAGGACTTGCTGGCGCGCGAGCTGGCCGCGCTCGCGCCAATGCTGTCCGGCGCTTATGGCAATTGCGGGCTGGTGCTGCGCCCGTGGTCCGGCAGTTTGGTTTTGCCGCCGCACCGGATTGGCAAGATCATCGAATTGAATGGCGACGAAGGTGGTCTGCTGGGCGGCGCCGTGCGCTGTGCGCCATGGCAGTTGCCATTCGCGAGCGAAAGTTTCAATTTGCTGATTGCCCAGCATGCTCTGGAGCGCATCGCGCAGGCTGACGACTGCCTTGCTGAATGCGCGCGCGTGCTGGCGCCGGAAGGCATCATGCTCGTGCTCGGCTTCAATCCGCTGGGAACCTGGCGGCCATGGCTGGCGCGGCATTCGCGTGGCTTGCGATTGTGCTCGGCACAGGCATGCAAGGCGCGGTTGGCGGGCGAGGGCATCGAAACCTTGCAAGTGCATTTCCCCGGGACGTTGTGGCCGCGCGCGCGGCCGGGCGATGTGTCGACCAGGCCGACGCGTTCGCCGTTCGCGCGCCTGGGCAGTTCATGGCTGCTGGTTGCGCGCAAGCGGCGCAGCACGCTCACGCCGATCCGTTTGCGCGGCGCGATGCGCGAGCCGGCGCGCACTGCACAACTGGCGCCGGGCGCGCACAGGAATTGCGCGTGAGCGTCGCGCATGTCGAGATCTTCACCGACGGCGCGTGCCTGGGCAATCCGGGGCCGGGCGGTTGGGCGGCGCTGCTGCGCTATCGCACGGTCGAAAAGGAAATCTCCGGCGGCGAACCGGCCACCACGAACAATCGCATGGAAATGATGGCGGCGATCCGCGCGCTGGAGTCCTTGCGCCGCGGCAGCCACGTGCGCCTGACCACGGATTCGCAATACGTCCTGCAAGGCATCGAGCAATGGTTGCCGCGCTGGCTCGCGAACGGCTGGCGCACCTCCGATCGCAAACCGGTGAAGAACCAGGACCTGTGGCAACGCCTGGCCGCCGCCATGTTGCCGCATCGCGTGCAATGGCAGTGGACGCGCGGGCATGCAGGGCATCCGGAGAACGAGCGCGTCGATGCATTGGCGCGCGCAGCGGCGCAGGCCGCGGCGGAGGAACCATGAGACAAATCGTTCTGGACACCGAAACCACGGGTCTGGAAGCCGGCAAGGGCCATCGCATCATCGAGATCGGCTGCATCGAACTCGTCGAGCGCCGGCCGAGCGGGCGCCGCTTCCACCGTTACCTGAATCCGCAGCGCGCGGTGGACGAAGGCGCACGCGCCGTGCACGGCATCAGTGACGAATTCCTCGCCGACAAGCCGCGTTTCGCCGAGGTCGCCCTTGAATTCCTGCAATTCATCGACGGCGCCGAGCTCGTCATCCACAACGCGGCGTTCGATCTTTCGTTCCTGGATGCGGAACTGGCGCTTGCCGATCCTGTCCTGGGCCGCGTCGTCGACCACGCCAGCGTCCTGGACACGCTGGCGCTGGCGCGCGAGAAATATCCCGGGCAACGCATTTCGCTCGATGCCCTGTGCAAACGCCTGGACATCGACAACCGGCATCGTGAATTGCACGGCGCCCTGCTCGACGCGCAATTGCTGGCGGATGTGTACCTGGCCATGACCGGCGGGCAGGGCGATCTGGGATTGGCCAGTTCGCCGGGCGTTGCGGTGGCGGTACCGACGATGTCATCGGCAGCGCATGCGCCGGTGCGGGTGCGCCACGCGGGCGCGGCCGAAGTAGCCGCGCACGAGGCGCGTTTGTCGGCCATCGACAAGGCGAGCCGCGGCCGTTGCCTGTGGCGCGCCTGAAGAGCTGACGGTATCATCGACCGGCGGATCCGTCCGGTCCTGGGGAGGAAGGCGATGAAAGCGATCTTTGCGCTGCTCGTTGCAATGGTGCTGTCGACAACGTGTGCGCGTGCCGAAACGGCGGTCGACGCCATTGCCGCGCACAAGCACATGGGCGTGGCGACCTGCAGCAGCAGCGTCTGCCACGGTTCATCGCAGCCGTTCCGCGATTCCAATATCGCGCAGAACGAATTTGCGATCTGGCAGCAATTCGATCCCCACGCCAAGGCCTATCAGGTTCTCGAACAACCGCGTTCACAGGCGATCGCGCGCAAACTCGGACTGGGCGACGCGACCAAGGCCAAAGTGTGCCTGGACTGCCACGCCGACAATGTGCCCGTAACCGACCGCGGCGAACGTTTCCAGGTTGCCGATGGTGTTGGCTGCGAGGCCTGCCATGGCGGTGCGGAGCAGTGGCTCAATTCGCACGCCGACCGCAAGGTGACGTATGCGGATGACCTCGCCAAGGGCATGTATCCGACGGCCGATCCGGTCAAGCGCGCGCAACTTTGCCTGTCCTGCCACATGGGCGAAAAGGAACGCATGATCACGCACCGCATCATGGGTGCGGGTCATCCGCGCCTTGCGTTCGAGCTCGATACATTCACCTGGCTGCATCCGCACTACAAGATCGACGCCGACTGGATCAAGCGCAAGGGTGAGTGGAACGGCGTGCGCGACTGGGCTGTAGGCCAGGGCGTGGCAGCGGAAAACCTGCTTGACTTGCTGCTCGATCCGAAAACCGGCTGGCAAGGCATCTTTCCTGAATTGGTTCTTTTCAATTGCCAGGCCTGCCACAAGTTGATGAAGGACAACAACTGGGGCCCGCGCCAAGGCACGGGCCTGGGGCCCGGCGTGGTGCGCCTGAACGATGCCAACCTCGTCACGTTCCGCTATGCGCTGGCGCCGGTGGACAAGTCCGCAGCGCAACGCGTGTTCGAGCAGACGCGCGCCTTGCACGCGGCGACCACGCAAAGCCGCGAAGCGACGTTTGCCGCCGCGCGCAACCTGCGCGCCACGCTGGAGGCCTTGTTGCCGAAAGTCGCGGCCTTCAACTATGACGCGGCGAGCTTCAATACGATCCTGGCCAGCATGGTGGCCGATGGCGAAAGCGGCGAGTTCCGCGATTATGCCGCGGCCGAACAGGCGACCATGGCGGCCGATTCGCTGGTGACCGCATTCGGCAACGACGGCAAGCTCGACAAGGAGCGAACCGCAGCGGTCAAGGGCAGGCTCAATGCCGTGTACGATGCGGTCAAGGACGAGGATCGCTATTCGATGGGGCAATTCGTGGCCGCTCTGAAAGCCTTGCGCGCCGCAGCGCCGTGAGTTTCATGCAATGACAGAAAACGTAAAGGTAACCGGCTACAAACTGCTGCAGAAAATCGGCGAAGGCGGAATGGCCACGGTGTACCTGGCCATGCAGGAATCGCTCGACCGCGAAGTCGCGCTGAAAATCATGGCGCCAACGCTGGCAGCGAACGAGACGTTTCGAGAACAGTTCCTCAAGGAAGGCCGCATCGCGGCCAAGCTGACGCATCCGCACCTGATGACGGTGCACGACATCGGCTCGGAGAACGGTGTTTATTACCTTGCCAGCGAATACTTGCCGGCCGGAACCCTGCGCGACCGCATGGCGCGCCTGAGCGTGGCCGACGTGCTGGAAATCGTCCGCGACGTCGCCTCCGGCCTTGCCTATGCGCATGACATCGGCTTCGTCCATCGCGACGTGAAGCCGGGCAACATCATGTTTCGCAGCAATGGCTCGGCGGTGCTGGCGGACTTCGGCATCGCCAAGGCGATCAAATCCGTGAGCGCGGCGACGATGGCCGGCAACGCCATCGGCACGCCCGATTACATGAGCCCGGAACAGGCGCAGGCGACGCCGGTCGACGGGCGCTCCGACCTTTACAGTTTGGGCGCCGTCCTCTTCGAATGCCTGGCCGGAAACAAGCCGTACCAGGCCGGCGATGCCTACGCGGTCGCGCTGATGCACGTGACCGAACCCGTGCCCAAGCTGCCCGAAAAGCTCGCGTGGCTGCAACCACTGATCGAAGGCTTGATGGCGAAAAGTCCCGATCAGCGCTATCCGGGCGGCCAGGCCTTCATCGCCGCGCTGGACAAACTGCTTGCCGAAAATCCGCAAATGGATTCGGCGATCCGCGAGCAGCGCAGTTCGCGTCGTCGCGGCGTCGCGGTGAAAGGATCGAAACCTGCTTCCGGAACTGCGGGCGCAGAGGGTGCCCGCAAGTGGATTTTTGCCGTGGCCGGTGTCCTGGCTGTGATCCTCGTGGGTGGATTGTCCTGGTGGCTGCTGCGTGGCAAGGCAATGGTACCCGCGCAACCACTGGCAAACCGCGTTCCTGCCCAGGCCGCGCCGGCGCCGGTACAGGAGCCGTCACCGGAAGTCCCGCCGGCCGTTGATGCGCTGGTGCAAGTGGACCTTGCAACCTTGCTGTCCCGCGGCAATGAATATTTCGAGTACGGCCAGAAGAATGGCGGCGAAAAAATGAGCTTTCCGCCGGGTGACAACGCCATCGATCTGTTCAACGCGGCGCTCA
Source organism: Pseudomonadota bacterium (assembly GCA_018240565.1). Taxonomy (GTDB): domain Bacteria; phylum Pseudomonadota; class Gammaproteobacteria; order Xanthomonadales; family Rhodanobacteraceae; genus Rudaea. Next base: position 57,962 of record JAFEFO010000009.1, on the reverse strand, counting down.
AGCGCGATCCCGGCAATGCACAGGCGACGCAGGGTTTGCGCAAGATCGCAGACTTTTACGCGAGCGGCGCGCAGGCGGCGTTGAAGAATGGCCTGTACACGGGCGCGGACGTTCTGGTCGAATCAGGGTTGCGTGCGGATCCGAAGAACGCCGCGTTGCTGCAGATCAAGGCGCAGCTGGCCAAGGCGGAAGCAGGCGGCTGAACTTCAGCGGTCGCGGATGAGGATCACGGTGACGTTGTCCGATCCGCCGCCTTCCAGCGCGGCAAGGATCAGGTGATCCACGCATTCCTGCGCGGAAAGATCCTGGCGCGACAGCACTTTCGCGATGTCCTTGTCGTCGACTTCCTCGGTCAGTCCATCCGAGCACAGCAACACCTGCATGCCCGGCTGCAGGCTGCCGCGGATGGTCTCCACGCGCAGGCTTTGCGGATCGGTGACGCCGAGCGCCTGGGTGACGACGTTGCGATGCGGATGCGTGCGTGCCTGTTCGTGCGTGATCGCGCCCTGCTGGATCAACTCCTGCACATAGGAATGATCACGCGAAAGCTGTTTCAATTCGCCGTTCCACAGATACACGCGGCTGTCGCCGACCCAGCAGATTTCATATTCATTGCCGTGCAGGCGCATGGCGGCGATGGTGGTGCCCATCGGCAAGGCTTCGGCCTTCTTGCTCGAATGCGCGATGATTTCCTCGTCGGCATGCTGCACCGCCTGCGCCAGCGACGCGCCGGTGCCGATTTCGCGGACCACGGCGTCGCGCGCGATCGCACTGGCGACTTCGCCGTGTTCGTGACCGCCCATGCCGTCGGCGACCAGCCACAGGCCGAGTTCGGCGTCGGCGTAATAGGTGTCCTCGTTGTGCTCGCGACGCAAGCCGACGTGGGTGCTGTGGCCGAACTCGATCATGCTGGTGATGTCATCCCCATGCGCGGGCCGCGATGTGCGCGACCGCCGGCGCGAGGGCCATAGCATGCCGTGCCGGGCGCGACGCGCGCAAGTAGGGCCGGTCCGATAGGGCGCATTGGATCAGAACTCGATGCGGATGCCGAGCGACAGCCGGTCGGCGCTGGCGCCGCTGCGTCCGGCCATGTGCTCGTAGTACACATACGCCGAACGCCCCTGTGCGAACACGGCATTCAGGCCAAGGCCGAGGTTGAAATAGCTCGCATCCGGCGCCTGGTCGGTCAACGTCAGCGGTGTCTGCGTCGGGTCGGCCAGGAAGCGCACCACGACCGTTTGCGGATCGTTGCGGAATTCGTGGTTCCATTCGACCACGGCATTGGGCACCAGCACGCCCCAATCGGTGCTCATGGTGTAGCTCACGCGTCCGCCGAGCACGCCCAGCATCGAATTGATCGAACGGCTCGCCACCGAGGTGCCCAGGCCCGCGCCCGCCGCATTCGGATCGGCCATGGTTTCGCTGAATCCATCCAGGCTCAGGTGCGAATAGACGCCGCGCAAATACGGACTGATCGTCCAGGCCTGGCGATTGAAATCCCGACCCGCCGACAGCGAGAAGGAGTTCTGGTCCGCGCCCGGCGATGCCAACGCGGTCTGCGCGACCGTGGTCGTGCCGCCGCTGAGGCTGGCGATCTGGTAGTCGATGTTGCGCTTGAGGTCGTAGTCGAGCTTGTCGAAGATCAGCGAACCTTCGACGTACCAGTCGCCGTGATACCAGCTGAAATACCCATTCAGGCTGTAACCGTCCACATCGGTCTTGCCGGCGTTCGCGTCGAAGCTCGAATTGTTCTGGCTGTAGCCCAGCGCTGCGCCGGCGACGAAGGTATCGGTGAAACGATAGTCGACGCCGGCCGTCAGCGAGACATTGTGGTAGTCGAAGCCGGGGCGCACCGCCGTGGCATCGAAGTCGCCGCGCTCGACCATGCCCGTGGCGAAGAAGCCCCAGCGCGAGAAATCCTTGCCGACTTCGTCGTTGGACTTCGGATCCTTGTGGAACAGGTCGCCGAGCATCGCCAGCGGCAGGCCGCGGCCATCCTGGCTGAACGTCAGGCCGCCGGCGCTGAAGCCGCTTGCACCCTGGCGCAGTTCCGCGAAGCGCGTATTGAGGTTGTCGAATTGTCCCTGTTGCACGCCCTGCGCCATGGCGCGCTGTGGCAATGCCTTGTTGTTGAGCATGGCGTTGAGGGCATCCGGCACTTGTTGCGGATCGCCGTTTGCGCCAATGACCACCTCCGAGCAGCGTTGCAGGAAATCCTTCTGCTGCGGCGTCAACGGCGTCGTCGACGTTGCCAGCGCCGGGCACGCCTTGTCGATCGTGGTCGCCACGCCTTGTTGCGTCGGCGACAAGCCGGGCAGGTTGGCGACGCCGTTGTCGAAGTTGAAAGTCAATGCCGGGATGCTGCTGAAGCCGGCGACTTGTGCAGAAACGGAGTAGGTTCCCGGCAGGACTACCGTCAAGGTGTTCTGCGCGGTGCCATCGGCGCCGGTCGTCGTCGTTGCATTGGCCAACTGGCCGGTCGCGCCAGTCACGCTCCACTGGATCGTCGCACCCGGAATCGCCGTGCCGCTCGAGGACGCGAGTTTGACGACCAGCGGCTGCGACGCCTGGTTCGGCACCAGCGGCTGGTTGTTCCCGGACACGATCGAGAAGGTCGTGCTGCCCGAATTGATCGCCGGGAGCGCGACCGCGTTGAAAGTAATGCTGCCGGCGCCGGCCACGGTCGCCTGCACGGTATTGGCGCCGGGCGTGGAACCCAGCGTCAGCGTGTTGCTCGTGCGTCCGCTGGCGTCGGTGACGGTTTGCAGAGTTGCCAGGGTGCCGCCGCCTTGCAGCACGGTCCAGGTCACGGCAATGCCGCCCAGCGACGCCGGGCTGGACGATTGCACGCGGCTGCCGGTTCCCCCGGCCGGGCCGATCTGCACGACAAAGGGTTGCAAGGTTGTGCCGACCGGTCCGCTCTGGCTGCTGCCGCTGACGGCATTCAAGGCTGGCGCGTAGGCTGTCGCGTTGAACGTGACCTGGCTGCCGGGGACGCTGGCCTGGATTGATACGGGCCCCGCATTTGCGCCATACGTGAACGCGATCGACGCATTGCCGTTGGCGTCGCTGATCGAGCTTGCCGCGCTCAGCGTCGCCTGGCCGCTGGTCACCGACCAGACGACAGACTGGTTGGCAACCGGTTTGCCGTTGGCGGTCACTTGAACTGTCAAGGGAGCGGATGCCGCCGAGCCCGTGGGGCCCGTCTGGTTGATGCCGGATACGACCTGCAGCGTGGATTGCACGATCGTCAGGTTGAAATCCTGAATGTATGCGTCGCCGCCTTGCTGTGTACAAATTCGGCAGAAGGCGCGCACGAGTACAGGCCCTGGCGTTGACCCAAGAATGATATGAACCGAGGTCGGCAAGGCAAAGGGGCCATAGCCTTCAGGCATGCCAAGGGTGTCGTCGAAACGGGTTCCTTTGCTTTCGGCGATCGTTGCGCTGCCGCTCAGCACTTGCCAGACGATGTCGGTGGTGCCGCCATCAGATCCGTACAGAGTCAAATTGGCCACCAGCGGTTGCGGCAGCGGCGTGTTGGGCGCCCCGCTTTGTCCATTCCCACTCACGTATCGCAATTGGGCCTGGGCGAACGCCATGGTCGATGCGCAGACGAGCATGATACCCAGCAGCAAGCAAGACGCTCGTATGCTGCGCGATGTCCCTGAGAAAATGCCAAGCATGACGCCCACTCCCCATAACCGTCCTATAATCGAGTATAACGGCAAACTGCGCGGATGCCGGTCAAATCACCGTCGGGAGGGTGTCATGGGGACTCGCAAGTTGTTTGGATTGCCTGGTTCGCTGCGGCCCATGGCCATGGCGGCCGGATTTGCGTGTGCGTCGCTTGCCGGTTTCTTCGTGCAGATACAGCCGGTGCAGGCGACCGTCACCACGCGCAATCCCGAAGACCTGCTGATCGTGGATTGCCTGTTGCCCGGGCAGGTGCGCAAGCTCGGGCGCGCGAGCACGTACATGAGCGCCCGCCGGCCGGTGCGCACGACGCAGGCCGATTGCGAGATTCGCGGCGGCGAGTACGTGTCCTACGACCGCGCCAACTACGAGACCGCGCTCAAGGTCTGGATGGGCCAGGCCGATGCCGGCGATGCCGAAGCTCAGAACTACGTCGGCGAGATCTATTTGAAGGGCTTGGGCACCGAACCTGATTACGCCAAGGCGCGTGCGTGGTTCGAGAAGTCCGCCGCGCAAGGCTTCAAGCGCGCGCGCGTCAACCTGGGTTACCTGTACGAACAAGGCCTGGGCGTGCCGAAGGACCTGGCCAAGGCATTGAACCTGTACGGCGAGGCGTCCGGTGTCGACAACGACAAGCTGGTATTCGCATCGACCGTCACCGCGCAGGTGCAGGAAGCAAAGAATGAATCGGCGACGCTGCGCGAGCAGTTGTCGGCCGAGCAACAGAAATCCGCGCAATTGCAATCGCAGGTGGGCAAGCTGCAATCCGATTTGCAGCAGAAGCAGCGCAACTATCAAAAATCCCAGAGCGAGCTGGACAACGTGCGGCGCAAGCTGGACGCCGAACAGGCGCGCGCCGGCGTCGACAAGAATCCGGACTTCGTGAGATTGCAAAGCGAGACGCAGGCGCGCGAAAAGGATCTGGTTGCACAAGGCGCAGCGCTCAAGGCCAGGCAGGACGCCAGCACGAAACAACTCGCCGACGCGGAAGACCAGATCGCCAAGCTCAAGGCGCGTGAGCAGGAATTGCTGGCACGGCAATCCTCGCCGGAAAACGACCAGGCGCTGGCCGCATTGCGGACGTCCGCCGCGCAAATGGACACCGCACTGCGCGAGAATCGCGCCCAGCTCGAGCAAACGCAAAAGCAGATGGCGCAGAACGACCAACAGCGCCAGGATGCACAGGCCAGATTCGATCAGGCGCGGGCACAACTGGCGGCCGAACACGCGCAAAACGAGAGTGCCAAGCAGCTGCTCAAGCTGATGGAGGCTCAGTTGTCGGAAAAGCGCCAGGAACTGGCCAGCCAGCGCAGCCAGATGGCTGGCCTGCAGGCGCAGATCGACGGCGCGAAGTACGCATCACTGCCGCCCGCGCTCACCACCGCCAGCCTTGGCGGCGACTTGCGTGTCGAAATCCTGCAGCCGGCGCTGAGCGTGACGCGCGGACTCAACAAACCGGCCGCATCGGTGCCGCCCGCGCAGAACGGCATCGACGTGGTCGGTCGCGTGCAGGCGCCGGCGGGCCTGACCTCGGTCACGCTCAACGGACAGACCGTCACGGTCGGTGCGGGTGGCGTGTTCAAGACGCATGTGGCGCTCGCCGGCGGCAACGATACCGCCGTACGCGTGGCGGCGGCGGACAAGACCGGCGGCGAGGCCGTGCTCGACTTCATGCTGGTGCCGGGTCCCGGCGGCAAGGCGGTGCGCGAATCCGCGCCGAGCGGGCAGGCACTGCCGTCCGGTGTGCGCCTTGGCAAGTATTACGCATTGATCATCGGCAACGACAACTATGCCGCGTTCCCGGCGCTGGGCAGCGCGGCAGAGGACGCCAAGGCCGTCGCCGGCGTGTTGCAATCGCGCTATGGGTACGACGTGAAATTGCTCGCCAATGCGAACCGCTTTGAGATCCTGTCGGCACTCAATGACTTGCGCGAGGCGCTGACGGACCAGGACAACCTGCTTGTGTACTACGCCGGGCACGGTGAGATCGACGCGCAACGCCAGGGCTACTGGCTGCCGGTCGATGCGCAGCTCAACCAGCCCAACAGCTGGATCTCCAACCGCGCGATCAGCGACATCCTCACCACCATGCAGGCAAGGCACGTGCTGGTGATCGCCGACTCGTGCTACTCGGGCACGATGACGCGTTCGGCGCTGGCGACGTTCGGCGGCGGCATGGCCGACAACGTCTGGGGCGACTGGGTCAAGACCATGGTCGCGGGCCGCTCGCGTACGGCGTTGACGTCCGGCGGCGTGCAGCCGGTCGCGGACGCGGCCAGCAAGGGCGGGCATTCGGTGTTCGCCACGGCGCTGCTCACGGTGCTTCGCGACAACAACCAGTTGCTGACCGGGCAGGAATTGTTCCGCGAAATCGCTGGCGGCATGGCGTTGCGTGGTGCCAATGCAGGCCTGCAGCAGGCGCCGGAATACGCGCCGATCCAGTTCGCCGGGCACGAAGCGGGCGAATTCTTCCTGCAACCCGAACGCGGTGGACGCAAGACCGCGGCGCTCGCGCACGCGCGTGCCGACGGCGTTTGATTGCAATCGCTACGCCCGCCTGGCGCGGCGTAGCGGTGCCTTGGCCAGGGTCGCCGCATGGGCCATCGCCCGGCCGATGCCGGTGACCACGCCCTTGGCCGCGCCCAGCGACCACGCCGCGATGCGGCGCTCGTCGATGCCGGTGAAGGCGCGCAATGCATCCGGCATGCCGGTGATCGCCGCCTGCGGCAATCGCGCCGCCGCCTGCGCACGCTTGCCGATGGCATAGGTGACGGCAGCGTTGGCGAAGGCCGACGAGGCGATCGCCGCGACCGGTATCGCGCGTCGCGCCACGATGTTGCCGGCACCGCGCAGCACCCGGTGCAGCAGGCCGCGACCCAGGGCATCGCCCACCACGCTCGCACCGGTGCCGAACAACAATACATTGTGCACAAGTGTATTTTGCAGCGCCGTCGGCAGTTGCAGTTCGTACAAACGGAACGTTTCCTCGACCAGCTCGCGCTGCGTCGCGGCCAGCATTTCCGCATCGATCAGCTCGCCGAATACCACGGACAATGCCCTGCCCAGGCCGGGCAGGGATTCCGCTGCCGCCGTGCAGGCGCCGATCGTCGCGGCGCGCACGCACTTGCGCCGCAACAGCGTCAGAAACGCCTTGGCGTGCGGATCTGCCGTGCGTGCGGGCAGGACGGCGATGGCTTGGCGCTGGCGGCGGACGACGGCGATTTTCACGCGGCGCATGCTAACAGGTCAGCGGTGCATGCGTTATCCTGCGCGTTTGCGGAAAGCATCCATGCACTCGCTCGATCACCACGACACCATCCGCGCCGTTGCCTGGGACAGCGGCGCCTTGCGCCTGCTCGACCAGCGCCGCCTGCCGTTCGTCGAAACCTGGCTGGACTGCCGCAATGCGGATGACGTCGCCACCGCCATCCGCGACCTGGTCGTGCGCGGCGCGCCGGCCATTGGCATCGCCGCGGCTTGGGGCGTGGTGCTGGCGGCGCGCCAGGGTGCAGACCTCGATGCGGCAATCACGCGCCTGCGCGCGGCACGGCCGACGGCGGTGAACCTGATGTGGGCGCTGGATCGCATGCGCGCACGCATCGGCGCGGGTGCTGACGCGGCGGGCTTGGAACATGAAGCACGGACAATCCAGGACGAAGATCTCGCTGCCAACCGGCGCATGGGTGAATTGGGCGCGGCGCTGATCGCACCCGGTTCCGGCGTGCTCACGCATTGCAATACCGGCTCGCTGGCTACCGCCGGATTCGGCACGGCGCTCGGTGTGATTCGCGCCGGATTTTCCGCCGGAAAAATTGCGCAGGTTTATGCCGGCGAGACACGGCCGTGGCTGCAGGGCGCTCGGCTGACGATGTGGGAGCTGCTGCGCGATGGCATCCCGGCAAGGCTCATCGCCGATTCGGCGGCATCGCACCTGATGAAATCCGGCGCCGTGCACTGGGTCATCGTCGGCGCGGATCGCATCGCCGCCAACGGCGACACGGCGAACAAGATCGGCACCTACCAGCTCGCCATCGCCGCGCGCCACCATGGCGTGAAGTTCATGGTCGTGGCGCCGACGTCCACGTTCGACGCGGCAATGTCGTCGGGCGATCGCATCGAGATCGAGCAGCGCGATCCGGCGGAATTGTTTTCCTGCGGCGGCCAGCGCATCGTTGCCGAAGGCGCGCAGGCCTGGAACCCGGTGTTCGACGTGACGCCGCATGGATTGATCGATGCCATCGTCAGCGAGCGTGGCGTGATCGAACGCCCCGATCGCGAGCGCATGCGCACGGTGCTCGGCGCGTGAAATCGCATTTGCGGCGACTGGCGATCTTCAGCCTCGTCGGCGTTGTCGGCTTCCTCGTCGATGCCGGCGTGCTGCAACTGCTGGTGCTGGGGTTGGCCTGGGATCGCTACACGGGCCGGCTGATTTCCTTTCTGTTCGCGGCCACGGCGACCTGGCTGCTCAACCGGCGCTACACGTTCCGTGGCCCGCGCAAGCATTCGCTCGGCGTGGAATGGGCGCGCTACATCCTTGCCATGAGCGGCGGATTCGCCTGCAATTTCGCCGCGTATTCGGCACTCGTATACTTTTTCAATGTCGATCGGCAATGGCTGATCCTCGCCGTCGCGGCCGGTTCCGTGGCCGGCCTCGGGGTCAATTACACGGCCTCGCACTACTGGGTTTTCCGGCACCATCGCGCGCCTGTCGCCGGGCCTGGCGGCCGCGTCGGGGATTGAACGCGAAAAACCCCAATTCCTGCCAATGAAATCAAGGCGTTACTACCTCTCGCCGGGTGCCGGAATATGCTAGAATTTGACGCTTGAAAAATCCCCTTCCAGGGCCCGTGCAAGGCGGGTCCTCAAACCCGAAAATCTCCAGGGAAAAAACCTCAATGGCGGAGCTGGCCAAAGAAGTCATTCGCGTCAACATCGAAGACGAAATGCGGCAGAGTTACCTCGATTACGCGATGAGCGTGATCGTCGGCCGCGCCCTGCCGGACGTGCGCGACGGACTCAAACCGGTGCATCGACGCGTGTTGTTCGGCATGTACGAGGCGAACAACGTCTGGAATCGCGCCTACGTCAAATGCGCGCGCATCGTCGGTGACGTGATGGGTAAATTCCATCCGCACGGCGACAGCTCGATCTACGACGCGCTGGTGCGCATGGCGCAGGATTTCTCGCTGCGCTATCCGCTGGTCGATGGCCAGGGCAACTTCGGTTCGGTCGACGGCGACAACGCCGCGGCGATGCGCTACACCGAGTGCCGCCTCGAACGCCTCGCATCCGATCTGCTCGCCGACATCGACAAGGAAACCGTCGATTTCCAGCCGAACTACGACGAGAAGGAATTCGAGCCGAGCGTGTTGCCCACGCGCGTGCCGAACCTGCTGGTCAACGGCTCGGCGGGCATCGCGGTCGGCATGGCCACGAACGTGCCGCCGCACAACCTCGGCGAAATCGTCGATGCGACGATCGCGGTGATCGACAACCCGGAGATTTCCTTCGAGGAATTGCTGCGCCTCGTGCCGGGGCCGGATTTCCCCACCCACGGCATCATCAACGGCGCCGCCGGCATCGTCGAGGCCTACCGCACGGGTCGCGGGCGCATCTATGTGCGCGCCAAGGCTGATATCGAAACCGACGACAACGGTCGCGAGACGATCATCGTCACCGAGCTGCCGTATCAGGTGAACAAGAAGCGCCTGATCGAGGCGATCGCCGAACTGCACAAGGAAAAGAAGATCGAAGGCATCTCCGAACTGCGCGACGAATCCGACAAGGACGGCCTGCGCATCGTCTTCGAAGTGCGCAAGGACACGCTTGCCGAAGTGCTGCTCAACAACCTGTACCAGCAGACCCAGATGCAGGTGACGTTCGGCATCAACATGGTCGCGCTGGTCGACGGCAAGCCGCAGTTGCTCACGCTCAAGCAGATCCTCGAAGCCTTCGTGCGCCATCGTCGCGAAGTCGTCACGCGGCGCACGATTTTCGAATTGCGCGAGGCGCGCAAGCGTGCGCACGTGCTCGAAGGCCTGACCGTCGCGCTCGCCAACATCGACGAGATGATCGAGCTGATCAAGACCTCCGAATCCGGCGACGTGGCCAAGCAGCGCATGCTGGCGAAAAAATGGGATGCAGGACTGGTGCGCACGCTGCTCGCCGCCGCCGGCGCGGATGCGTCCAAGCCCGAAGATCTCGCGCCAGGCGTGGGTCTTTCCACTGCCGGTTATCAATTGTCCGAAATTCAGGCGCAGCAGATCCTGGACATGCGCCTGGCCAAGCTCACCGGTCTGGAGCAGGAAAAGCTCACCGACGAATACAAGGAACTGCTGACGACGATCCAGGGGTTGCTCGCGATCTTGATGGATTCCGACAAATTGCTCGCCGTGATCCGCGACGAACTTGCGCAGATCAAGGCGCAGTATGGCGATGCGCGCCGCACCGTGATCCAGGCCAGCCAGGAAGACCTCGACGTGCTCGACCTGATCGCGGCGGAAGATGTCGTGGTCACCTTGTCGCACGCCGGCTACGCCAAGCGCCAGCCGGTGAGCGTGTATCGCGCGCAGCGCCGTGGCGGCAAGGGCCGTTCGGCGACCAACATGAAGGAAGAGGACTTCGTCGAACGCCTGTGGGTGGTGAACACGCACGACACCCTGCTCACGTTCACCAGTTTTGGTCGCGTGTACTGGCTCAACGTGCACAAGATTCCGGACGCCGGCCCGAATGCGCGCGGCCGCCCGATCGTCAACCTGTTGCCGTTGGAAGAAGGCGAGAAGATCCAGGCCGTCTTGCCGGTGCGTGATTACGCCGAAGATCGCTTCGTGTTCTTCGCCACGCGCAATGGCACGGTGAAGAAGACCCCGCTCAAGGAATTCGAATTCCAGTTGCAGAAGGGCAAGCTCGCGATTGGCCTCGATGAAGGCGACGGCCTGGTCGAGGCCGAACTCACCGACGGCAACTGTGACATCCTGCTGTTTGCGTCCAACGGCAAGTCGGTGCGCTTCGCCGGCAGCGAAGTGCGCTCGATGGGCCGTACTGCGTACGGCGTGCGCGGCATGCGCCTGACCGACGATGCCAAAGTGGTGTCGATGTTCGTCGTCGACGAAGCCGCCGCCGCCGCGGGTGGCGACGTGCTCACCGCCACCGCGCGCGGTTTCGGCAAGCGCACCACACTCGCGGAGTTCCCGCGCAAGGGTCGCGGCACGCAAGGCGTCATCGCGATCCAGTGTTCGGAACGCAATGGCGCCCTGGTCGCGGCCGTGCAAATCGATGATGCGCACGAGCTGATGCTGATTTCCAACCAGGGCACCCTGGTGCGTACGCGCGCAAGTGAGGTCGCTCGCGTCGGGCGCAACACGCAGGGCGTTACCTTGATCCGACTGCCGGACGACGAGCACCTGATCGGCGTGGTGCGCGTGGAAGCGCTCAATGGCGACGACGAAGCCGGCGCGGCAACCGACGAGGCGCCACAACCAACCGCGTGAACGGGCGATAGCGCATGCGTGTCGCCATCCAGGGTGCCGGCATTGCCGGGACGACGCTCGCCTGGTGGTTGCGCCGTTACGGCCACGAGGTCCTGCTCATCGAACAGGCACGGGCGCTTCGTTCGGGCGGCTATGTCCTCGATCTGTGGGGGCTCGGCTATGACGTGGCCGAAAGAATGGGCATATTGCCAGCTTTGCAGGCGCGGCAATACCTTGCCGCGGAATTGCGTCTCGTCGATGCGCAAGGCCGCACCTGCGGCGGCTATCCGACCGAGATCCTGTCGCGGCTTGCCAACGGGCGATTCATGGCGCTGGCGCGTGCGGATATCGCCGCGACCATTCACGCAGCGCTGGACCGTGGCGTCGAAACGATATTTGGCGATTCCATCACGGCGATCGCGCAACACGGCGAGCGCATGCGCATCGACTTCGAGCAGGCGTCCGCGCGCGAGGTGGACTTGGTCGTTGGCGCGGATGGCCTGCGTTCGCAGATTCGTGCGCTGGGGTTCGGCGCCGAAGCGACGTTCGAATACCCACTGGGTTGCCACGTCGCTGCATTCGAACTGCCCGGATACCGGCCGCGGCAGGAAGATGTCGTGGTCATTCATGGCGCACCGGGGCGATACGTGACGCGTCTTGCGTTGCGCGAGGACAAGACGCTCGTCTTCATGGTTTTCCGCGACGAATGTCTTGGCGCGGAATTTCCCGCAGACTTGCCGGCGCGCAAGGCGGCCTTGCGCGGGATTTTTGCCGACATGGGCTGGGAGTGTCCGCAGATTCTTGGTGCGATGGCCGCTGTCGATGAGATCTACTTCGACAGCGTCAGCCAGATCCGGATGCCGCACTGGACGCGCGGCCGCGTCGCGCTGGTCGGCGATGCGGCGGCATGCCCGTCCCTGATTGCTGGCGAAGGCGCGGGCTTGGCCATGGCGCAAGCCTATGTGCTGGCAGGCGAGATTCAGCGCAGCCAGGGCAATGTCGACGCGGCGCTGCGCAACTATGAGAAGCGCCTTCGCCCATTCCTTTCCGCCAAGCAAAAAGCGGCGGAAAAATTGGTTGGCGCGTTCGTGCCAAGGACCGCTTTCGGCGTCGCCGTCCGCAATTTCGGCACGCGATTGATGCGCCTGCCTGTATTCCCCGAGCTGTTGATGGGGCGTTATTTGCGCGATGCCATGACGCTGCCCGAATACGCGGATGGAACAACGCCATCCGCGTGATCGGGCGGCATGGATGATTTGCCTCAGCCCAGCGCCGCCAGCATCGCCTCGGCGGCGGACACCTTGAATTCGCCCGGCGCCTCGACGTGCAGCTGCTTGACCACGCCGTCCTCGGCGTAGAGCGCGAAGCGCTTGCCGCGCATGCCCAAGCCAAACGCGGTCCCGTCCATCTCAAGGCCCAGCGCCTTGGAAAACGTGCCGTTGCCGTCGGCGAGCATCTTCAGGTGCTCGGGCACTTTCTGGTTCTTTGCCCAGGCGTCCATCACGAAGGCATCGTTGACAGCCAGGCAGGCGACGTCGATGCCCTTGGCCGTGAACTTGCCCAGATTCTCGACGTAGCCGGGCAGGTGCTTGGCCGAGCAGGTCGGCGTGAACGCACCGGGCACGGAAAACAACACGACCTTTTTGCCCTTGAAGATTTCGTCCGTATTGATCGCCTGCACGCCGTCCTTCAGATAGTTGAGCGTGGCGTTGGGAATACGCTCGCCGACCTGGATCGTCATTGTCGTTCCTTTGCTGGAATGGGGAACCCGCATGATAAGGCCTGCGGCGGAAATCGGCACACTTGAATCGTGTCGCGGCAGCCTTATCTTGCGATCATACGGGCCGCACGTGCCCGACAATCATCGGGAGCAAACATGAACATTGTGTATCGTCATCCGTGGCATGCCGGCGAGTTTCGCCAGGCGTTCGGGCGTTTCCTCGGCGACACGGAATCGGCTAGCGCCGACACCCAATGGACGCCGCGCGTGGATACGCGTGAAGAGGACAAGCGCTTCGTGATCCTCGCCGATATTCCGGGCGTGGATCCCAAGGACATCGAGGTGAGCATGGACAAGGGCGTGTTGTCGATCAAGGGTGAGCGCAAGCCCGACGTCGGCGCGGAAAACGCCAACGCGACGCGCAGCGAGCGTTTCCACGGCGCATTCCAGCGCCAGTTCACCCTGCCCGATAGTGCGGACGCCGATGGCATCAGCGCCAACGGCAGGCATGGCGTGCTGGAGATCTCGATTCCGAAGAAGGCGGAATCGGCGCCGCGCAAGATTGAAGTTACACACTGACCGATCGCGGTGCCAGGCAGACCCGCGGCTGTGTCCCATGGCCGCGGGTTTCATATTTGATAAGCCGCTCGTCCTGAGTGTAGGCACGTAGTGCCGAAGTCGAAGGACCAGGCGCTTCGACTTCGCGCGCTGCACGCGCTACGCTCAGGGCGAACGGAGCCTCATCGATGCAATTCAAAGACTACTACGACATCCTCGGCGTGAAACCCGAGGCCAGCGATGCGGAACTCAAGACCGCGTATCGCAAACTCGCGCGCAAATTCCATCCGGATGTCAGCAAGGAAAAGGGCGCCGAGGAGAAATTCAAGGGCGTCAACGAGGCGTACGAGGCGCTCAAGGATCCGGCCAAGCGCCGTGCCTACGACCAGTTGCGTGCGCAGGGCTACCGCCCCGGCGAGGAATTCCATCCGCCGCCAAATTTCGGCGAGGGGCAAGGCTTCGATTTTTCCGACATGGGCGGAGAAGGCGGTTTTTCCGACTTCTTCGAATCGCTGTTTCGCCAGGAACGTGGGCGTGGCAGTGCGCCGCGCGCACGACGCGGCCGCGACGTGCAGGCGCGCATCGAGATTCCGCTGGCCACGGCCTACAGCGGCGGGCGCGAACGCATCAGCTTGCGCGATGGCGGTGGTGAACGCACGCTCGAGGTGAAGATCCCGGCCGGCGTGCTTTCCGGTCAGCAGATTCGCCTCAAGGGGCAGGGCTCGCCTGGCATGCATGGCGCGGCTGCAGGTGATCTGTTGCTGGAAATCATCGTGCGCGAGGACGCGCGGTTCCATCTGGAAGGTCGCGACGTGCATTACACGCTGGCGCTGCCGCCGTGGCAGGCTGCGCTCGGAGCAAGCGTCACGGTGCCGACCCTAGGCGGCGACGTGGAACTGAAGATTCCGGCTGGATCCGACAGCGGCAAGCGCATGCGCCTGCGCGGCCGCGGCATGCCGGGCGCGACACCCGGCGATCAGTTCGTCACGGTGCAAATCCACGCGCCGCCGGCCACGACCGAGGCACAGCGCGAACTCTACGAGCAGATGGCGAAAGCGTTCGGCTGAGGCGTCGCGTCAGGCCGCCGGCAACAGCTTGTTGATCATTTCCACCAATTCGCCTTCGTTGATCGGCTTGGTGACGTAGGCCTTGGCGCCCTGGCGCATGCCCCAGACGCGATCGGTTTCCTGATCCTTGGTGGTGACCAGCACGATCGGGATATGGCTGGTCTTGGCGTCCTTGGAAATCGTGCGCGTGGCCTGGAATCCGTTCAGGTTGGGCATGACCACGTCCATCAGGATGAGGTCCGGGACTTCGCGCTTGGCGACTTCCACGCCGGCGGCGCCGTCCTCGGCCGTGATCGTCTGGTGGCCGAGCTTTTCGACGATGCGTTTGATGCCGACCAGCTGCGAGGGCGAATCGTCCACGATGAGAATGCGCGCCATGGGTTTCCTGTTCCTTACGCCCCGCTCGTGCGGGCACCGCATTCTAAGTCGGCACGCGCCGATATTACCAGCGCATTACACATCCGAAAAAAAACTTGTTGCGTTCCAGATTGTTGACGCGACTTTGTGATCGAAAATCGAGATCGAATCCGGCTCAGACCTTGACCACGGTGCGACCGAACGAGCCGCCGGCGAGCATGGTGTCGAACACGCCGGCAAGGCCATCGAGGCCAATCTCGCGCGTGGCGATGCGCTCCAGGTGCGCCGGTTTCCAGTCCGATCCCAGGTGCTGCCAGATTGCATCGCGGATGCCGCGCGCAGTGCCGGCCGAGGCGATGCCGAGCAGGCTGACGCCACGGATGATGAAGGGCATCACCGTGGTTTGCAGTTCCGGCGCAGCGGCGAGGCCACAGCTGGCGATGTTGCCATACGGCCTGATCACGCGGGTCAGCCCCGCAAGCATGTCGCCGCCGACGTTGTCGATCGCACCCGCCCAATGCGCGGTTTCCAGCGGGCGTTGGCCCCAGTACAAGTCCTTGCGCGAGATGCACTGTTTCGCGCCGAGCGCGATCAAATCGTCAAAATGCTCGAGCTTGCCGCTAATCGCATGTGCCTCGAAGCCGGCGCGGGTGAGGATGTCGATGGCGAGCGAACCGACGCCGCCGGTTGCGCCGGTGACGACGATCGGGCCCATGTCCGGTGTCTGGCCGTTGCGGCGCATCTGGTACAGCGACAGCGCTGCGGTGAAACCGGCGGTGCCGATCACCATGGATTCGCGCAGGGTCAGGCCGGCCGGCAGCGGTATCGTCCACTTTGATTGCAGCCGTGCATATTCGGCATAGCCGCCATTGCGGGTTTCCGACAGGCCGCAGCCGGTGCACAAGACCTCGTCGCCTTCCTTGAATTGCGGGTCGCTCGATGCGGCAACGTAGCCAGCCACATCGATGCCGCCATTCAATACCGGTTCGCGCAAGATCTTGCCCTTGCCGGTTCCGGCCAGCGCATCCTTGTAATTGACCGACGAGTACGCGACCTTGACCAGTACTTCGCCGGGCGAAAGCTCGTCCACGCGCATCGACTCGATGCCTGCGCGATAGGGCTTCTCTTCGGCGTGGATGCGGAAGGCGGGGAAGGGGGAGGGATTGCTCATGAGTGGGACTTTCCTTCGTAATCCCGTCATGCCGGCATGGTCGAAGCTCGCGCCAGCGGGCTGAAGGGGCATCCAGACTGCAGGGACGCCATCCATGGCACTGGATTCCGGCAGTCCCTGCCGGAATGACAAGCTTCAGTTTGCTTTGTGGATCGCGCGTTTGTCCACCGACAGCGCCGCCTCGTGCACGGCTTCGGACAGCGTCGGATGCGCGTGCACGATGCGCGCGAGGTCCTCGGCGGCGCCGTGGAACTCCATGGCAACGACGGCTTCGGCGATGAGTTCGGAGACGCACGGCCCGACCATGTGCACGCCGAGGATGCGGTCGGTCGTGGCATCGGCCAGCACTTTCACCTGGCCCGCGGTTTCGTTCATCGCCACGGCGCGGCCGATGGCGGCAAACGGGAAACTTCCACTTTTATACGCGACGCCGTCCTTCTTCAATTCCTCTTCGGTCTTGCCGGCCCAGGCGATTTCGGGTTCCGTGTAGATGACCCAGGGAATCGTGTCGTAGTTGACGTGTCCGGCTTTGCCGGCGATGAGTTCGGCCACGGCCACGCCTTCTTCCGAACCCTTGTGAGCGAGCATCGGGCCGCGCACGCAATCGCCCACCGCCCACACGCCTTCGACGCCCGTCCAGCAATGTTCGTCCACGACGATGCGACCGCGTTCATCGAGCGTGACGCCCGTGCCATCGGCGAGAACGCCCTGCGTCGCCGCGCGGCGACCGACGGCGACCAGCAGTTTGTCGACGGTGATCTTTGCCTCGCCCTTGGCGTCGGCGTAGGTGACTTCGACGGCGTTGTTCTTCACTTCCGCCTTGCTGACCTTGGCGCCGAGCTTGATGTCGAGCCCTTGCTTGACGAACTCGCGCGCGGCGATCTTGGCCACGTCGCGGTCGGCGACGGACAGGAAGTCCGGTAGCGCTTCGAGGATGGTGACCTCAGCGCCAAGCCGGCGCCAGACGCTGCCCAACTCCAGTCCGATCACACCCGCGCCGATCACGCCGAGGCGCTTGGGTGTCGTGTCGAAATCCAGCGCACCCGCGTTGTCGACGATGAATTTGCCGTCGAATTTCGCAAACGGCAGTTCGATGGAGGTGGAGCCGGGCGCGAGGATCACATTGGTCGCGGAAATATCCACCGTCGCACCGTCGTGGCCTTTTACCGTGACCACGCGGCCAGGTTTCAACGTGGCCTTGCCGAAATAGGGCGTGACCTTGTTGCCCTTGAACAGCATGGCGATGCCGCCGGTGAATTGCTTGACGATCTTGTCCTTGCGCCCGACCATCGTTTTCACGTCGATCGCCGGATTCGCGGCGCTGATGCCGTGGTCCTTGAACGAGTGCGTGAGGTTGTGGAACTGCTTGGATGAATCGAGCAGCGCCTTGGACGGAATGCAGCCGACATTGAGGCAGGTGCCGCCGAGCGCGGGCTTGCCTTCCTTGCCGATGAAGGCATCCACGCAGGCGGTCTTGAGGCCCAATTGCGCGGCGCGGATCGCGGCCACATAACCGGCCGGGCCGGCACCGATGACGATGACGTCGAATTGGTCTGCCATGACGATTCCTTACATGCCCAGCAGCATGCGCTGCGGATTCTCGAGCTGGTTCTTGATGTCGACCAGGAACAGCACCGCGTCCTTGCCGTCGATGATGCGGTGGTCGTAGCTGATCGCCACGTACATCATCGGCGCGGCGATGACTTGGCCGTTCTCGACCACGGCGCGTTCCTTGATCGTGTGCATGCCGAGGATCGCGCTCTGTGGCGGATTGACGATCGGCGTGGAGAACAGCGAGCCAAACGTGCCGCCGTTGGTGATCGTGAACGTGCCGCCCTGCAGGTCTTCGAGCTTCAAGCCGCCTTCGCGCGCGGCTTTCGCATACGCGGCGATGGCCTTTTCGATGTCGGCGAAGCTCATGCCCTGCGCGTCGCGCAGCACCGGCGTGACCAGGCCCTTGTCGGTGGAAACCGCCACGGAAATATCCTGATAGCCGTGATAGATCACGTCGTTGCCGTCGACCGAGGCATTGACGATGGGATGGCGCTTGAGCGCCTCGCACGCGGCCTTGACGAAAAAGCTCATGTAGCCGAGCTTGATGCCATTGGCTTTCTCGAACGCTTCGCCCAGTTCCTTGCGCATCGCCGCCACTTTTGCCAGGTTGATCTCGTTGAACGAGGTCAGCATGGCGATCGAATTCTTGGACTGCATCAGGCGTTCGGCGATCTTGGCGCGCATGCGCGTCATGGTCACGCGTTCTTCGGGGCGCGAACCGGGTGTCGGCGCCGCCATCGGTGTGGGTGCCGCTTTCGCGGTCGGTGCCGCGGACTGGCCACCGCGCATGAAGTTGACCAGATCCTCTTTCGTCACCTGACCGCGCATGCCGGTGCCGGCGACCTGCGCCGGATCGATCTTGTTTTCGGTGGCGATGCGCTGGCCGGCGGGTGAGAGATTCGTGGCCGCGGGACTCGGCGCCGATGCCGCGGAGGCCGGCGTGGCGGCGGGCTTCGGTGCTGGCGCCGCGGCAGCAACCGCGCCTTCTTCGATCACCGCGAGCAGTTGACCGCTGGTGACCGTAGCGCCGGTCTGCTGCTTGATTTCCTTGAGCACGCCATCGGCGGGCGCGGGCACTTCGAGCACAACCTTGTCGGTTTCAAGGTCCACGAGGTTCTCATCGCGGCGGATCGTATCGCCGGGCTTTTTGTGCCAGCTCGCGATGGTCGCGTCGGCGACGGATTCGGGAAGTACGGGGACTTTGACTTCAAGTGTCATGATCGTGTCCTGTGTCTGTCTATTTCTCAGAATTCCGTCATTCCGGCCATGGATTGGCCGGAATCCAAGAGGCAGGATGCCACCACAAAGAAGCTGGATTCCGGCTTTCGCCGGAATGACGAGCAAAAAATCGTTCGCGACGGGAGCATGGGAAGGTTCAATCAGTCAGCAGCGTAATTGGTACCGGGCGCCGCAACCAGCGCCTGTTCCACCAGCGCCGCCTGTTCGGCGATGTGCGTGGCGAGGTGTCCGGCGGCCGGCGCGGGCGAGCGCGTGCGTCCGGCGTAGTGCAACGAGCGGCCTTCGCCGATCACGTTGAGCAGGTGATGCTCGATCTGGTACCACGCGCCCTGGTTCATCGGTTCTTCCTGGCACCAGAAGATTTCCTTGGTCGCCGGATACTTCGCCAGTTCCTCGGCGACTTCCTTGCGCGGGAACGGATAGAGCTGTTCAACACGAATGATCGCGACATCGTTCACCGCGCGCTTGGCGGCATCTTCGACCAGATCGTAATAGACCTTGCCCGAACACAGCACGACGCGGCGCGTCTTCTGGCCTGGCTTGGCGGTGGAATCCGGGATGACGAGCTGAAACCCGCCATTGGCGAGGTCCTCGAGCGAAGACACGGCGAGCTTGTGGCGCAACAGGGATTTGGGCGTGAGCACGATCAGCGGCTTGCGGCAGTCGCGCAGCATCTGCCGGCGCAGCATGTGGAACATCTGCGCAGGCGTCGTCGGCACGCACACCTGCATGTTCTGCAGTGCGCACAATTGCAGGTAGCGTTCCAAACGTGCAGAAGAATGTTCCGGGCCCTGGCCTTCGTAGCCGTGCGGCAGGAACAACGCGAGTGCGCACAGGCGATCCCACTTGGCTTCGCCCGCCGCGATGAACTGGTCGATGACGACCTGCGCGCCGTTGGCGAAATCGCCGAACTGGCCTTCCCAGATCACCAGCGTGTGCGGATCGGCGGTGGAGTAGCCGTACTCGAAGGCCATCACCGCTTCCTCGGACAGCAGCGAGTCGATGATGTGCACGTTCGCATCCGCACGCACGCCAGCGAGCGGCACATGGATCTTGCCGGTCTTCTGGTCGTGCAATTCGGCGTGGCGATGGAAGAACGTGCCGCGCCCGGAATCCTGGCCGACCAGGCGCAGGTCGTAGCCGTCGGCGACGAGCGTGGCGTAGGCGAGGTTTTCGGCAAAGCCCCAATCCAGCGGATGCGTGCCAGCCGCCATCGCCACGCGGTCGGCGTAGATCTTGGCGACTCGCGGATGCAACACCAATTCCGGCGGTTGGGTCAGGATCGTCGCATTCAGCGCGGCGAGCTTGTCCTTGGCCACGCCGGTCTTCACGCTCTGGTCGAGCTTGGCGCCGATGTGTTTCGTCCAGTCGACGGCAAATGCATCCTTGAACGCGGGATCGATGTTGGCGATTTCCTGGCCGGCTTCAAGCTTGGCGCGGTAGGCATCGACGAGTTTCTGATCCTCGCCGGCGCCGATAACGCCATCGGCGGCGAGTTTCTTAGCGTACAACTCGCGCGCCGTTGGCCGCGCGCGAATGATCTGGTACATCAGTGGCTGCGTCGCGGCCGGTTCGTCCGCTTCGTTGTGACCGTGGCGGCGGTAGCACACGAGATCGATGACCACATCGCGCTTGAACTTGGCGCGGAAATCGAAGGCGAGGCGTGCGCAGAACACCACGGCTTCCGGATCGTCGCCGTTCACATGCAGCACCGGCGCATTGACCATCTTGGCGACGTCGGTGCAGTACAGCGTCGAGCGCGCATCGTGCGGATCGGAGGTGGTGAAGCCGATCTGGTTGTTGATCACGACATGGATCGAGCCGCCGACGCCGAAACCGCGCGCCTGCGACATGTTGAGGATTTCCATGTTGACGCCCTGGCCGGCGAGCGCGGCATCGCCATGGACCATCACCGGCAATACCTGTTCGCGGTTCGCGTCCTTGCGCCGCGTCTGGCGCGCGCGCACGGAACCGGCGACGACGGGATTGACGATCTCCAGATGCGAGGGATTGAACGCGAGCGCCAGGTGCACGGTATGACCGGACGTCTTTACGTCCGCACTGAAACCCATGTGGTACTTCACGTCGCCCGAATGCGCCGGATCATCGACGTGATCGAACTTGCCCTCGAATTCGGCGAAGAGCTTTTGCGGCGCCTTGCCGAGCGTGTTGACCAGTACGTTCAGGCGACCACGATGGGCCATGCCGATGACCATGTCGCGCACGCCATCCTCGCCGCCGCGGCGCACGAATTCGTCGAGCAGCGGGATGAGGCTGTCGCCGCCTTCCAGGGAAAAACGCTTCTGGCCGACGTACTTGGTGTGCAGGTAGCGCTCCAAGCCTTCGGCCTGCGTCAGCAGTTCCAGCGTGTGCTTGCGTTCGTCGGCCGAAAGACCGAATTGCCCGGCCGCGGCTTCCAGGCGTTCGTGCACCCAGCGCCGCTGCTCGGTGTGGCTGATGTGCATGAACTCGGCGCCGATGCTCGTCGCATACGTCGCTTTCAGACGCGCGATGAGATCCTTGAGCTTGAGCATCTGCGGACCGGCCAGCGCGCCGGTGGAAAATTCCGTGTCCATGTCCGCAGGCGACAGACCGTGGAAGGCGGGATCCAGGTCCGGCGCGGGGAGCTTTTGCGCCATGCCGAGCGGGTCGAGGTCGGCTGCCAGGTGTCCGCGCGAGCGATACGCGGTGACGAGTTTCAGCACAGCCGCCTGCTTCTGTGCCTGCGCATCGGAAACCGGTGCCGCGACCATTGCGCGTGCGCGGCCATCGAGTTTCTGTGCCGCTTCAATGCGTGCGATCGCCTCCGCGTGCGGCACGTCGCCCGCTTGCCGGCCCTTGAGCGTGTCGAAATAGGTGCGCCATTCCGGCGTCACGGTATTTGGATCGCGCAGCCAGTTTTCGTACAGCGCTTCGATGAACCCGGCGTTCGTGCCGGAAAGCTGGGAGGATGCCGCAAATTGCTGGAGAAGACTCTGACTCACGATGTCCTGCCGGGGTCGAAATCGGCGCTCGCAGGGCGCGGACGCACGAACTGCCAATTATACGCAAATGGGGCGGATGTTGCGCTGCGGCACGCGGGTGGGCAGCAGGCCGACGTGGCCAACTTGCTACACTCCGGCGCGCACGCAGCGCGGGAGGGCACCATGCGTCACGAAATATCTGTTTCCACCTTGGCCGCCGCCTTGCTGGCCGCGCTCGGCACTGTTCCGTTCGCCGCGCCGGCGGCGACCATCGCCGTCACCACCACGGGCGATTCGGGCGGCTCTGCCGATTGCACGCTGCGCCAGGCGATTGCATCGATGAATACGGGCGCGGTGGCCGCTGGTTGCATGGCCAGCGGAAACTTCGGCGAGAACGACACGATCAATTTCAATACGACCGAATTCCCGAACGGCAGCGCGAACATCATCACGCTCGGCGGCAGCCAGCTTGCCATCAACGGCTACGGCCTCAACCTTGCCATCGACGCCAGCGCCAATGGCAACGTGACCATCGATGCCGGTCAGTCGTCGCGCGCAATGTACGACTCGTCTGGACTTGGTGGCTCGTTGACATTGGATCATTTGACTGTGCGCAATGGCAAGGCGACAAGCAACGATTGCCTTGGCGCAGCAAACGGCGGCGGCATCTGCGTTTCCGGTGCCAGTCTTGCCCTCGTCGACAGCACGGTAACCGGCAATGCGGCCGCGAAGAACGGCGGGGGAATCTATGCCCAATACGGCAACCTCACGTTGACGCGCAGCACGCTGAGCGGCAATTCGGCATTCAACGGTGGCGGAATCGCCGCCGACGGCAGCAACACCACGTTGACGGACAGCTCGGTGAGCGGCAATTCGGCGGTCGGCAGCAGCAGCGGGCCCGTCGGTGGTGGCGGAATCTATGCGAAGCTGGGCAGCGTCACGCTCTTGCGCAGCACGCTGAACGGCAACACGGCGTCGGGCTTCGGCGGCGGAATCTTGGCGCTCGCCAACCTCACGATGAGCAACAGCACCTTGAGCGGCAATTCAGCGTACGCCGGCGGCGCACTCTTGCTCCCGTCTGGCGGATCGTCGTCAATTTCTTTCCGGCAGACCACGGTGGCAGGCAATACGGCGGCACGTGTCGCCGGCGGTCTGCTAATGCTCCCGACGGGTTCTGGTCTGGGTACCATCAATATGACCAACAGCCTGTTCGCTTCCAACAACGGCGGCAACATCTACGCGCTGGCCAGCGGCGGCGTTGTCACGATCGCCGGTAGCGGCAATCTGGTCTTTGGCAACGCGTCGTCCGGCGTAGTGTTCGCCAACGCGCCGCTGACCGGTGATCCCAAGCTCACGAATCTTGGTAATTTCGGCGGGCTGACCCGGGTCATGTTCCCGATGCCGGGAAGCGCGGCCATCGACGCGATCACGCCGGTGTCCGGGCAGTGCCTTGTCCCGAAGGATCAACGTGGCGTGGCGCGACCGCAAGGCGCGGGCTGCGATATCGGCGCTGTCGAGGCCGATGCGACAACCAGCCACGATTTCATTTTCGCCAACGGATTCGAGCCGTAGTTACAACGACAGTTGCCGCAAATCCTCGCTCGGTTCGGAGCGTTCCCAGACCTGGTTGAAGTATTCCTGCAACTGCGCGTGGCGGCCGGGCGCGTAGTTCACCGCTTCGCCGTCGAAGCGGTTGCCGAGCACGCGGAAGTAATAGCCGCGCACGTCGTTGAGCAGGAAGGCGGACGGATATTGCAGGTCGTTGTCCTCGATCGGCGTGCGCAATTCGAACATGCTGGACAGGCGCTGCGCCAATGGCAGCAGCCGATGGCCACGGGTGGCCACGGCGCGCGGGTCCTGCACCAGGATGTGGATGCTCGCGCCGCGTCCGGAAATCGCCACGCGCTTGAGCGCTTCCAGGGCCGCATCGCTTTCGAACAATTCCGGGTCGAGCGCACGCGTGTAAATGCAGACCTCGCGCTTGGCCGCATCGATCAGCGCCAGGGATTCGACCGCTGCCTGTTCACGCGATTCGACCGCCACGCTGCGCACCTCGGGGCGCGGCGGCAAGGGCGCGAATTCGCGCGTCGCGACCGGCTCGAGTTCGCGGCGCATGTGGTAGTGCTTGATCGCGCATTCCTCGAATTCGTCGCCGTAGGTGGCAAAGCCGAACTTCTCGTAGAACGGCACGGCGTGGGTCTGTGCGTGCAATTCCAGTTCGCGGTAGCCGAGCGCGCGCGCCTGTTCCAGCAGCAAATTCATGATCGCCTCGCCGACGTGCCTGCCGCGCCAGTCGGCGAGCACGGCCATGCGGCCGATTTTGCGTTCCGGCGTCAGCCGCCCGGTACCAATGGGATTGCCGGCGAGATCGCGTGCGAGCACATGGCGCGACGTCGCGTCGAGCGCGTCCCATTCGTCCTCGCGCGGCACGCTCTGGCCGATGATGAATACCTGTTCGCGCACGGCGCGGCAGGCATCGCGTTCGGCGTCGTTGTTCCAGTCGATGGGGGCGATGGTGAAATCGGTGGGGATCATGGCGATTCAATACAGGATGAGGGGATTGTAGCGATGGAGACATTCGTCTTCGAATTGCGTCATCCCGGCATGGATTGCCGGGATCCAGTTGCCAAGGATGGCGCTATCTGTAGCAGAATCACATCCATGTGTACTGGATTCCGGCAATCCTTGCCGGAACGACGTTTATAGAATCTGCAAATGCCCGGCATTGAGCAATGCGGTGAGGGCCGCCCGCCCGCCAGCGCCCATGCGTGCGAGCGCAGCGCCGTCGAGTTCGCGCCGCGCGCACAAGGCACGCGCCAGAGCGATCGTGCACGCATGGCATTCCCCGGCAACGAACAGCAGTGCGCCGCGGCTCTGGCGTGTCCAGGCGAAACGGCTCCACGGATTGCGGATGAGCCGCGCCTTCGGCAGCTTTGCGGCCAGTTGTGCCACGGAGATTGCGCGCGTGGGCGGGGCGGCAACCTGGGCGGAGCGGTAGCGGGTGATGAAGCATCCGAACCAGCGCGCGAATGTCACTTTGTCCACATGGGGAAAATACGGCATCGCGGCACGCGCGCGCGCCAGCGCGGCAGAGTCGATCTCGCCCGCGGCGCGGGCAGGACGCAGATCGGAATCGGCGAAGCGCGCGGATTCGGCCAGCGGTTCGGCCAGGAATTCGGACAAATCCAGCAGCAGCTCGGCTTGGGACGGTGCACGCATGCCGATGGAAATCGTGGTGCATTCGCCGATCGCGGTGCCATCGTGCGGCACGCCCGGGGGCAGGTACAGTGCATCGCCGGGCTCGAGCACCCAATCGTGCGTTGGAGAAAATTCGCGCAGCAGTTTCAATTCGACGTCGTCGCGGAAAGCGACCGGCGAATTCGGCCGCGCGTCGATGCGCCAGCGCCGCTGGCCGAGTCCCTGCACCAGGAACACATCGTACTGATCCACGTGTGCGCCGACGCCACCGCCGTCCACCGCATAGCTCACCATCACATCGTCCATGCGCCATGACGGAATGAACGCAAACGCATCGAGCAGTGCGGCCACGTCCATGTCCCACTTGTCGACGTCCTGCACAAGCAACGTCCAGTGCGAGTTTGGCAACTTGGCGAAATCGGATTCGGTAAACGGGCCGTTGCGCAGCGTCCAGCGATCGCGCCTGGCGTCATGCAACACGATGCGCGACAACGCCGCTTCCTCGCAGGCCAGGCCCGCGAGGTCGTCCGGCGCAATCGCCTTGCCGAAATCTACAAATCCGCCACGGATCAGCAACGGCCGCTTCTGCCAATAGTCGCGCAGGAACCGCGCCGGCGGCATGCCGAGCGGCTGCTTGCGACTTGCGCGAACCTCGATGACCGCGGCGCGCCTCACGCCGCCAATTTCCGCTTCGGCGTCGCATCGTGCCGCAGTTTTGCCCCGACCTTGACGATGGCATCGAGCGCGGGCAACAGTTCCTGGCCAAGATCGGTCAATTCGTATTCGGCCGATGGCGGCGAGGTATCGAGCAGGCGGCGCACGATCATGCCGCGTGATTCCAGCTCGCGCAGTCGCTGCGACAACACGCGCGCGGAGATGCGCGGAATGTCGTGGCGCAGTTCGCCGAAGCGACGCGCACCACCGCGCAGCCACCACAACACGTTGGGCGCCCAGGCGCCGCGCAGCAGGTCCATGCACAGGGTCAGCGGGCACAGCGGTGGCGGCATGACTTTGCTCTTGCGTAGGGGCAAGCCCATGGCGTTTTCCGGTTACGACGAAGTGAGCGGGTAACCGCCCGGTAACCACATTCTATCAGTTATTGGTCGATATATGGTATCTAGAAGTAACTAGATAGTGCTAGGATACTTTCCGTCGCCGGTGCGTCCGGCGCGCCCCCAAACACGAAGGATGCAAACCATGAAACTCTATTATTCCCCCGGCGCCTGCTCGCTGTCCCCGCACATCGTCGCCCATGAGCTTGGCCTGAATCTGGCCGTCGAAAAGGTCGACACCAAGGCTAAGCGCACCGAATCCGGCCGCGATTTCCTCGCGATCAATCCCAAAGGCTACGTGCCCGCACTGGAGCTGGACGACGGGCAAGTGCTGACCGAAGGCCCGGCGATCGTGCAGTACCTTGCCGATCACAAGGGCAATACCGCGCTCGCTCCGGCGAACGGCACCCTTGCCCGTGCGCGCTTGCAGGAAATGCTCAACTACATCACCAGCGAGATCCACAAGAGCTACAGCCCGTTGTTCAAGGACGACACGCCGGACGCCACGCGCGCCGAGCGTCACGCGTACCTTGCCAAGCGCTACGACTTCATCGAGAAGATCCTGGCCAAGCAGCCGTATCTGCTCGGCGATCATTTCACCGTGGCCGATGCGTACCTGTTCACCGTCACGCGCTGGGCGGATTTCGTCAAGCTCGATCTGTCCGCGTTCCCGCACGTGCAGGCGTTCCAGAAGCGCGTCGCCGCGCGCCCGTCGGCGGATGCGGCATTGCGCGCCGAAGGGTTGATCAAGCACAAGGCGGCAGCGTAACTGGGATGCAGGAAAACGCCGGGCGGAAGCGATTCCGCCCGGTATCACAACAGTTGCCGCAGCAACACGCGCAGCCGCGTGCCCTGCGGGTTGCGCACAACGCGCACCAGACCATTGAGTGCCAGTGCGCGGTCGCGGATACCTTGCAGGCCATGACCGCCACGCGATGCCGCCGTCATGTCGGCAATACCGATGCCGTCGTCGCGCAAATCCAGAATCGCCAGCGCGTTTGTGCCGCGCACGCCCACGCGTAGTCGCGCGCGAAAACGCGTCGCGCGCGCATGGCGCACCGTGTTTGTCGCGGCTTCCTGCACGATGCGCCAGATCGCGATTTGCGTTGACTCATCCAATCCGGCGATCAGTGCGGGATCGCCGCGCAGGTCGAATTCGTAGCGCAGGCCGGCACGTTCGACCAGATCGCGCAGCGGGCCTTCGCGCAATGCGCGCACCAATCCGAATTCGTCCAGCACCGGCGGGCGCAGCGAATCCATCAACCCGCGCACCGAGCCGCGCATGGTGGCGAGAATCTCGTAGATCGACGTGGTCACGTCGCCGAGCTGCGCGGCATTGAGGCGCTCGGCGGCGAGTTTGACGCGCGTGTGCACGGCAGTCAGGTTCTGGCCCAGCTCGTCGTGGATTTCCGCGGCGATGCGCCGGCGTTGTTCTTCTTCCAGGCGCAAGTTGCGTTGCGCGGCGTCGCGCAGTTCTGCGCCGAGGTGATCCAGTCCCGCGTTGACCGATTCCAGTTCGGCGTTTTGCGTGGCCAGCACCGCGCGGCTTGCGCGTTGCGCATCGATCGCCGCGCCCAGCAGCAGCGCGGCGCTTCCGGCCAGTGCAAGCAACATCTGCGTGTACAGGTCGCGCGACGGGTTGGTCGGCAACGCCGCCGGTACCAGAGCCACCAGCAAGCTGCACAAGGCAAGGGCGATTGCCGCACCGCGCCAGCCGTGACGAAACGCGGCGACGAAAGCCGGAATCAGCACCAGAATGCGCGCGTAGTCATAAGCGGCCAGATCCACATGCGAGCGCAGCACCGTGAAGTAGGCGATACCAAAGCCCGCCAGCAGGACAGCGTCGGCAATCGCACCGATGGTCGCGTGCGCAGCACGACGGGGCCATAGTAGTGCGAGCAGCGCAGGTGCCAGAGCGATGACTCCGATGTAGTCACCGGTCAGGTTGCCGGGTACGAAACGGGCATAGCCAAACCCCAGCTCGGTATGCACGCTGATCTGGCCGATATGCAGATACAGCAGATTGCATGCGGCCTCGCCGGCAGCCGCGGTAAGCGCGCACAACAGCAATCGACCCATGCCGGCGGGCACATCGAGTCCTTCCACCAGTGCCATTGTCGTCGTGCGCCAGCGCAATGCCATGACGCCGGGCAGCGAACCCAACGGTGCCAGAAACACCAGCGCCATCGTGGCCGGATCGGTTAGATGCGCCCACGCCGCCCCGAGCGAATCGATGCCGAACCACGAAGTCGCCACCGAGTAGCGCGCCGCGAATTCGCCGCCCATGATCCAAGGCCAGTAGCGCCACGGCAGCAAAGCCAGCGCCGCGAA
Organism: Pseudomonadota bacterium; assembly: GCA_018240565.1. Classification (GTDB taxonomy): domain Bacteria; phylum Pseudomonadota; class Gammaproteobacteria; order Xanthomonadales; family Rhodanobacteraceae; genus Rudaea. Next base: position 29,590 of record JAFEFO010000009.1, on the reverse strand, counting down.
GCGCCAACCCGCCGGAACGTACCAGTAGAAATGCGCGACCGGGAACAGCACCCAGCCGTAGACCACCGCAAAAACGAGGCCGGCCAATGGGCGCAGAAGGGCGGAGGGGAGGCGGGAGCGGATGCCTTCAATCGCACTGGCAATTGATGTTGTCATCGTTCCGATCCTACGAATCGGAGCGGTGAGGATGCAAGACCGCCGTACTGTTTGGCGGTCGTGCTCTGTACGCAGTTCAACGCATTACTACATGCTCAGTTGACATCGAAGCTTTGCAAAACGACGGGCGTCGTTGGCGACCAAGGTACAGTTTCACCATATACTCGAGTGCCGGTAAGCGTTGCCTGCGGCGCAGCGTTGAGTTGCGCTGTGGTCGGCTGGGTTGTACCGGTTATTGTCAATGCGTATGCCGTGAAAACATATTGATGTGTCCGGCCGTCAGGCGGCGCACACGGGCCACCGTAGCCGTAGGTTCCAAAACTATTGGTGGCTTGTGTTCCCGTCGGCATCGTCGAAGCATAGTTGTAGGGCAGCGACACGCTCGTTCCCGAAACGGGAATTCCCCATGCTTCCCAGTGCAGCCACGGGTTGGTTATATCGTTCAACTCGATCGCCAACGTGTTTGTTCCAGCGGGTATGCCGGTAATCGCCAGTGGCGGGGACCAATTGTTGCCGCCCGTGCATTGCCCCGGCGGGCCTTGGTTGTATTGGAACGGATCGGGAATCGGATTGCCGTTGGTGAAGGCCGACGAAGTGATGCTCATCTGCGCGCTTGCCGCCGCACTGACGAGGATGGAACCGAATATCAATCGGCGAATGACGGATTTGGGAAAGCGCAACATTGTTGTTTCCTCCATGGGGAATCGCAGCAAACGCATCGCAGCATAGCTACGCGGCAAAGGCGGACAATAAGAAGATTTCCTACATCGCGCGTTAGGGTGGTCGATTGCGCGACAATCCCCGCATGATCCGCATCGCTCTCGCCGACGACCACGCCATCGTGCGCACGGGATTCCGCGCGTTGATCGAGCGCGAGGCGGACATGCGAATCGTCGGCGAGTGCGGGTCGATTGCCGAATGCGAACGCGCGCTCGTTGACAACGCCGCGGACGTGCTGGTGCTCGATCTGACGCTGCGCGGCGAAAGCGGCATCGAAGCATTGCCATCGCTGCGCGCACAGTTTCCGGCGCTGCACATCCTCGTCATGAGCATGCACGAGGGCGAGTCCTACGTGGACGAGGCGCTGGCGCGTGGCGCGGATGGTTATGTGACGAAGGCAGTAGCACCGGATGAACTGGTCGCCGGTATCCGCGAGGTGATGGCGGGTCGACGCTACCTGAGCAGCGATTTGCGCGGACGCAAGCCCGCTGCCGTGCCGCTCGACCGGCTCAGTGCGCGCGAACACGAGGTTTTCCTGTTGCTGGCGCACGGCAAGACGATCAAGCAGGCGGCGGACGCGCTCGGCGTCGCCGCGAAAACGGCGTACGTGCACCGCGCGCATGTGCTGGAAAAACTCGGTGCACGCAACGACCGCGAGCTGTACCGCATCGCGCTGGCGGGTGGGTTGATCGAAGGGTAGCGGTTGCGAAACCTCTGTTATTTGCTGTCGGTACCAGTATTTGGTACCATGCTTGAATGAAGCGCAAACACGCCAAGACCCTGGCCCTGCTGTTCAAGCATCCGGTATCCGGCGGCGTCCGTTTTGATGACGCAATGGCTTTGTTGCGCGACCTGGGTGCAAGCGTGGAGACGAATCGCGAGGGTTCTCGCATCGGTGTCGTGTTGTTCGGCCAGGTGCGCGTGCTGCACAAACCGCATCCTTCGCCGACAATGGACAAGGGCGCGGTAGCCTCGTTGCGCGACTGGCTGGCAATCAATGGAGTGCGACCATGATCGAGAACACGATGAACGTTGACGGTTTCACCGCCGTTATCCGCTACAACCCGGAAACCGATCAGTTCCGTGGCGAAATCCAGGGCCTGAACGGCAGCGCTGATTTTTACGGGAGCACGCCAGCTGAGTTGCGCCGCGAATTTCGCGCGTCGCTGCGGTACTTCGTCGAAACTGCCGAAAAACACGACCTGCCGGTGCGCAAGGTGGCCTCGGGCAAGTTCAATGTGCGACTGCCCTCGGAATTGCATGCGCGTGCTGCTGCGGCTGCGGCTGCTGATGGCATCTCGCTGAACGCACTGGTCGAACGCGCTGTCAGGCACGAAGTGGCGATGTAACCGCTAATCCGCCAAGATCAGATTTTATCCGCCAATTTCGCCGCCAATCCTGTATACGTCGCCGGTGTCAAAGCGAGCAAACGCTGCTTTGCATCCTCCGGCAGCGCAAGGCCTTCGATGAACGCGCGCATCGATTCGCGCGTGATGCCCTGGCCGCGAGTCAACGCCTTGAGTTGTTCATAGGGTTCGGGTAGACCGAAGCGGCGCATCACCGTTTGCACGGCTTCGGCGAGGACTTCCCAACTCGCGTCGAGGTCGGCGGCGATGCGTTCGGGATTCGGATTGAGCTTGGCGAGTCCGCGCAACAGCGAGTCGAGCGCGATCTGGGTGTGGCCGAACGCGGTGCCGAGTGCGCGCAGGACGGTGGAATCGGTCAGGTCACGCTGCCAGCGGCTGATCGGCAATTTTTCCGCGAAGTGCGCGTGCAGCGCGTTGGCGATGCCGAAGTTGCCTTCGGCGTTCTCGAAGTCGATCGGATTGACCTTGTGCGGCATGGTGCTCGATCCGACTTCGCCCGGTTTGAGCGCCTGCTCGAAGTAACCGAGCGAAACATAGCCCCACACGTCGCGCGCAAAATCGATCAGGATGGTGTTGGCGCGACGCATCGCGTCGGAGAGTTCCGCGATGTAGTCATGCGGTTCGATCTGCGTGGTGTAGGGATTCCAGATGAGTCCCAGCGATTCGACAAAACGCTTGGACAGCGCCGGCCAATCGACTTGCGGATAGGCGACGACATGCGCGTTGTAGTTGCCGACGGCGCCATTGATCTTGCCGGTCAGTTCCGCTGCCGCGATCTGTTTGCGCTGGCGTTCCAGGCGGGCGACGACGTTGGCGATTTCCTTGCCGAGCGTGGTCGGCGAGGCGGTTTGCCCGTGCGTGCGCGACAGCATCGCCTGCGCGGCCAGCGCATGCGCCATCTGGCGCAGGGTGTGGATCAATTTGTCCAGCGTCGGCAACAGCACGCCATCGCGCGCGTCGCGCAGCATCAGCGCGTAGGCGAGGTTGTTGATGTCCTCGCTGGTGCAGGCGAAGTGCACGAACTCTTTCGCCTTCGACAATTCGGCGCCGATTTCCGTTTTTTCTTGGCCGATCTTTTCCTTGATGAAATACTCGACCGCCTTGACATCGTGGTTCGTGGTCGCCTCGATCGCCTTGATGCGCTGCGCGTCCTGCAACGAAAAATCCTCTGCCAGCGTCAGCAGGAATTGCTGCGCGCCCGCGGAAACATTGCCCACTTCGACAATGGATTTTTCTTGTGCCAGTTCCAGCAACCAGCGCACTTCGACCAGCACGCGGCGCCGCATCAGGCCTGCTTCGCTGAAGATCGGACGCAAGGCCTCGACTTTCCCGGCGTAGCGGCCGTCCAGCGGCGACAGGGCGGTGAGCGGCGATGACGGCATGGCGGGCTCGCAGGCGGTGAAACGTAAATAATACACCGAGGCGTTATAATCGCCGGCCGCATTTCACCGGTTTGATGGAGTTTTTCGATGGCCGATTTCCGCACCGAACGCGACAGCATGGGCGAGTTGAAAGTCCCGGCCGCCGCGCTGTGGGGCGCGCAGACACAGCGCGCGGTGGACAACTTCCCGATTTCCGGCTTGACCATGCCGCGTGAATTCATTCGCGCGCTGGGCCTGATCAAGTCCGCCGCTGCGCAGGCCAATGCCGACCTCGGCCATCTGGCGAAAAACAAATCCAGGGCCATCCGCAAGCAGGCCGAGCGCGTGGCGGCTGGCGAATTCGACGCACAGTTTCCGATCGACGTGTTCCAGACCGGTTCGGGCACCTCGAGCAACATGAATGCGAACGAGGTGATCGCGCACCTGTGCGCGGCGGCTGGCACGAAAGTGCATCCGAACGACGACGTCAACAACGGCCAATCGTCCAACGACGTCATTCCCACCGCGGTGCACGTCAGCGCGGCGCTGACGGTGTCCGAGCAATTGTTGCCGGCGCTCGTGCATCTGAAAAAGACCATCGACAAGCGTGCGCGGGAATTGGCCAGGATCGCCAAGACCGGGCGCACGCATCTGATGGACGCGATGCCGGTCACCTTCGGCCAGGAGCTGTCCGGCTGGTCGGCGCAGATCGCGTCCGGCATCGAGCGCTTGCAGGATGCGCTCAAGCGCGTGCGCAAACTGCCGCAGGGCGGCACGGCGGTGGGCACCGGCATCAATGCGGATGCGCGGCTGGGGCCGGCTATTGCCAAGGAATTGTCGAAGATGACCGGCGTGAAGTTCGCGTCGTCCGACAATTTCTTCGAAGGACTTTCATCGCAAGACGCAGCGGTGGAGTTGTCCGGCCAATTGAAGACGCTGGCTTGCTCACTCATGAAGATCGCCAACGACCTGCGCTGGATGAATTCGGGCCCCTTGGCCGGCATCGGCGAGATCGAATTGCCGGCGCTGCAGCCGGGTTCGTCGATCATGCCGGGCAAGGTCAATCCGGTGATTCCGGAGGCAATGGCCATGGTGTGCGCGCAAGTCATCGGCAACGACGCGACGATCACGATCGCCGGGCAGTCGGGCAATTTCCAGCTGAACGTGATGCTGCCGGTGGTGGCACTGAATTTGCTTCAAAGCATAGGGATCCTGGCCAACGCCTCGCGCCTGCTCGCGGACAAGGCCATCGCCGGCTTCCGCGTGCGGCAGGACAATATCCGGCAGGCGCTGGACAAGAATCCGATCCTGGTCACCGCGCTCAACGCCGTGATCGGCTACGACAAGGGTGCGGCCACGGCCAAGCAGGCATACAAGCAAGGTCGGCCGATCCTCGATGTGGCGCTGGAAACGACGGGCTTGCCCAAGGCGGAATTGAAGCGTTTGCTTGATCCGATGGCGCTGACCAAAGGCGGCGTGCATGGCGGCAGCGCCGGCGGCTGATGTGCCGAACGGCACATGCCGTCGAGCCCGCGTCAAAGACAATGAACAGATCAACAGGGTGGTCTTGGAGATGAACATGCAACGATTCTTGTTACTGGTGGCCGTGCTGTTCGCCGGCTCGGCGTTCGCGCAACAGGTGGATGTCAGCGGCAAGGACTTCCTCTCCGGCGCCGGCGACGCGAAACTCGCGGCCATCGCCCAGCAGGCAGAGACGGCGGGCAAGGCATTGCAAGTCACCGCGCCGGACTATTGGCAGGCCAAGGTGGCCGCCAAGCTGCATGCGGGCGCGGCTGGCGTCGTGATCAAGGCCAACAACGGCTTCTTCGAGAACGTACTGGTCAAGCTGGTGGATGTCGAGCCGGCAAAGGCGGCGGCACCGAGCGCCGATGAGCAGGCGGCCAAGTTGGCGGCGGAACGGGCAGCCGCGCAGAAAGCGGCCGAGGAAAAGGCCACGCAGGAAAAAATGGCGGCGGAACAGGCGGCGGCAGCGCGCGCGGCGGCGCAAGCGGCGGCGGCCAAGGCGGCTGCCGAGAAGGCCGCTGCGGAAAAGGCGGCAGCGGAGAAAGCCGCAGCGGACAAGCTGGCGGCGGAAAAAGCCGCTGCCGCGAAGGCTGCCGCGGACAAGGCGGCGGCGGAAAAAGCCGCTGCCGACAAGCGCGCGGCGATGCGCGACGGCATGTTGAAGAATCTCAACGGTGGCCGCCCCGCCGAAGGCGACTTGCAGGTCGGCCAGCTGCTCGCCGGCGACGTGGTTTACGTGAATGGCGATTTGCGCGGTGTGGTGCGCCGCGGCAGCTCGCGCCTGCAGTTCTACTGGTTGCAGGGCGAGCTGAACCTGGATCGCATCGAACTGGCGCCCAACGGCGAAGGCCGCTACAAGGTGGTGCGTCCGATCGACGCGGGCGCGGCGCCGGTGTTGCGCACGCGCAGTGGCGGCACGCTTGCCGCAGCGATTCCAGCCGCGGGTTCGGCGGCGCGCACGTCATTGCAGGATCAGTATGCCGAAGGCCGCGACGTCACCGACAGCCTCAAGCCGGTGGAGCTGCGCCAAGGCGACGTGATTTATTCCGGCGAAGGTGCGGCCCTGGTGGTACGCCGCGCGGGCGGGCAATTCACGCGCTACTGGCTGGTCGGCACGCTCGATCTCGGCCAGATCGGCCTGCAGAAGCAGGGCGGCAATGCGTACAAGGTGCTTTCCGACACGATCAAGTGACCGATCCAGAGCGGGCAGCGGCCATCGCTGCCCGCGTCGGTGTGCTCAGGCGGATGTGCAATCGTCCACTTCGTGCGCGGCGATTGTCGCGTAGGGCTTGAACTGCGGCAGCGCGGCGGCCAGGTCGTCTTGCGCCTTTTGCAACGCCTGCAGGTCAGTGCAGACCTTGTTCGCGGCGGCGTCCACTTTCGCCGCGCTGGCGTTCACCTTCGCGTCAATCGAATCGGTGTCGCCAGAGGCCAGGCCAGAAGCAACGCTGGCGATCGCCGTCGCCGCGGTGGCGGCACCGGCGGCGCCGGTTTTCACCGCGTCGCTGCGCAGCGCGATCGCGCTCGCGAAATAGAGCGCGACGATTTTCGACTGCGCGGAATTAAGCGGTACTGGTTTTCCGTCGATCACGAGCTCGCCCCGTGCTGTCACGATGGCATCCGCGCCGGCATGCGCATGCACGGCGATGTGCGTGTCGTCGAGCACGCTCAGGTGCTGGAATACCGAGTCGCCGTGATCGGCGCAGCCGGCCGCGGCGACGGATATCGTGGCGATGCAAATGGCCTTCATCCGGATCATGGTCGATTCCTCATTCGATTATGCATGGACTCGCTTTGGCCAGGTCCACGCATACCAGATGGTCAGTAATCCGATTGCGATCTCCAAGCCGCCCAAAAGCAGATAGAACGACCATGCTCCAGGCATTGTCAGGGTCATGATGCCGATGTAGACGGCAGCCAGAATGATGTTCAGCCAGCGGGTCAATCTCGGCGGCAAAACAAGCGAAAGAAAAACCATGATGCCCGGGACCGCCAGCATGATCGCGGTGGCGACCAGGGTATTCTGGCTCACCGGGCCAACCGGTCCATTGCCGGCGATGATTCCGGTTAGTTTTCCAGGAACGTAAAGGCCGAAGTAGTCGCCGTAGATGTAGCAAAACATCAATGTGGCCCAGAGTGCAGACAGCTTGATTCGCACATGAATCTTCAAATCGTCGAGGAATGCAGTATCCATTGGGTTCCTGTCTCGGATGGTTGGGGCGTCCGTTCGGGCGAATGGTCAGGAAACGCTTGGCTGGCGTTTGCGCACGCCTGCCAGGAGAAGCCACAGGCAAATGCCAATTTCGCCAACGGCGGCCGGAAACAGGATGAAATCCGGGAAGCTGACGCTTGGGATGAGCACTTGCCAGAAGACCTGTGTCACATAGCCAAGGCCACCGAGAATCAGGAATAAGCCAAGGACCTTGGGCAGGAACCCGGATCGTATGACCAAATATCCGAAGGGGAGCAGCCAAAGCCCCCAAAAAAGGGTTGTGACAAGCAGGCCATTGCCGTAAGCGTTGAGGGACAGCATGGCTTGTGATTCAAGCTGGATTGGTGAGAGTGCCTGGCTGTATGCGCCACTGAGGATGTCCAGCGCATCAAGTCGGTTGGCCAGGCTGACCAATGCGATGGGAACGCTGGCAACGGCGAGCGCGACCATGATGAGCGCCATGCCTTGGTGAACCGGACGCAGCAATTTGAACAATGCGAGTGGCAGGAGCAGAAACGCGACTTGCTTGATCAGAAAGGCCGCAATGCCGGCACGAAACAAGAAGCCGTGTGTGACGATGTTGTTGATGGTTGCATGGGCGTCGCCGGAAACGCTGATCCGGGAAGGCACATAGACAAGGCTGAACAAGCCGGTCACGACTACGGCGAGGTAAATGGCGCCAGCCAAACGGCTGGCCTTGTCTTCATCGGTCATGGAAAAACTCCGTTGCCTGGCCTGATGCGATCTCGCCTGCGCCGACACGGTGGCATCCGTGCCGGCGTGCGCATGCACCGCGATGCGGGCTACGCATAGGCTTCCACGCGCTTGCGCCGCAGCCAGATCGCAGCGGCGATCATCGCCGCGCCGACCGCCACGCCGATCAGGAAATTCGGCGAAGTGAACTGGTCGGCGATGGCACCAAACGAGAACAAGTTGCCGATCGCGCCGGCCGGATCGTCGCCCGCGTGTTCGAGCGCGCGCAGGCTGTCCAGGTTGATCCAGCTTTCCGGCACCAGGCTCAGCAGCAGGCGGCCGATGATGTGCTGCCAGAACCAGCCGCTGCGCAGCGAGAACGACTGCATCAACTGCATCCACGTGATGATGACTCCGGCGACCACCGGCAGCATCACCGCCCACAGGAACGGCTTGGAGCGCGCGTAGGCCGAGCACAGCAGCAACCAGCCCATCGTCGGCAGCGCCCACAACGCATTGACCGGAATCAGCACGGCGAGCTTGACCCACATGGCGATCAGGTGCGTGGGCGACCAGATGTAGGGCACGACGTTGACGCCGTGGAACGCGGCAAACAGGGTCATGATCAGCAGGAATCCCAGTTGCAGCACGATCATGCCGAGTACCGCGAACGCGGGCGCCACGATCAGGCCGGCGGCAACCTTGGCGAGCACGGATTGCGTGTCCGACAGCGGCAGCGATTTCCAGAACAGCACGCTGCGGTCGGCGCGGTCGTTGTACAACGCACCGAGCGCGTAGAAGAACACCACCACGAACAGGGCGATGCGAATCGGGAATCCCATCGTGATCAGGCCCACGTCCATCGAGCCCTGGAACTTCGCCATCTGCGCGGCATCCAGGTGACTGGTAAGTTGATCGATCTGGATGCCGTTCATGGTGAAACCGTGCTGGCGCGCGGTCAGCTCGGCGGTGATCAGGCCCATCGCGACGAAGGCCAGCATCACGCAAGCGATGATCAGCGGCGTCCACAGGAAGCCGCCGCGGTGTTCCCAGAATTCGCGCCGGACCTGCCACGCGAATTTGCCGGTCGGAGTGATCGTGTTCATGCTGTTCTGGCTCATGAGTAGGTTCCTTTCATCGTCGCGACGAACAGATCCGCCACGCTGGGCTTGTGCAATTCGCCGAGTTCCGCCAGCCGCGCCTTGTCCACGCCGTCGAACAGGAAGATGGACTTGCCGAAGATCTGGCGCTCGTACAGCGGCTTGAGCGCACGCGCCGCATCGGCCTTGTCCGGGTTGACCATGACCTCGGCAAAGCGCTCGCTGACGTCGTCCATGCTGGCGTCGAGCACGATCTTGCCTTCCTTGATGAACAGCAGGTCGGTGAGGATGTGCTCGATCTCCTCGATCTGGTGCGTGGTCACGAGGATGGTCTTCTGATCGTCGAAGTACTCGCCGAGCAGGTTGTTGTAGAACTCCTTGCGATACAGGATGTCCAGGCCCAGGGTCGGCTCATCCAGCACCAGCAACCTGGCGTCGATCGCCATGACCAGGGCCAGGTGCAACTGCACGATCATGCCCTTGGACAGCTCGCGCACGCGCTGGGTCGGCTTGATCTTGGTGCGCGCGAGCAGCTTTTCGCATTTCTCGCGCGAGAAGCGCGGATGCACGCCGCCGACGAAATCGACCGCGTCGCCCACGCGCAGCCAGCGCGGCAGCACGGCCACGTCGGCGATGAAGCACACCTGCTGCATGAGTTCGGTGCGATGCGTGCGCGGATCCAGTCCCAATACGGAAAGCGAACCGTCGAATTCGGCCAATCCGAGTATTGCCTTGAGCGCGGTGGTCTTGCCGGCGCCGTTGGGGCCGACCAGGCCGACGATGCGCCCGGGCTGGATGTCGAAACTCACGTTGTCCAGCGCCACCGTGTTGCCGTAGCGCTTGCACAATCCCTTTGCCTGCACGACGGCGGTCATGATTTTTCTCCCGTGGGTTGAGCGTTCTTGATCAAGGTTTCCAGGTCCAGGTTCATGCGCGCGATGCGCGCGAACAAGGCGGGCCATTCTTCTTTCAGGAAACGTTCGCGTTCGGATTTCATCAGCGCCGCGCGTGCGCCTTCGCTTACGTACATGCCCAGCCCCCTGCGTTTTTCCACGAGATTTTCATCCACCAGTTCCTGGTAGCCCTTGGATACGGTGATCGGATTGAGTTGGAAGTCGGCGGCGACCTGCCTCACCGAGGGCAGGGCGTCGCCGGGTTTGAGCACGCCGTCCAGGATCATCGCCACCACGCGGTCGCGCAGTTGGCGATAGATCGGCGCGTTGTCGTTCCAGGTCATGCTCATGCTTATTCCTTGCTGCCGATCCGCGGCAGGCTCTTGCCGAAGGAATAGTAGGGCATGTCCGTGCGCAGGCCGGAAAGCGGCCGGGTCGCCGGCGTTGACACCTCCACTTCAAGCACGGCCGGCACGGCCATGCCCGAAGCCGTGGTCGGCGTGGACTGCTCGGCAGCCGCGCGTTGTGCCAGCGAGGCGCGCACGTGGATCGTCGGCAACACGACGGGCTTGTCGGCGATGGCGTTGGCGGATGCGGCACGGATTGCCGGCTTGGGGGACTGGATTGGCGCGGCGACTGCCGCAGCGGGCTTGACGTAATCGAGCGCGATGCCGGCTGCCAGGGCCGTGGCGGCTGCGATCGAAACGGTGGCGCGGATCAGCAGGGCTTGCAGGTTCATGGTGGGCTCCTCTCGGTGAACTGTCGTTCTAGTGTTGTATGTAAGTATAACACAAAGTCGAGACTTGTCAAGCAGCGATCGCAAAAAAGTTTGGAGGGGCAAGGAACGGGTGACTAGACTCAAGAAAATCTATGAAAACATAGAGGTATTGAGCATTCCTTGCGGCCGGGTCATGTCGTGCGTTCCAACGCCTCGTTCGCCACCAGCCATTGCGTTTCCAGTTCGGCAAGCTCCTTGGCGAGGGCGTGCGCCTGCTCCGTCAGTTCCTGTGCCCGCGCGGAATGGTTGCCTGAATACAGCGCAGGATCGGCCAACGCCGCGTCGGCCGCGCGCTTGGCGTCTTCGGTTTTGGCCATGCGTTTTTCCAGCGCCTGTACCTGCTTGCGCAAGGGCGCCAGCTTGGCGCGATCATCGGCGCGATCGCGCCGGTCATTGCTACGCATATTGTCCGCCTTGGGCGGTTTTGAAGCGGGCGCAGGATCCGATTTGGCGGCGCGCAAGACTTGCCGCGCGTAATCGTCGAGGTCGCCGGAGTAGGGCAGGATGCGCCCGCCGCCGACATGCAGCAGGGTGTCGCAACAGGTGCGGATCAGGGCACGATCATGCGACACCAGCACTACCGCGCCGGCGAAATCGTTCAGCGCCTCGGTCAGCGCTTCGCGCATGTCCAGGTCCAGGTGATTGGTCGGCTCGTCCAGCAGCAGCAGGTTTGGACGCTGGAACACGGTCAGTGCCAGGCACAGGCGCGCCTTTTCACCACCGGAGAATGGCTCCACGGCTTCCAGCGCGCGCTCACCGGCGAAGCCGAAGCCACCGAGAAAGTCGCGCGCCGCCTTTTCGCCGAGCGCGGGATTCAGGCGCAGCAGGTGTTCGACCGCGCTGGCGCCGGCGTCGAGTTGTTCGAGCTGATGCTGGGCGAAATAGCCGATGGCCAGATCCTTGGCCGCGATGCGCTCGCCCGCCAGGGGTTGGATTTCGCCCGCGAGCAATTTCACCAGCGTGGATTTGCCCGCGCCGTTGGCGCCAAGCAGGGCAATGCGGTCGCCGGGTGCGATGCCGAGCGTCACGTTGTCCAATACATGACGTGCGCCGTAACCCGCGGCGGCACCATCGAGTTTGAGCAGGGGCGCGGGCAGCCGCGACGGCTCGCGGAATTCGAAGCGTATCGTCGAGGCGGCGCGCACCGGCGCGATCTCGACCATGCGTTCGAGCGCCTTGATCCGGCTTTGCGCCTGGCGTGCCTTGGTCGCCTTGGCGCGGAAGCGGTCGACGAAATGTTGCAGGTGCGCACGTTCGCGCTGCTGCTTTTCGAAAGCGGCGGATTGCTGCGCGAGCTGTTCGGCGCGCTTGCGTTCGAAGCCGGTCAGATCGCCCGCGAACAAATCGGCCTGACGTTCGGCGATGGCGAGCACGTGGGTGACCACGGCATCGAGGAATTCGCGGTCGTGCGAAATCAGCAGCAGTGTTCCCGGGTAATGCGCCAGCCAGTCCTGCAGCCAGAGCACGGCGTCCAGGTCCAGGTGGTTGGTGGGTTCGTCCAGCAACAGCAGGTCCGACCGGCACATCAGCGCCTGGGCGAGGTTGAGGCGCATGCGCCAGCCACCGGAAAACTCCGCCACGGGCCGTGCTTCATCGCCCGGCGCAAATCCCAGGCCGTGCAGCAGGGCGCCTGCGCGTGCCGGCGCCGCGTAGCCGTCGATGGCGAGCAGGCGTTCGTGCAGATGGGCGATGCGCATGCCGTCATGCGCGTCTTCGGCGGCGGCCAGATCGCGTTCGATGGCGCGCAGTTCCGCATCGCCGTCGAGCACATAGTCCAGCGCCGTGGTTTGCAGCGCCGGGACTTCCTGCCGCACCCATGCCAGCGCCCAGCCGGCAGGCCGCTCGAAATGTCCGGCGTCCGGCGCCAACTCCCCGGCGACAAGGGCCAGCAGGCTGGATTTGCCCGCACCATTGCGGCCGCTGATGCCCACGCGCCAGCCGGCATGCAGGGCCAGGTCCATGTTTTCCAGCAGGATGTGCGGGCCACGCCGCAGGGTGAGGCGGTCGAAACGGATCATGCGCGAATTTTACCCTGTCCGGAGTGGAACCCGGCGCAAAGGGCGCTGTCGAAGACCCGTCGTTTGCCTTCGGCGATCCGTGGCCGCACAATACGCGGCCGATTTTCGTATGCGTGCCGCACGCCGGCATTTCATTCCACCAGGAGTACACATGACGAAGTTTCTGAGCAAGACCCTGACCGCTGCCGCCGTTGCCGCCGCGCTCGCCGCCGGCTCCGCCGGCGCCGCCGATACCAAGCCTGCCGCGCCAGCGGCGCATGCGGCACCTGCCGCTGCCGCGGCGCCTGCCGTCGACAAGGCGGCCATCGACGCCAAGTTCAAGGGCGACAAGAAGGCCGAGTACAGCTACATGGTCGGCATGGACGTGGGTCGCGGCCTGACCACGATCAAGGATGACATCGACATCACGGTCGTGGTCAAGGCGCTGGAAGCCACGCTCAAGGGCGAGAAGACCACGCTGACCGAAGCCGAAGCGCTGGCCGTGCGCCAGGACTTCATGGAAAAGCTGCGCGGCGAACAGATGGCCAAGATGAAGGCCGAAGCCGAGAAGAACCAGAAGGAAGGCGATGATTTCCTCGCCAAGAACAAGGCCAAGAAGGGCGTCAAGGTCACCGCGTCGGGCCTGCAGTACGAAGTCGTCAAGGAAGGCACGGGTCCCAAGCCGGTCAAGACCGACTCGGTGACCGTGAACTACGTCGGCACCAAGATCGATGGCACCGAGTTCGACAGCTCGATCAAGCGCGGCCAACCGGCCAAGTTCCCGCTGGCCAACGTGATCCCGGGCTGGACCGAGGGCCTGCAGTTGATGCCGGTGGGTTCGGAATACAAGTTCTTCATCCCGGCCAAGCTCGCCTATGGCGAACACGGTCCGCCGCAGATCGGTCCGGACGCGACGCTGATCTTCGACGTCACGCTCATCAGCATCGACAAGCCGGAAGCCGCCAAGCCGGCCGCCGCGGAGCCGAAGAAAGACTGACATCCATTCGACACGAATGGCAAGGAAAAGGCGCGGGCAACCGCGCCTTTTTCGTTGGTGTGGCTTGGTACAATGCGTGTTCTGCCTGACGCGGGACGATTTCGATGCGGATTACCATTTTCGGTACCGGCTACGTGGGCCTGGTTACCGGTACGTGCCTTGCCGAAGTCGGCAACGATGTCATGTGCGTGGACGTGGACGCGGCCAAGATCGCCGACCTGGAACGCGGCAAGATGCCGATCTACGAGCCGGGCCTGGCGGAACTGGTGGAATCCAACCATGCGGCCGGACGCCTGACGTTCAGCACCGATGCCGCGCGGGGCATCGGCCATGGCCAGATCCTGTTCATCGCGGTCGGCACGCCGCCGGACGAAGACGGCAGCGCGGACCTGACGCATGTGCTCGCCGTGGCGCGCACGATCGGCGCGCACATCGACGGCTATCGCGTGGTGGTGAACAAATCCACCGTGCCCGTCGGTACCGCCGATCGCGTGCACGATGCGATTGCCGCGGAGCTCGCCACGCGCGGGGCGAAGGTCGAATTCGACGTCGTTTCCAACCCGGAATTCCTGAAAGAAGGCGACGCGGTCAAGGATTGCATGCGTCCCGACCGCATCGTGATCGGCACGAGCAGCGCGCGCGCGATCGAGCCGCTCAAGGCCCTGTATGCGCCGTTCAACCGCAACCATGAACGCATCGTGCTGATGGATGCGCGCTCGGCCGAGCTGACCAAGTACGCCGCGAACGCGATGCTGGCGACCAAGATCAGCTTCATGAACGAGATGGCGAACATCGCCGAGCGCGTCGGCGCCGACATCGAACTGGTGCGCCATGGCATCGGTTCGGATCCTCGCATCGGCTATTCGTTCATTTATCCGGGTGCGGGCTATGGCGGCTCGTGTTTCCCGAAGGACGTGCAGGCATTGGAGCGCATCGCGCGCAGCCACGGTTACGAGGCGCGCGTGCTCGACGCGGTGGAAACTGTCAATCGCAACCAGAAGGAAAAACTCTTCGATCTGTTGCACCGGCATTTCGCCGGCAAGCTTGCCGGCAAGACCATTGCGTTGTGGGGGCTTGCGTTCAAGCCGAATACGGACGACATGCGCGAAGCGCCGAGCCGGCGCCTGCTGGAACAGCTGTGGGCCGCTGGCGCCAAGGCGCGCGCGTACGACCCGGAGGCGCGCGAGGAAGCGCAGCGGATCTACGGTACGCGCGTGGATCTGGCCTTGTGCGATGAGATGTACGCGGCACTGGAGGGCGCCGATGCGCTGGTCGTCGTCACCGAGTGGAAGGCGTTCTGGAGTCCGGATTTCACGCGCCTGAAGGTAGCGATGCGTGCGCCGGCGATTTTCGACGGACGCAACGTCTACGAACCCGCCGCGGTGGAAGCCGCCGGCATCGCCTACTACGGCATCGGTCGCGGGCGCAGCGTGCGCCGTGCGGCGCAGGTGTGACATGCACGGCGAGATCGACCAACGCCTGGCCGAGCTGGAATCGCGCATCGCGTTCCTGGACCAGACCGTGCAGTCGCTGGATGCGACGGTGGCGGCGCAGGATCGCATCGTGCTGGAATTGCAGCGCGAGATCGCGCAATTCCGCGGCGAGCTCGGGCGCGTGAATGCGGCGTTGGCGCAGGACGCGCAGGATGAGCCTCCACCACCCCACTACTGAAGTCGAAAACGATTTTGCACGTCATTCCGGCATGGATTGCCGGAATCCAGATGCCAAGGACGGCATCCTGCAAGCCTGGATGCCGGCAATCCATGCCGGCATGACGTGCCACTTCATGGAAAGTACACGCCCATGTCCGAATCCCTGCGCGACCAATTGCTCAAGGCCGGATTCGCCGCCAAGGCGAAAGATCCGCCAAAGCCTGCGCCGAAAAAGTCCGCGCGCAATGAACGCTCCGCCAAGCCCAAGCCAAAACCGGCGGCGGCGGAGGTCGATCTCGCGCGCGCGTATGCGCAACGTGCGCAAGCCGAGCGCCGGGAGCGCGAACAGTCGCAACGCGAGGCCGAGCGCGTCGCGCGCGAGAAGAAGGAACGCAAGCAAAAGTTGGCGGCGTTGCTCGCTGGCAAGGCGCTCAACGCGACCGATGCCGACACGCCGCGGCATTTCCCGCATGGCAACAAGATCCGGCGCATCTACGTCACGAAAGACCAACTCGCCGCTCTCAATCGTGGCGAACTCGCGGTCGTGCAACTCGCCGGGCGCTATCTGTTGGTGGGGCACGACATCGCCTTGCAGGCGCAGGCCATTCAAGCCGACGCGCTGGTGCTGCTGTGTGATCCGAATGCCCCGGCCGAAGACGACGTGCCCGCGGACTTGATGTGGTAGGAATTCGTGAGCGAACGCACAGCGCCTGGGGCAGGAGTAGGATAGTTTTCGCTCGCGTATTTCCGCGGGAGCAAATCATGCGCCGTGCCCTAGTCGCCACGATTCTTGGATTTGCCTTCACGGTCGTCCATGCCGATCCGTTGCCACGTTTCCCCGCGAGCGCGGTGTGGAACCGCGATGTCAGCGCGCCAGCGCTGAAGCATCCGAATTCGGACAACATGATCGCCCATCTGTCGTCACTGGGCGGATGGGGCACCGGCGCGACGAACTTCCAGATCGACTTTTCTTTTTACGGCTATTCGGATTTGAGTGTGGAATGCTATAGATTCGCGGTCACGAACGAAACTTAGTCTGTGTGGAAACCGACAAAAGCACGGGCCGCTCAGGTGTGGAATTTAGCCACGCTGTCCGAACTGCGTATTCCGGCGAAGCCGGGCCGGCGTACAGTGCAGAGAAGCACCCCACGAGCGGCGGGAACTGCTGAGGTGTCGGTACTGTCAGCACCTGAGACATGGAATGAGGCCTGCGCGCCATTGCGCGCGAACTGGAGCATCGGCGCATTCCCACCGCGCGCGGCGGTCGCTGGACCGCGATGCAGGTCAAACGCGTCCGTGCAATATAGAATATTTTAGCCGTTTAGATGGCCAAACGTAAAAAGAATTATGTTACGCTATATCAAGCATGCAAGCTGGCGGTAATCACGCTGGCTATCGTAGTCAGCTCAACCGCCAAATATTCTTTCTTTGATTTTGCTGTCGCGACCAACCACCACGAAAACCTGACTGTCTGGTGGCCCCCCGTTCAAATAAACGGTGACGTAGTATTCGCAGCCACTTTCTGATATATCAAATGTATACTTTGTGTCATGCGGGCTAATATTGAGATTGTCGGAAACTATGCGAGCAACCGTGGTGTTGCTCAATGGAGGCCCGCACTTAGTAGCTTGTTTGACGCTAGCCACGGTCGCGCAGCCTCCACACGACAAAGAAACGAGAGCGATTATCTGTAAGATCCGCATTTTGAGTTCTCCCGTTGACGAGCGTCTCGCAGCGCGTTCACTTGGCTATGGCATACCGGATCATTGCCGCACGCCTTGCCTCCATCATTGAGGCAATCAATCTCGACGCTCCTAGCGCTGCATTCAGATGTCTTCGGATTAACGTCTGGATTTCTGCCGGGCCGTTTGATGCCGCAAGTCGGGCAGGTGACTTCAGGAAAATGATGCTCTTCGTGCTTCTTGACGCACGCTGATGCAATGGCGAACGCCACCTCGCTGTTTACTTGATTCGGATCAACATTTGAACAGGCGGTTTTCTGTCCGTTGCAACATTCGACGATTCCCCAGTCGTCTCCCTGCCCAGTTGGGCTACGAAAATCACCTTGTTGCTTTGCTTGAGCACAGCAAGCACTACTGCTTCCGCCTGTTGAGAGGCCGTTGTTGTCCTTCCAACGCAGTGCGGCATTGAAAACATATGTGTACGTTCCGAGTCCAGCCCCTAACCCAATCGGATCGCTCTCGACGTAGCGCCCGGTGCCCGGCTCATAGTCCCGGAAGTAGTTGTAGTTGAGTCCTGTCTCGGCATCGAGGTACTGGCCGGGAAAGCGCAGATTCAGTGCCAGCGTGCCGGTCGGTGCGGTCTCGCCGAACGGATTGGTCTGCCATGGCCAGTTCCATTGGCTCGCACCTGTGGTGCTTGTGACTATTCGCGGACTGTCGAGCTGGTCGGTGTGGACGTAATCGACGGTTGTTACCGGCGGCGCCTCGAACCCGTTCGCAAAGATTTGGTCGGCTGGTGCTGGCGCTGCGCCGGCGATGGCCAGGATCGCAACCGGCGTGCCATCGGCCCACACGTATTCCTGTGCGGCGGTGGCGGTGTATTCGCCCAGCAGCATTCCGGATTCGGCGAAATCGAACCAGCGCGTGTCGCTGGCAGGGTACGTCGTGGTCTTGTAGACGCGCTCACCCTTTGCGTTGTAGTCGTAACTCGTAATCGGCGTACTGTTGCGGCTGATCGCCGTCATGCGGTTGCGGTCATCGAACGTGAAGTCCAGCGTCGCGCTGCCAGTGGTTTCCTTCGTGTTACCGTTAGGGTCGAGCATTCTGGCGTTTGCGCCAACGCCATCCAGCCGGTGCGTGTTCGGCGTGTACGTGTAGGTTTGCGTCGGGCTCGGATCGAGCGTCTTGGTCTGGCGGTCGCCAGTGAGGTTGTAGGTGAAGTCCTGCAGGTTGCTGCCGGTGCCGTCCTGGACGTGGATTAGCCGGTACAGGTTGTCGTACTTGTATTGCTCGGTCGGCGTGTTGCTGCACGCCGGACTGGCTGCGGCGATGCTCGTGATGTTGCTCTGCGCGTCCCGGCAAAAGTGCAGGGTCAACGCACTACCGGTGACGTCCGTCATCCAGTAGTTCTGGTCGAACATCTTGGTCAGCGTCTGGCTGCCTTGCGCAAACGTGTACGTGATCGACGGCCCGAAAGGCTGCCATGTCAGGCTTGTGAGGATTGAGGTTACCGTGCCGCCCGGCGGCGTGACGCTTACCGTCTGGATTCTTCCATCCGCATCGCGGGTGTAGCTCGCCACGGCGCCGCTCGGGTACGTGACGCTCATGAGCCGGTCGGCGAGGTTATAGCTGTAGCGCGTGTCGAAGCGGTAGCCGTGCGCGACCTGGATTTTCTCGGTGATATTGCCGCGCAGGTCGTAACAGTATTGCGTGCTGCCACTGGCATCCGTCATGCCGGTCAAGCGGCCGACGGGATACGAGGTCGCGGCACAGGGATTGCTCAAGTAGCTGTCGTACCGGTACGCGACATTCAGGCTCGTGGTTGGATACGTGGTGCCAGTGAGCCGGTTCAGGGCATCATAGGCCATCGTCCAGACGATGCCGCGATTATCGGTTTGCATGAGCCGGTTGCCGGCAGCGTCATAGCCCGGCTGGGTCGATGTTCCGTACATCGTCGTGCCGGTGTCCGGGCTTTGCAGTAGCTTGAGGTCGTTCAGGCCGTCGAACGTGTAGCTCGTCGCCGGTACGGTTCCCGGCGGCTGGCCGTCGGGATCGGTGACGGACGTGATGTTGTCGCGCGTGTCGTAGGCGTAGGACGTTTCGCTATTCGCCGTGCTCGCATCCGTCCCCTGATAGTCGCCAATCTGGTCCTTCAGGCGATTAATGCCATCGAAGTCCCAATGCGATTTCACGCCCAGCGGATCGGTCTGGTCGGTGCGATTGCCATTGCCGTCGTAGGAAAATTTGGTGTCGCGCACCTGTGCATCGTAGGTATCCGTCATCCGCGACAAGGTGCTGTAGGCGCGCGTGAGCAAGCGCCGTGGATTGACCGCATCGCTGACGTCGAAGGTTTTCTCGGCAATGCGGTGGCCGAGCGCATCGAGCGTGTAGTCGATGTGGTCGCCGAGTTTGTCGGTGATGTTGGTCAGCCGGTGCGCGTTGTCGAACGTGTAGGACAGATACACGCCATCGGGTTGCGTGACCTTGACGACATTGCCGACGCCATCGTAATCGGTCTGCGTGGGCGCATCATTTGCCGACGGCGAGCAATTCGTGTTCGCACACACGGTGCGGATATGTAGCCAGCCGCGCGGGTGGTACGAAAAACTGCTGGCGATGCTGTTCGCATCCTGCATCTGCGTGGTGCGGCCGTTGCCGTCATAGGCGAGGTATTGCGTGATATGGCCGAGCGCGTCGATGGTCTCGTTCAAGTCGCCCGCCCGAAATTTCGGCGGCGTGCCGGTATCGCTAGTGAGGTAATACTGATAGGTCGTCCAGTCGTTGACGTCGATGCGCGGGCCATCCACGCGCCGGATCAGTCCGACCAGCGGGCAGCCCTTGCCCAGGTTCTCGCCGCTGCTGCTGATGGGATCGGGCGCCGCAAGATTGATCGCATCGCAGTACGTGTACACCCAGCGCCGGATGCCCGCCGGCGGCGTGCCCGTAGCCGAGCACACATAACTGCTCGCGCCGGCGACGGTTAAATCGTATTCGCAACGGGCGGTCGGCTGGCCGCGCGTGTTGTATACCCAATCGGTGCGCGTTTCGATGGTGCCGCTGTGGTTCTTGACCGTGCGCGTGTCCGGCACGCGATAGTTCGCATCCCAGGTCGTGTTAGTGATGCGTTCCTCGGCTTGACCAACGGCTTCGTCAAGCTGCGTTTCCAGTCCGCGCGGATGGCTGTTGCTGTCGTTGGCCAGATACTGCGATGTAGTCTGGAAGCTGCGGAAGTCGGTGCCCGTGCTCGGATACCCGTTCGCGTCATAGCCGCGGCTGGTGAAGTTCGTGCCGCAGTAGTCGCACGCCGTGTCGAGCGCGACATAGCGCGCGACCAGATATTGCACCGGGTTCTGAAAGGTGAATTTGCGCGTCTGGCTCAATCCATCGGTGATGCTCACCGTGCCGTCGGCGTTGAACACGAAGGATGTATGGTCGATGGTGCCGGTCGCATACGGGCCGTGCACGCTCAAGATGGCGCGGCCCTGGCTGTCGTAACCCCAACTCGCAAACGATTGGCCGTTTTCGTCCTGGATGCCGGTCAAGGCATTGGGCTGGCTCACGCCGCCGGTCTGCGTGGTACCTGCGCCGTAGGGGCCTGCGCCTGCGTAGTAGTACGTGCGTGTCTTGGTGCCAGTGAGGTCGGGATAAACCACCGTTTGCAGGTTGTTGTTGCCGTCGGTCGTGTAGCCGTACTGGATCGCGGCACCGTTGCCGTCGGTGATGCTCGTAATCTGGCCGGTCGAAGTGTTGTAGCCAAAGGTCAGCGCGTGCCCCTGCGGATCGCTGACCTGCTGCACGCTATCTTTGGGATGGCCGTCCGTGCCGGTGTAGCTCAATGTCTGCAAGAAGCCGCCGCGATTCGTGATCGAGCGCAAGCGTCCTTCGCCGTCGTATTGTTCGACTTCATCATCTGCGGTGGTCAGCGTCCAGCCGATAACGGCGCTGCCGTCCATGCTCGCCGATAGCCGTTCGGTCACATCCGGATCGGGCTGCCAGATGCCGCCGGTCAAGGTAAATTTGAGAACACGTCCGTCGCCACGGTATACGGAAGCCGTATCCACCGGCGGTGATCCCGCTGAGGGATAGCCGATGATGTGGCTCGCATAACTGTGTGTCCACGCCGCGCCCAACGGCGCCGGCGCAAAGTCCGGGATGCGGTCGCTGTTGTAGACGCGCGTGAAGCGTAACGGAAACGGCCCGGTGCCGACAAAATCGGTCTGTTCTTCGTGCAGATTGCCCGATGCGGTCTGGATCGGATCGCTGCCGTTGTTGGTACAGCCGCCCGGCCCCGTCGCGTCGCAGCACTGACCGTTGCACTTGGGCGGCGCACATTGGCCGTTGTCCGGGTCGGTGTACCCCGTCAACGCGCTAGTGCACGAGCCGCCAAACTCAAAAACCGAGATCGGCCCAAGACTTTCCACGGGCAGCCAGCCCAGGTGATATCGCTTTTCGATGTTCGCCTGGCAAAAGGCTTCTTGCAGATCGAGCTGAACCGTCATCGCGTAGCCGTCGATCCGGAACTGCACGCTCGGATCGGTTTCCGCCGCGCGCAAACGGCTTATCTCGCGCTCGAACTCGCCGACGATGCACGCCTCTTGCCATGTTCGATAGTGGGCTTGTGTTGGATCAGCGCGATCATCCAGCCAATAGCTGTAGTTCTGCGCGCTAGCCACGCGCGCAAGCGCAAGCAACGCAAGGGCGAAGATTACTACCACATATCGCATCGTCCGTCTCCCGGTCGGTCGCGATTAACTCCGTGGCGCCCCTGTTGCCAAGGCAGGGTTTACCACAAAACCTTGTCCGATGTTACTGGCAAGGTTCGCAGTTGCCGCCGGCGTCACGAATTTTGCCGGCAAATTGCATCTCACTTCGCATCCATCTTGACCTGTGTTTGCTCGAGCTCGTGCTGTGCCGCATTCAGTTTCGTTTGTGCCACTACCGATTTTGCTTTCCACTCCGCCATCGCCGCCGCGTCTTCGGTCTTCTCCTTCGCCGTAGGCAGCTGGCAAATCCAATCCGTTGACATCGAGATACCCGCTATCCTATACCTTTAGATAGTCGATCTACAAAGGCGTAGATCAAAAGCTGGTGGAAGCGTCACAGTTTCCGCCTATGAACAAGCCCGCCTTGGCCGTGCAAGTCGGTCGTGCCATCCGCGCCCGCCGCGAAGCGACCGGATTGAGCCAGGATCGCTTTGCCGACCGTATCAGCATGCACCGCGCCTACTACGCGGCGATTGAGCGCGGCGAGAAGAACATCACCCTACCCACGCTCAAACGCGTCACGGACGGCTTGGGCCTGCGCATGGCCGACGTGCTGGCCGCGATCCGCAAATAGCTTCAGGCAAGCCAATTACTGGAGTAGCAGTAAATCCTGGGTCAGTCATCGAATTCGCCGTCCGCGAGCATCTTGGCGAGCACTTCCATGGACGGCCCATACTCGACCACTCGTTCCTTGTAGTGCACCCGGTTTCGCGGACGGTTTACGAAAAATTCGAAGCTCGTAGACTTGCCAAAGGTTGGAGCGTCTCCAGCAATTGGATCGCGAATGATCTGCGTACTGGCAGCCCTTGCCCTTGGATTGAAGAGTAACCGTGCACGCAAGGCGGTGAAGCTGTAGCCGCGGCCGGACTGGTTTATCTCTTGGACGAAACCGTTCCGGTTCTCAGTATAGCCGTTCGAAACCCTTGGGCTTTCCCAGTAGGCAAACACAGG
Organism: Pseudomonadota bacterium; assembly: GCA_018240565.1. Taxonomy (GTDB): domain Bacteria; phylum Pseudomonadota; class Gammaproteobacteria; order Xanthomonadales; family Rhodanobacteraceae; genus Rudaea. Next base: position 6,744 of record JAFEFO010000009.1, on the reverse strand, counting down.
CTCCCTCCAGTCGGCAACTGTCTTCACGATCTTACCGAAAGTGGCGGCAAAGTTGGACGGTACGCATTGGGCCCAATGGTCGAATGCATTTTCCGCATCGGCCCGTTTGGTTTCATCCCAGATGGACAAGAACGCTTCCTTCAATTCGTACGCAACAGCCAGCTCGGGAAATTCCTGACAAATTTTCATCAGGGTTTCTGAATCGTTTCCACGAAGCTTGTACGGCCTAGCCAGCAGTACATGCCGATCATTCTTCATCTTCAGGCGCTGGTGCGGGCTTAAGGACCTGCGAATCTGCTTACGAATCGCTTCCATCGCATTGACCGCAGTCCGTTGAATATGGAAACGATCCACCACAATTCTTGCTTGCGGCAATTGTCCCGCGATGACCTGGCGGTAAGGAGTCCACATGTCCATGGCAACCCACTCGACCTTGCCCTTGTCCCGCAAATCGCGAAAGTACGGCATCAGATCCGCCTTCGTTCGACTCGGAAGCAGATCGAAAACAGTCCTCCGATCGACATTCGTTAACATGCATCGATAATCGCCAAGCAGTTTGACTTCGTCGATACCCAACTGTGCCGGCGTTTCGTATCGGATGGTTCGATCGAGATGCTCGACGTAATCATGGAAGATATTGCGTACTGTCTTCTCGTCGAGACCGACCACCTCAGCAACTTGGACGAATGGTCTCTGCAGGCTTTGTATTTGGACGTATTCGACCAGCCGACGCGTGGCCAGCCGTTGATCATCAAGATCGGCGATGTGTTCGAAGAGTGTGCGGTTGCAACCACGGCATCGGAAGCGGCGGCGCTCCAAGTGCAGCACTACTGACAAGCCGTGGCTTGGCACGTCACGGAACGTTTGCCGTATCGAACCGTGTCCATAGAGTAGTGAGGACCGGCAGTGAGGACAGACTTGCGCAGCAACCGTGCCGACAGCATCCACTGAATAGCCTGCGTCGGTTTTGGTCACAGCCATCGAGCGCAACGAGCCAAGTTGCAGGAAGTCAGTCATTAGCGTCAACCTCGATTCCACGCTATGTTCCGACTCTGACTCTAGCACGTGATCTTCGATTCCACACTATGTTCCGATTGTTGAAAGCGACATCGGTGTTTTTGATGTGACAAAATTCCACACTCAAATCCGAATAGCCCTTTTTACGTACTGCACGCCGACAATGGCATCGCGACCACTCCGGTGACCCCGTTTGGCGGTGCGAACAACTACTACTATCCCGATTGCGGCGATTTCCACACCAACCCGTCGTACGGGCCGATCCCCTTGCCGATTCCGTTGCCAGAAAGTGGTGGAATTGAAGGCACGGGACCGCCGTATGGCGCTGCCAAGCCAAGTTATACCTGCGACAACGGCAGTGATGATTGCCACATGCTGATCGTGCAGGGCAACACCCTGTTCGAGTCCGGCAACACCAACGTCGTCGGCGGTAACGTCCAGGCCATGTGCGCCTTGACCTGGGACTTGACTCGCGTCTATCCGCCGCAGGGGCGCGGCGATCAGTGTACGAGCACCGATGCCGCCGGATTCCCGGTCGCACCGCTGTTGTTCAATGCCGATGAGATGTATGCCGCCGAGCAAGTATCCAACGGCGATCTGGGACATGCCATTCGGTTCATCTTGAAGAATTCGCGCATGATGAAGGCCGCGTACGTGCATCCGGCCAGCCACGGCACCAGCGGTACGGGTGAAAATGGCGCCAGTGACACCAGTCCCAATGCCATTCCCTATGGCTCGCGATTGCGCTTGAAATCGACCTTCAACGTCGCCGGGTTCAGTGCCGGCAATCATGCGGATGGCGGCGCGGCGGCGGACGCGGCTGCGCGGGTGCTGCTGCGCACCTTGCAGAAATACGGCATGGTGTTGGCCGATGGTGGCAGCGTGCCGTTAACGGCGGAATCGGATTACTACACCACGCACAAATGGGCGGAATTCGGCATGGATCCGAACACCCAAAGCGGAGGGAAGCTCTTGTACGGGATTGCCGTCACCAATTTTGAGGTCGTCTACACCGGGCCGACCATCGCGTTGACCTATGACTGCAACAGCAACGGCAACCACATGACGCCCGCCGATTTCATCTTCATCGACGGGTTCGACTACTGACGGACGTCTAAAAGTCCATGAAGTACCCGCCATTCACCGGAATGTTCGCGCCGGTAATGAAGCCGGAATCGTCGGCGCACAGAAAATCCACCACGCGCGCAATCTCGCTTGGCTCGCCCAGGCGCCCGACCGGGATGTTGGCGATGATCTGGCTGCGCACGTTCTCCGCGATCGCCGCGACCATGGCCGTGCGGCAGTAGCCGGGCGAAACGCTGTTCACCGTGACGCCCTTGCGCGCGACTTCGCGGGCGAGCGCCATCGTGAAACCGTGCATGCCGGCCTTGGCGGCGGAGTAGTTGGTCTGGCCGAACTGGCCGGTCTGGCCGTTCACGGACGAGATGTTGACGATGCGGCCGAAACCGCGTTCGCTCATGCCCTCGACCACGGCGCGGCAGGTGTTGAAGACGCCGCCGAGGTTGATGTCGAGCACGTCGTTCCATTGCTGCGCGCTCATCTTGCGCAACGTGGTGTCACGGGTGATGCCGGCCGCATTGACCAGGATGTCGATGGCACCGTACTTGGCCTCGACGGCCTTGATCGCCTGTGCACAGCCATCGAAATCGCCGACATTGATCGGTTCGAAACGGATCTGCTCGCCGAACTGCGCGACTTCCTGGCCGAACTCCGCCACGCGCTCGGCGCGGCTGGCGAGGTCCGCCGCCACCACCTGACGGCCGGAACGGGCCAGATACTTGCAGATTTCCGTGCCGAGACCGCCGATGCCGCCGGTCACCAGCGCAACGCGCTTGCTCATGGGGATTCCTCGCCTGTTTGATTGGCGCGCCGCAAGGCATTGTGCGGCGCAGCAAGCGCGCGATGGTAGGGGGCGGGGGCGGCGCTGTCAAACGCCGTGGGTCAGGATTTGGACGAGGAGGATGGCTTGCCGGTCGCGGCGTTGATCTGGCCCTGGCTCGCCGCGTTGAGGAAACCTTCCTGCACCGACTTCCACAAGTCGAGGTTGCGCTCGGTCATGTCGTTGAGCATCGACCACGGCGTCTGCCCGAGGATGTTGTTCAACTGGCTGCGGAACTTGCCCTGCTGGTCGAGGAAGATCTGCAGGCTTTTTTCCAGATACGAGCCCATGAAACCCTGCATCGAATCACCGTAAAAGCGGATGATCTGCGACAGCAGCTGGGTGGTGAACATCGGCTGCCCAGTCTCCTCGTGCTCGGAGATGATCTGCAGCAGCACGGAGCGGGTCAGGTCGTCGCCGGTCTTGGCGTCGCGGACCTCGAAATCCTCGCCATCGATCACCAGCTGACGCACCTCTTCGAGCGTGATGTAGCTCGAAATCTCGGTGTCGTACAACCGCCGATTGGGATATTTCTTGATGACGCGCACTTGTGCCATGCGGCAAACTTAACAGAATTTGCCGCGGCGCGGTAGGCTTTTGCTGCGCAGCAATTCTGCAGACCATCCTTGGTGCGTCGCCGTTCGCCATCCATGGCTCACCAGAAACGAAGCGCACGCGATGCATTTTGATCACAAAGGGTAACCGTCCCTGGTGCGGGAGCCCGTTCGGCATCCATGCCTCACCTGGTAAAACTCGCGCGAACTGCCATTCAAGGCAGTTCGCGAGCGCGAGCTTTACCAACCCATGTACTGCCCGCCGTTGATCGCGAGATTGGCACCCGTGATCCAGCGCGCTTCCTCGTTCGTGAAAAACGATACGGCATAGGCGATTTCGTCCGGTTCGCCCAGGCGTCCGACCGGAATCTGCGCGGCGATCTTGTTGCGCACGTCCTCGGGCACGGCCATGACCATTTCGGTCGCCACGTAGCCCGGCGAGACCGTGTTCACGGTGATGCCGAACTTGGCGTTTTCCTGCGCCAGCGAGATGGTGAAGCCATGCATGCCGGCCTTGGACGCGGCGTAGTTCGCCTGTCCGTACTGGCCCTTCTGGCCGTTGATCGAGCTGATCTGGATGATGCGACCCCACTTGCGGTTGCGCATGCCGTCGATGACCGGACGCGTCACGTTGAAGCAGGAATTGAGGTTCGTGTTGATGACTTCCTGCCACTGCAGCGCGCTCATCTTGTGGAACGTGGTGTCGCGCGTGATGCCGGCATTGTTGATCAGGATGTCGATCGGCCCCAATTGCTGCTCGACGCCGTGCACGAGCTTTTCCGCCGCTTCCGGCGAGGACACGTCGCCGGGCACGATGGCGGCGTTCACGCCGTGCGCCTTCATCTGTGCCTGCCAGGCTTTGGCCTTGGTTTCGTCGCGGTAGTTGGTGGCGACCTTGTGGCCGAGCGAAGCCAGGCGCTTGACGATGGCGCTGCCGATGCCGCCGGTGCCGCCGGTGACGAGTGCAATGCGTGAGGTCATGTCGTACTCCTTGGGTTTATTCCGGATCCGCATCGATTGTACACGCGCTCGATTTCGCGACGGTTTGCAGCGCAGCAAGATCAAAACGTGTGGCGGACTTCGACAGCAACCCTGCTGCATCGTTCGCGTGCGGCACGCATTGGCCAAGAAAGCGCAACGCGGCGCGCAAGGCGGGCAATGGATCGGTTCTGTCCACCGGCTGCGCGCGATCCTGCTTGGACAGCTTGCGGCCATCGGCATCCAGGGCCAGTGGCAGGTGCAGGTACGCCGGCGTCGGCAGGCCGAGCAGGCGCTGCAAATGGATCTGGCGCGGCGTGGAATCGAGCAGGTCCGCGCCGCGCACGACTTCGGTGATGCCCTGGTCGGCGTCGTCAACGACGACGGCGAGCTGGTACGCGTACCAGCCTTCGACTCGGCGTATGACAAAGTCGCCGACTTCATCGCGCACGCGCCACGCCGGTGCGCGCGCGGGATCGCGCGTCGCGACGCAGGCGCGATGGATGCCGCCGAACGGCTCCAATTCGGCCCGGCTGCACCAGCATGGGAATACGGCGTCCAGCGCCTTGAGCCGTTCAAACGCTGCCGCATACGCCGCTTCGCGACGGCTCTGGAACATGACCGGCTCATCCGATTCCATGCCGAACGCGGCAAGGGTTTCCAGGATGTCGGCCGCCGCGCCGGGAACCTCGCGGGGTGGATCGAGGTCTTCCATCCGGATGATCCATGCGCCGTTTTGCGAGCGCGCACGAATCCAGCTTCCCACGGCGGCGACGAGCGAGCCGAAGTGCAGTTGTCCGGTGGGAGAGGGCGCGAAGCGGCCGCGGTAAGTCATTCCAATCTCGTCATTCCGGCCATGGATTGGCCGGAATCCAGGAGGCAGGATGCCACCAGAGCAAAGCTGGATTCCGGCTTCCGCCGGAATGACGAGCAAAGCATAATTCTTGAAACGGCGTCCAGTCTCCCCAAAATACGAGTCATCACCTGAGGCGATCATCCATGCTACGAATTCTCCTGTTCCTCGGCACCAACCTCGCCATCATGCTGGTGCTCGGCATCGTGTGCTCGATCTTCGGCATCGACCGTTGGGTCTATGGCCAGTCTGGCATCAACTTGACCGGCTTGCTGGCCATGTGTGCGGTGTTCGGCATGGGCGGCGCGTTCATCTCGCTGGCGATGTCCAAGACCATCGCCAAGTGGACGACGCACGCGCAGGTGATCACCCAGCCGCAAGGCGCGAACGAGATCTGGCTGCTCAACACGGTCAGGCAGCATGCCGACAAGGCCGGCATCGGTATGCCGGAAGTCGCGCTGTACGACTCGCCGGACATGAACGCGTTCGCCACCGGCATGAGCCGCAATCATGCGCTGGTGGCGGTGAGCACGGGCCTGCTGCAGAACATGAACCGCGAGCAGATCTCCGCCGTGCTCGGCCACGAGATCACCCACGTGGCCAATGGCGACATGGTCACGCTGACCCTGATTCAGGGCGTGCTCAACACGTTCGTGATGTTCCTCGCGCGAATCCTCGGCACCGTCATCGACAGCGCGATCGGCGGCAACCGCGACAACAACCGCGGCGGCGGCATCGCCTATTTCCTGATCGTGATGCTGTTGCAGACCGTACTCGGCGTGCTCGCCACGATCATCGTCGCCTGGTTCTCGCGCTGGCGCGAATTCCGCGCGGATGCCGGCGGCGCCAATCTGGGGGGGCGCGGCAACATGGTCTCCGCATTGCAAGCGCTGTCCGGCGCGCATGAATCGGGTTTGCCCAAGGCGGTGCAGGCGTTCGGCATCTCCGGCGACAGCGGTGTGTCGCGCCTGTTCATGAGCCATCCGCCGATCGCCGAGCGCATTGCCGCACTGCGCAACGCGGCGTAAGCTTTACGCTACCCTTCGTGGCGCCGTGGGTTCGCTGTTGCCGGTGCCTTGTTCGATCCAGTCGTACAGCACCGGCAGCAAAACCAGCGTCAATAGCGTCGAGGTGATCAGTCCGCCGACGACGACGGTGGCGAGTGGGCGCTGGGTTTCCGCGCCCACGCCACTGGACAGCAGCATCGGCACCAATCCCAGAATCGCGACGCTTGCAGTCATCAGCACCGGACGCAGACGCAGCGCAGTGCCGCGCAGCACGGCATCGCGCACGCGCTGGCCTTGTGCGCGCAACTCATTCATGAAGCTCACCAGTACGATGCCGTTCAACATCGCCACGCCGAACACGGCGATGAATCCGATCGCCGAAGGCACCGACAGATATTGCCCGGTGAGTGCGAGCGCGACGATGCCGCCGATGGT
>JAFEFO010000008.1 GCA_018240565.1 Pseudomonadota bacterium | reverse complement strand
TTCTCGCTCGGCATCGTCTTGTTCGAGTGCCTGGCCGGACGCATGCCGTTCACCGACGAATCCCCGCTCGGCTTGATGCTGGAAGTGGTCAAGGCCGAAATCCCGGACGTGCGCACGCTCAACTCGGAAGTCGATCCGGAACTCGAACGCATCCTGTCCAAGATGGTCGCCAAGGATCCCGCCGATCGCTACCAGAGCTGCCAGGATCTCGTCGCGGATCTGGGCAGGCATCCGCTCGTCGCCAAAGGCGGGCCGATCACACTGCAAACGCGCATGTCCACCGCCGCGGCGACCGTGGTTGGCGGCAAGACGCCGGTTTCGGGACAGCGCCCGCTGCCGAATACCTCGCCGACGCCACAGCCGCTGCCGGTGAGCCGGCCGACGCCCGCTGCACAACCGGCCATGGGTGCGCACCAACCCGTGTTGCAACCCCAGACGGCGAAATCCTCGCCGATGCTGCCGCTCGCCATTGCCGCCATCCTGATCCTGGGATTGGTTGGCGGCGCCTGGGCTTTCCGCGATCGCATCCCGGCCCTGCAGCAGTTGCTCGGCGCGGGCAGCGCGACGGTGGCAACGACCACCAACGCGCCGACACCGAGCACGCCGGCAGCGCCGATTGCACAGCAACCCGCCGCTGCGCCGCCACCGACGGCAACGCCCGCGACCGCGAGCGAGACGCTGTCGGCTACCGCCACGCAGGCGCCCACCGATCCACGCTATGCGGAAAACGCGGCATCGACGGCGTCGCCGACCACGATTCCGCCAACACCCGCACCGCCGACCGAGGCGCCCGCCACGCCGGCGATGCCAGCCGCGGCGCCAGCCGTTGCGCCGCCGCCGGTGCAGGTGGCAAGCGTTGCGCAACCGCCAAAGCCGACCGCGCCGCCCAAGCCGCACGTGCCTACGATCGCAATCCTCGCCAGCGGCGACGATGCGATTTCCACGCCCGCCGAAGAAGCGCTCGAGCGTGCCCTTGCCCACAACGGCTATCGCATCGTCGATGAAGGCTCGTTGCCGCGCGTGGGCCGCTTCATGGATGCCGAACGCCCGCGCTTCGCCGAAGCGGTGCAGGCACTGCGTGGCCACGCCGATGCCGTGGTGTTCGTGCACGCACGCAAGGTTGGCGCCCAGGAAATGAACTACTACGGCCAAAGCTCGACCTTGTACACGGCCCAGCTCGCCGTGCGCGCCTATGCGATCGAACAGGCGCGCCCGCTCGGGCCGCCGTGGAGCGAACAGGTCAACTTCACCAGCCTGAACGCGGCGGAAAAGGCACACGAAGCGGTCGAGCCGATGCTCGAGCGTGTCAGCGAGCGCCTGATCGACTACAAGCCCGGCAAGCGCCGCGAATGATCGCGGCGCATTACGGCAATTCGCGCGACGCGTTCGCGCGGCCAAGCATTTTTTGCGCGTAGCGGTAGCCGGCGTCGATCGCGCGCTCGTAGGCTTTCCAGTCGAGCAGGTCGACGTCGCCCAGTGGCGGCGTCAACAGCAAACTGGTGCGCGCGCGACGCTCCAGGCTCGCCGCCTCGGCGTTGACCATGCCCGAACGCAGCAGGATGGCGAGGATGCCCGGCCGTTGGTGGCGATGGAACAGGCGCTGCCAGGCGAGCCGCCACCACGGCGGCAGGGCGAACTCCTCGACTTCGGCATGCAACACATCGTCAGCGCCGATGTCCACCGCGATCACCTCGCCCACGCCTTGCGCGCGCATCGCATCGACCGGCAAGTTGTCCATCACCGCGCCATCGACGAACACCTCGCCGCGATGGAACACCGGCGGCAACACGCCCGGGATCGCGCAACTCGCGCGCAACCAGAACCACAGTGGCCCGACGCGATGCGTGTCGGCGCGGCCGGCGGTGAGGTTCGAGGTGATGCAGTAGTAGGGCAGGGCGAGATCGGTGATGTCGCGCGGGCCGAAGGCTTCGCGCAGCAAGCGTGACACGCGCCGCCCCGCAACCAGCGCAATGAACGGCAGGGTGTAGTCGCCCAGCGGCTTGCCAAGCACGAAGGAGCGAAAGTAATTGTCGAACATCTCCTCGTTCGACCAGTCGGCGGCGACGCCGGCGCCGATGATCGCGCCGATCGAGGTGCCGCCGACGCTGTCGATCTGCACGCCGGCTTCGCGCAGCGCGCGCACCACGCCGATATGGGCGAAGCCGCGCGCGCCGCCGCCGGACAGCACCAGTCCGATGCTGCGTCCGGTCAGCAGGCGCGACACGCGTTCGATGTCCGGCGCGCCGCGCACATGGTGGTAGGCGACGCCGGGGACCACGTCCAGCCAACGCCGCGCGGCGCCGGGCACGATGACGCCGCCGCGATGCAGCAGCACCAGATGCCGCGGCCGGTGCAGGGCCTGTTCGGCGTCGATGCTGGACTTCTCCGGCCAGATGCTTGCGGGATCCGCCGCGTTCGCGACGAGCAGCAGGCAATCGGCCTGGCGCACGCACAGATCCCGCCAGCCGCGATCCTCGCCGTCGGCGAGGTACAGCACGAAACGCACCCGCGCTTCGAGCGCGCTGAACCAGGCGCTGGTCTGGCCGGCCGCCGCAGCCGCGTCGATCAACGCGCATTCGCCAAACCGCGCCAATGCCTCGCGCAGGCTTTGCGCGAACCCGCGCGTGTCCACGCCGGCGTCGTGCGCCAGCACGGCGAAGGTGCGCGGCGCCGACAAGCCCGCGCCCTCGCGTCGCGCGAGCAGGCGCTTGACCGCGAGCCGCGCGGTGACCAGCATGGCTTGCGGATGACGCGCCACGAGATTCTCGAATCCGCGCCGCGACAGGCGCAGCAATTCCGAATCGCGCAATGCGCGTACCGTCGCCGAACGCGGCTGGTCGACGATCAGGCCGAGTTCGCCCACGGTTTCTCCAGCCGCGACCACGCCGTCGAGTTCGAAGGCACCGTCTTGCGCGGGCTTGAATGCGCCCAGGCTGCCGGACTTGAGCACGTACAGCGAATCCGACGCGTCGCCGTATTCGAACAAGGTGGTGCCACCGGCCATGGCGAACCATTCCAGTTCCGCGGCCAGTTCGTCGAGCGTGGCGGCATCCAGGTGCCGGAACAACTCCAGCCCGCGCAACAGGCGGTGCGCGTCGTAGGTGTCGTGGGCGCCGGTGGGATCCATCGCGCGGAATGCTAACGCGAAACTCCGGCGCGTGGCTTGATTTTCCGCCGGGCATGCGCCACGTTGCATGGATGACGACCAATCCCCTGCTTGAAACCTCCGCGCTGCCTCGCTTTTCCGCGATCCGCCCCGAACACGTGCAACCCGCGGTCGATGCCATGCTGGCCGACTACCGCGCGCGCATCGATGCGCTGATCGCGGATCCTGCGCCGCGCACATTCACCAATACGATGCTGCCGCAGGAGGCGCTCGAGCATCGCAGCGAACAGGTCTGGTCGCCGGTCTCGCACCTGCACGCGGTCGCCGATTCGGAAGGCTTGCGCGCGGTCTACGCGCCGGCCGAAGAGGCGCTGAGTGATTTCGGCGCGCAGCTCGGACAAAACCGCGATCTGTATGCGGCGGTGAAGGCCGTTGCCGATGCGAAGGAGTTCGACGCGTTGCCGCGCGCCGCGCGTACGCTGGTCGAACACAGCCTGCGCGATTTCCGCCTGTCCGGCGTGGCGCTGGAGGAACCTGCGCGCACGCGCTTTCGCGACATCAGCAATGCGCTGACACGCTTGGGTACCGAATTCGAGGAAGCCGTGCTCGATGCAACGCAGGCGTGGACGGAAAGCGTCGACGAAGCTGCGCTCGCCGGCCTGCCCGAGACCGATCGCGCGCTCATGCGCGAAGCCGCGCGCGAGGCCAAGGTCGATGGCTACCTCGTCACCTTGAAGCCGCCCAGCGTGCAGGCAATCCTCACTCATGCCGACGACCGCGGCCTGCGCGAGCGCGTCTACACGGCTTATCACACGCGCGCTTCGGACCAGGGTCCGCAGGCCGGCCAATACGATAATTCCGCACGCATCGAACAGATGCTCGCGCTGAGCCACGAGGGCGCGCGCCTGCTCGGCTTCGCCAATGCGGCGGAGGAATCCCTCGCCACCAAGATGGCGGGAACACCGGCGCGCGTGCTGGATTTTCTCCACGATCTGGTGCGCCGCGCCAAACCGGTTGCACTGCACGAGTTGGCCGAACTGCGCGCGTTCGCTGCAGCCGAACTGGCCGTCGCCGACTTGCAACCCTGGGATGTCGCCTACGCTTCCGAAAAGTTGCGTCAGCGCAAATTCGCGCTCAGCGAAGAAGATCTCAAGCCGTATTTTCCGCTGCCGGCCGTGCTCGACGGCCTGTTCGCCATCGTCGCGCGCGTGTTCGGCGTGCGCGTGCGCGAACGCGCGGGCGTGGACACGTGGCATGCGGATGTGCGCTTCTACGACGTGCTCGACGCCAGTGACAAGGTCTTCGCCGGTTGTTACGTGGATTTGTACGCGCGCACCGGCAAGCGTGGCGGCGCGTGGATGGACGTGTGCCGTTCGCGCATGCGCCGCGACGATGAAACGACCCTGCCGATCGCCTACCTGACCTGCAATTTCCCGCCGCCGACAGCCGACCGCCCGAGCCTGCTCACGCACGATGAGGTGACCACGCTGTTCCACGAATTCGGCCACGGCCTGCATCACCTGCTCACGCAGATCGATTTCCCGAGCGTGGCCGGCATCGATGGCGTGGAATGGGATGCGGTCGAACTGCCAAGCCAGTTCATGGAAAACTTCTGCTGGCAGCGCGACGCCTTGAATCTGTTTGCGCGGCACTGGCAAACCGGCGAATTGTTGCCGGACGAATTGTTCGCGCGCATGCTTGCGGCGCGACATTTCCACGCCGGCTTGTTTCTCGTGCGCCAACTCGAATTCGCGCTGTTCGACTTCCGCCTGCATCTGGAATTCGACCCGGCGCGCGGTGCGCGTACGCTGGAACTGCTCAACGACGTACGCAGCGAAGTCGCCGTGTTGCGGCCGCCGGCGTGGCAACGCATGCCGCATGCTTTCACGCACATTTTTGGCGGCGGCTATGCGGCCGGCTATTACAGCTACCTGTGGGCGGAACTGCTCTCGGCCGACGCCTTCGCGCGCTTCGAGGAAGCCGGCGTGTTCGATGTGCAAACCGGCGCGGCGTTCCGCCGCAGCATCCTCGCCGTCGGTGGCTCGCGCCCGGCGCTGGAATCCTTCGTCGAATTTCGCGGCCGCGAGCCGAAAGCGGATGCGCTGCTGCGCAGTTATGGATTGGCGACGGTATGATTGCGCTCGTCCCTGATCGCGAAAATCACGATGCGTCCATCCGTGGCCGCATTTCTCAGTTTTCCCATCCATGAAAATCGCCACGTGGAACGTCAACTCGCTCAAGGTGCGCCTGCCGCATCTGCGCCAGTGGCTGGCCGAGTCCGCGCCGGATGTCGTCGCATTGCAGGAAACCAAGACCGAGGACGCGAACTTTCCCGCGGACGAGATCGCCGCCATGGGCTATCGCTGCGCGTTTTCCGGACAGAAAACCTACAACGGCGTGGCGATCCTTGCGCGCGATGAACTGCGCGACATTGTCACCGATATTCCCGGGCTCGACGATCCGCAGCGGCGCATCCTCGTCGCCACGGTCGGCCGCGTGCGCGTCGTGAATTTGTATGTCGTGAACGGACAGGAAGTCGGCAGCGAGAAATTCGCCTACAAACTCGACTGGCTGGCCAAGGTGCGCGCGTTCCTCGCCGAAGAAATCCGCCGCCATCCGCATCTTGTCGTGCTCGGCGATTTCAATATCGCGCCGGACGATCGCGACGTGCACGATCCGGCCGCATGGCATGAACAGATCCTGTGCTCGACGCCGGAGCGCGATGCGCTCAAGGCCATCGTCGATCTCGGTTTGCACGACAGTTTTCGTTTGTTCGAGGCGGGTGGCGGACATTTCTCGTGGTGGGACTACCGCCAGGCGGCGTTCCGGCGCAATCTCGGCTTGCGCATCGATCTGATCCTGGCCAGTGACGCCTTGCGCGAACGCTGTCGCGCCAGCATCATCGACCGCACGCCGCGCACGTGGGAACGTCCTTCGGACCACGCACCGGCCATCCTGGAGTTGGCCGATGCCTGACGAAACCATTCCCGACGACATCCGCGAACCGGATTGGGAACCCACGCTGGAAGACGCGGAGCTGGAAGAACTCGACCAGTTCCTGCGCGCACACGCTGGCGAAGATGCGCTGTTGCTCGACGGCGTGCATGGCTTGCTCAGCGCGGTGAATATCGGCCCGGAGCGTGCCGCGCCGGACGAGTGGCTGCCGGAAGTCCTGCACGATGCGTTCGACGACGAAGACGAAGGCCGGCGCATCCTCGAACTGCTCGCGCGGCTGTCGGAAAGCATCGGCTATGAACTGGAAACCGACCAGTACGAGCCGATCCTGGGCGAGGTCGAGAACGACGATGGCGGCACGGCGCTGAGTGCGCAGGGCTGGTGCGAGGGATTTTCGCGCGGCGTGGATTTGCGCGCGCGGCTGTGGGAATCGCGCCTGGGCGTGGATTCGCGCCTGACCGAGCTGCTCTCGCCGATCATGGCGCTGGCGGTGCAGGAAGGCGTGTTCCAGACCGATGCGGAAATCGAACCGCTGACCGAAAACGAATACGACGAATGCCTCGCGCAACTGCCGCTCGCGATCGAGGCGGTGGCGCACTACTGGTCGGAATCCCCGCCAACCACCGACGAACTTGCGCGTCGCGCCGCACCGGTTGAAACCGCGTCGCCACCGCGCAAGCGCGGCGGACACTGGGTGCACTGAGTCACGCGGGTCTGTCGCCGCCGAACAGGATCGCGCGCTCGGCTTCGCCCATCGGCGCCTGCGCCTCGCGGAAATCGCCTTGCGCGTACGCGCGCGCCGTGGCCGGTCGCGCCCGGATCGCCGCCTGCCAGCGACGCACGTCGGCGAACTCGTCCAAATCCAGCGGCGCCTTGTCGTAGGGACTGATCCACGGATAACACGCCATGTCGGCGATCGTGTAATCGTTTCCACAAATATACTCGCGTCCGCGCAGGCGCATATCGAGCACGCCAAGCAGGCGTCGCGCTTCGCGCGTGTAGCGTTCGATCGCATACGGGATCGGTTCCGGCGCGTACACCGTGAAGTGCCCGTATTGACCGGTCATCGGCCCGAGTCCGGCCACCTGCCAGAACAGCCATTCAAGGCAGGCCATCGTGCCGCGCGGATCTGCCGGAATGAATTTTTCGTGTTTGCGCGCAAGATAGAACAGGATCGCGCCCGACTCGAAGATGCTGATCGGCGCGCCGCCCCCGGGCGGATCGTGGTCCACGATCGCCGGCATCTTGTTGTTCGGTGAAATCGCGAGGAACTCGGGCGCGAACTGCTCGCCGCGGCCGATGTCCACGCGCCGGATCGTGTACGGCAAACCGGCTTCTTCGAGAAACAGCGTGACCTTGTGTCCGTTCGGCGTGGGCCAGTAGTACAGGTCGATCATTGCAATACCTTTGCTTGAAGCCTTGCATTATAGAAGGGTGTGGCCACGCCGAAGCACTTGGGAATCCGCGCCGGAACACCCACAATGCCGAGCAAATGAATATCCGTTGGCGTGTGGATCTTTGCCTTTTCGGCGCTTGCCTTTGCGGCCTGCTCGGCGGCGGCGCGTTGTGGCTCGCTGGTGCGCGCGAAGCGGCCGCGTGGTCGTGGGTCGCCTGCGCCACGCTGGCCGGTGTGGCGTTGCTGGCAAGTATCGCCGCCGCGTTGCGGCGGCGCGAGCCCGGCGTGGATGTGCTGGCACTGATCGCGATCGGCGGCGCGCTGGCCCTGCACCAGGAGCTGACGGCGGCGGTCATCGGCTTGATGCTCGCGGGCGGACGCCTGCTGGAAAGCTACGCCGAGCGACGCGCCGGACGCGAAATGGCGGCATTGCTGGCGCGCGTGCCGCGCAGCGCGCAGCGCTACGCGGGCGGCGTGCTGCACGCGGTGCCGCTGGGCGAGATTGCCGTCGGCGACCGTTTGCTCGTGCGCCACGGTGAAGTGCTTGCGGTCGATGGCACGCTGGCTGGCGAGCATGCCGTGCTCGATGAGTCGGCGCTCACCGGCGAGGCGCAACCGCTGTCGCTGCGACGCGGCGCGGCATTGCGCAGCGGTGCGGTCAACGCCGGCAACGCATTCGACATGCTGGCGACTGCGACCGCGGCAGGCAGCACCTACGCCGGCATCGTGGCGCTGGTCGAGGCCGCGCAACGCGCGACGGCGCCCGCGACACGACTCGCCGATCGCTATGCCTTCTGGTTCGTGCCGTTGTCGCTCGCGCTCGCCGCCGCCGCCTGGTTGATCAGCGGCGATGCCCTGCGTGCACTGGCGGTGGTCGTGGTGGCCACGCCGTGTCCGCTGCTGCTGGCGGTGCCGGTGGCGATCGTGTCCGGCATCTCGCGCTGTGCACGACGCGGCGTCCTGATCAAGGGCGGCGCCGCACTGGAAGCGCTGGCCGCCGCGCGCATCCTGTTCTTCGACAAGACCGGCACGTTGACCGGCGGCCAGGCGCGCCTGACCGCGATCCACGGCGTGGTCAGCGGCGGCGAGAACGATGTATTGCGTGTGGCCGCCTCGCTGGAACAGTTGTCCAACCACGTCATTGCCTCCGCCGTGGTGCGCGCGGCGCAAGAGCGCGCACTCGCGCTGACCACACCCACCGCTGTCGAGGAAGTTCCCGGCGCCGGGGTGAGCGGTGTCGTCGATGGCCGCCGCGTTGCCGCCGGTTCGCTCGACTACGTGGAACGCATCGCCGTGCCACCACCGGCGTGGCGCGAATTGCAGGAGCAGGCATCCGGCGAAGGCATGTCGACGGTGTGGGTGGCGGTCGACGGCGAATTTTCCGGCGTGCTGCTGCTGGCGGACCAGTTGCGCATGGAAACACCCCGCGCCCTGCGCTTGCTGCGCCGCGCTGGCATCCGCCGCATCGCGATGCTGACCGGCGATCGCCGCGACGTCGCCGAAACGATCGGCGCCGGACTGGGCGTGGACGAGGTCATTGCCGAGTGCACTGCCGCCGGCAAGCTCGATACGGTGCGCGCCGCAAGTGCCGATGCACCGACCATGATGGTTGGCGATGGCATCAACGATGCGCCGGCGCTGGCCGCGGCCGGCGTCGGCGTGGCGATGGGCTCGCGCGGCGCCACGGCGGCGGCCGAAGCGGCGGGAGTCGTGCTGCTGGTCGACCGTCTCGATCGTCTCGCCGAAGCGGTGCACATCGCGCATCGCACGCGCGTAATCGCATTGCAGAGCGTGTTTGCCGGCATGGGCCTTGCGCTCGTGGCGATGGCGCTGGCCGCCGTGGGATGGCTGCCGCCGCTGTACGGCGCGCTGGTGCAGGAAGCGATCGATGTCGCGGTCATCCTCAACGCGTTGCGCGCGCTGCGCATCCAGCCCTTGCGCGCCGCGCGCCTGAGCCTGCCGCCGGCGGAACTGTCGCGCCTGCGCGACGAACACCATGCGCTGGCGCCCGTGCTCGATCGCCTGACTGCCGTCGCCGACCGCCTGCCGGCGCTGTCCGGCAACGAAGCGATGCGCGCACTTGCCGATCTGGATGCCCTGTTGCGCGATCAACTGTTGCCTCACGAAAGCGAAGACGACCGCCATGTGTATCCCGCCGTCGCCGCATTGCTCGGCGGTGACGACCCGTTGGCGGCGATGAGCCGCACGCATCGCGAAATTTTCCGCTTGCATCGCCAGCTCGGCGCCGGCATCGCGCGGCTTGATGCAGCGGTGCCGGATCCGGATGCGCGCCGCGATGTGCAACGCACGCTGTATGCGCTCGACGCGATCCTGCGCTTGCATTTCGCGCAGGAAGAGGAGATCTACCAGAGCCTCGCGCGAGACTGAGGCAGGCGCATCCACGAACGTCGCGCGCGGTCGCGGCGTACACTGCACGTTCGCATCAAGGACATTCGCCATGAATCGCGATCGCTTTGCCGCGCGCCGCGCGGCTTTTCGCCAGCTGCACGAATCCGGGTGTTTCATGCTTCCCAATCCCTGGGACGCCGGTTCCGCCCATGCGCTTGCGGTGCTGGGCTTCAAGGCCCTGGCCACGACCAGTTCGGGTTTCGCCTGGTCGCACGCCAAGCCGGACCATGCGCCGGAGGTGGACGAAGTGCTGGCGCATTGCCGCGACCTGGTGGAAGCGACGCCGCTGCCGGTCAATGCCGATTTCGAGGACGGTCACGCGCGTGACATCGATGCCTTGAAGAAAAACGTGCGCCGCTGCATCGAAACCGGCGTAGCGGGATTGTCGATCGAGGATGCCACCGGCGATGCGACGCAACCCTTGTACGCTTTCGATGAAGCCGTCGCCCGGATGCGCGCCGCGCGTGCAGCGATCGACGCCAGCGGCGAGGATGTCATGCTGATCGGTCGCGCCGAGTGCTTCCTCGTCGGCCATGCCGATGCCCCTGCCGAATCGATCCGGCGCTTGCGTGCCTACGCGCAGGCCGGCGCCGATTGCCTGTATGCACCCGGCGTGCGCGAACCGGAACAGATCAAGGCCATCGTCGATGCGGTCGCGCCGAAGCCGGTGAACGTCCTTGTCGGCCGGCCGGCGCCGTATGCCTTGGCGGATCTCGCGCAACTCGGCGTGCGCCGCGTCAGCGTGGGCGGCGCGCTCGCCGGCGCCGCCTGGGGTGGATTCCTGCACGCCGCGCGCGCACTCGCGAAGGGTCGTTTCGATGGCTTCGCCGGCAATGCGACGCACGATGAATTGAACGCACTGGCCTCGAGCGGCGCCGCATAGCCGCGTACCTATTTGCCGATGCAGAAGGTCGAGAAGATCCGCCCCAACAGATCGTCGCTGGAAAATTTCCCCGTGATCTCGCCGAGCGCGTGTTGCGCCTGGCGCAACTCCTCGGCGGCGAGTTCGCCGGTGCGGTGTTCGAGGTGCTGCCGCGCCGCGGCAAGATGCGCGGCGACGTCCTGCAACGCCTGCACATGGCGCGTGCGTGCGCTGAATGCGCCCTGCGCACGTTCTTCGCCGTGTCCGGCCAGACGCTTCAATTCTTCGCGCAGCAGGTCGAGCCCGGCGCCGGTACGCGCCGACAACCAGATGTGGATTTCTCCACTTTTGCCCAGTTCGCGCCGGGCCGCTTCGGCGGACAGGTCGATCTTGTTGTGCACGACGAGGCGCGTGGCGCCCGCCGCGGTGGCGTCGAGCAAGGCCATGTCGACGGCCAGATGCACCGATTCGGCGACCAGGATCGCCACGTCCGCGCGGCGAAGTTCAGCGCGCGCACGGCGCATGCCTTCACTTTCCACCACGTCGGCCGATTCGCGCAGGCCTGCGGTGTCGGCCAGTGTCACGGCGACGCCGTCCAGCTCGACGCTTTCGCGCAGCACGTCACGCGTGGTGCCGGGGATGTCGGTGACGATGGCGCGATCGCTTTGCGCGAGTGCGTTGAGCAGGCTGGACTTGCCGGCATTCGGCCGCCCGGCGATGACCGCGTGCAAGCCGTCGCGCAGCCTGACGCCACGGCGCGTGGCGGCGAGCAGGTCATCGAGTTGCGCCTGCAACCGCTGCAAGCCATCGGCAAGTTGCGGTGCGCTCAGGAAATCGATTTCCTCCTCGGGAAAGTCCAGTGCGGCTTCGAGCCACGCGCGCAGGTTGGTCAAGGCCTCGAACAGGGCCTGCACGGCGCGGGAGAAGTCACCTTCGAGACTGCGCAGCGCGGCGCGCGCGGCGGCTTCGGAACCGGCGGCGATCAAGTCGGCGACGGCTTCGGCCTGGGCTAGATCGAGTTTGCCGTTGAGAAATGCACGTTCGGAAAACTCGCCGGGGCGCGCCTGGCGCGCGCCGAGTTCGCAAACCCGTCGCAGCAACAGGTTCAACACGACCGGACTGCCGTGCGCGTGCAGCTCGAGCACGTCTTCGCCGGTGAAGGACTTGGGCGCAGCAAAGAACACGGCAAGGCCACGATCGAGGATCGTGTCGTCGCCATCGCGCAAAGCGCAAAAATATACTTTGCGTGGTTTTGGCATCGCGCCGGTCAGCGCCTTGGCGATGGCTCGCGCGCCGGGTCCCGTCACACGCACGATGCCCACGCCGCCGGCGCCGGGCGCGGTGGCGATCGCGGCGATCGTGTCGCTGCCGGCCATCAGCGCATCAGCGTGCCGCCTTTTCGTCGGCCGCCTGCATGCGGTGATTGATGACCCACTGCTGCAGCAGGCCCAGCCCACCATTCACCGCGTAGTACAGCACCAGGCCGGCCGGGAAGACGAAGAACAGGACGCTGAAGGCGATCGGCATGAACTTCATCATTTTTTGCTGGGTCGCATCCATGCCCGGGCTTTGCGGCGTAAACAGCGTGGTGCCGGCCATGATCGCCATGTTGATGATCGGCAGGATGTAGTACGGATCCGGCGCCGACAGGTTCTGGATCCAGCCGAAGAACGGCGCGTGGCGCAGCTCGACGCTTTCCAGCAGTACGTAGTACAACGCGAAGAACACCGGAATCTGGATCAGGGTCGGCAGGCAGCCGCCGAGCGGATTGATCTTCTCCTTCTGATACAACTCCATGGTCGCGGCGCTGAGCTTCTGCTTGTCGTCGCCGTAGCGTTCCTTCAAGGCCTGCAGTCGCGGCGCGAGCTTTTTCATCTTCGCCGCGGAGCGGAACTGCGCCTCGCTGGCCTTGAACATCACGAGCTTGAGCAGGAGCACGAGCAGGATGATGGCCAGGCCCCAGTTGCGCACCAGCGCATGCAGTTGCAACAGGAACCAGTGCATCGGCTGCGCGATCGGCGTCAGCATGCCGTAATCGGCGGTCAGGGCGAGGTTCTGCGCGATGCCGGCCTTGGCGATGGCATCGAGCTGGCTGAGCAGGGTCGGGCCGACGTACAGGTGGGCATCGAGCGTGTGCGCTTGTCCCGGCGCGATGCTGATCGATGGCGACAGCGCGCGCACGAGATACCGTGGTGCGGCATTGGCGGCATCGACCACGGCGCTTGAATAGGTGTCGGTCTCGCCCTTGTCGGGAATCCAGGCACTGAAGAAATAGTGTTGCAGCATCGCCGTCCAGCCGCCGGCATAGGTTCCACTCAACGGCTCCTTGGTGAACTTGTCGAAGGCGAGCTTGTTGAACTTGTGCTCGGGGCTGTACCAGGCGGCGCCGACGAACGCATAGCGCTCCGGATTGTTGAAGCCCGTTGCCGCGGGCGGCGCCACGCGTTGCAACTGGCGGTAGGCGTTGCCGCTCCACGTCGTGGCGCCGCCATTGGCGATGTCCTGGCGCGCCTCGATCAGATAACTGCCGCGCTTGAAGATGTAGGTCTTGGTCACCTTCACGCCGGATGCATCGGACCAGGCCAGCGGCACCTCGAGCGTGTCGGCGCCCGTGCCAAGCGTGTATGCGGTCTTGTCGGCCTGGAACAACGCCTGGTGATCCGGCGCGGCGCCGGCATTGCTCACCAGACCCGACTGCGCCACGTAGTACGTTGCCGGCGCATCGTCGAACAGGCGCACCGGCGTGCCCTTTTGCGCCGCATCCGCCTGGTAGTCGAGCAGGTCCGCGCGCTCGATGGTGCCACCGCGCGTGGAGATGGTCAGGCGCAGCACATCCGTCGTCACCGTGATCGTCGGCGCCGGCGCATTGGCGGCGGTCGCGCCTTCGGGAACGGCGGGCGTTGCCGGTGCGGATGTCGCCGCATTGCTGGTGGAAGCCGCCGGCACGTCTGCGCCGGGTGCCGGCGTGGCGACAGTTGGCGCCGTCGTGGAGGTGGCTGCGGATTGTGCGGGCGCCGGCTTCGGGCCGTAATCCTGTTCCCACGCCTGCCACATGAAGAGCAGGACGAAGGCCAAAGCCATGAACAACAACGAACGGGTGGTGGGCATGGAAGCAAAACCGGTTGGCAGCGCAAACGCGCATGGAGGAATCCGGTGGCGATGCCTGCCGCCGGATCAAGGGATGCGATCAAGAGGCGCGCATTGTGCCGGTCGCGGGCCTAGCGTTCAATGCCGGCAGCGGCCTTGGCGAGGCGTTGCCAGAGCGTTTCCAGTTCGCCACGCAGCTGCAAATTGCTCTGGGAGGTTGCCGACTGACGCGCCACGACGAGCATGTCACAGGCCGGCAGGTCGGCACGATGCAGGCGGAAACTTTCGCGGATCTGGCGGCGGATGCGGTTGCGCTCGACGGCGCGCTTGGACACGCGCCGCGATACCGCCATGCCCAGCCGCGCGCCTTCGCCATCGCTCGCGCGATACTGGATGTTGAGATGGGCAGATCCGATTCGCCGGCTGGATTCGCGCAGGCGCGCGAAGTCGGCAGGTCGCAGCAGGCGGGCGCTTCGCGGGTGCTGCAGCGCCACGCGGTTCTTACGGGACGAGTTTCTTGCGGCCCTTTGCGCGACGCGCATTGAGCACCTTGCGGCCACCGCGCGTCTTCATGCGCGCGCGAAACCCGTGCGTGCGGGCGTGCTTGAGGTTGCCGGGTTGGAAAGTGCGCTTGGTAGCCATGGCACGGACATCGGTTGCAAAAAAGGATCGCGATTCTAGTGGTAAAAGTGTACTTGCGTCAATGCGTTTGCGCCGGATTCGTGCGCGCCGAGCATCGCGACGTGATGACAAAACCCGCCACCGGCGCAGCGCATGCAGGCTCGGTGAAGGTTTCCGCGTGTGCCCAGCGCACGTTCGACAAGCTGTTAAACTTCCCGATCCGCCGCGCTGCGGTGGATGCACCGGTGGTTGTTTCAACATGAGCAAACTGTGGCGACGCTGCCTGGAACGCCTGGAAGGCGAGCTGAGCGTCGAGGATCTGCACACGTACCTGATGCCCTTGCAGGCCAGCGAGGACGGCGATGGCTTGCGCCTGCTCGCGCCCAACGCCTACACGCTGGATTTCGTGCGCACCCGGTTCCAGGACCTGATCGAACGCGTGCTCGCGCACGTGCATGGCGCGCCGGTGGCGCTGCGCCTGGAGGTCGGCACGCTGGCAGGACGGCGCCCGGTCAAATCCGGGCAGCGGCAAGTCGCAGCCGACTCGGAAGACTTCGAACACAACCTCGATCCGCATTACACGTTCGACACCTTCGTCGAGGGCAAGTCGAACCAGCTCGGCAAGGCCTCGGCAATGCAGGTGGCGATGAATCCCGGGCGCGCCTACAACCCGCTTTTGTTGTACGGCGGCACCGGCCTGGGCAAGACCCACCTGATGCATGCGGCGGGCAATCTCATCCGCGCCAACAATCCATCCACGCGCGTGTTGTACCTGCGCTCGGAGCAGTTCGTCAGCGGCATGGTGCGCGCGCTCCAGCAAAAGGGCATGGACGATTTCAAGCGCCGCTTCCGCGATGTCGATGCACTGCTGATCGACGACATCCAGTTTTTCGCCGGCAAGGACCGCACGCAGGAGGAGTTCTTCCATACCTTCAATGCGCTGTTCGAAGGCAAGCAGCAGATCATCATGACCTGCGACAAGTTTCCCAAGGAAGTGGAAAACCTCGAGCCGCGCCTGAAATCGCGCCTGGGCTGGGGGTTGTCGGTGGCGATCGAACCGCCCGACTTCGAAACCCGCGCGGCCATCCTGCTGACCAAGTCGTCGGCGCGCGGGCTCGAGGTTCCCGAGTCCGTCGCCTTCCTCGTCGCCAAGCGCATGCGCTCGAACGTGCGCGACCTGGAAGGCGCGTTGAACACCCTGGCCGCACGCGCGAATTTCCAGGGCGTGCCGATCACCGAGGATTTCGCGCTGGAAGCGCTGCGCGACCTGCTCACCGTGCACAGCCAGGCGATCACGCTGTCGAACATCCAGAAAACCGTCGCCGACTACTATCAGATCAGCCTGCCGAACCTGCTTTCCACCAGTCGCAGCCGTTCGCTGGCGCGGCCGCGGCAACTGGCGATGGCATTGGCCAAGGAGCTCACCGATCACAGTCTGCCCGAGATCGGCAAGGCATTCGGTGGCCGCGACCACACGACGGTGCTGCATGCTTGCCGTACGATCCGGGAGCTCTCCCAGAAGGACGGCAAGCTACGCCAGGACTGGGAAAAACTGCAGCGCGAACTGACCGGCTGAACCTTGTTTGTGCGCCGTTTGTGGATAAGTTGTGCAACAATGCGGGGCGCAAAGATATCCACAAGAAGACCCGCAACAACCAACACGATGACCGCAACAAATTTCAAATCAAGTAATTGATTTAATAGGGGAAAAACTGTATCTCCCCAATCCACAGGCCCTATAACAGCTCTTTCTACATAACAATCCAAATCACGGAAGCAGCCACCATGCACTTCAGTATCCAGCGCGAAGTCTTGCTCAAGCCCTTGCAACAGGTCATTGGCGTGGTGGAGCGCCGGCAGACGCTTCCGGTGTTGTCGAACCTGCTGGTCAGCGTAGGCTCCAACAAGGTCAACTTCACCGGAACCGACCTCGAAGTGGAGATGTCCGCCAGCGTGGAAGCCAGTGGTGCGGACAGCGGTGAAACCACGCTGCCGGCGCGCAAGCTGTTCGACATCTGCCGGGCACTTCCGGATGGCAGCAAGATCCAGTTCAAGCTCGCCAACGACCGCATGACGGTCAGTTCCGGCCGCAGTCGCTTCACCCTGGCGACGCTGGCGGCGAACGAGTTCCCGGTCATCGAAAACATCGAGGTGGTCGAGAAGATCACCCTGCCCAAGAACACGCTCAAGGAATTGATGGATCGCACGGCCTTCGCCATGGCGAACCAGGACGTGCGCTATTACTTGAACGGCATGCTGCTGGACCTGCGCGATCAATCCCTGCGTTGCGTGGCGACGGATGGTCATCGCCTGGCGCTGGCGGAAACGGCATTGGAAGGCAGCCAGGCAGCGCAACGCCAGATCATCATCCCGCGCAAGGGCGTGGTCGAGCTGCAGGGTCTTTTTGAAGCTGGTGAAGGCGATGTCGAGTTGCAGTTCGGACGCAACCATCTGCGCGTGCGCCACAACGACGTGGTTTTCACTTCCAAGCTGATCGACGGCCGCTTTCCGGATTACGAGGCGGTGGTGCCGATCGGCGCGGACAAGGAAGTGCATATCGGCCGCGAATCCTTGCGCGGTGCCCTGCAACGCGCGGCAATCCTGTCCAACGAGAAATACCGTGGCGTGAAGCTCGAGGTGAGCCCGGGCAAATTGCGCATCGTCGCCCACAACCCCGAGCAGGAAGAGGCCGTGGAAGAACTTGAAGCGCGCACCGGCGTGAACGAGCTCAGTGTCGGCTTCAACGTCAATTACCTGCAGGACGCGCTGAACGCCTTGCAGGGCGAAGAAGTCCTGCTGTGCCTGCGCGATGCGAACTCGAGTTGCCTGTTGCGCACGCCGGGCAGCGAGCAGTCCCGGCATGTGATCATGCCGCTGCGGCTCTGACCGCGCACTAGCGCCGGGTCGGTATCCCGCCCGTGCGACTGAAAAACCTGCGCATCGAGAACCTGCGCAACATCGCCATGCTGGACGTGGCGTTGGCGCCGGGCATCAACGTCTTTGTCGGATCCAACGGGGCCGGCAAGAGCAGCTTGCTCGAAGCCGCCTACCTGCTCTCCCATGCGCAAAGCTTTCGTGCCGGTTCGGTGGATGGGCTCATCCGCCGTGGTCAGGCGCGAATGGCCGTGGCGGCCAGCGTCTGCAAGGGATCCGGCGAGCGGCGCCTGTCAGTGGTGCGCGAGGATGGCACCTGGCGCGCCCGGCTTGATCAGGCCAACGTGCCGCAACTGGGAACAGCGCTGCGCGAGGCGGCAACCGTGTGTTTCGAACCGGGCAGCCATGAGTTGATCGCCGGATCCGGGCGCGAACGCCGGCGCTTCCTGGATTGGGGCGTGTTCCACGTGGAACAGGATTTCTTGCCGGCGGCATCGCGCTATCGGCGCGTGCTCCGGCAGCGCAATATGGCCCTGAAGCAGGGCGCTGCCGATGCCGAGCTGGATGCCTGGGATGCCGAGCTTGCCGGAGCGGCCTTGCCCGTGGATGGGCTGCGCCGCGGGTACTTTGCCCGGTTTTCGCCCTGCCTTGAACGGATGCTGGCATTGTTCCTGCCCGAACTCGGCGCCGGCAGCATGGAATGGGACAGCGGCTGGCCGCAGCAGACCGATTTGCATGCCCTGCTGGCGCAACGCCGCGGCCTGGACCGGGCGCGTGGGCACACGAGTCGTGGGCCGCATCGCGCGGACTGGACGCTCGGCTTCGAGCACGCACCGCAGCGCAGCCATTTGTCGCGCGGGCAGGAAAAGCTCTGCGCCTTGGCTTGCGTGCTGGCACAGGCGAGGGTGCATGCCGACGCCTGCGGCGATTGGCCGGTCATTGCATTGGATGACCTTGGCTCCGAGCTGGATGTCGAGCACCAGCAACGCGTGCTGGAATGGCTGCACGGCAATGGTGAGCAGGCGCTGATTTCGGGCGTCGAAATACCGGCACCGTTGCGTGGGGAAAACCCACCGGCGCGGGTGTTCCACGTGGAACATGGGCAACTGCGCCCCTTGCTATAATCCGACCATCAGCCCGCGAAAAATACGCCGCCCATGTCCGATCAGAATCCGAATCCAGCCGACAATTACGACTCCAGCAAGATCAAGGTACTAAAGGGCCTGGAAGCGGTACGCAAGCGCCCGGGCATGTACATCGGCGATACGGATGATGGTACCGGCTTGCACCACATGGTTTTCGAGGTGGTCGACAATGCGATCGACGAAGCCTTGGCCGGTTATTGCGACCACGTCGTCGTCACCGTGCATGTCGACGGCTCGGTCAGCGTTTCCGACAACGGCCGTGGCATTCCGGTGGACATGCACGAAGAGGGGCGCTCGACCGCCGAGGTGGTGATGACGGTGCTGCACGCCGGCGGCAAGTTCGACGACAATTCCTACAAGGTTTCCGGCGGCCTGCACGGCGTCGGCGTTTCGGTCGTGAACGCGCTCAGCGAACACCTGTGGCTCACGATCTACCGTGATGGTCACGAATACCTGCAGGAATATTCGCTGGGCGAACCGCTGTATCCGCTCAAGCAAGTCGGGCCGGCGGACCAGCGCGGCACCACGGTGCGCTTCCTGCCCAGCACCGGCACATTCTCGAATGTCGAGTTCCACTACGACATCCTCGCCAAGCGCTTGAGGGAATTGAGTTTTCTGAACTCTGGCGTGAAGATCGAGCTGGCCGACGAGCGCGACGGCAAGACCGATGTCTTCCAGTACGAGGGCGGCATTCGTTCCTTCGTCGAACACCTTGCCCAGTTGAAGACGCCGCTGCATCCGAGCGTGATCACGCTCGGCGCGAGCGTGGACGGCACCACGGTCGAACTCGCCATGCAGTGGACCGACGCCTATCAGGAAACGACGTTCTGCTTCACCAACAACATCCCGCAGAAGGACGGCGGCACGCACCTTGCCGGCTTCCGCGCCGCGCTCACGCGCACGCTGGGGCACTACATCGAGTCCAGCAACCTGCTCAAGTCGGCCAAGGTGGCCTTGTCCGGCGACGACATGCGCGAGGGCCTGATCGCGGTGCTGTCGGTGAAGATGCACGATCCGAAATTCTCCTCGCAGACCAAGGACAAGCTCGTTTCGTCGGAAATCAAGGGCACGGTCGAGACCGTGGTCAACGCGAAGTTCGCCGAATTCCTGCAGGAAAACCCGAACGAGGCACGCGCGATCGCCGCCAAGGTGGTGGATGCCGCGCGCGCGCGCGAAGCCGCGCGCAAGGCGCGCGAGATGACGCGGCGCAAGGGCGCGCTCGACATCGCCGGCCTGCCCGGCAAACTCGCCGATTGCCAGGAAAAAGATCCCGCGCTGTCGGAACTGTTCCTGGTCGAGGGCGACTCCGCCGGCGGCAGCGCCAAACAGGGGCGCAACCGCAAGACCCAGGCGGTGTTGCCGCTCAAGGGTAAAATTCTAAATGTGGAAAAAGCGCGTTTTGATAAAATGTTGTCCTCGGCCGAGGTCGGCACCCTGATCACCGCGCTCGGCTGCGGCATCGGCAAGGACGAATTCAACCTCGCCAAGCTGCGCTACCACCGCATCATCATCATGACCGACGCCGACGTCGACGGCTCGCACATCCGCACCTTGCTGCTGACGTTCTTCTACCGGCAGATGCCCGAGCTCATCGAACACGGTTACGTCTACATCGGCCTGCCGCCGCTGTACAAGCTCAAGCAGGGCAAGCAGGAGCTGTACCTGAAGGACGATGCGGCGCTCAATGCCTATCTGGTTTCCAATGCGGTCGACGGCGCGCAACTGGATCCGGGCGGCGGCGCGCCG
The DNA here is from genome assembly GCA_018240565.1 of Pseudomonadota bacterium. Taxonomy (GTDB): domain Bacteria; phylum Pseudomonadota; class Gammaproteobacteria; order Xanthomonadales; family Rhodanobacteraceae; genus Rudaea. The sequence goes on along the minus strand of JAFEFO010000008.1, from coordinate 11,664 downwards.
CCGGTCTCCGGCGCAGCGCTGGAGCGCCTGCTGCTCGACTGGCATCTGGCGCAGGAACAGATCGGCCGCCTCGGCCAGCGTTGCGACGCGGCCGTGCTCGGCGCCATGCTGGACGTGGACGTGCCGCAGGACGCATGGACCGTGCCCGCGGCGGCGCAAGCCTGGATTGCGCGAATCGTCGCGAAACTCACCACGCAAGGCCTGGGCAAGCCCAGCTATCGCCTGCAATTGCGCGCGGCGACGGCCGAGCATCCGGCGGCGCTGGTCGTGGAGCGCGAACATCACGGATTGCGCACGACCCAGATCCTGCCGGCCGCGTTTTTCGGTGGCAACGAATTCCGGCCCATACGACACGTCGCGCAACAGCTCGACGGCTTCATCCGCGAAGGCGCCGGCGTGCGCCGCGACAACGCCAGTACGGCGGTTGCCGATTTCGCGCAGGTTTCCGCCTGGCTGCTCGATCAGGCCAAGAAGGGGCGCACCATCCAGCGCTTCAAGGGCCTGGGCGAGATGAATCCCGAGCAATTGTGGGAGACCACGGTCAATCCCGACACGCGGCGCCTGCTGCAGGTGCGTATCGAGGACGCCGTGGCGGCGGATCAGATTTTCTCCACGCTGATGGGCGACGTGGTCGAGCCGCGCCGCGATTTCATCGAGCAGAATGCACTGCGCGTGGCCAATCTGGACGTATAAACGGCAACGAAATCTTGAGCAGGAGGCGCGCACGGGTTAACCTGCGCGTTCCCCGGCGCGCGTTAGACTGCGCAAATCGATCATTGAAGGAGAGGGCAATGAGCAAGAATCCGAAGCAATTCCTTCGCGCCGCGCTGGGCATCATGCTGGCGTTGGTGTTCGCCGCCGCCAGCGTCACCGCCGTGGCCAAGGACAAGAAGGAAGAGGCCCGTTATCCGAACGCGACGCGGCAGGCGCCCAAGTCCGATCTTTCGAGCCAGTCCGATCAGAAGATGCTGCAAGCCGCCATCGATGCCGTCAACGGCGGCGACAACGCCAAGGCCCAACAGGAAGCACAGCGGGTCATCGACTCCAGTCGCAGCAAGTACGCCAAGGGCATTGCCCTGCAGGTGATGGCCAACATCAAGTTCAACGAACAGGATTACAAGGGCGCGGTCGCCGACTACAAACAGCTGGTGGAGCTCAATTCCGTCCCCAACGACACCTATTTCGATTCGATGTACAACATGGCCGCGGCCTACATTGCCGATGGCCAGTACCAGGCCGCGCTGGATGAACTCAAGATCTGGCGAGAGCAGGGCAAGCGCGAGACCGCCGATTCGTATGCGCTGGAAGGCAACGCCGATTACCGTCTGCAGAAATACCCGGACGCCATCGCCGCGATGAAGAAGGCGATCTCCATGACCGACCAGCCCAAGGATTCGTGGAACAGCATCCTGATGGCGAGCTACTCCGAGAGCGGTCAGGCAGGGCAGGCCGCGGGGGCGATCGAACAGCAGTTGGCGAAGGAGCCGACCAACAAGGCGCTCGCACACAACGCCCTGGTCATTTACACGCAGGCCAATCAGAACGACAAGGCACTGGCCCTGCTCGAACAGGAGCAGAAGACCGGCATGATCACCGATGAGGCGGACTACATCTCGGCGGCGAAGTTCTACGCCAGCATCGCGCAGAGTGATGCCAAGCCCGAGATCGCGCTCAAGGGCGCGGCCTTGCTGCAGCAGGGATTCGACAAGGGCGTGGTCAAGGCCAGCGTCGAGAACTACAAGCTTCTCGGCGATTGCAGCATGATCGGCCAGAAGGAAGACCAGGCACTTGCCGCCTATTCCAAGGCGTCGCCGCTGGCCAGCAATGGCGACATCGACTATCTGCGGGCGCAAATCCTGGGTTCGCAGACCGAGTGGGCGCAAGCCCGCGACGTGTTGCAAAAGGGCATTGCGCGCGGCGTCACCCACAAGGGCAAGGCCTATCTGCTGCTTGGCAAGCTCGATCTTGGCAACAAGGACAAGGCGGCCGCCAAGGCGGCATTCCAGAAGGCAGCGCAAGAAGCCGATACCCACGACGAAGCACAGGCGCAGTTGGCCAAGCTTGGCGGCAAGTGACAGCCACCGGGGTCTGCGGATTTAGAGCATCTATACAAAATCAGGGCGCTGGTGTAATTTAATCCGCTCCCGATCATCTACACGCCCGCACGACGACCGCAACCGCTGTCGCCGCGCGGGGGGCGACAGACACTGACTGGTTCAAACGATGGCGTTCGATTCCTATCAAGAAACCGAAGCGTTCAACTGGAAGCGCACCATCGGCCTTGCCGCGACCTTTGCGCTGCATGCGTTCGCCTTCATGATGCTGCTGGCGCCGGTGACGCCGCCGCAGGCCAAGGACAAGACAAAAGACAACGTCGTGACGGTGGAGTTCATTCCGCCGCCGCCGCCACCACCACCGCCACCACCGCCGCCGCCGGAACCGCCGAAGAAGCCACCGCCGAAGATCGTCGAGCACATCAAGCCGCCGCCGGTCGCACCGCCACCGCCGCCCGCGCCGGTGGAAGCGCCGCCGACGCCGATGTCGATCCCGACGCCACCGGCACCCCCGGCACCGCCACCGCCGCCGCAGGATATCGCGCCGAGCGAGAACATCAGTTATCGCAAGATGCGTCCGCCGCGCTATCCGCCGATCGCGATCCGCGAGCATCATACGGGCAAGGTGATCCTGAAGGTCCTGATCGGTCTGGATGGATCGCCCAAGGAAATCACGGTCGAAAAATCCAGCGGCTATCGTGAGCTGGACCAGGCTGCGATCGCTGCGGCAAAAACCTGGATGTTCAATCCCGGCACGCGCAACGGCAAACCGTACGAAGGTTATGCTTTGGTACCGATCGACTTCAATTTGAACGAGCTTTGATTGGCGACGGCTAGCGTCCGTTCGCAACTGGTGACACCATAGACATCTCACTTCAAGGGTAGAGTTATGTTACAAGACGCAGGTTCGCCCCAATCCGCACCACCGGCCGATGCGGCCGCCGCAGTCACGGCCGCTCCCGCCGGTGCGCCCGTCGCCGGGCACGGCGATGCCGCCGCCCTGACCCACATGGGTTTCGCCGATCTGGTTCACCACTTCGACTGGTTGAGCTGGATCACGCTGATCGTGCTGGTCGTCATGTCGATCGGTACGTGGCTGTTCATCGTGATCAACGGCTGGCGCGTGCTCTCGATCCGCTCGCGCGCCGACCGCGTCCGACACGTGTTCTGGGAGACCACCTCGGCGCAGGAAGCCGTGCGCACGATGGAAGAACAGCCCAAATGGGAACCGTTCTCCAAGATCGCGCTGGAATGCGCTTCGGCCGCTGCGCACCATCAGCGTCATGAAGGCAGTCGCATGGTCGAGGCATTGAACCGCTCCGAGTTCATCGACCGCGCATTGCGCCAGGGTGTGGCCCGCGAGAGCGCGCGCCTGGAAGGCGGTTTGACCTGGCTTGCCACCAGCGGTTCGACGGCACCGTTCGTCGGCCTGCTGGGTACGGTGTGGGGCATCTATCACGCCCTGATCAACATCGGTGCTTCCGGCAATGCCGGCATCGAAACCGTTGCCGGCCCGGTCGGCGAGGCGTTGATCATGACCGCCATCGGTCTGGGCGTCGCCATTCCCGCCGTGCTCGCCTACAACATCTTCCAGCGTGCCAATCGCGTGACCAACGCGCAGTTCGACGAATTCGCGCATGACCTGCACGACTTCTTCGCCACGGGCGCGCGCGTGGAAGCCGGCGGCGCTCCGACCATGGGCAAGGCAGCCGCGGCAGCGCCGAGGAAGTAAGCCATGTCGATGAGTGTGGGTGGCAATGAAGGCGGCGTGATGGCGGAAATCAACGTCACGCCGCTGGTCGACGTGATGTTGGTGCTGTTGATCATCTTCATGATCACGGCGCCCTTGGCCTCGCACAAGATCAAGGTCGAGCTGCCGATCGCAAGCCTGGATCATCCGCCCGATGAAGGCCAGAACCACCCGATCACGCTGGCCGTCAAGGACACCGGCGACCTGTACTGGGACGACGAGCCCGTGACGGAAGCCAGCATGCAGGCCAAGTTGCGTGTTGCCGCCCAGCGTCAACCGCAGCCGGAATTGCAGATCCGCGCCGACAAGGACACCGAATACTCGCTCATCTCCACGGTGATGGGCGATGCCAAGGCCGCGGGCATGGTCAAGCTCGGCTTCATCACCCAGGCGCACGGCGCCGGCAAGCAATGACACGCCGCCGCCCGCGGGCGGCGCGCGCTATCGCATCGAGGTAAAGCGACATGGCATTTTCCACCAACAGCAGCAGTGGCGCGATGGCGGACATCAACGTGACGCCGCTGGTCGACGTCATGCTCGTGCTGCTGATCATCTTCATGATCACCATGCCGCTGCTGTCGAACAAGATCCAGATCGACCTGCCGCAGCCGTCGCCGCCGCCGGCAGTGCCGCCGCCGCCACCACCGGAACCGATTCGGCTGGTCGTGCAGTCCAACGGCCAGTTGTTCTGGAACGACGAGCCGTTGAGCGAAGACGCGTTGCGTGCGCAATTGCGCGTCACTGCGCAGAAGGATCCACAGCCCGAGCTCGACATCAAGCCCGACCGCACCACGAAGTACCAGTTGGTGGCCCAGGTCATGGCCGACGCCAAGAACGCCGGCATGATCAAGATCGGTTTTGTTTCTCCGGCCGCCGCCGAGTAAACCAAGGCAACACCCGTTGTTAGCAAAACGCCGCGCAAATGCGGCGTTTTGCATTTCAGCGCGCGAGAATATCCAGGTAAGCGCGCACCGTCGGTGCAAGGCCGGCGTACAACGCTTCGCCAATCAGCGCATGACCGATCGACACCTCTGCCAGATACGGAATCGCGGCCTTGAGCGTGGGCAGGTTCGCCTGATCCAGGTCGTGCCCGGCGTTCACGCCCAATCCGGCGCGACGAGCCGCCTCGGCGCTGGCGACACAAGCCGCCAGTTCGCGTGAATGACTTCCTGCGCCGAACGCGGCCGCATATGGACCGGTATACAACTCCACGCGATCAGCGCCGAGGTCCGCGGCGCGGCCCACATCCATGGCGCCGGTATCCATGAACAAGCTCACGCGTGCGCCGCAGGCTTTCAATTGCGCGATCAGTGGGCGCAACTGCGCCGCATCGGTGGCGAGATCGAAGCCGTGATCGGAGGTGATCTGGCCATCGCCATCGGGAACCAGCGTGCATTGCGCGGGACGCACCTCGCGCACCAGCGCCAGCAATCCGGGATAGCCTTCGCGCGGTGGCGCGAAAGCATTGCCTTCGATGTTGAATTCGATACCGTTGTGACACAGCGCGGACAACGCGCGCACGTCTTCGGCATGGATATGACGCCGATCCGGCCGCGGGTGCACGGTGATGCCCTGGCAACCGGCGGCAATGCATGCGCGGGCGGCGCGACACACGTCGGGCTCGCTGCCGCCACGCGAATTGCGCAGCACGGCGATCTTGTTGACGTTGACACTCAGTGCGGTCATCGGCGAAGCATACGCAAGCGAACCGACCCACGCCAGCGCATGGTTGGCGTCGACCATACGACACGCGCTGCACTGCGTTCGGCACCGCCAAGCATGATCTTCAGCGCTGTCACGTCGTGCTTTTCATCGCGCAGGAAATGTATTTCGCAGGCGCCGTCGGCATCGGCAAAGCGATCCGGTGCGAACGCCGCCAATGCCAACGCCGGCATGCCGCTGGCCTGGATCGCCAGCGCATCAGCGCTTGGCGAAACACGCAGCAGCGTATCTGCATCGAGTCGATAGTCACCGACATAGTCATGTCGCGTCGCCTCCGGCAGACTGAGAGTGACACGTTTCAACCGCGGCGCGCGCGCGCTCAATCGGTCAGCGAGCACGTTCGCACCCCCATGACCGAACAGGACGGAAGTGACTGCATGCGCTTCGCGCTGGAAGGAAAGCACGAAGGCATCGCCCACTGCGGCGAAAACATCCTGACCGACGGCGCGCAATGGAATGGGAAATTGACCGGGAAATTGCGCGCTCAGTGCATCCGCCGTGGCGCGAACCGTGAAATCGCCGCCGCCCGGGATGCGGTACAACCCGGCATAGGCGGCGAGATCCGCCGCTTGTGGCATGGCCGGTGGGGCTGGCGGCAAGGGCGGCACGGCGCGCGCTTCGAGCCAGGCGATGCCGATCGCACTCAGGTCGGCATCGGTATTGCCGAGCAACACCAGCGCTTGCTGCTTGTCGGTGCGAAATCCGAGGAAGACCGAAAATCCCGCCGTGCGGCTGGCGCGCCAGACCAGCGGCCATTGCTGATCGCCATCGGCGACCAGTACGGTATTCCAACCCAGGCCGACGCTCTGCGACGCGTCGTCCTGCGGCTGCCGCGAGAGCAGCAAGGCGGCGCGCAACGGCGACTGCTGCGGGTTGAGGTTGGCTTGCACGAAGCGCAACAGATCCGGCAAGGTCGAGCGCAACCCCGCGGCGCCAGCCAATGCACCGAAGTGCCAATGCGACACAGGCTGGCCGTGGCCGTAACCCGTCAGCAAATGTTCCCCATCACCCACGCCCGTGTGCGACATGCCCAGTGGATCGAGGATCCGCGACACCAGCACGACGGCAAAACGTTGCGCATAGGCGCGACCCAACAAATCGCCGAGCAGGCCGGTGTCCAGCAATGAATAGGCTGGAGTCGCGACGCCAGCTGCCAATCGGGTGTTGGCGAGGAAGGTCAGCAACGCTGGTTCGTCGAAGTCCGCATAGGGATCGTTGGTATTGCGTGGAAAAAGGTTGGCGGGCGCGGCAGGCAAGCCCGATCGGCGCGCAGCGAGCTGCCGCAGCGTGATGGCGGCGAGCGCCGGATCAGCGAAGGGAAAGTCCTTCGGCATGAGCTCGCGCACGGTAGAGTCCATGCCGACCTTGCCTTCGATCGCCGCCTGGGCCAGCAGCAGGCCGGTGAAGATCTCGCTCGCCGCGCCGATCTCGAATGTGGAGTCGGCATCGGGTTTGTCGCCGTTGCCCAGATACCAGGTCTTGCTTTGATCGGGTCCGGTCTGGCTGCCGTCGCTCCAGCCCACCGCGAGTTGGCGGAACACGCCGCTGTCCACGCCGTTTTGCAGGCGCGCCAGGTAAGGGTCAGCCACGACCGGTTGCGCATTCGCCAAAACCGGAAGCAACGCCAGAGCGAGGAAAAGTCGCGACTTGATCGGATCACCGCTGCGCCGGAACCATCGTTGAAGCATAGCCGATGCGCTTGCGCGTGATGTGGCCACATCCGTGTGGCCCGTGCCCGTGGGAGTGTAAGGGGTTGGACTGTGCGGGATCGAGCAAGTTCCCGGACTACGGGCAGTTTTCCGGAATCTCGCGCCAGATGACCGGGTCCCAATAGGCACCATTGGCAAAATCCGACGCCTTGTCCGTGTTCAGGCGCGCGGCGAGCAGCGCGGTCGTGTTGGGCTGGATCGTTACGACCAGTTGCTTGCTGGTGTCGCGTCGACTGCGCAGGCTGGCGATCGGGCCGACACCCATTTCCTGGGTCGGGATGTCTTCGGCAACAAGAAGTTTGTGCGTGCCCGCCGTTACGCGAAACGCGGGTGTTCCGGTCGGACCCGGCGTGCTGCCGTCGAGCAGCAGTATCTTGGCGCGATACAGATGCTTGCTGCGCGGGGCGACGTCGAATGTGCTGATGCGACCGCAACCTTCGCCCGCGACCGTTGTGCCGGCAGGGTCGGTCGATGCGGTGACTGGTGCCGCCTCGGTGGCGACCATCGACGGCATGTTCAACGCCACGGTCGCGCCATCGCGCAGCACGCGCAAGCGCAATGGGGCGTTTTGGGGAAGCGCGGCGATCGTGGTGTTGAGCGTCGTTGCCGCAAGCGCGCGGCCATCGGCGTCGGCGCCGAGATTGGCCAGGGCCACGCCATTGACATCCACGAGCACGTCGCCCGGACGCAGGCCGAGATGATCGGCGACGCTGCCTGGTGTCGCGCCGAGCACGCGCAGGCCATCGCGTGCGGATTGCGCGCTGGCCGAATCCACGAGCAGGCCGAGCGATGCGGAGGGTGAAGCGGCCGGGGCTGCCGACGAACACAGCAGCAGCAATGATGCACAGGCAATTCGGGTAAACATGGCGAAATCTCAGATCCGGGTGGAAAGGGTTTGTTGCCGTCGCACCGACAACAAGGCATCGAGCAATTCACAGCGGCGTTGCCACAGCGCATCCATGTCGCCGCGCGCCGCGCCACGGTCATAGGCTGCCTGCAGGTTGGAGTCCAGGTGTGCGAGCTCGGACTCGGCCAGCTGCGCCATGGGATTTTTCGCGGCGGGCATCGGCAGTGAATCCAGTTGCAATTCGAGCGCCTGCGCACGGGACTGCCAGTCGATGTCTGGCGCCACGGCATGCCGCCAGGCCGTCAGCGAAAAAGCCAGGCCGGCGACCAGCGCCACGACGCTACCGCCTGTCGCCAAACGGCGCCAGCGGCGACGGCGTTGGCGCGACGCATGCGAAGCGGCGATGCGCGGCCACAGGTCCGGCGGCAACGGTTCCAGGCGTGCGGCGGGCATGCCTGCGGCAAGCTCGCGGAAATACAGTTCATCGTCGCTCATAGCGCCACCTGCGATGTGGAGGTTGCCGTTGCAGCCAGTCCCTGCAGGCGCTTGAGTGCGCGCGCCAGGATCGACTTGGAATAGCTTTCGCTTTGCCCGAACAAGGCCGCGAGTTCGGCGTGGGTGTAGCCTTCCAGTTCATGCAGGACCACGATCGCGCGCGCGCGCGGCGGCAGGCGCGCGAGCAATGCATCGGCATCGACGATGCCCGCGGTATCGACCGGCATGGCGCTGGCGTGTTCGAGCGCCTCTTCGGCGTCGACACCGGCAATATGGCGCTGCCGGCGCAGCCAATCGATGCCGGTGTTCGCCACCAGGCGCTTGAACCATGCGCCGAAGGGAGCATCACCGCGGTAACTGCCGATCGTGTCCATCATTTTCAGGAAAGCCTCGTGTACCAGATCCTCGGCCGGCTGGCGTTGTCCGGTCAGGCGCAGCGCGAGCTGGAAACAGGCGCGGGCATAGCGCTGGTACAACTGCGCAAACGCCGCCATGTCGCCGCGCTGGGCGCGCGCCAAGGTCATCGCGTCGATGTCCTGGGCGAATCCCGTGGCCGGTTTGTCGTTCACTGGTGCCAAGACGCGGCAAGCAAGGAAATCGTCGCAGCCGCTACCAATGCAGCAATTGCGCCTGGGAGACGCTGTCGCGACCGATGGTGATCAGCGCGCTGCCACCACCACGTTCAATGCGCATTTGCACGGCGAGATTGTCGGCCGATGCCACGAATCCCTCGATGCGTTTGCCGCCGCGCGTGATCAGGCGCACGTGGCGACCGGGGTACTGGGCCAGGTTGGTGAAGTCGATGACCGTATAGTCCTTCTTCAGCGGCACCGCTTCGGGCAACTGCTCGATCACCCCTGGCTTCCAGACCAGGGCCTGCGCAGCGTTCGCTGGCATCGGCGTCGATGGCGCGAGCGGTGCGAGTGGCGGCGAGCGAACCTCCGGAACGGTGGGGGCCGGTGGCGTCACCACCAGCGGGGACAGGCGCGCTTCGGCGCGATCGAGGTAATTCGGCGCAATTTGCGCTGGTTTTGCCGCGGGCGGCGCACTTGGCGCGGGTTCGGGTCTTGCTGCCGCTGCCGACACGACAGGCTTGGGTTCCAGCGCGGGTTCCTTTGGCGCGGAAGCCACCGCTGTTGCCGGTGGCGCGGGAGCAGCGGGGGACAGTGCTTGCGCGGTGGCTTCGGCAGCCGGCGTGGCCACGGATGACGCATCCGGCGCCGCTGCCGGCAGGAACGCCAGGCGGAACATGATTGGCGGCTTGTCCTGATAACGCGCGGTGACATTGAGCTGGCGCAGCAATTCGTCGCGCGGGGCGGTGTTCCAGGTGTTTACCGAGAAGGCGGCGTTCGGAAGGCTCAGCAAGCGCAAGCTGCCGCCGTGTTCGACCAGCGCTTTGTACAAGCGCGCAAGTTCGTCGTCGGGCTCGATGCGCGACTTTTCCAGCAGCGCGTCGACGGCGGCAATGTGCTGGGCGGTGAACTGCACGGGCGTGAGTTCGGCACGTTTGGCGCAATAGTCATTGCGGCGTTGCAGGAAGCCATGATCGGTGTAGGTCGCCGCCATCTGGTCGATGCGGGTTGCATTCCAGAACCCGGGTTTCATCAGCTTCGCCGGATCGAATCGGCTCAGGTCCGTTTCCAATGCCAGCGTGGCGACTTGCGGTGTGGACAGGCTCAACGTCGCAGTCAGCGCGTGCTGGTCGGCGTCATAGCGGTATTCGAAGCGTCCGTGTGAAGGCGATCCAGGATCCAGTCCCATGCGTTGCCAATCGCTGGCACCCAAGCGCGCGTTGCAACCCGCTGATGCGAACAGGGCGAAATTTCCCGGATCCAGCCATTGCGGATCCAGCCAGGGTTCCGGTGGAAGGGAAAGGCCGTTCACAGTCAGGCCGAATTGCGCCGGCAGGTCGTTTTCGCCCAGCAACGCATGCTTGAGCAGCCACGCCAGGCCGGGTGAATCGAACGATGCGCGATCGGCGCGGTAGATCCGGTGCGAACCTTTCGGCGCTACGCTCACGCCGGTGAGGGAAACGCTGCCGTCGAGACCGGCGCCGAGGCCGTCGTATTTTATGTCGGCATACGGCGCCAACTCGGCGACCACGCGCTGCGCGTCACGCCCGACCGTATACCAGGCCGCGAGCTTGAGCGCGCCAGCCAGTACGATCGCGAGCAGGACACCGTTGCGCAGCCACTTCCACATGGTGGAAAACCCGAGCGTGCGGAATTCGGAAACTTAGCCGGATTGCTGGCGCAGGGCAATGCCCGGATCAGGAATTTGCGACGAACGCCCGCAAGTGGCTGACCGGCTCGCGGTAGGCCAGGGCGCCAACCAGCGCCAGCGCTGGGATCACCTCACAGATTCGCCAGGGATTGCCGGTAGCCGGAATGCTCATGCCGGCGGAATCGACCACGAACTCGAACCGTTCCAAGCCGAAACCGATCCCTTGTCCGTGAGCCTTGAGCACGGCCTCCTTGGCACACCACAGGCGCAGGAAGGCGGCTTGTCGTGCCGGTTCCGGCAAGGCCGCGAGCGCAGCGGCTTCACGCAGCGCAAAAAAACGCTGCGCCAGTTCGAGCGGCGCGCTGACCGTGCGTGCGGCGGGCTCGATGTCCACGCCGAGCACACTATTGCGGCTGATGCCAAGCAGCAGCGCATCGGCCGCGTGCGAGAGGTTGAACTGCAGTTGCGCGTCGGCGATACGCGGCTTGCCATGCGCGCCGCGCTCGATGCGGATGGTTTCGACGGGACGATCCAGATACGCCGCCAGCAGGCGGCGCAGCGGCGCCGAGTCGGCCGCATCGCGCGCGCGTTCCCATTGTGGAAAAAACCACAAGTGGATTTCACCCGGTGGCAACGGCGGCGGCGCGCTGGCGGGGATGAAATCCGCGGGGGCGAGTGCGCCGGCGCTCACTTCACCAGCCGCGTATCCACCAGATGCTGCACCACCGACGGATCGGCGAGCGTGGAAATGTCGCCGAGCTGGTCGGGTGCGTTCTCGGCGATCTTGCGCAGGATGCGGCGCATGATCTTGCCCGAGCGCGTCTTCGGCAGCGCCGGCGCCCAGTGCAGATGATCCGGGGTGGC
>JAFEFO010000007.1 GCA_018240565.1 Pseudomonadota bacterium | reverse complement strand
TCCGCGCACGCCGCGATCAACTCTGGCAAATCGTGCTCAGCCCGCTCGGCGTGCCCGGCGGCTATCGCGCGCCGCGCTGAGCACCGGTTGCGAGTGCGCCCCTGCCGGGGTAGATGCGGCATCGCCGCGCCGGGTTAGCTGCGCGGCAAGGCCGGCGGATCCGGTGTGCCGCGCGGGCGCTCACGCCGCGGCGCATTCGCGCGCCGCGGCACCGGAATCGCCATCGTCCGCGGGCGGCAAGCCTCAGTTCAAACTCGAGCTGGAGGATTCCTTCTCGATCTTCCACGCGCCCGCTTCGCGCTTCATCGAAACGGTCGTCTTCACGGCATTGCCGTCGCCATCCTTGCCGGTGTATTCGAGTGTTGCTAGGTCGCCCTTGACGTGTCCGTTGACGTATTTGGGTTCACGCAGGGCCTGACTCTGGATGAAGCCGAACATCGTCTTGAAATCCGCATCATTGCGATGCGCAAGCAGTTCCTCGGCACGCGCCTTGGACATGGTCTTGGCCATGCCGTCGATGTCGCCCTTCCTGAGCAACGCCAGGTGCGCCAGGTAGATCTTGCCCGGCTCCCCACCGCCCGCCGGCAGGGACTGGCCCGCATCGGGTGCGCCGGGCAAGTCGAAGGCAAAGCGGAAGTCGTAGTAGCGCCCTTTGGCCTTTTCCGACTCGTCGTTGGTGCGGAAACTGCCTTCGATGCGCTTGTCGTCGTTGCGCTTCAGGCTCAGCGTGTACCAGCCGCTGCCGCTTTGCGAACCGCTACCCGAATCCGTGCGCACATTGACGTTCTGCAGGTTGCCATCGCTGTCGACGTTGAGCTCAACGCGCACCGCGCCGCGAAGCATCTCGTCTATGGCGCTGTCACGATCGGCGGCATCGTTGAGCACGCCCGCATCGATGGCTCGGTCGGCAAAGACGATGCGCGTGATCTGCTTGCCGGCGTCGAACGGATCGGCCATGCGATATGCATAGGCATTGTCCAGCGCCATGGCCTTGCCATCCTGATAGAACGTTCCCGAACCTTTGGCGAAAGCGACGCCGCAGGCGAGCAACAGTACAGCGTGAACCAGGTAACTCGAAGTCTTCATTTGCGCAATCCTCGAAATCGTGGAATTGACCGGCTGCGCCCGCCACAAGCGTGCGGCGCAAGCGGGCGCGTGGACTCTTCAGGCTGGCCGCTCGCCAAACCGGTTCGCCCCTGGCGTCCCGGCAATGAAGCCATTGAACACCAGCGCGACGTGCCAGCGCTTGGCACAGATCGCCAGGCTCGGCCACAGCGCCAACAATGACAAGACCGGAACGGCCGCTGCCGCCATCCCCCCGCTGGGCGGCGCGGCACCATCCGCACCCACTATCGCCGCGTTGAACAGCGAGGCTCCGACCCATGCGAAAATCGCACCGAACAGCACCGTCATTGCGAGCACGAAATACCAGTACGGCGCGCGCCCGATCCGCCCTTGGAATGAAAACAGCATCTGCGATCAGCTCATGATTACCCTCCGTCGTTGATGTCAATTTGCAGCGGCACTGCAACGCGCCGCGTGATTTGCGTGAGCCATCCACTTTTCCATCGACATGTTCGAACATGTCGGCGTGAAAAATTACGGATCCTGCTACGACCGCACCTTGATGGCCTGGCGCCGCTCGGCGTGCCCGGCGGGTATCGCGCGCCGCGCTGACAGCCATCCTCCCTTACTCGAAATCATCCGCAAAGATGCCGTCGAGGTTCAGCCGGACCAGGAAATCGCGGCGAAAACTGCCGGCTTTAAGAAACGAACCGCCGACCACAAGAAAACCGCCGTCGAGTGCGAGTGCGTTGACGCAACAATCGATCATGCCAAAGCGCGAAAAGTCGTGGAAATCGGTATCGACCGTGCCGTCGGCATGCAGCCGCGCGAGGTATCCGTTGGCTGGCGTGTTCACGCCATTGAAGCTGCCGCCGACCAGCACATCGCCGTTCGCCATCGGCAACAACACATTCACGCCACCACCGACATACGGCGTGTACGTAGCATCGACTGCCCCGGTCGTGTCGTCCAGCAGCGCCAATCCCGCGTGCGCCGCACCACCGATATGCGAAAAGCCTCCGCCGACCAACAGTTTGCCGCCCGGCAAGCTGGACAAGGCGTTTACGCCGGAATCGGGGTCGGGATGGAAATTCGCATCGACATTGCCGTTGCCATCGACGCGCGCGAGGCGAAAACGCGTGACGCCCACGACGATGCCGAATTGGCCACCGAACACGATGTGCCCGTCGGCCTGCGGCAACACTGCGCGCACCGAGCCGCTCACGCTCGGCGAAAATGCGGAATCGGCCAGACCGGTTAGCGGGTCAAGGCGCGCCAGCCGATCGTGCGCCGCAGCGCCGACGTAGCTGAAATCGCCGCCGACGAGCACCTTGCCGTCGCCTTGTACCGCGAACGTCCACACCGGCTGGTCGGCGTAGGAATTGAACCCGGTGTCCGCCGTGCCGTCTGCGTGCAGGCGCGCGATGTTCGTGCGCGAGCCACCGCCCATCTTGCTGAAGCTGCCACCGACGAGGATGTTGCCTGCTGTATCAATGAGCACGGCATTCACCGAGCACCCGCCAAACGCTTGCGCATCGAATGTCGTGTCCAGCGTGCCATCGGTATTCAGGCGCACCAGGCACGGATGCAGCACGCCGCCAATCATGCTGAAGCTGCCACCCACGAGCAGCTTGCCATCCGTTTGCTGCGCCACCGCGTTCACTTGCAGATTGGGCGACACGCGCGCAAATTTCAGATCGAGCGACTGCGCCGATGCGATGGCGGTCAGCAACGACAATCCCAGTGCAAACCCGATTCGATCGACGCTGCGCTTGTACGACATGGTTCGCTCCTCAATGTGCCGGGCAGGTCTGGGCGATGGCATCGTCGAACCCGTTCGCGAAAATCGTGTCGCACTGGTACACGGAACATTGCGAGAACTCGGACGTATTGCCCAACGCATCGCGCGCTATCAGGGTGATGGCCTTGTCCGCAAGGTTGCCCGAACTCCATGACAGGGGCACCGAGAACACCACGGATCCGTTGCCGCCGACACTCTGGTTGCCGATCGATGCGCTTGCGCTGCCCACATACCACTGGCCTTCGCCATAGCCGGAGGCGGCGCAGGCATTGCTCGCAAATGCCTGAATGAGGTAATCGCCATTGATCGACGCCAGTGCGCCAGTCACCGTGCCGCGGTGCTGTCCGCCCCGCGGAATGCCGATGTAGGGCCGATTGAGCCCGCGATTGGCGTAGGCAGCCGCCGCGGCGGCGCCATCGTTGTCGACCGGATCGACGCCGGCAACGCCAAGGTCGATGCCGAGCCCGGTATTGTCGTGGATCGAATTGACCAGTAGATCGATGCGCGCGCTGCCGTTGGCAACATACACGCCAGCATCACCGCTGCCGGCGATCTCGTTGCCGTACATCACCGCATGATTGGCGCCGAGGTGGGCAAGCACGCCAAAGCGTCCGTTCGGCAACAGGTTGTATCCAGGCGTGCACGCCGGCAATGGCGGGATTCCGCACAGCGGAATGCTGCCAATGACACCGACACGATTGTTCAACAGCACATTGTCGGTCGCGGTGGCGTAAGCGATTTCGATGCCGTCGTAATTGTTCCCGGAAACAAAATTGCCGGTGATGACGTTGTGATCCGTGGCAATGAAGATGCCGGTGCCGTTGGACGCAAACGAACGTCCGTTGGCGGCCATGCCGACATAGTTGCCCTGGATCTGGTTGCCGCCGGAGCCGCCGGCGATCTGCACGCCATACTGGTATGCGCCGTTGAGCAGGTTCTGCTGCTGGTTCGCGCTGCCGCCGATGACACTGCCGGAAGAGCTGCCATCGAGCAGGACGTTGACCGCGTTGTTGCCGAGCGCGGTTGCGCCGAGGCTGCCGCCGAACTGGTTGCCCCACACATTGTGCCCGCTGCCGCCGGACAGGCGCAGCGCAGCGGTGGTAAAGCCGCCAAAGGCGATACCGTTGACCTCGAGTGTGGCCGTGCCGCCGGAGGGAACACGCAAGGCGTGCGTCTGATTGCTGCCGTCGCCGACGATGCCGACGCAGGGCACCGCATTGTTGCCGAACGGGCTCGAATTGGGCGAACTGCCCGCTTGCGAATAGCCGTCGATGCGCAGGTTCTGCGTAATGTCCGGCAAGGGCAAGGCCAGATGGATGACATTCGCGCTGCACGGGCCCGGCAGGTTGAAACGTATCGCATGGAACCCGCCGGCGGCATTGGCATCGGCGATCGCGCGGCGCAGGGTGCCGGTGGGCGGATTGAGCGGCGGATCCAGCGTCGAGGTCACGGTCAGATACAGGCCGTCATCGACGATCGTTTCATAGGCGCCGCGATCGATGCGCGAGCCGACGATGCGCGGGTCGTCGATGAGATCGGTCGCCGGAAACCCGCCCGGCTGTACCACCGAACCGCTGTTGACCGCAGGCGAGGTGGTCTTGATGAAATAGTTGGCATTGACCGGATCGGCGAATTGCGGATCGGCGTCGATGCTGGCGGTGGCCGCCGCGGCCGGCGATGGTTGCATCGATGTCGTGTGGTAGATGTTGTTGAACAAGCTGATCGAATTTGAACCGCGCGTGACCAGATCGCCGATGCCGCCGTTGTTCCACAGGATGTTGTTGAACGCCGACAAGCTCCAGTTCGCGCTTTCGCTGCCGCCGGAAAATTCCTTGCGCACGCACAATCCCGGCCCCGTATTGTCGGCAAAGACCGAGTTGACGACCTCGGCGCTGACCAGCGAATAGGGTAAGGTCGAATCCGTATCCAGCAGCAGCGCGCAGCCGGGTGCTGAATTCTTGTCAAACAGGCTCTGCTCGACGCGCACGTAGGGACCCAGCGCATACACCGCTTCCAGCCCATTGGTCGCCGTCGCCGAGGCGCGATTGCCTTCGAAGCGATCGTTGCGCAAGGTCAGGCTGTGCGTGCTCCACAAAATGACGCTATCGGTCAGATAGATCTTGAGCGATTCGAGCAGCAGATCGCCGAAACTGCCGAAGCGCACGAATCCCGGCGTGCGTTCGATCGACAGACGGGTCACATCGGGCTTTGCCGTGCGCCCGGCGCAGCCCGGCGTGTAACCGCCACGCAAGGTCATCCGGCTTTGGCCATTGGGATAGTAGCCGGTGGCCACGTCCAGCGCGCTGTCCTTGAGATTGTAGTAACCCTGTACGAGATGAATCTCGACATCGTCATAGGCGCTGCGCCGATAGGCATAATCGAGCTCGTCGGTGCTGGCCACGCAGTAGGTTTCCAGCGCATGCGCCGTGCGCCCGCTCAGCAGGGCGCAGGCGGCGAGCAGCACGATTGCCAGATGCAATGCCGCGCAATCCGCAAAATCGAACAATTGCACTATCGACGACCTGTTCATGCGCCCTTCTCCTGCATCGTTGGATGCGGATCGCTCCGCTGCGCCATGCGATTGGAGCGGGTGGCGCCGGTAGCCGGCGCACGGACATGCCGCGCCTTGTCGTGGCGTCACGACAGACGGGAAACGGCGGCAAAAAGGATCAGTCGCCGGCGGCGGCGGCCAACAGGCTGCGCGACTGCAGCGTGCGCGCATCGTCCGGCCCGAAGAAACGCTCGCGCAAGGCGACCGCTTCGCCGAGCAGGCGCAGCCCCTCCACGCGCCCCCGTGGGTGGGCGAGAACCAGTTGCGCCAGTTCGATGCGCGTGCTTGCCGCCCACGGATGCGCCGCGCCGGGCCGGTAGCCGAAAGCGGCGAGCGCCGCACGCAGTTCGCGCTCCGCACCAGCCGGATCGCCCCGATCGCGCAGGGCAAGGCCAAGATAATGATGGCCCAGCGCCGGATAGCGACCCTGCGCGCCCAGCGCGGCGAGCGCCGCCGCCAGCGCGGGCGCTTCGAGCGCCATGGCTGCCGCCGGGTCGCCGCGCAGGCGATACACCTCGCCGCGCCAATACGCTGTGGCGTAGTCGTCGTTCACGCCGCGACGCCGGTCGCCGGCGAGCACCGCATCCAGTTCGCG
This sequence comes from Pseudomonadota bacterium, assembly GCA_018240565.1. GTDB lineage: Bacteria > Pseudomonadota > Gammaproteobacteria > Xanthomonadales > Rhodanobacteraceae > Rudaea. Next base: position 19,379 of record JAFEFO010000007.1, on the reverse strand, counting down.
TTCGGCCGCGTCCAGTTGACCGCGCAACGTCAGCACGCGTCCCAGGCCCGCGCGCGCCGCAAGCGCGCCGGGGGAATCCGGCCCCTGGCGCGATTCCCACAACCGCATGGATTCGCCGAATGCGCCTGCGGCGGCATCCAGATCGGGCAACTCGATCGACGCCAGACCGAGGTTGATGAGGGTTCCCGCCAGCGCCGCCGATCCGGCGTCGCGCTGGGCCTGTGCGGCGGCGGCGAGCAGATCGCGCGCATGCGAATAGTTGCCGAGGTGATAATGGGTCAGACCCAGGCTCGCTCGCACGGCGGCGGTTGCCGGATGTCCCGCGCCCAGCGCCTGCTCGTCGATGGCCAGTGCCATTTCATCTTCGGCCAGCGCTTCGTCGTAGCGCGAACGGCCACGCATGACCAGGGCCAGATTGCCGTGCAGCTGGCCAACGCGCGCACTGCGCGGTCCGTCGATCCGTTCGAACAGACGCAAGGCCTCGCGATAGCCGGCTTGCGCGCCATCCAGGGACTTCAGACCCCAGTCGGCATTGGCCAGATTCCACAGCGCATCGGCGCGCAATGCAGCATCGACGCGTTCGTGACGCGCGATGGCGACGCCGGCCTCGGCAAAGCGTCGCGCGGCTTGAAAATCGCGCCGCGAAATCTCCACCTTGGCCTGCGCGGCAAACGCACGCATGCGATCGGCGGATGTCGCATCGGGCAGCGCGGCGACGCGCGCTGCCGCAGCGGCGGCGATTTTTGCGGCGGCCTCCACATCGCCGGTTTCGCGCAAGGTCGCGGCATAGTCGATTTCGGCACGCGCGCGCAAGATGCCGGCATCGCCCGCGTCCGGCATCGCCGCGAGGGCCGCGCGTTGCAAGGTTGCCGCATCCGGATACAGGCCAAGCTGACCGTAGATGTGGCCAAGGACCACACGCAATTCGGCAGTCAGGCGCGGATCGGCGCGGGCTTGCGCATCGACGCGTTCGCGGCCGCGATCGAGCAATTCACGCGCGCTGACGTTGCCGTGCCGGGCACCCATCGGATCGGCCGCCTCGAACAGGCCAAACAGGAAATCCTTCACCGCCGCGGTGGTTTGCGCTTCGCGCGCGGCGCGGCGCGTCTGCGCGACATACAGCCCCGCGCCGGTCAGCGCCACCGTGAACAATGCCGCCGTGGCCGCCAGCGGCCAACGATTGCGCCGGGCAAAGCGGCGCATTCGCAGCAACGTGCCGCGTCCGCGTGCCGCGATCACGCGATGGGCGAGCCAGGCGCGCAAGTCGTCGGCCAGCGCGCGCACGCTCGCGTAGCGATCCTGCGGCGCCTTGCTCAGCGCCTTGGCGACGATCGCGTCGAGGTCGCCGCGCAAGGCGCGCCGCAGCATGCGCGGCGAGGTCACGCGCCGCGCGGCAGCCGCCCCGGTGTCGGCGTCGACGCGATCGGACATCGGTGGCGCGAGCGCATCGAGCACGGCACGCGCTCGCTGCGCCGGTGAAGCCTTGGCGCCACCGAACGCGCTGGCGCCGCAGAGCAGGCGATACAGCACCGCGCCGAGCGCATGCACGTCCGTAGCGGTGGTGAGTGCGCCGCCGGTCGCCTGTTCGGGTGCGGCGTAACCGGGTGTCAGCGCGCGCGGCGCATCCGCCACGGCGCCGCCATCGGACGCCACCAGTCCGGCGATGCCGAAATCCAGCAGCTTCACCTCGCCATCGCCGAGCACCAGGATGTTGGAAGGTTTCAGATCGCGGTGGATGACCAGGTGCGCGTGCGCATGCGCGACGGCCGCGCAAACCTGCAGGAACAGGTTCACGCGCCCGCGCAGGTCGAGCTTGTGTTCGTCGCACCAGCGATCGATCGGCACCCCATCGACATACTCGATGACGAGGTAGCGCTGGCCGTCGGCATCGAAGCCCGCATCCAGCAGCATGGCGATATGCGGATGGCGCATCTGCGCGAGGATGCGACCTTCCTGCGCGAAGCGCGCATTGGCCTGCGCGTCGCCGAACGCGATGCGCAGCATCTTGATCGCGGCTACGCCTTCGTGCTGGCCGTCGCTGCGCCGCGCGAGCCAGACTTCGCCCATGCCGCCGGCGCCGAGCTTTCGCTCGAGCGTCCATGCGCCGACGCGCCGACCGGCGCAGCCCTGGTCCGCCGCGTCCGCATCGGCGGCGATTTCCACCAGCGCGCCGCCTTCCAGAAAGGCGATCTGTTCGGCGGCGCCGTCGGCGCGGATCAGGGCCGCCAGTCGCGCGTGCACCGCCGCGTCGCGGGCGGCTGCATCGAGCAGTTCCCGCCGGCGCGCGGGATCGCTGTCGAGCCACTGCGCGAACAGGGCGAACGCGGTGCGGTCCAGCGTATTTTCGTCGCCATCATTCATGGCGTGGCGATCGCATCGTAGAGAAACGCGCGCGCCTTGCGCCAGTCACGCTTGATCGTGGGCACCGACACGCCGATCACCTGCGCGATCTCCGCTTCGGTCAGGCCGCCGAAGTAGCGCAATTCGACGATCTGGTGCGCACGCGGGTCGATCGCGTTCAGAGCCTGCATGGATTCATGCAGGCGTTCGATGCCGTTCTCGCCGATGACCGTTCCGGCCACGCCAGTGGTCAGCGTCACCGGCGCCTCGCCACCGCCGCGCCGCTGCGCGCGCCGCGCGCGCACGTAGTCGACGATCACAGTGCGCATGACCTGTGCGGCATAGGCATAGAACTGCCGGCGCTCGGCCTCGGCAACCGCACCCTGCCGATGGAAGCGCAAGTAGGATTCGTGCACCAGCATGGGCGCATCCAGCGACAGCGTGCCCGCACGCGACAGTTGTGCGCGCGCCAGGCGCATCAGCTCGGCATAAACCTGCGCATCCAGGTCGACGGACGGGAACCTCGGCGGCGCCCGCGATCCGGCTTCCCCACTCATGGTCGCGTCCTCCAACGCCTGCATCCTACTTCGCCGATGCGGGTACGCATAGTCCCGGCAGACAGCCCGTTCCGGAATCCGTCGTGGCGATGCGTTAAGCTGCACAACAGACCGCGGCAGGGCGGCAAAAAGGCCTGGGATGACCGATTCACTTCCTCTGACACAGTGGCTGCGCGACGCGGGCAATGGCGGCTCAACGCAGACGCGGCTTCCCGGCAGCGGCAGCGGCGTAATCGGCGCGGGCGATCCTGCCTGTTGCAGCACGTTCGATCAACGCGGCTATGTGCGACCGATCGGTGCCACTTGCGATGCCGGTTCCGTGCAGACATCTGCTATCGACGATGAAATCTTCCGCGACGGATTCGGGCCGTAGCGTCGCCCCCGCAAAATTCCGGACGCGTGCTAGAGTCTCCGGACATCCAACCCGGAGCGTTTCCATGGATCCCTTCCTGCAAGCCGCCATCGACGAAGCCCGCCAGGGATTGAACGAAGGCGGCATCCCTATCGGTTCGGTGATCGTGCACGGCGGCCGCATTCTGGGACGCGGCCACAACCGCCGCGTGCAGAAGGGTTCCACGGTACTGCACGGCGAGATGGACGCGTTCGAGAACGCCGGTCGGCAAACGGCCAAGATCTATCGCGAATGCGTGCTCTACACCACGCTGTCGCCCTGCCCCATGTGCAGCGGCGCGATCCTGCTTTACGGCATCCCGAGGATCATCGTGGGCGAGAACAAGACGTTCATGGGCGACGAGGATCTGCTGCGCGCGCGCGGCGTCAGCGTCGATGTCGTGCAGGATGAAACCTGTATCGCCCTGATGCGCGAGTTCATCGCCGCGCGCCCGGAACTGTGGAACGAGGATATCGGGGTGTAATCAGCGACCGCGCGATTTTCCGCGCGCCACGCTCATCATCCAATACGCAACCAGCGCGACGGCAAAGGTAAAAAACCAGCCGTAGGTGTACAGGCGGTCGATGAATCCCGGATTGGCGACGACGCCGCCCGGCGTGGTCGATGCGGCGATGAAGCCGGGAATCACCGGCACGATCGCAACGGCAATCGCCACGAACGCGATCCAGTTCCAACGCGGATACTGCCCGTTCACCCGATACAGGTCGGCGATGTCGAGCTGGCGCCGGCGCACGATCCAGTAGTCGGCGATCATCACGCCGGCGATCGCGCCGAGCAGGCTGCCGTAGCCGCCCAGCCAGGTGAAGATGTAGGCGCTGGCGCTGTTGAAGATCGCCCACGGAAACATCAGCACACCGATGATGGCAGTAATCATGCCGCCGGTGCGGAAGGAAATGTGGCGCGGCGCGACGTTGGAGAAATCGTTCGACGGCGCAACGACATTTGCCGCCATGTTCGTGCTGATCTGCGCGATCAGGATCAGGATCATGGTGACGATCAGGATCACCGGGTTGTGCGTGATCATCGGCACCAGGTCCACCGGATTCCACACCGGCTTGTCGAACACCACCACGGTCGCCGCGGTGGTGGCGATGCCGAGGAAACTGTAGGCGATCATGGTCAGCGGCAGGCCGATGGTCTGGCCGATGATCTGCGAGCGCTGCGAGCGCGCGAAGCGGGTGAAGTCCGGAATGTTCAGGCTCAACGTCGCCCAGTAACCGACATTGGCGGCGAGCGCGGGCCAGAACAGTTCCCAGAACGAGTGCTCGGGCGTGCCCATCATGCGCGCCGAAGTGTCGAGCACATTGCTGAGGCCATGGCCGGCGGAGATGCCCCAGTACAGCAACCACACGCCGACCAGGATCAGTGCCAGCGCGGCCCACGATTCGAACTTCTTGATGCCTTCCATGCCGCGCAAGATGATCACGACCTGCACGATCCAGAAAATGAAAAAGGCGATGAAGTCGTGGCCCGCCAGTGTCGACCAACCCGGCCACAGCACCGCCATGATGCCGGACACTGCCAGTCCGCCAAGCCAGGTCTGGATGCCGAACCAGCCACAGGCGACGATGGCGCGCGCGAGCGCGGCGAAGTTGGCGCCGACGGTGCCGAATGAGGAGCGCACGAACACCGGAAACGGAATGCCGTAGCGCACGCCGACGTGCGCGTTGAGTACCATCGGAATCAGCACGATGAAATTGGCGATGCCGACGGTGCTCAGCGCCTGCCACCAGTTCATGCCAGCCGCCATCAGTCCCGCCGCGAGCGTGTAGGTCGTCAGCACCACGCTCATGCCAATCCACATGGCGAGGATGTGCCAGGTGTTCCAGGTGCGTTCGCGCGGCCCGGCCGGGGCAAGGTCGTCGTTGTACAGCGGCGAGTCGGCAACCTGCGCGCAGATGGCATCCACCTGCGCGTCGGTCTTGAAGGCCAGGTCGTGGAACGGTTGCGCTTCGGTCATGCCTTTCCCCTGAAGGTCGTTCGTGCGGCGATCACGCGCCGGATCAAACGATCGCGCGATCCACCGGATGAATGCGGTTGAGGTCGTTCCAGTGTTGCTGCGCGCGCAGATACGGCGCGAACGGCGGGCGATCGACGTAGCGTCCCGTGCCAGGCTCGACATGCAATTTTCCGTCGGCGTATTTCACCACGCCATTGCTCACGGTGTAGAGCGGCGCGCCCTGCACTTGCCGCCCCTCGAACACGTTGAAGTCGATCTTCTGGTGATCGGTTTCGACCGAGATGGTTTTCTTTTTGCGTGGATCCCAAACCACGATGTCGGCGTCGGCGCCTTCGCGCAACACGCCCTTGCGCGGGTAGATGTTGAAGATGCGCGCGGTATTGGTCGAGGTCAGCGCGACGAATTCGCTTGGCGTCAGCCGCCCCATGTTGACGCCGTAGTGCCACAGGATCGCCAGGCGATCTTCCACGCCCGGCGTGCCGTTGGGAATCTTGGCGAAGTTGTCGCGGCCCATCGCTTTCTGATCGGCGCAGAAGCAGCAATGATCGGTGGCGGTGGTTTGCAGCAAGCCACCGCGCAGGGCATCCCACAACGCATCCTGATTCGACTTCGCGCGGAACGGCGGACTCATCACATGCGCGGCGGCGAAGTTCCAGTCCTTGGATGAATACACCGACTCGTCGATGACCAGATGCTGCACCAGGCATTCGCCGTACACGCGCTGGCCCTGCGCGCGCGCGCGCGCGATGGCCTCGACCGATTCGCGGCAGGAATTGTGCACCACATACAGTGGCACGCCGAGGATCTGCGCGATGCGAATGACGCGATTGGCCGCCTCGCCCTCGACCTCGGGCGGACGCGACGCGGGATGGCCTTCGGGACCGGTGACACCGTGCTTGAATACTTCCTTTTGCAGGTGATCGACCAGGTCGCCGTTCTCGGCGTGCGCGGTGACGATGGCGCCAAGCTCCAGCGCGCGCGGGAAGCTGCGCACCAGCACGCCATCGTCGGCCATGATCGAACCCTTGTAGGCCATGAAATGCTTGAAGCTGTTGACGCCGCATTCGTTGACGAGCGTGCCCATGTCGTTGTGCACGGATTCGTCCCACCAGGTCACGGCAACGTGGAAGGAATAATCCGCGCAGGACTTTTGCGCCCACTCGCGCCACTTCTTGTAGGCATCGAGCAGGCGCTCTTGCGGATTGGGAATCACGAAGTCGATGATCATGGTGGTGCCGCCGGCGAGCGCCGCGGCGGTGCCGGTGAAGAAATCGTCGCTGGCGACCGTGCCCATGAATGGCAATTGCATGTGCGTGTGCGGATCGATGCCGCCGGGCATGACGTAACAACCCTTCGCCTCGACCACATCGACATTCGCCGGTGCGGCGAGGTTCTTGCCGACCGCGCGGATGCTGCCGCCTTCGCACAGGATATCGGCCTCGCTGGTCTGGTCCGCATTGACCACCGTGCCGCCGCGAATCATAAGTGCCATGGTTGTTCACCTCTCGAATTCAGATATTGCGCGGCTACGCTGCAATGCTCGTCATTCCGGCAGGGAATGCCGGAATCCAGTTGCCACGGACGGCATCCATGCAGTCTGGATACCCCTCGGTCAGCTGTCGCCGACACTCGACCATGCCGGTATGACGTCACTTCTTTACGACAGTTTCTACGGATTCACAAGCCATCACGTTGTTGGGATGCGTGGTCCAGTCCGCATGATCGTGCGCGATGGCGCGACCGGTGCGCGGGTCGGTGCCGGCCTGCATCGGCACCATGGTCAGGCAATTCTCGACCGGACACACCTCGACGCACAGATTGCAACCCACGCACTCGTCGTCCTTCACTTCGAAATGGCGCTCACCGTTCTTGCTGGCGCTGATCGCCTGGTGCGAGGTGTCCTCGCAGGCGATGTAGCAGCGACCGCATTTGATGCACAGGTCCTGGTCGATGTGCGCCTTGGTGACGTAGTTGAGGTTGAGGAATTTCCAGTCGGTCAATTTCGGCAACGCATGCCCGATGAAATCATCGAGCCGGGCGTAACCCTTGGACTGCATCCACTGTGCGAGGCCTTCGATCATGTCGTCGACGATCTTGAAACCGTAGACCATCGCCGCGGTGCACACCTGCACGTTTTGCGCGCCGAGCGCCATGAATTCCGCCGCATCGCGCCAGCGCGTGATGCCGCCGATCGCCGACACCGGCAGGCCGCGCGTGTCGGCAAAGCGGCCGATTTCACCGACCATGTGCAAGGCGATCGGCCGCACGGCTTCGCCGCAATAGCCGCCGTGGCTGCCCTTGCCGTCGATCGTCGGTTCCGGCGCCATGGCATCCAGGTTCACCGACATGATCGAATTGATGGTATTGATCAGCGACACCGCATCCGCGCCGCCGCGCTTGGCGGCCAGCGCCGCCGGCAGGATATTGGTGACGTTCGGCGTGAGCTTGACGATCACCGGCAATGTGGTCGCCGCCTTGGCCATGCGCGTGACCTGTTCGATGAGGTCGGGTTGCTGGCCCATGGCCGAACCCATGCCGCGCTCGCTCATGCCGTGCGGGCAGCCAAGGTTGATCTCGATGCCGTCGGCGCCGGTCGCCTCGATCTGCGCGAGGCGCTTGCGCCAAACCTGCTCGTCCAGCGGAAACATCACCGACACGACCATCGCGCGATCCGGCCACGCGGCCTTCACGCGCGTGATTTCGGCGATATTGGTGTCGAAGGCGCGGTCGGAAATCAGCTCGATGTTGTTGAAGCCCATCACGCGCCGGTCGCCGCTCCACCACGCGCCGTAGCGCGGGCCGTTGACGTTGACGATGGGCGGATCGTCGCCAAGCGTTTTCCACACCACGCCGCCCCAGCCGGCCTCGAACGCGCGCACGACGTTGTATTCCTTGTCGGTCGGCGGCGCGGATGCCAGCCAGAATGGATTCGGCGAGCGGATGCCGGCGATGGTGCTGGTCAAATCGATCCTGGTCGTCATGCGCGCAGTGTCCTGTCGATGTCGATCGCGGCCAGCTTGCCGTCCTGCACCGCGGCGACGGTGAGATCCTTGCTGACACCGACGCAGTCGCCGCCCGCCCACACGCCGGCGAGCGAGGTGCGACGGTTCTCGTCCACGCGCAGCTTGCCGGCTTTTGTGTCGAGGATTTCGCGCGCGGAATCATCCAGTGCATCCGGCACCAGGGTTTGGCCGATGGCCTTGAACAGCATGTCGGCGGCCAGCACCTGCGTGCGTCCCGTCGCCACCAGTTTGCCGTCGACGAGTTCCGTGCGTTCGATCTCCACGCCGACCGCCTCGCCGTCACGCAACACCAGGCGCCGCGGCCGGGACCAAAAACGCACGTTGACGCCGTGCGACTGCGCCAGTTCGCGCTCGTATCCCGACGCACCCATCTGTTCGGGCCCGCGGCGATACAACAAGGTCACTTCATCGGCGCCGAGCTGGCGCGTCTGCACCGCGATGTCGATCGCGGTCATGCCGCCGCCGATGACGATGACGCGGCGCCCGACCGGCAGGCTCGACAGATCGCAGGCCTGGCGCAAGTCCTCGATGTAGCGCACGGCGTCGAACACGCCCGGCACGTTCTCGTCGCTGATGCCCAGTGCATTGACCGCACCGAGGCCGAAGGCGAGGAACACCGCGTCAAAATCGCGACGCAACTGCGCCAGCTGGATATCGACGCCGACGCGCTGGCCGGTTCGCGCCGTGATGCCACCGATCGACAACAGCCAGTCGACCTCGCGTTGCGCGATGTCGTCCAGCACCTTGTAACGCGCGATGCCGTACTCGTTCAAGCCGCCAAGTTTCCTGCGCGCCTCGAACACGCTGACGTCGTGGCCGAGCATGGCGAGCCGGTGTGCGCAGGACAGGCCGGCGGGACCGCCACCCACCACGGCAACGCGCTTGCCACTGGTCGGCGCGCGCGCGAACAACACCTCGCCGCTGGCCAGCAACGCATCGGTGGCGTGGCGCTGCAGCAGGCCGATCGCAACGGGTTTGTCCTCGGCAGTATTGCGCACGCAGGCGCCTTCGCACAGGTCCTCGACCGGACACACGCGCGCGCACATCGCGCCGAAGATGTTTTCCGCCAGGATGTTGCGCGCCGAACCGACGAGATTGCCGCTGCGGATCTTGTAGATGAAGCTCGGGATGTCGATGTGCGTCGGACACGCCGTGGTGCACGGCGCGTCGTAACAGAAATAGCAGCGATCAGACTCTACCGCCGCCTGGTGCGTGTCCAGCGGCGGCTTGATGTCGGCGAAATTGTCCGCGTATTGTCGTGCGGTCAGTCGTTTGTCGGTTACGTCTCGCGTTGCGCTCATGTGCCCTCCCCGGCCATCGCGTTCTTGCTCAGGGGCGCACCAGGTCGCCATAGGCATCCGGACGCCGATCGCGATAGAACTGCCACAGGTCGCGGATCTGCGTGATTTCCTCCAGATCCAGGTCATGGATCAGCAACTCGTCGTTGTCGCGGCTGGCCTTGGCGATGATCTGGCCTTTCGGATTGGCGAAATAGCTCTGCCCGTAGAACTTGCCGATGCCCCACGGTTTTTCCTCGCCGACGCGATTGATCGCACCGACGAAGTAGCCGTTCGCCGCCGCGTGCGCGGGTTGTTCGAGCTGCCACAGGTATTCGGACAAGCCGGCGACGGTGGCCGACGGATTGAACACGATCTCCGCGCCGTTCAAGCCCAGCGCACGCGCGCCTTCGGGGAAATGGCGGTCGTAACAGATGTAGACGCCGACCTTGCCGACGGCGGTGTCGAACACCGGATAGCCGAGGTTGCCGGGGCGGAAGAAGAACTTTTCCCAGAAGCCCTTGACCTGCGGGATATGCGTCTTGCGGTATTTGCCCAGGTATTTGCCATCGGCGTCGATGACGGCGGCGGTGTTGTAGTACACGCCGCGCATTTCCTGCTCGTACAGCGGCACCACCAGCACCATGTTGTGCTTGCGCGCGTACTCCTGCATCAGGCGCGTGGTCGGGCCGTCCGGCACGGCCTCGGTGATCGAGTACCACTTGCTGTCCTGGCTCGGACAAAAATACGGGCCGTAGAAAAGCTCCTGCATGCACAAGACCTGCACGCCTTTTTTACCTGCTTCGTCGATCAGCTTCAGGTGCGCGGCGATCATCGCGTCACGGATGGCGGCCGGCGTCATGTCCTGCGCGCCTTCGGGTTGCGCCATCTGGATCAGGCCGGCTTTGACGATTTGACTCATTGATCTCTACTCCGCTTCAAGAACTGTTTGGGTTGTCTGGATTCTAGTGCAGTGTTCACGTTGTGTGGAACCTGAGAAAACTTGTCATCCCGGCAGGGTCGAGCGTCGGCGACAGCCGACCGAGGGGGATCCAGACTGCATGGATGCCAAAGTAGCGCACACATGATCCGACAGCTTGCCATCCGTGGCCTCTGGATTCCGGCAATCCCTGCCGGAATGACGGGCAACTTCAAAGATCACGCCAACCGCAAACACATTCCTTGCGCAGCAACGGCACTGTTATTTCATCGTCGGCATGGAAAAGTGATTCTCCTCCACAATGCCCTTGGGCCAGCGCGCGATCGCGGTTTTCACCTGCGTGTAGAAGCGCACGCCCTCGCCGCCGTAGACGTTGAGCACGCCGAAGCGCGAACGCTTCCAGCCGCCGAAACTGTGGAAGGCCATCGGCACCGGAATCGGCACATTGATGCCGACCATGCCGACCTTGATACGCTTGGCGAACTCGCGCCCGGCTTCGCCGCTCTGGGTGAAGATCGAGGTGCCGTTGCCGAATTCGTGCGCGTTGATGAGATCGACCGCTTCGTCGAAGTTTTGCGCGCGCACCACCGACAGCACCGGGCCGAAGATTTCCTCGCGATAAATGCGCATCGACGCCTTGACGCGATCGAACAAGGTCGCGCCAAAGAAGAAACCTGACTCGTGGCCGGGCACTTTCAGCTTGCGCCCATCGACCACGAGTTGCGCGCCTTCATCGACGCCGATCTGCACGTAGTCGGCCACGCGCTGGCGATGCACGTCCGTGACCAGCGGACCCATTTCCGGATTCGCCTCGCGATCCAGGCCATTGCCGACGCGCAGCGTGGCGATGCGCTCGCGCAAGCGCTTGACCAGCGTGTCTGCCGTCGCCTCGCCCACCGGCACGGCGACCGAAATCGCCATGCAGCGCTCGCCGGCCGAGCCGTAGGCCGCGCCCATCAGCGCATCCACGGCCTGGTCCATGTCGGCGTCGGGCATGACGATGAGATGATTCTTGGCGCCGCCAAGCGCCTGCACGCGCTTGCCGTTGGCCGATGCGCGCGCGTAGATCGCTTCGGCGATCGGCGTGGAACCGACAAAACTCACCGCCTCCACGCGCGGATCGTCGAGCAGGGTATCGACCGCTTCCTTGTCGCCATTGACGACGTTGAGCACGCCGTCGGGAAGCCCCGCCTGCTTCATCCACTGCGCCAGCAACAATGGTGCAGACGGATCTTTTTCCGACGGCTTCAGGACAAAACTGTTGCCGCAGGCGATGGCGATCGGAAACATCCACAGCGGCACCATCGCCGGGAAATTGAACGGCGTGATGCCGGCGCACACGCCGAGCGGTTGCAGCATCGACCACGAATCGATGCCGGAGCCGACGTCGAGCGAATGCTCGCCCTTGAGCAGGTGCGGAATGCCGCAGGCGAACTCGACCACTTCCATGCCGCGGATGCATTCGCCGCGCGCATCGGACAGCACCTTGCCATGCTCGCTGGTCAACACCTGCGCCAGCTCGTCGGCATGCTTGTCGAGCAGGTCGCGGAAGCGGTACATCACGCGCGCACGGTGCACCGGCGGTACCGCCGCCCAGGCCGGCTGCGCCGCGGCCGCGGCGGCGATCGCCTCGCCCACGCGCGCACGACTGGCCATGGCCACCGCGCCGGTCTGCTTGCCTGTGGCCGGGTTGTACACCGGCAGGCTGCGTGCGTCCTTGTCCTCGACGATGCGACCATTGATGAAATGATGGATGCTGGCCGCGCTGCTCGCGGCCGTGACGCTTTTTGCTACGGCGTTCATGGGCTTTACTCGACAGTGGGAATGACGTCGGCGAGGATGTTGCACAGCAGGTCGATATCGCTTTTTTCGCTGATGAACGGCGGGCCGAGCTGCACGTTGTCGCCGCTGTAGCGCAAATACAGTCCACGTTTCCAGCATTCCATGGAAATCTGCCACGGGCGCTGGCCGGGTTTGCCGTCCGGGTTGCCGACGTCGATGGCGGCGGCCATGCCGAGATTGCGGATGTCGGTGATGTGGCGCAGTCCCTTCAAGTTGTGCACCTGCTTCTCGAAGTACGGTGCCAGTTGCGCGGCGCGCTCGGCCATCTTCTCGTTGACGAAGATATCCATCGCGGCGATGCCGGCGGCGCAGGCGATCGGATGCGCGGTGTAGGTGTAGCCGTGCAGGAACTCGACGCTCCATGGCGGCAGGTCCTGGCTCATGAACGCGTCGTAGACCTTGTCGCTCGCCACCACCGCCCCCATCGAAGCGGCGCCATTGGTCAAGCCCTTGGCCAGCATCATGATGTCCGGCTGCACGCCGAACAGGTTGGCGCCAAATGGCGCGCCGAGGCGGCCGAAGCCGGTCAGCACCTCGTCGAAGATCAGCAACACATTGTGTTTGTCGCAAATCTGGCGCAGGCGCTGCAGATAACCTTTCGGCGGCAGTACCACGCCGGCGGAGCCGCTCATCGGCTCGACCAGCACCGCCGCCACGTTGGAGGCATCGTGCAGCGCGATGATCTGCTCGAGCTGATCGGCCAGCGCCACGCCGCCGTGCTCGGGCACGCCGCGCGAGAATGCGTTCTCCGGCAACAAGGTATGCGGCATGTGTTCGACATCGACCAGCGGGCCGAAGGTCTTGCGATTGCCGCCGATGCCGCCGATGCTGGTGCCCAGGCCGTTGACGCCGTGGTAGGCCTTCATGCGCCCGATCAGGCCGAGCTTCTGCGGCTGGCCCTTGGCGCGCCAATAGGCACGCGCCATCTTCAGCGCGGTGTCGGCCGAACCGGAACCTGACGTGGTGAAGAACACGTGGTTCAAATCGCCCGGCAAAACCGCCGCGACTTTCTGCGCCAGTTCAAACGCCAGTGGATGCCCGAACTGGAAGGACGGCGCGAAATCCAGTTCCTTCGCCGCGCGTGCGATGGCATCGGCAATCGCTTCGCGGCCATGGCCGAAACTCGAACACCACAGGCCCGAGAGCGAATCGTAAATCTTGCGGCCATCGGCGGAGGTGTAATACGCGCCTTTCGCGCCCGTGATCAGGCGCGGATTCTTCTGAAAATCGCGATTGCCGGTGAACGGCATCCAGAACGCTGCCAGCGCCTGCGGCGACAAGCCGGCCGTGGGATCGGCGGCAACCTTCGGCATGTGTTTGATCGGTACGGCCATGAGCCTGCTCCAATGCAACGGGGGAAATCCGCCGTCGAGCATACGCTTGCGCGAAAGTTTGATAAACACCACAATCGCCACGTTGAGTTTCAAATCCATGAAACAAAGCCCGACACCTGCCAATCCCCTTGCCGACACGGAGTTGCGCCTGCTGCGCCTGTTCCGCACCGTGGCGCGCTGTGGCGGCCTGACCGCGGCCGAATCCGAGCTCAATATCGGCCGTTCGACGATCAGCCGGCATCTGAAGGAACTTGAACAGCGCCTGGGGGCGACCTTGTGCCATCGCGGCCGCTCGGGTTTTGCATTGACCGACGAAGGCGCGCGCGTGTTCGACGCCGCCGAACGCCTGCTCACCGCGGTCAGCCAGTTTCGCACCGAGGTCGAGGAAATCAACGACCGCCTGCGCGGCCGCCTGCGCCTGGCCCTGTTCGACAAGACCGCCAGCAATCCGGCCTCGCGCATTGCCGCGGCACTCGGCGACTTCGCCAAACGTGCGCCTGCGGTGGAACTGGAACTGCACGTCGCTCCGACGCACCAGATCGAGGCTGGCGTGATCGACGGTGCCTGGCAGCTCGGCATCATCCCGACCTATCGACCCTCGCCCGCGCTCGACTACCTGCCGCTGTTCGATGAGCAGATGTATTTGTACTGCGGCCGCGAACATCCGCTGTTCGCGCAGCGCGATACGCGCGGCGGCGAGCGCGCGGTGTGGGCGCAGCGTTACGCGGGCCTGAGTTTCCACTCACCGAACATGGATACCGGCAACCGTTTCGAATTCACCCGCGCCGCAGAGGCCTCCGATCAGGAAGCGATCGCCACGCTCGTGCTATCCGGCCAATTCATCGGCTTCCTGCCCGATCACTACGCCGCAGCGTTCGTGGCGCAAGGATTGATGCGCGCGCTGTACCCGCAGCGATTCGCCTACACCTGCCAGTTCGCCGCCATCCATCGCCGCTCGCCGCCACCATCGCGCCTGCTCGAGATCGCGCTGGCCTGCCTGCGCCGCGCGCATGCGACCGCAAATCGTGCGTCCGCACGACGCACGCGCTGATCTACCCACTCGCGCGCCGCCACTTTGATCGCGCTTTCCGGCAAAATGCCGGGATACTTTCCGGTGTCCCCCATGAACCTGCAATCCAACTTCGAACAAATCCCGCTCAAGGACTACGCCGAGCGCGCGTATCTCGATTATTCGATGTACGTGGTGCTCGACCGCGCCCTGCCCTTCATCGGCGATGGGCTCAAGCCCGTGCAGCGGCGCATCGTCTACGCGATGAGCGAGCTGGGCCTCGAGGCCAGCGCCAAGCCGAAGAAATCCGCGCGCACGGTCGGCGATGTCATCGGCAAGTTCCATCCGCACGGCGACAGCGCCTGTTACGAGGCGATGGTGCTGATGGCGCAATCGTTCTCGTACCGCTATCCGCTGATCGACGGCCAGGGCAACTTCGGCTCACCGGACGATCCGAAGTCGTTTGCCGCGATGCGCTACACCGAATCGAAACTGACGCCGATGGCGCATCTGCTCTTGGATGAACTCGATCAGGGCACGGTCGACTTCACGCCGAACTTCGACGGCACGCTGAAGGAGCCTTCCTGGTTACCAGCGCGCGTGCCGCATGTGCTGCTCAACGGCTCAACCGGCATCGCGGTGGGCATGGCCACCGACATTCCGCCGCACAACCTGCGCGAGGTGGCGAGCGCCTGCATCCATCTGCTCGATGAACCCGAAGCCAGCATCGCCGAATTGTGTCGGCATGTGAAAGGGCCCGATTTCCCCACCGCCGCCGAGATCATCACGCCCAAGAGCGAGTTGAAGGCGATGTATGCCACCGGCAACGGCTCTGTGCGCTGCCGCGCGATTTATCGCATCGAGAACGGCAATGTCGTCATCACCGCGCTGCCGTATCAGGTGTCGCCATCGAAGATCCTCGCGCAAATTGCCGAGCAGATGCGCGCGAAGAAACTGCCTATGCTCGAAGATCTGCGCGACGAGTCCGATCACGAGAATCCCGTGCGCCTGGTACTGATCCCGCGCAGCAACCGCGTGGATCTGGACGAGATGATGCAGCATCTGAATGCGACCACGGATCTGGAACGCAGCTATCGCGTGAACCTGAACCTGATCGGCCTCGACGGCAAGCCGCAGGTCAAGACGCTGAAACAAATCCTCGGCGAATGGCTCACGTTCCGCACCAATACGGTCACACGGCGATTGAAGCACCGATTGGAAAAAGTCGAGCGCCGCCTGCACCTGCTCGAAGGCCTGCGCATCGCGTTTTTGAACCTGGATGAAGTCATCCGCATCGTGCGCACGGAGGAAGAGCCCAAACCCGTCCTCATTGCGCGATTCCGCTTGAGCGAAGAACAGGCCGACTACATCCTGGAAACGCGCCTGCGCCAGCTTGCGCGGCTGGAAGAAATGAAACTCAACGCCGAACGCGATGCGCTGGAAGAAGAACGCGCACGCATCACGGTCACGCTCAAATCGCCGGCCAAATTGAAATTGCTGATCAAGGACGAACTCACCGCCGATGCGGAAAAATACGGCGACAAACGCCGTTCGCCCATCGTCGAACGCGAAGTCGCGCAGGCGCTGGACGAAGCCGCGCTCGTCGCCAGCGAACCGATCACCGTGGTGCTGTCGGAAAAAGGCTGGGTGCGCGCGGCCAAGGGCCACGATGTCGATGCGCCGACACTCGGCTATCGCGAAGGCGACGGCTATCGCAGCGCGGCGCGCGGCAAGACCACGCAACAAGTCGCCTTCATCGATTCATCCGGACGCAGCTATTCCACACCGGCGCATACCTTGCCATCGGCACGCGGCAACGGCGAACCGTTGACCGGCCGCTTCACGCCCGCGCCCGGCGCGCAATTCGAAGCCGTGGCGATCGCCGACGCCGCGACCAAGCTCGTGCTCGCCAGCGACCACGGATACGGCTTCGTGACCAGGTTCGAGGCGCTGCTGGCGAACAAGAAGGCCGGCAAGCAGCTCATCAACATGGACGACGACGCGCACGTCGTCGCACCGGCGTATGTCAACGAATCCGCGCGCGACCGCATCGTGGTGGCGACAAACGCCGGCCACCTGCTGATGTTTTCCGTCGCCGAACTGCCCGAGCTCGACAACGGCGGCAAGGGCAACAAGCTGATCGAGATTCCCAAGGCGCGACTCGCCGAGGGCGAACGCGTCGCCGGCGTCGCCGTGGTTGCCGAAGGCCGTGGCGAAGTCACCTTGTGGGCCGGCGCGCGCAAGCTGATCCTGAAGTGGGCAGACCTGATCGAATACAACGGCAATCGCGCCCAGCGCGGTGGCAAGCTGCCGCGCGGGTTTCATCGTGTTGACCGATTGGAGACGAGCGCATGAAAAGCCGGACCCACAGCCGCATCCGTCGCATTGTCGGTGCTCTGTTGATCGTCATTGCCTTGGCTGTTGGCGCGGCGTGGCTTGCCCTGCGCGCCAGCCTGCCGACGCTGGACGGCCAGAACACCGTGGCTGGATTGCACGCGCAGGTGACTATCGAGCGCGACGCGCTCGGCGTCGTCACCATCAAGGCACACAGCCGCGACGATGCGATGTACGCGCTCGGCTTCGTGCATGCGCAGGAGCGCTTCTTCGAAATGGACCTGATGCGTCGCGCCGCCGCCGGCGAGCTGTCCGAACTGGTCGGCGCGGCCGCATTGAAAATCGACGAACAGCGCCGGCCCTTCCGCATGCGCGAACGCGCGGAGAGCGAGCTGGCCGCGATCGCGCCGGACGAGCGTGCTACCGTCGACGCCTATCGCGACGGCGTCAATGCCGGGCTTGCCGCCCTTACCGCGCGCCCGTGGGAATACTGGCTGCTTGGTTCCCGACCCGCGCCATGGCGCGACGCCGACAGCATCCTCGCCATCGACGCGATGTTCTTCGATCTCAATGGCGCGGACGACGCGCGCGAGACCGCGTTCATGCAGATCAAGGCGGCGCTCGGCGAAAATGTCTACAAATTCCTGTCCGCCACTGGCGGCCCGTGGGACGCGCCGCTGACCGGGCCGCCGATGAACTATCCGGCCTTGCCGACGGCCGCGGACATCGACCTGCGCAAGGTCGATGCGAAGCTCCTGCACATGCCGCCGCCGCGCGCGGAGAAAAAGACCACGCCCGGCAGCAACGGCTTCGCGGTCAATGGCGCGCTCACCGCCACGCACGCCGCGATCGTCGCCAACGACATGCACCTGATGCTGCGCGTGCCGAATATCTGGTTCCGCGCGCGCATCCAGTACCCGAGTCCGCGTCGCGCCGGCCAAATGGTCGATCTGATCGGCGTCACCCTGCCCGGCCTGCCCTCACTCGTCGCCGGCAGCAACCGCCACGTGGCGTGGGGTTTCACCAACAGCTATGGCGACTGGATGGACTGGGTGCGCGTCACGCTCGATCCAAAGGATTCCTCGCGCTACCAGACTGCCACTGGCTGGAAGCCGATACAGCAAAGTACACAAATCATCAAAGTCCACAATGCCCCGGACGTGAAACTCGAGGTACGCGACACGCAATGGGGGCCGATTCTAGGCAAGGACGATCTGGGCAAGGATGCCGATGGCACGCCGCTGGCGCTGGCGTGGACGGCGATCGAGGCGGGCGGCATCAACATGCAGTTCGCGCGCATGGACACCGCCGAAACCGTGGATGAAGCGGTGGAGATCGCCAACAGCGCCGGCATGCCGGCGCAGAACTTCATGGTCGGCGACCGCGCCGGCAACATCGCCTGGACGATTGCCGGCAAGATCCCCAAACGCGAAGGCGCTTGCGATCCGCTGCTGCCCTGCGACTGGAGTGCACCGAATACCGGTTGGGATGGCTGGCTCGCGCCCGCGGACTATCCGCGGCTGGCGAATCCGCCGGCACAGCGCATCTGGACCGCGAATGCGCGCACCCTGGACTGGGAAAGCCCGGACTACGCCAAGCTCGGCGACGGCGGTTACGACTTCGGCGCGCGCGCACGGCAGATCCGCGATGACCTGAATGCAAAAACACAATTCACGCCCGACGACATGCTGGCGATCCAGCTCGACGACCGCGCCTTGTTGATGAAAAACTGGCACGCCTTGCTCGGCAAGGTGTTGGCGAAGGCCGGCGACGCCGCTCCGTTCGCCGACATGAAAAAACAGGCGGGCGACTGGAACGAACACGCCGATCCGGCTTCCGTCGGCTATCGACTTGCACACGATTTCCGCGTGGAAGTCATCGACACCGTGCTCGATGGTTTCGCCGCGGCGGTGCGGGCCAAGTATCCGGACTTCAAGTTCCCGAAGCTCGGTCAAGCCGAGACCCTGGTGGACGACATCCTGCTCAATCGTCCCGCCAACCTGCTGCCGCCCGGCTATTCGGATTGGGATGACCTGCTGCAGAAATGCGCCGAGCGCGTCGGCACGCGCCTGGCCGCCATGCCCGGTGGCATCGCGCAACGGCGCTGGGGCGAGGTCACGAAAACGCATATCGACCATCCCTTGAGTCAGGCGCTGCCGGGCATGGGCTGGCTGCTCAATATGCCCAGCCGCGAGTTGCCCGGCGACATCAACATGCCGCGCGTGCAGGCCTCCAACTTCGGCGCATCCGAGCGCTTCGCGGTCGAACCCGGCCACGAGGAATACGGCTACTTCCACATGCCCGGCGGGCAGAGCGACAACCCGCTGTCGCCGTTCTATGGCGCCGGCGAC
>JAFEFO010000006.1 GCA_018240565.1 Pseudomonadota bacterium | reverse complement strand
GCGGGCATTCACCAACGACGCGGGCGGCGACGGTGGTGGGCCAGTCAATTGATTGCCGGCCACGCCAAACACCACAAGGTTCGTCAACTGCGAAATATCGGGGATATTGCCGGTAAGTCCACTCGGCCCCGCCACAAATCGTTGAATGTTTGGCGCCTGCACTAAGGCAGGAAGACCGCCTGTCAATCGGGTATATTCGGCATTGAACTCCAACAATTGCGGAAGATCGGACCACTTTCCGAAGGTTCCATCCAACAAGTTTCCATAGGCAAGAAAATGCTGGAGATTAGGCAAGTCAATCAAATTAGGCACGTTGCCAGTCAGGTAATTGGCACTAACATCAAAATAGTTCAAGGCATCCAACCCGCTTAGATCCGGAATCGATCCGGTCAGGTGGTTCCCACCCACTCGGAAATAGGCAACGTTGTACAAACCAGTGAGCGATGGAATGGGCCCGGTGAGACCCTCGCCATGAACATCGAACCGAGCAAGATTGGTCAACCCACTCAGGGATGGAATCGACCCGCCAAGGCTGCTGAAACCATAGGTATATACCTCGAAATCCTTCAGCTCGGCCAATCCGGCCAATGACGGAATACTGCCGTCGAAATACGTGTTGTTGGCAATAAATGTTTGAAGGTGCGTCAACCCGCTCAACGGCGGAATCGGACCATACAACGAATTGTAGGCGCCGATCCCTTCGGAAGCGGTTTGTTCAATGTCGAATGTTTGCAGGTTTGTCAGGGCGGTTAATGAGGGCAAGGCCCCATTCATGCCTACCCCGGCCAAGTTGATTCCGATGACGGTGGAATCGGTTGCATCGCAGGTGATCCCATACCAAGTGCATTCCGTCCCCGGCGGGCCGTTCCAGCCCCCCTGATATTCTGGGTCCCAATGACTGCCGTCGGTGTAGGCAAACAAATTCAACAGAACCGCGCGTTCGGAAGTAGGGATTGCGGCGAATGCCTGCGCTGCCACACAAACAGATCCGATGGCAAGAATGTTTCGAAATACGCGCACGATCGTCTCCCGGTTCCCTGCACATGACCGCAGACGAAGAAATACAATCAATCGTCGCAACTATGGACACGCCGGCGACCCGGTCAGGCGCACGATCGGCTGGTTGATGTTCCAGCTTCCCGATAGCGGTGGCGCGAGCGCGACCTGCGTAGCGTAGTGGCCTTGCGTGCCGCTGGCGAAGCTGGTGGTCATCGTTCCCACCTGCGTCGACTGCGTCGCAACAAAGTCGCATATCGGACAGAATCCGCCGATCTGATACATCGGCAGCGTGTTCGTTCCCGTCGTCGCATTGGTGCTGCCGGCAATCCAGCGCGGCATGCCGAGCGCGTCGAAGAGATAGAACGTGTCTTGCTGGAAGCCCGGCAGCGCGAGCACGTCCATGCCGTAGCCGCTTTGCGTGGGTGCATACCACTGGCCGTCGAGGTTCGCCTGCGCGGAGCCGGTGTCGACGCACGCTGCCGCGGGACCGATGCGCGCGAAGCGTTCGCTGCCGGCGTTGCCGTGCAGATGCCATGAAAATTCGAGGTCGTTCGCATCGATCGGCGTGAGGATCATGTCGCCGAGGACGGAATACGAATTGACCTGCGCGCCGTCCCAGTTGACGCTGAACAGCGGCGCGCTCCACGCCACGGCGTCGCTCGTCGGCGCATCGCCCTGCGCCGCATACCACGTCGGCGTGCCGTCTTCGAGATAGGTGTACCAGTAAACCACCTGCTGGCCGGCGACCTGGCTGATGAAGATGCCATGGCCCGAGCGCGCGGGATTGTAGTAGGCGCCGGGCGTTGGCGGCGTCGCCATGCCGCCCGCATTGTTGGCAAGGGACAAGAAAAATTGGCCGTCGCCGCTGCCGACGTTGGTGGCGACGATGTACCAGCGGCCCGGTCCGACGGTCTGAGTGATGATCGCCTGCGCCGGCCCGCCACCGCCAATCGACCACTGCTTGATTGCCGCATTCGCGGGCGGCGCCGCCGCGATTTGCGCCGACGACGCGGATGGCGGAATGTCGCTGCGCGCGAGATAGAACGAAACGTTTGCCGCCGGCGGCGCGCTCAGGTTCGACGCGGACGGTGGACCGGTCTGGATGACGATCTGCCGCGTGTCGGGGATATCGATGAAGCTGTGGCGCAGGCTCTCGCCCACGGCGATCTCGTACTGGCGCGACGCATCGGTGCCGAGGACCAGAGGATCGACCACGTCGTTGCCGCCAGACGTGCGCGTGAGCGCGAACGGCAACACCCCGGCATGACCGGCCATGCTGCCGCTGACCGGTGCCGCATCGATCATGATTGCGCCGTAATAGCGCCTGGGCTCAAGCCAATTGGTGAGCGACCCGAGCGTCATTCGCAACGGAAAATTCGCACCGGCGGCGACATGGCCGGGACCGGTAATGCCCGAATGGATGACGCCGCCCTGATTGATGATGCCCGGCGCTGTGTACGGCAGGCCGCTGCTCAGCGTCACACTATAGGTGGTGGCAGAATTGCCGGATGGTATGTCGACCAGCGCCCATACTTGGGCCGATGCCGGCTGGTCGCGCAGATCGACGATGCAACGTGCGCCGGCACCCTGCGCCGAGCAGGCCTGTTCGGCGAAATCCGGCTGGCCATTGCCGTTGCTGTCGATGCCCGCATACAACGTGGCCGAAGGCGACGTGGAAGCCGCGATCTCGACGATGAACACACGGCCCTGTGGTCCACCCGGCGGCGGCGATGAAAACCCGGATGGAATCAGTACCGGGAACAACACGAACTGCTTGCCGGTGCCGGGGAATGTCGTATACAGATCGTTCGGTTTCGGGTCGACGCCAAGGCTCATCTGGCTAATCGTTGCAGGAGCGAGGCCCGCCAGCGCGAACTGCGCGTGCGGCAGCGCAACCAGACCCGAGACATTCAGCGTCGTGTCGAACAATGGCGTGCCGGTCGTGAACTCGCGAAATGCCGGCGCGGCGCCCGGCGACGCGTACACCGCCAGCGGCAACACGGTATCCGTCGCTGTCGAGCCGCCGCCGGTCTTGTGCAAAACGATGCGCGCATTCGCCCATGTGCCGGGCAGGCTCGGATCGCTCACATCCACCACGATGTTCAACGTTTGCGATGCTTTGGACCCAAGCGTGAACTGATTCGGTGTCACCGTGATCTTCGCAGCCGCGGTCGCGCCCTGCACGCTCGCCATCCAGGTGCCGCCACCGGACATGTCGGCGACGGTGCGCACGAAACTGCATTCGCCGAAGCAGGATTCACTCTCGATTCCGGGTCGATTGAGATTGGCGAGGTTGCCGCCGGCGGACGGATCCTGCGCACGGAAGTCGTTTGCGCTCAACGGCAGGTACAACCCGGCCAATGCCGCGGCGGCCGGTTGCACGCGTCCGGCGCCGGCATCCAGCGGCGTGGCCAAGGTGACGGCATCCTGCACACGCACGCTGCCAGCGAGCGCGGTGCCCATCAAGGCCGATTCGATCTGCGCCGGGCTCCAGTTCCGATGCGCGGCGACGAGCAGGGCCACCGCGCCCGCGACATTCGGCGATGCCATCGAGGTGCCGCTCATGAAGGCCAGTCCGTTCGACTGGTAGTCCGACGACAGGATGTTCGTGCCCGGCGCCGTGATGTCGGGCTTGAGGATTCCGCCAGAGAATCCATAAGGTCCGCGCGAGCTGCTCGCGTTGAGGATGTCGCCCAGACTCGCCTGCAACACGGCGGTGACGCCGCTGATCGTGCCCTGGTGGTTGCCGGGTGTCGCCACCCATGCCTTGAGCGCGGCGCCTTCGGTGTAGCCCAGGTGCACCGCCGGCAGGTATTGATCGTCGCTGACGATGGATTCGCCATCACTGGGCGCATTGGCAAGGATGTAGCCACCGGCGCCGGCATGCAGCACGTTGTAACCTTTCTCGACGCGCGCGTAGATGCCGCGGTCGCAGATCACGATCTGCCCGTGGAACGTGCCGGGCGGAAACGGATTGCTCTTGCCGGTTGGCGGATAATCACTCGCGCCGGTGCCGCACAGGGCATTGCCGTAGTTGCCGGCGTAGACGATTTCGTTCGGCCCGTAACCCGCGGTGTAACCGGCGCCAGTCAGTGGTGGCGGCGGATTCGCCGCGCCGGAAAAATTGCCGATGGTGTTGGCGAACTCGCGATTGTGCGTGGCATTGGCGACGCCAACTACCCACGGCGCATTGCCCGGCTCATCCAGTGAACCCGGGCCGGGTCCATCGTTGCCGGCGGCAACCACCACGACGATGCCGGCGGCGCGCGCGGCGAACATCGCCGCGACATCGTTGTTGCCTTGCGCGAGCATCTGGTAGGCATCCTGCGCATCGCCGCCGATCGAATAATTGATTACGTCCACGCCATCGGCGATGGCCTGGTCCAATGCGCCGACGAGATCCGACTCGGGGCAGGTGCCGCCGGAACTGCCCGATTTGCAGGCCTTGTACATGATGATGTTGGCGTGCGGCGCGACGCCCGACACGAAGCGTTGCAAGGCGACTGTTTGCCCCTGCAGGGCGTTGTTCATGGCGTTGCCGGCGGCGATGCCGGCCACATGCGTGCCGTGGCCGACGCTGTCGATGCCCTTGGTGCCTTCATCGGTGAAGTCGTAGATGCCGATCAGCTTGTTGTTGCAGGTCGCCTGCGCACTCGCGCACAAACCGTAGAAGTGTCCGCGTGGATTGGCGATCGCATAGCCGTCCGGGCCGGTGGCGGCGAACGAGGGATGCGTGGGACTGATGCCGGTGTCGATGATGCCGATCACCACGCCTTCGCCCTTGGTGCCGGAAATCCCCGGAACCTGCGCATTCCACAACTTGTCCGCGCCGATCCACTCCGGGCCGGCGTCGGTGAGCGGGCGCAAGTGGCGTTCGGGCCGCACGCCGGCGACGCCGGGCACTTGCGCCAGTTGCACGGCTTCGGCCGGCGTCAGCGACAACGCCATGCCGTTGGACGCATAGCGATACACCGCACGCGGTGCCAGCGCACGCCCCAGCCGCGCCGCGCCGGCATCGAGCACGCGAACGCGCACGTCGTCGAGCTGCTGCAGGTAATCCTGCGCCAGCGGCGAGCGCAATTCGCGCCGCATCGCCGGCTTTTCGCCGCCATCGGTCGCGGCGAGGTTCTGCGCGGCGACGCGTTCGTGCACGCGCGCAACCAGCGCCTCGCCCTGCAGCCGCACCATGTACGTGTGGCGCGTCGCATCCACGGGCGGCGTGGCGGCACGCGCGACCAACGGCGAGAACATGGCAAGCAGGGCAAAGTATTTCGCGAACATCGTCGACTCCGAAGCGTTGCCCTAGTGTAACGTGACATGTGCGGTTACGATGCGCGACCTATGCACGATTCCGCCGACGAACCCCGGGCCCTTTTGCAAGCGCAGTCGCTGTGCTTCGCGCGCAACGACGAGGCGATCTTCGGGCCGCTGGATTTTTCACTGCATGGCGGCGAGACCGTCTTGATCGAAGGCGACAACGGCTCGGGCAAGACGACCCTGCTCAAGGTGTTGTCCGGATTGCTGGAGCCGACGTCGGGCAAGGTCCTGCTGCATGGCGCGCCCTTGACCCTGGCGAAGTTGTCGCACCAGGTCGCCCTGCTCGGCCACTTGCCCGGGCTGAAACTCGAATTGTCGGCGCTGGAAAACCTGCGCTTCGCCACCGGTCTGGGCGGCATTCGCCCCGGCATCACGCCGCATCTGGTGCTCGCCAGCGTCGGTCTGGAAGGTTTCGAAGACACGCCGCTGCGCACGCTCTCGGCCGGCCAACGCAAGCGCGTCGCGCTGGCGCGCCTGCTGCTGGTGCCGGCCGCGCTGTGGCTGCTCGACGAGCCCTACGCCAACCTCGACCGCGGCGGCATCGACCTGGTCAACCGCCTGCTCGACAACCACGCGCACCGTGGCGGCGCCGCACTGATTACCTCGCATGGCGCCTATGCGTTCACCTCCGGCACGCCGCGGCGAATCGCTCTTCATGTTCCTCCCCCTGCGCAGCGGGGGGAGGTGCCCGAAGAGCGGAGGGGGGCAGAAGCATGAAACCCGGCACCACTTCCGCCGCCTGCGCCGCGGTGCTTCGCCGCGACCTGATGCTGGTATGGCGCCGACGCGGTGACGCGCTCAATCCACTCCTGTTCGCGATCATCGTCGTCGCCTGTTTTCCGTTTGCGCTCGGGCCGGAGGCCGCCGTGCTCGAACGCATCGCCGCCGGCACGATCTTCGTCGCCGTCCTGCTGGCCATGCTGCTGACACTGGATGCGCTTTTTCGCAGCGATCTGGAAGACGGCTCGCTGGAACAACTCGTTGTGTCGCCGCATCCACTGGCCTTGCTGCTCGGCTGCAAGATCTTCATCCATTGGCTGACCACCGCGTTGCCGCTGATCATCGTCGCGCCCCTGCTCGCGCAATTGCTGCAACTGCCCGCGCCGGTGCTGCCGGTGCTGATCATCGCGCTCGCGCTGGCGACGCCATTGCTGAGCCTGATCGGCGCGGTGTGCGTCGCGCTCACCGTCGGCATGCGCCGCTCTGGTATGCTGTTGACCTTGCTGGTGCTGCCGCTGATCGTGCCTGCGCTGATTTTCGGCGCCGGCGCCTGCAATGCGGCGCAGAACGGCTTTGCCTACGCCGCGCCGCTATTGTGGCTCGCCGCGTGGCTGGTATTGTCGATCATCATCGCGCCGCTCGCCGCGGCGGCGGCGTTGAAGATTTCGTTGAGTTGAAATGAATTCCTTCGTCCTGTTTTTTCACAAGCTCGGCTCGCCGCCCTACTTCTACCGCTTCGCCGGCAAGTGGCTGCCGTGGCTGTACGCGATCGCACTCGTCGCCGCCGCGATCGGGTTTTACGGCGCGCTGTTCACCGCGCCGGCCGACTACCAGCAGGGCGATTCGTTCCGCATCATGTACGTGCACGTGCCGTGCGCGTGGATGGGATTGTTCGCCTACCTGTTCATGGCCGCGAACGGATTCATCGCCCTGGTGTGGCGCATCAAGTTGTCCGAAACCCTGGCGATGGCGAGCGCGCCGATCGGCGCGGCGTTCACCTTCATCACGCTCGTCACCGGCTCACTGTGGGGCAAGCCAACGTGGGGAACGTGGTGGACCTGGGACGCGCGCCTGACCTCGGAACTCGTACTGCTGTTCCTCTACTTTGGCGTGATCGGCCTGTACCACGCCATCGAGGATCGCCGCCAGGCCGCGCGCGCGGCGGCATTCCTCGCGCTCATCGGCATCGTCAACCTGCCGATCGTGCACTACTCGGTGATCTGGTGGAACACCCTGCACCAGGGCCAGACCGTGAACCTCATCGGTCCGTCGAAAATCGCGCCAAGCATGCTCTGGCCGCTGCTCACGCTCGCCTTCGCCACGCACGTATACTTTTTCGCCAGCGTGTTCGCGCGCACGCGCGTGGCGTTGCTGGAACTCGAATCCGGCAAGGATTGGGTGCGCGCCCTGCTGCCGGCGACACAGGCTTCCCATGACTGACTTCTTCGCCATGCACGGCTACGCCGCCTACGTCTGGCCGGCCTATGCGCTGTTCGCCATCGTGCTGCTGGCCGACGCCATCGCACCGGCGCTCGCGCGCCGCCGCATCCTGCGCGAGCTTACCGGCCGCCTGCGCCGCGCCGCTTCCAGGAAAACGCCATGACTCCCACGCGCAAACGCCGCCTGATCGCGGTCAGCCTCATCCTGATTGCCATTGGCATTGCCGCGGCGCTGACCGTGCTCGCGCTCAGTCGCAACATGAGCTACCTGTTCTCGCCGAGCGAAGTCCTCGCCGGCAAGGCGCCGGATGGTTCGTCTTTCCGTCTCGGCGGCGTGGTGCTGGAGCATTCGATCCGGCGCGCGCCCGGCTCGCTCACCGTCGATTTCGTCGTCACCGATCGCATCCACGAGATGCCCGTGCAATACACCGGCGTGCTGCCGGACCTGTTCCGCGAGGGCCAGAGCATCATCGCCACCGGCTCCATGCAGGGCAACCACTTCACGGCACGCGAGGTGCTCGCCAAGCACGATGAAACCTACATGCCCAAGGAAGTCGCCGACGCCATCGCCAAGGCCAAGGCCGTCGAAGCCGCCAAGCACGCACAACCATTGCACTGACGCAGGTCAAACCGACGTTGTGCCGATCGCGTGCGGCGGGTCTATAATCGACCGCGGTATTTCAACTGGAGATCGCTCATGTCGAACCCAACCGATTCCACCAACACCAGTCGCCGTCGCTTCTTTGCCATCGCCGGCAGTGCGATCGGCGCCGCCGCCATCGCCAGCGCCCTGCCGCGCGAGGCGCGCGCCGCGGAACTGCCGCACCTGACCGCAACCGACCAGACCGCCGTCGCCCTGCACTACAACGACGACGCGACCAAGGTCGACAAGGCGGCCGCGCCAACATGGAAAGCCGGCGAAGCCTGCCACAACTGCAATTTCTTCCAGGGCGGCGCCACCGATCAATGGGGTCCGTGCCAGTTGTTCCCGGGCAAGTCCGTGCATCGCGACGGCTGGTGCGCCGGCTACGCCAAGAAGGCGTAATCGCACCAGAGAAAGTCCCTGCCGGCGGCGCCATCGCCGCCGGCCTTGCCTGTTCCATTGTCCTGTCGACCAGGCCGATGGCGTCCTGCGTTTAGGACCATTGCAATGCTTCCCGAACTCGGTCAATTCGCGCTCATCCTCGCCCTGCTGCTTTCGATCGTGCAATGCGCGCTGCCGATCTGGGGCGCCTGGCGCGGCAACACCACGCTGATCGGCATCGCGCGTCCGGCGGTTGCCGGACAGGCCGTGTTCGTCGCGATGGCGTTCGCCATCCTGACCTATGCCTTCGTCACCCAGGATTTCTCGGTGACCTATGTTGCCTCCAATTCCAATCTCGCGCTGCCCTGGTATTACCGCTTCCCGGCGGTGTGGGGCGCGCACGAAGGATCGCTACTGCTGTGGATCCTCATCCTCAACGTCTGGAGCGTTGCCGTCGCCGCGTTCAGCCGGCACCTGCCCGACGCGCTGATGGCGCGCGTGCTCGGCGTGCTCGGCTTCATCAGTTGCGGATTCCTCCTGTTCACCATCCTCACCTCCAATCCGTTCCTGCGCCATCTGCCGGCATTGCCCAACGGCAGCGACCTGAATCCGATCCTGCAGGATCCCGGCCTCATCGTGCATCCACCGATGCTGTACATGGGCTATGTCGGATTTTCGGTCGCCTTCGCGTTCGCGATTGCCGCCTTGCTTGGCGGTGAACTCGATGGCGCATGGGTGCGCTGGGCGCGCCCGTGGACGAACGTGGCCTGGGCCTTCCTCACCCTCGGCATCACGCTCGGTTCGTGGTGGGCCTACTACGTGCTCGGCTGGGGCGGCTGGTGGTTCTGGGATCCGGTCGAGAATGCCTCGTTCATGCCGTGGCTGGTCGGCACCGCGCTGATCCATTCGCAGGCGGTGACGGAAAAACGCGGTTCGTTCCGCGCCTGGACGCTGCTGCTGTCGATCTTCGCCTTCTCGCTGTCCCTGCTCGGCACCTTCCTGGTGCGCTCGGGCGTGCTCACCAGCGTGCACGCGTTTGCCTCCGATCCGCGCCGCGGCATCTTCATCCTCGTGCTCCTTGGCGTCGTCGTCGGCGGCTCGTTGCTGCTGTATGCGCTGCGCGCGCCCAAGGTCGCCGGCGGCAAGCCGTTCCGCCTGTTCTCGCGCGAAACCCTGCTGCTCGTCAACAACCTGATGTTCGTGTGTGCCGCGGCGATGGTTCTGCTCGGCACGCTGTATCCGCTGGTCGGCGATGCGCTCGGCATCGGTCGCATCTCGGTCGGCCCGCCCTACTTCGGCTTCGTGTTCCCGCTGCTGATGCTGCCGGTGGTGCTGGCGATACCGTTCGGCCCGTTCGTTCATTGGGCCGCCGCGGATTGGCGCGCCACCTGGCGCAGCTTGCGCCCGGCCGTGATCCTGGCAATCGCCGCGGCGCTCGTGGCCGTACTGCTGTTCCCGCACCTGTCCACGCGCGGCATCCTCGGCGTCGCCGCGACGTTGTGGGTCGGCGCCGGCATCGTGCTGTATGCGCTCAAGCGCTGGCGCGAAGCGCCCGCCGGCCGCCGCTACACCCCGGAAATGCTCGGCATGATCCTCGCCCATTTCGGCCTTGCGCTGTTCCTCGCCGGCGTGCTGGTCTCCGAATCGACCAGCGTCGAGCGCGACGTGAGCTTCACGCCGAACCAGGTGCAGCAGGCGGCTGGCCTGGACTTCCGTTTCACCGGCGTCACCCGCGTGCGCGGGCCGAATTACCTCGCCGACCAGGGCACCGTCGAGGTGCGCGATGGCACGCGCCTGATCGCGACGATGCATCCGCAGAAGCGCCAGTACGATGGCCAGCAGATGCAGTCGGTCGCGGCGATCAAGGGCGGCGTGTTCCGTGACCTGTACGTCGCGCTGGGCGACCCGCTCGGCAACGATGCTTGGGCCGTGCGCATCTACGTCAAGCCCTTTGTGCGCTGGATCTGGTTCGGCGGCCTGTTCATGCTGTTCGGCGGATTGACCGCGGCGGCGGACAAGCGCTTCCGCGCGCATCGCGTCGAAGCCGACGCGCCCGCGCCCGCCATCGCGCCCGCGCAGGCCGTTGCATGAGTCGCCTGCTGCCGTTTTTCGGTTTCATCCTGATCGTCGCCCTGTTCGCGTTCGGCATCCACTGGAACCGTTCGCACGACATGAACTGGGTGCCGAGCCCGCTGATCGACAAGCCGGCGCCGGAGTTCAATCTTCCACTTTTATACGATTCCACAAAGTCGCTCAGCCGCGCGGAACTGCTCGGCAAGCCGTATCTGCTCAATGTGTTCGGCAGCTGGTGCGTCACCTGCCAGGACGAACATCCGATCCTGATGGCGCAGGGCAAGGCGCTCGGCGTGCGCCTGATCGGCATGGACTGGAAAGATTCGCCCGACGCGGCCAAACGCTGGCTCGCGCAGTTCGGCAACCCCTACGACACCATCATCGCCGATGCGGACGGCAAGACCGGCATCGACTTCGGCGTCTACGGCGCACCGGAGTCGTACCTGGTCGACGCGCACGGCGTGATCCGCTACAAGCGCATCGGCATGCTCACGCCGCAGATCATCGACCGCGAGTTGAAACCCGCCATCGCACGACTGCAAACGACACCGCCATGAAACGCATCGTCCTCGCCATCGCTTTGCTGTTCGCCGGCCTGCATGTCGCCTTCGCCATCGACCCGCTGCCGTTCACCGATCGCGCGCAGGAATTGCGCTTCCAGCACCTCACGCGGCAGTTGCGCTGCCTGGTCTGCCAGAACCAGGACCTGGCCGATTCGGATGCGGATCTGGCCAAAGACCTGCGCCGCCAGGTCTTCCAGATGATGCAGGAAGGCAAGACCGACGACGAGATCAAGCAATACCTGGTGTCGCGCTACAACGATTTCGTGCTCTACGATCCACCGCTGCAGGCCGGCACCTGGCTGCTATGGTTCGGGCCGCTCGCGTTCGTGCTGATCGGCGGCATCATCGTCGCGCGCATCGTGCGCAAACGTGCCAGCGTGCCGCAGGAACCCATCGATTCCAGGGAAGAGTGGTAATGCTCATATTCATTGTCCTTGCCGCACTGATGCTCGCCGTGGCGCTCGCCTTCGTGCTGATGCCATTGCTGCGCGGGCCGCGCGGCACCACGTCGCACGAGGCGCGCCGCCTGCTCGCCCTGCTCGAGCAATCGCACCGCAGCGGAATCCTCAGCGACGCCGAATACGCAGCCAAGCGCAATGCGCTCGGCGAGCGCCTGCTCGGGTCGCTGGATGCACCGGCGACGCCGCGGCGCGGCTATGCCGCCGCGATTGCAATCGCCTTGATCCTGCCAGCCGCATCGATCGTGCTGTATCGACTGGTCGGCACGCCGGCCGCATTCGCACCGGATCTGCAAAGCGCCGAACAGGCGCCCGCCGATCATGGCGCCGACATGCAGCAGGCCATCGACAAGCTCGCCGCCAAGCTCAAGCAGAATCCCGACGATGCCGAAGGCTGGACCTTGCTCGGTCGCGCCTACGAAGCCACGCAACGCTTCGGCGAGGCGCGCGATGCGCTCAAGCACGCCTACGACCTGGCCAAGGGCGATCCGGATGTGGCCGTGGCCTATGCCGAGGCGCTGGCGCTGTCCAGTCCGACGCGACGCATCGAAGGCGAATCGCGCCAGATCCTCGATGCCGCGCTCAAGGCCGCGCCGGACAACCAGCGTGGCCTGTGGCTGCTCGGCATCAGCGAATACCAGGCGAAAAAGTACGACAGCGCGATCGCCGCGTGGAATCGCCTGATCGGCGGCTTGCCCAAGGATTCGGACATCATTGCGTCCGTGCAGCAGCAGATTGCGCGCGCGCAGGCCGAGCGCGACGGCAAACCGTTGCCGGCCGATGACGCCGAAAGCGCAAGCGCCGCACCAACCGAATCGGCACAAACGCCGGCAACCGCGGCGGTCAATCCGCAATTGCACGTCGAGGTTGCGCTCGATCCGAAACTGCGCGACAAGCTCGCCAGCGGCGATGTGCTCTTCGTCTACGCGAAAGCGGCCAGCGGCCCGCCGATGCCGCTGGCGATCCAGCGCATGGAGGCCGACAAACTGCCGGTGACCGTGGTCCTGACCGACGGCATGGGCATGCTGCCGAACATGAAGCTGTCGCAGTTCCCGCAGGTCGTCATCGGCGCACGGGTATCCAAATCCGGTACGGCGATGCCGCAAAGCGGCGACCTGCAGGTGTTGTCGAAACCCATCTCCGTGACCACGACGCAGCCGATCAAGCTGACGATCGATCAGATCGTCCCATGATCGGTTAAGCTTTTGCTCGTCATTCCGACATGGAATGCCGGAATCCAGGACACAGGGATGTGACGTTGCACGACTTGCGCCATCCGTGGAGTCTGGACTCCGGCAATCCCTGCCGGGATGACACTGCTGACCAAGACGTTCTCTGCATGTCCAACGCCACCCTATTTTTCGACCTGCCCTCGCCATTTGCGATGAAGCGCGGCGGCGCCTTGGTCGGCGCGCGCCTGGCCTATGAGACTTGGGGCACCCTCGACGCCACGCGCGGCAATGCCATTTTTATCCTCACCGGCCTGTCGCCGAGCGCGCATGCGGCGAAAAACGCCGATGACGCCTCGCCCGGCTGGTGGGAAGAAATGCTCGGACCGGGCAAACCCATCGATACGAATCGCTGGTTCGTGGTGTGCGTGAATTCGCTGGGCAGTTGCAAGGGTTCGACCGGTCCGGCATCGATCGATCCGGCCACGGGTGAAGCGTACCGATTGACGTTCCCGGAACTCACGCTGGAAGACATCGGCAACACCGCGCACGAACTCATGCGCGGCCTCGGCATTGCGCGTCTGGCCTGCCTCGTCGGCAACTCGATGGGCGGCATGAGCGCGCTTGGCTGGCTCATCCATCATCCCGGCAGCGTCCGCGCGCACATCAGCATCTCGACCGCGCCGCAGGCGCAACCGTTCGCCATCGCCATCCGCTCGCTGCAGCGCGAGGCGATCCGCCTTGATCCCAATTGGAACAATGGCGCCTACGACGACGAAAAGTATCCTGAAACCGGCATGTCGATCGCGCGCAAGCTCGGCGTCATCACCTACCGCTCGGCGATGGAGTGGGTCGGTCGCTTCGCGCGCATCCGCCTGGATTCCGAAACGCGTACTGATGACGACCCGTTCGGCGTCGAATTCCAGGTCGAATCGTACCTGGCCGGTCATGCGCGCCGCTTCGTGCGCAGCTTCGATCCGAACTGTTACCTGTACCTTTCCCGCGCCAGCGACTGGTTCGATATCGGCGAATACGCGCACGGCGACGTGGATGCCGCGCTGGCGCGCATCGACGTCGAACGCGCGCTGGTGATTGGGGTTTCCACCGATATCCTGTTTCCGTTGTCGCAGCAGCAGCACATTGCCGAAGGATTGGCGGCGGGCGGCGCGAAAGTCGACTTCGTGCCGCTGGATTCGCCGCAGGGCCACGACGCCTTCCTGGTCGACATCCCGCGCTTCGGCGCGGCTATCGCGGCATTCCTGGCGACCTTGTAAAATCGGACCATGCTCGCCATCGACTTCCCCGGTAGCCGCCAGCTCGTCGATGCACTCGACGCCGCCGTGCGCCACGATTGCGCGAACGAACTCACGGCCTGCATGCGCGAGGCGCTATGCAAGCTGATCCGCGATCCGGCCGTGCAACTGCCGGCGTGCTGCTACGAACGTGTCAGCGACCACTACGCCCGGCGCGAGCTGTATCGCAGCGACGAGCACGGCTACACCGTGATCGCCATGACCTGGGGACCCGGCCAAGGCACGCCGATCCACGATCACTGCGGCATGTGGTGCGTGGAAGGCGTGTGGCACGGCGAACTGGAAATCACCCCGTACGAGAAAACCGGCGAAGCAGACGGCCGCTACCGCTTCGAGCCGCGGGGCACCATGCACGTCGGCCCCGGCTCCGCCGGCAGCCTGATCCCGCCGCACGAATACCACACCATCCGCAATCCGAGCACGGATGCGATTGCCGTTACCGTGCATGTGTATCGCGGGCCGATGACGCAATGTTCCGTGTTTCAACCGGAACGCGATCAGTGGTACCGCCAGGATCAGCGGCAGTTGTCGCTGGATGCGACACACTGAATTGAGTGGTGCCGGTGGAGGGAATCGAACCCACACTACCTTGCGGTAACCAGATTTTGAGTCTGGCGCGTCTACCAATTCCGCCACACCGGCTTGTGTGATGTCGGCGCGCGAGGCGCGCCGTGGCAGGGCGCGCAGTATAAAGGATCGACACGTCGCGGCCAATGCCGCTCAGTGCGCACTACTCGCAATTGACAAAGCCAGCGAGTTATGCGGATGATTCGCCTGAGTGCCGTAT
Source organism: Pseudomonadota bacterium (assembly GCA_018240565.1). Taxonomy (GTDB): domain Bacteria; phylum Pseudomonadota; class Gammaproteobacteria; order Xanthomonadales; family Rhodanobacteraceae; genus Rudaea. The sequence continues at coordinate 3,459 of JAFEFO010000006.1, read as the reverse complement.
TTGCCGGGGACGCGGGGCAGATCGGTACGAACGCCAACGAAGCACATGTACGTAACCGAAATACCCGCCACGTCATTAATTCCGGCGGCAGGGAGAGAGCTATGTCGGTGATGAGTCGTGTGGCACATGGGGTCGCGTTGTCCCGATTTTGTAGAGCGATAGTCGCGCTGCTGTTCCTTGCCACACACATGGCTTGGGCGGCGTCTCCTACCATTTCCAGCTTTAGCCCCACAAGCGGCCCTGCAGGAACCTCCGTTACGATCAACGGAACGAACTTCAGTTCCACCAAGACTAGCAACGCCGTCAAGTTCAATGGAATATCGACGACAGTCAATTCGGCGAGTACGACAAAGTTGGTCGTGACCGTACCGTCTGGAGCGACATCAGGAGCGATCGCCGTCACAGTGAGCGGCAAAACAGCAACGAGTAGCAGCAATTTTACCGTCACGACTCCACCTACAATCAGCAGCTTCAGCCCGACGAGCGGACCGGTTGGCGCGTCCGTCACTATTACAGGGACCAAATTCAGCACAACTGCCTCGAACGACACGGTCAAGTTCAACGGTACCGCTGCGACTGTAACGTCCGCAACCTCGACGCAACTTGTCGCGATCGTTCCCGGTGGCGCCACGAGCGGAAACATCAGCGTCGCGGTGAATGGTCAAACCGCGACGAGCAGCAGCAGTTTTACGATAACGACTCCGCCCACAATCACGAGCTTCACGCCGACCAGCGGACCGATTGGCACTGCGGTCACCATCACCGGCAGCAAGTTCAGCGCGACCAAGACCAGCAACACGGTCAAGTTCAACGGCACGGTGGCAACCGTGAGCTCTGCAAGTACCACTCAGTTGGTAGTGACGGTACCAACTGGCGCGACGACCGGCGGTATTACCGTGACAGTCAGTGGCCAAACGGCGACAAGCGGCACCAACTTCACAGTAACTGCCTCAGCGCCAACCATCAGCGGTTTTACCCCAACGAGTGGGCCAGTTGGCACAGCGGTAACGATTAGCGGCACCAATTTCGACTCGAACCCTGCCAATGACGCCGTTACATTCAACGGAACGGCCGCAATTGCTACCTCCGCAACAGCAACGCAATTGGTAGTACCAGTTCCGATCGGGGCTACAACCGGCAAGATCAAGGTCGCGATCGGGAGTCAAAGCGCGACAAGTAGCGCGAATTTCACCCCGACAGTTTCAATAACAGGTTTCTCACCAAGCAGCGGCCCCATTGGTACAACCTTAACGATCCAGGGCCAAGGATTCAGTTCGACTGCCTCGAACAACGCCGTTGCTTTCAATGGGACGGCCGCAACGGTCGTTAGCACCACAACAACGCAGTTGACCGTTACCGTACCGACTGGTGCAACGACCGGACCAATTACAGTCACCACCGGCGGCAAGACAGCAACCAGTTCCACGAGCTTTGTTGTCGCTCCTCAGGTTTTGGGATTCAGTCCGACGAGCGGTCCCGTTGGAACATCGGTGACGATTACGGGCAGAAATTTCGACCCTGCGGCCGCGAACGACGCGGTTTCATTCAACGGCACCGTCGCGGCGGTAACCTCGGCCAGCGCTACACAGCTGATCGCCGTTGTGCCTGCTGGCGCAACCAGCGGTGCGATTTCAGTAACAGTGGCTGGCGCAGCGGCAGCGAGCGCTATTTCATTTACCGTGACACCTGCCATTACGTCATTCCGCCCCGGCTCCGGCGGCGGCGGTACGACCGTGACCGTGACCGGAACGAGCTTTCTTCCTGTGGCCGGACAAACCACGGTGACGCTAAACGCGACACCCGTTACACCGAACAGCCTGACGGATACCCAGGCCGTTTTCACGGTACCGGCGAACGCCGCAACCGGAGCGATAAAAATCACTACACCATCAGGCATGGCGGTCAGCACAGGCAACTTCGTAGTATCGACGCCTGGAATCGGCCCGATCGCATCGTCGATTGTGATCGTACCCGATGGAATCGCACAAACGTTGAACATCAATGCGGCGAATACGAGTGCTGAATTCACGTTTGACGCTCAGGCTGATCATTGGCTAACCCTGGCAGTGAATTTCCTGAGTACCGCGCCGTCCAATGGAAGCATCACCTACGAATTTGTCGACCCTAATAATCAATTGGTTTCGCAGGGAAGCCTGTCATCGGCGGATGTCACCATTCAAGTGCCACCCATTCTTGCAACAGGAACTTATCAGCTCGTTTTCAATTCCGGCAGTAGCAATTCTGTCTCTGTCCAAGCCACTCTGACGAGTGACCGTGTCTTTGCGATACCCACCGTTAATGGGGTGGCCGAATTTGGTGGAGGTTCAACGCAAGTAGTAGGACAGAGTCTTCGTTTCACGTTTGCAGCGAATGCAGGCGACGAGCTAGGGCTTGGAATTGTCGGGCTCCAAGTAAGCCCTATGGATGGATCATCGAGTGGCCGTAAGGTTATTGTTTATGCACCGGATTCAACGACGCCATTAGCATCCGGGTCGTGCTTCGATACAGCCGAAACAAATGGCAATCCCATTGTAGATTGTGATCTAAACCTGCCGGCATTGCAGGTCAGCGGAACATATAGTGTAGTCGTCGATATCGGCGTAGTAGGGTCAGCAACGTGGAGAATTGGTGCTCTGGTTATTAGCAAAAATATCGAGAACATCGACATACCAACAGGTTCTTCGGTAAGTATTAATCCTTATACTGGTCAAAACGTTACCGCGACGTTTCAAGGTACCGCGGGCGAAAGTGCTGATCTAATTTTGACTGGCACTACAAGTAAAATATACTTCCCGGCCGGCATTGTTTACGCACCAGACGGGACACACGTTACAACATTTAATGTGCAACTAGTTTCTTCTGCGGCAAATACCCCAACGGAAGCGATCACTCTGCCGACGCTACCATTGAGTGGAACATACACAATATCTCTTGAGCCCTTTGAGTACGGCGCGAATATCAGTCTTTCTGTTGATTCGGTGGCCACAACGAACAATACACTCATTGTAGACGGGCGATCAAACTACGGGACTACAACCATTCCGGGTCAAGCGCTCACTTATGTCTTCACCGGCTCTAACGGCCAAAACCTAAGCCTTGGGATTTCGTCGCTAACTCTCTCGCCGACTAATGGCGCGGCCACTGTCACGGTCACTCAGCCAAATAAAAGCCAATTAGCTTCTGTATCTTGTACGTCAAACTGCCTTTTAGACCTCAGTAGCTTGCCGGCCGACGGAATTTACACGGTAACTGTTGCACCGCCGCCGAACGCAACAACCGTTGCGGTTGCAACGCTCTCAACTGATTTGACGGGATCATTGTCAACGTCGACAAATTTTAGGTTCTTCACGGCTTTCCGGGAAACGCAGCGCGAATCTTGAGGAAGAAGTAGGCATCGTCGCGGAAGCCATAGGCCATGCGTTTGATGACTTTGATCTTGTTGTTGATGCCTTCAATGAG
>JAFEFO010000005.1 GCA_018240565.1 Pseudomonadota bacterium | reverse complement strand
GCGCACTAACCTTTCCGATTCCACGAGGTAGTCCCCGTGAGCATCAACGCAACACTCATCGCCCAGATCATCGTCTTCGGGATCCTGATCTGGTTCACGATGAAGTTCCTGTGGCCGCCGATTTCAGCGGCGATGGACGAACGCGCCCAGCGCATCGCCGACGGCCTGTCGGCCGCCGAACGCGCGCAAGCCGAGCTGAAGGACGCCGACGCCCGCGTCGCCGACGAGATCAAGAAGGCGCGCGCGCAAGCTGCCGAGATCGTCGACAAGGCGCATGCGCAGGCCAACCAGATCGTCGACAAGGCCAAGACCGACGCGCTGCTCGAAGCCGCGCGCGTCAAGGCCACGGCGCAAGCCGACATCGACGGCATGGTCGGCAAGGCGCGCGAGTCGCTGCGCGGCCAGGTCGCCGCGCTCGCCGTGCAAGGTGCGTCGAAGATCGTGCAGCGCGAGATCGATCCGGCGGCGCACAAGGCCCTGCTCGATCAGCTCGTCGCGGAAATCTGACGATGAGCGAGCCGCTGACCCTAGCCCGTCCGTACGCGCGCGCCGCGTTCGAAACGGCGCGTGCGCACAGCGCGCTGGCCGCGTGGTCGAGCCACCTGCGCTTCGCCGCACAGGCGATGGGCGACGCCCGCGTGCGCTCGCTCGCGGGCGACCCGCGCCTGTCGCACGCCGAACTCGTCAGCCTGTTGCTACCGCCAAGCGAAACCGCGGATTCGCCATTCGCCGCGTTCCTTGCGTTGCTGGTCGAGAACCGGCGCGTGGACCTGCTGCCCGAAATCGCCGCGCTGTTCGAGGAATTCAAGCGCGAGTCCGAACGCACGGTGCGCGTCACCCTGCGCTCGGCCAGCGAGATTCCCGCCGCGCAGGCCGAGGCGATCAAGGTTGCGCTGAAAAAGCGCTTCGCGCGCGAGATCGAACTGGAACAACGCATCGACCCGGCCGTGATCGGCGGTGCCGTGATCGATGCCGGCGATGTGGTCATCGACGGTTCGGTGCGTGGAAGGCTGGAGCGTCTGCAAAGCGCTTTGGCGCAGTAACGGCAAGGACTACGTCATGCCGGCAGGGATTGCCGGCATCCAGACTGCAAGGATGCCGTCCATGGCAACTGGATTCCGGCATTCCATGCCGGAATGACGAGCAGGAGGCAGTGAGGTTTTAGGATTGCCGGCGTTTTTCGCCCGTATTCCTAACACCTTACATCTTGAATCAACGCGCGTTTTCACCGGCGCACGCAGAGGAAATTGCAATGGCAACGACACTCAATCCGTCCGAAATCAGCGAACTGATCCGCACCCGCATCGAGAAGGTCAAGCTCGCCGCCGAGGCGCGCAACGAAGGCACCATCGTTTCGGTGTCCGACGGCATCGTGCGCATCCACGGCCTGGCCGACGTGATGTCGGGCGAAATGATCGAACTGCCGAACAACGGCACCGCGCTGGCGCTGAACCTTGAGCGCGACTCGGTCGGCGCGGTGGTGCTCGGCGAATACGAGTACCTGACCGAAGGCGACACGGTCAAGACCACCGGTCGCATTCTCGAAGTGCCGGTCGGCCCGGAACTGCTCGGCCGCGTCGTCGATGCGCTGGGCAATCCCATCGATGGCAAGGGTCCGGTCAAGACCACGCTCACCTCGCCGGTGGAAAAGGTCGCGCCGGGCGTGATCTCGCGCAAATCGGTGTCGCAGCCGGTGCAGACTGGCTACAAGTCGGTGGACTCGATGATTCCGATCGGCCGCGGTCAGCGCGAGCTGATCATCGGCGACCGCCAGACCGGCAAGACGGCGCTCGCGATCGATGCGATCATCAACCAGAAGGGCACCGGCGTTAAGTGCGTCTACGTCGCCATCGGCCAGAAGCAATCCTCGATCGCGAACGTCGTGCGCAAGCTCGAGGAATTCGGCGCGATGGCGCACACCATCATCGTTGCGGCGTCGGCATCCGACTCGGCGGCCATGCAATACCTTGCGCCGTATTCGGGTTGCTCGATGGGCGAGTACTTCCGCGACAACGGCCAGGACGCGCTGATCATCTATGACGACTTGACCAAGCAGGCCTGGGCCTATCGCCAGATTTCGCTGTTGCTCAAGCGCCCGCCGGGCCGCGAGGCGTATCCGGGCGACGTGTTCTATCTGCACAGCCGCCTGCTCGAGCGCGCCGCGCGCGTCAACGAGGAATACGTCGAGAAATTCACCAAGGGCGCGGTCAAGGGCAAGACCGGTTCGTTGACCGCACTGCCGGTGATCGAGACCCAGGCCGGCGACGTGTCGGCGTTCGTGCCGACCAACGTGATTTCGATCACCGACGGCCAGATCTTCCTTGAAACGGATCTGTTCAACGCCGGCATCCGCCCGGCCGTGAACGCCGGCATCTCGGTGTCGCGCGTGGGCGGCGCGGCACAGACCAAGATCATCAAGAAGCTGTCCGGCGGCGTGAAGCTCGCGCTCGCGCAGTACCGCGAACTCGCCGCGTTTGCGCAGTTCGCCTCGGATCTGGACGCCGCCACGCGCGCGCAGCTGGAGCGCGGCCAGCGCGTGACGGAACTCATGAAGCAGAAGCAGTACGCGCCGTTGTCGATCGCGCAGCTCGCGCTGTCGCTGTACTCGGCCGAGAAGGGTTACCTCGACGATCTGCCGATCGCCAAGATCCTGCCGTTCGAAGCCGCGCTGCACGCCCACTTCGCCGCCAACTACGGCGACTGGGTGAAGGCCGCGAACGACAAGGCCGACTGGAACGACGCCATCGAGGCGACGCTCAAGAAGGGCATCGAAGAGTTCAAGAAGACGGGTAGCTGGTAAACCGACATGGCAGGCGCACGCGAAATCCGCACCAAGATCAAGAGTGTCGCGAACACCCGCAAGGTGACGCGCGCGCTGGAGATGGTTTCGGCCTCGAAGATCCGCAAGGCGCAGGATCTCATGCGCGCATCGCGCCCGTACGCGCGTGCGATGCGCCAGGTCGCCGGCCACGTGGCCCGCGCGAACACCGAGTTCAAGCATCCGTTCCTGACGGAGCGCGAGCAGGTCAAGCGCGTGGGCTACATCATCGTCTCCACCGACCGCGGTCTGTGCGGCGGCCTGAATTCGAACCTGTTCCGCAAGCTGCTCGGCGAAATCCGCGAATGGCACGACAAGGGTGTCGAAGTCGACATCGTCGCGATCGGTAGCAAGGCGAATGTGTTTTTCCGTCGCCTCAAGGTCAATCTGGTCGGCAGCGCCACGCACCTGGGCGAAAAGCCCAAGATCGAGCAGCTGATCGGCGTGATCAAGATCATGCTCGACGGCTACAGCACAGGCAAGATCGATCGTCTCACGCTGGCCTACAATGATTTCGTCAACACGATGACACAGAAGCCGACGCTGGATCAGCTGCTGCCTTTGCCGCCGTCGGACACGCTCGCCACGGCGCACGACTGGGATTACCTGTACGAGCCGGATGCCGAATCCGTGCTCGGCCACGTGCTCACGCGCTACATCGAATCGCTGGTGTATCAGTCGACGCTCGAAAATCTTGCCAGCGAACACGCTGCGCGCATGGTGGCGATGAAGTCCGCGGGCGACAACGCCAAGAAGGCGATCGATTCGCTGACGCTGGTCTACAACAAGGTGCGCCAGGCGGCGATCACGCAGGAAATTTCGGAAATCGTGGGTGGTGCAGCGGCGGTATGAGTTTAATTTTCCTTCTCCCACCGGGAGAAGGTGGCGCGAAGCGCCGGATGAGGGTTAGGAATCGATGACCGCTATCACCGAAACCGAACCCTCGCCCCTGCCCCTCTCCCGAGGGGAGAGGGGTCAAGGCATGAATTTTGTTTTGAGGACACAACAATGAGTCAGGGCAAAGTAGTCCAAATCATCGGCGCGGTGGTCGACGTCGAATTCCCGCGCGACCAGGTACCGAAGGTGTACGACGCGCTCAAGGTCGACGGCACGGCGATCACGCTCGAAGTGCAGCAGCAGCTCGGTGATGGCGTCGTGCGCACCATCGCGCTCGGCTCGACCGACGGCATCAAGCGCAACCTCGTCGCCACCAACACCGGCGCTGGCATCAAGGTGCCGGTCGGCACGGCCACGCTTGGCCGCATCATGGACGTGCTCGGCACGCCGATCGATGAAGTCGGCCCGATCGGCGCGAAAGACCACTGGGAAATCCACCGCCCGGCGCCGAGCTACGACGAGCAGGCGGCGGCGAACGACCTGCTGGAAACCGGCATCAAGGTCATCGACCTGGTCGCACCGTTCGCCAAGGGCGGCAAGGTCGGCCTGTTCGGCGGCGCGGGCGTGGGCAAGACCGTGAACATGCTCGAGCTGATCAACAACATCGCCACGCAGCACTCCGGTCTGTCCGTGTTCGCCGGCGTCGGCGAGCGCACGCGCGAGGGCAACGACTTCTATCACGAAATGATCGAGGCCGGCGTCGTCAACCTGAAGGATCTGCCGCAATCGAAAGTGGCGATGGTCTATGGCCAGATGAACGAGCCGCCCGGCAACCGCCTGCGCGTCGCGCTCACCGGCTTGACCATGGCCGAATACTTCCGCGACGAGAAGGACGCTTCCGGCAAGGGCCGCGACGTGCTGTTCTTCGTCGACAACATCTACCGTTACACGCTGGCCGGCACCGAAGTGTCCGCCTTGCTTGGACGTATGCCCTCGGCCGTGGGCTACCAGCCGACCCTGGCGGACGAAATGGGCCGCCTGCAGGAGCGCATCACCTCGACCAAGACAGGCTCGATCACCTCGATCCAGGCCGTGTACGTTCCAGCGGACGACTACACCGACCCGTCGCCGGCGACCACCTTCGCGCATCTGGATTCAACCGTGGCGCTGTCGCGCGACATCGCCTCGCTCGGCATTTACCCGGCCGTGGATCCGCTGGCTTCCACCAGCCGCCAGCTCGATCCGAACGTGATCGGCGTCGAGCACTACGAGACCGCGCGCCGCGTGCAGGGCACGTTGCAGCGCTACAAGGAACTCAAGGACATCATCGCGATCCTGGGCATGGATGAGTTGTCCGAAGAGGACAAGGCCACGGTCGGCCGCGCGCGCAAGATCGAGCGCTTCTTCAGCCAGCCGTTCCACGTCGCCGAAGTGTTCACCGGTGCGCCGGGCAAGTACGTGTCGCTCAAGGACACCATCCGCGGCTTCAAGATGATCTGCGACGGCGAATGCGACCATCTGCCGGAACAGGCGTTCTACATGGTCGGCGGCATCGAAGAGGCGTTCGAAAAGGCCAAGAAGATGGCCGAGAAGAAGGCGGCCTAAGGCACGATCATGACCACCATCCGCTGCGACATCGTCGGCGCCGAATCCGAGATCTTCCACGGTCAGGCCAAGATGGTCATCGCCACCGGCGAGGCCGGCGAGCTCGGCATTGCGCCGCGCCATGCGCCGCTGATCACGCGCCTGAAACCGGGCCAGGTGCGCGTGCAGCTGGAGAACGGCGAGGAGCAATGCTTCTACGTCTCCGGTGGCATCCTCGAAGTGCAACCGCAGGTCGTGACCGTACTCGCCGACACCGCGATCCGCGCCAGGGATCTGGACGAAGCCGCCGCACGCCGCGCCAAGGAAAACGCCGAGCGCCTGCTCGCCAACCGCGCTGACGCGGTGGAAATCGCGCAGGCGCAAGCGGAACTCATGCAGGCGGTCGCGCAGTTGCGCGCGATCGAGCAACTACGCAAACAGTTGAAGCACTGAGAACGCCCGAAAGGATGAATACAAACGCCGGCCTCGCGCCGGCGTTTTCATTTGTGCAATTTGACGCTGAGTGCTGACGGTGCCATGATTGTTGAATATTTCAACAATCAGCCATCGCCATGGCAACCGTCAATTTCAGCGTTCCCGAAGACGTCAAAGAAGCCTTCAACGATACTTTCGAAGGTTGCAACAAGAGCGCCATCGTCGCCGATTTGTTGCGCGAGGCGGTCGAGCGCGAAAAGCGGCGGCAGGCGCATGTGCAGGCGCTCGACAACATCGATCGCATCCGTGCAACGATCAAGCCGCTGCCCAAGGGCACCATCCAGCGCGCACTTCGTCAATTACGAGATGAAGTGACGCGATGACTTCGCTGGTGCTTGATGCCAGCGTCTGCCTCAAGTGGTTCCTGCCCGAGGCAAACGAACAGGACGTCGATATAGCGCAAGCCATCAAGTCGCGTATGCGCGATGGCGATATCGCCTTGATCCAGCCGCCCGTCTGGCACAGTGAAATCGCCGCCGTGCTGGCACGTCAATTGCCGCAGCTGGCAGCCAGATTCACGACTGAACTGATGCGCATTGGGGCGCGGATTGAAACCGACCCGCAATGCATGAAGCGTGCGATCGAGCTGTCGATCCGATGCAGTCATCACCTGTTCGACACGATCTACCACGCCATCGCCATCGAATACGGCCTAGACTTGGTCACCGCCGACGAACACTACTACCGCAAGGCGCGCGCGCTGGGTTCCATCGTGCTGTTGAAGGATTGGCGCTGGAAGCCGCAAGGCGTGGCCGAACCACACGTCAAATACATCGCAAAACCGCGCAGACGACGCCCATCGAAAAAATCATGACCGCCACTGCCCCTCTCCACGTCATCATCCTCGCCGCCGGCGAAGGCAAGCGCATGCATTCGGCGCTGCCGAAGGTATTGCTGCCGCTGGCCGGCAAGTCATTGCTCGCCCATGTGGTGGCGACCGCGCGCGAATTGAAGCCTGCGCAAATCCATATTGTCTTCGGCCATCGCGGTGACGCGGTACGTGCGGCGTTTGCCGATCAACCCGATCTGGACTGGGTGCATCAGGCGCAACAACGCGGCACCGGCCATGCGGTGCAACTGGCGCTGGCGCAGGTGCCCGAAGCCGCGCGCGTACTCGTGCTGTACGGCGACGTACCACTGATTCGCGCGGCCACGCTGCGCCCGCTAGGCGATGCCGACGCGCCGCTCGCCCTGCTCGCCGCCGAACTGTTCGATCCACGTGGTTATGGTCGCGTGATCCGCGACGGCCTGGGTCGTGTCCGCGAGGTCGTTGAAGAAAAGGACGCGACGCCAGACCAACGTACCATCACCACGGTCAACACCGGCATCCTCGCTGCCGATGCGCGGCGCCTGCGCGTGTGGACGCACAATCTCGACAACCACAACGCGCAAGGCGAGTTCTATCTCACCGATGTGTTTGCGCAAGCGGCCACCGAAGGCATGCCGGCCGCGATCCTCAACTGCCGCGATGAACGCGAGGCATTTGGCGCGAACGATCCATGGCAACTGGCGCAACTCGAACGCCAATTCCAGCAGCGCCAGGCACGCGTGCTATGCGAGGCCGGCGTGCGCCTGGCCGATCCCGCGCGTTTCGATCTGCGCGGCGAACTGGCTTGCGGCAGCGACGTGGAAATCGACGTCGATACCGTATTCGAAGGCCGTGTGAACCTCGGCGACCGCGTGCGCATCGGCCCGTTCTGCCGGATCAAGGATTCCACGCTGGCGCCGGGAACCATCGTCCATGCGCATTGCGATCTGGATGGCGTGGTCACGCACGGCGCCTGCGTCATCGGCCCGTTTGCACGCTTGCGCCCCGGCACGGAACTCGCCGCCGGCGCGCACGTCGGCAATTTCGTCGAGGTGAAGAATTCGTCGATCGGCGAAAATTCCAAGGCCAATCACCTCAGTTACCTGGGCGACGCCAGCATCGGCGCCGGCGTCAACATCGGCGCCGGCACGATCACCTGCAATTACGACGGCGTGAACAAACACCGCACCACGATCGAGGATGGCGCATTCATCGGCTCCAACACCGCGCTGGTTGCGCCGGTCACCGTCGGCAAGGACGCCACCGTCGGCGCCGGCTCAACCCTTGGCGCGAACGCACCGGCCGGTGAGCTCACCGTCGCGCGGGCGCCGCAGCGGACGATTCCCGGGTGGAAACGCCCGCAAAAAGCCCCGAAATAGCCCGTTCACAGGCGGCCGATCCGCTAAAATACGCGCCGGAATCGAGGATTGCCCCATGTGTGGAATAGTCGGCGCCACGGCGCATCGTGATGTGGTGGGAACGCTGATCACCGGATTGAAGGCGCTGGAATACCGTGGCTACGATTCGGCCGGCATCGCCTTGCTCACCGACCAAGGCCTGGAGCGCGTGCGTACCAAGGGCAAGGTGCAGGAACTGGAAACCCTGCACGCCGCGCACCCGATCGCCGGGCACACCGGCATCGCGCACACGCGCTGGGCCACGCATGGCGTGCCGAACACGGTCAATGCGCATCCGATGGTGTCGCGCGGCAGTGTCGCGGTGGTGCACAACGGCATCATCGAGAACCATGAGGAATTGCGTGCGGAATTGAAAGCACTCGGCTACGAGTTCGCGTCCGACACCGACACCGAAGTGATCGCACACCTGATCGAGCATTACCAAAGCCAGGGCGCGGACCTGCTCGACGCCGTGCGCAAGACCCTACCGCGCCTGCGTGGCGCTTACGCCATTGCCGCGATCAGCCGTCGCGAACCCGGTCGCGTGATCGGTGCGCGCCGCGGCAGTCCGATGGTGGCGGGCCTGGCCGACGGCGAGCAATTCGTCGCCTCGGACATCTACGCGCTGTTGCCCGTAACACGGCGCTTCATTTATCTCGCCGAGGGCGATATCGCCGACGCCACGGTCGATGGCATCACGATCTACGACGAACACGGCGCCAAGGCGGAACGTCCGATCAAGCAGGCGCATATCGGCGCCGACGCGGTGCAGCGCGGCGAATATCGCCATTACATGCTCAAGGAAATCCACGAGCAGCCGCAGGCGCTGGCGGACACGCTCGAAGGCCGCCTCGCCGGCGGCAAGGTCCTGACCGAAATCTTCGGCGTCGGCGCGCGCGAGCTGCTGACGAAAACCCGCAACGTGCACATCATCGCCTGCGGCTCGAGCTACCACGCCGCCCTGGTTGCGCGCTACTGGATCGAGTCATTCGCCGGCGTGCCATGCAATGTCGAGATTGCCTCGGAATACCGTTACCGCAATGCGGCAGTTCCCGCCGACACGTTGTTCGTGACGATTTCCCAATCCGGCGAAACCGCCGATACGCTGGCCGCACTGAAACTGGCCAAGTCGAAAACCTACCTGGCGACACTCGCCATCTGCAACGTTCCCGAATCCTCGATCGTGCGCGAATCGGCGCTCACCCTGATGACACGTGCCGGTCCCGAGATCGGCGTTGCCTCGACCAAGGCGTTTACCACCCAGCTGGCGGCACTGGCGCTATTTGCGTTGGAGCTGGCGCACCACCACGGCCTTGACGCCAGGCGCTATGCGCAATTGGTGCAGGAACTTGAAACCCTGCCCGGCGCCGTGCGCGACACCTTGGCGCTGGATGCGCGCATCCAGACATTGGCGCATCGCTTCGTCGCCAAGGAGCACACCCTGTTTCTTGGTCGCGGCACGCAGTTTCCGATTGCCATGGAAGGCGCACTCAAGCTCAAGGAAATCTCCTACATCCACGCCGAGGCGTATCCGGCCGGCGAATTGAAGCACGGCCCGCTGGCGCTGGTAGACGAGGCCATGCCGGTGATCGCGGTGGCGCCGAACGATCATCTATTGGAAAAACTGAAGTCGAATCTTGAAGAAGTGCGCGCCCGCGGCGGCGAATTGTATGTGCTCGCCGATGCCGACGTCGCGCGCAACATGCGCCAGGACAACGGCCACCTGCTCGCGCTGCCGCCCTGCGGCGAGCTGATCGCGCCGATCGTGTTCACCGTTCCGCTGCAACTGCTCGCCTACCACGTCGCCGTGCAGCGCGGCACGGATGTGGATCAGCCAAGAAACCTCGCCAAGTCCGTGACGGTGGAATAGTCCGTCTGGACTTGTACAACGGGTGGTAGAAGCTAATAAACCATACAACGCGCCAATAAAACGTACAACACCCGCCGCTTCCCGCTTCAGCGCGGCCGCAAGCGGTACCTCACGCCAAATTGAAGTACAACTCGCCGTAGTACAAGGTCGTTTCCGGCGGATTTTTCGCCAATGTTTCGCCGGGGTACTCCGGGATCAACTTTGCAAGCGTCGTCAATTGTCGGTCTTGCATCTCGCTCGTCAACGTCACGCCCCCGAGCTGCCTTTCAGGGAATCCGGAACGCCCTCACCTGTGGCTCGTGAACGCTTGAGCCAGGCAGCAGCAGCCGCGATGCCCAACCGTCTAGCGCAACCGACCCATAGCCGTCCGCTTGAACGAGTAGCTGCGTTTCAACCGCAACTACTTGGCAAGCGCAATGAGTAGGCTGACTGCTGTTGGCTGACGATTCCTGGGGAGCGCATTGAAGGCCCTCAGCAAAGCCAGTTCTTCGCCAGATAGCTTGGAACAAACTGCACTGTCGTCAAAAATACGTGATGGCTCGACGCCAAGCACAGATGCCAACCCGATGAGGGTCTCCCCTCGAAGAGATTTTCTTCTTCCGGCCTCAATGGTCGAGATGGCAGCGCGTGAGACACCGACCGCTCGCGCAAGTTGCGGCTGTGACAGACCTTTGGCGAGCCTCAGAGCACGAACATTTTCAGCTAGCGTAGACACAGTGAACGTTCCTTGAAACCTAACGCCTGAATTGAGCCGAACCGCGAAGTGGTTTCAGCTTGAATGAATTGTCAGGCCGCAGACTATGGTGCCGAAGGCGCGACCTGGACGCTGGTGCGATTGTTCCGCTGCGCCAGGTACCTGCCGAATGAGTGTCCGGCAGCAGCTATAGCGCAAAGAATCGCGAATGCAGCCATACCCACCAGAATTTTCTTGACCACGGCCATCATCCCCAATGATTCGTTGTGTTAGTTAACCAGCGAACTCTGCTCAAAGTGGAGTGCCGAAAGTAAGAGGGGCGTGGCCATTGTTGTACGTTTTTTTAGCTCCCAACACGCGACAGTGCGGTTCTTCGTTCCGTCAACCAGGCCCATGACGGCGGCCCGATCCGAACCCCGGGTGCACACCCTTGTTGGAGATCAGTGTGATGTTGCCGCAACCGAAGAACGCGACGGCCTAAGGTTCCGCTCCAGCGAACGCGTAGCGCAGGCCGATAAAGTAACCACGCGGCGCACCCGGCGCGATGAACAGCGTCGAGGTGCCTGATCCGGTCGTGTCGATCAGCCGATTGGGCGTATCGAACACGTTGTTGCTCAACTGGCCGCTGACGAAATAGCGGTGGTCGAATACATTGGTGATTTGACCAAAGAACGACAAGCGCGGCAGCGCCTGCCAGTGCACGTCCAGATCGAGCAAGGCGTAACCGGGTACGGGGCCGTGGTCGTCCTGATTGTTCTCGTCGCCGGTCGCAAACTGGTTCGAATACGCGCGCACATTGCCGCCGAACGACCACTGCGGGGTGAGGTGATATTCGCCGGCCAGGGTCAGCGATTTGCGCGGAATGCCCGGTATGCGATCGCCCGGGTTCACCTGGATCACGCCATTGTCGTCCGCGCTGGAGTTGTCGCCGGCTTGCTCCTGGAATGGCGCGCCATAGGTGGCGCCGGTGAAACTGGCGTTCGCCTGCCACTCGAATTTGTCGAGCTGACCGCCGATGCCAAGATCGACGCCCCGGCGCACGGTGCGCGGCACGTTGGCAAAATAACCTTGCGAACTGCCGCCGGTGAAGATGGTGAGAATATCGTTGCTGACGCGGCTGTAATACGGCGACACGTTCCAGTGCAGGTGGCCGCCGTCGAGCGTGCCGCGCAGACCGACGCTCAGGGTGTGCGCGACCACGGGTTTGAGCGGCGGATCACCGGTGAAATCGTTCGGCAATGCGCACGGCGCGGTTGGACTGGCGCATTCGAGCTCGATCGGCGTCGGCGTACGCATGCCCTCATCGTAGTTGGCGTAGGCACCCAGCGCGCGCGTGATCTGCCAGGTCAGGCCAAGGCTGGGATTGAAGCGGTTGAACGTATTGATGCCATCGATGTCCGGATTGTTGCCGGACCGATCGCTCACGCTCGCGTGGCTGTGGTCGTAGCGGCCGCCGGCGCTGACGTGCACGGCATCGGTCAATGCCAGCACATCCATGAAGTACACGCCGGCATTGCGCGTGGCGGACGCTGCGGCGGTCGTAGGGTCGAGGTCGAATGGCAGCAGGCCGATGGCATCGCCGCGCAGCGCGACGTCGTAGGGGAAATACGCCGCTTGTGCGAATTGGTTGAAGCGGGTATTGCCGGCATCAAGACTCACGCCAAGCGTGAACTGATTGGCGAGGCTGCCGATGTGGCCGCTGTTCACGGCTTGCACCGACGTGCCGTATCCGCGCGTGTGTACATGGCTCAACACATTCGAGGCCGGCACGTTGTTGATTGTCGCGCCCGGGTTGTTGGGATCGTAGGGCGGGGTCAGTCCTGAGTTGTAATAAGTGCCCACCGAACTTGGATCGAACGGACCGTTGGCGGCGTAGTCCGGGCAGGCTCCCGCCTGCGTGGGATCGCAGGTATTGTAGTTGTTGGTGTTGCTGTTGAAGCCATAGCTTTGCGACACGCGCAAGTAGCCATTGGCTTGCAGCGACCAGCCATTGCCGAAATCGCGGGTGCCGCGCAGGTTGATCTGGTTGAGGTTGTTGACGAAGTAATCGGGCCACGTGAATGCGGTCTTGGGCGTATCCGCCCATTCGACCGGAATGGTCTGGGTGCCGTACAGGCGGCTGTGCGCGCCGCTGTAGCTCAGTGCAATATCGGTCGCATCGTCGGGTTTGTAGTCCATGCGCACGAAACCCTGCTGCACGCGGCTCGGGGAAAAATCGCGCCAACCGGTTTCGTAATCGCTGCCGATTCCGGCAAAAATGCCGAACGTGTCGTTGTGCGCGCCGAAATCGGCATCGCTCTGGATGCGGCCCCACGAACCGCCGGATACCTCGAACTCGCCGCCCGGATCGGTGAATCCGCTCTTGCTGGTCAACACCAGCGCGCCGCCCAGGGTGTTGAGTCCGTACAGCGGGCTTGAACTCGGGATCAGCGTCACATTGCGAATCGCGAAGTCCGGAATCGCTTCCCAGTTCATGGTATCGGCGAAGGATTCGTTCTGGCGTACACCGTCGACGTAAACGGAAATGCCGGCCGGCGAACCGAGCAATGGCGACAACGTGAAGCCGTGAAAATACAAATTGCCCTGCCAAGGATTGCCCTGCGACTGGGTGATGTTGACGCCCTGGAAGTTGCCTTGCAGCAGGTCGGTCAGCGATTGGCCGTGAATCTGCTCGATGTCGTCGGATTGCGCGCTCTGCGTGTTGAGCGGCACCTGCGTGGCGGGCACGTCGAGTCCCGGCAAGGGCGTCAAGCCGACTACGGTGATTTCGTCCAACTGCTGTGCGGGCGGATCGGCGAAAGCCGGCGCGGACATCGTTGCTACGGCGGCCACGATCAGAACCTTGCCGATCCGGACAGTCGATGCTTTGGTCACCGTGTTTTCTCTTGTTGTCATGGCATGATCTGCATGGCGTACGCGGGTGTCATACAGGATTTCACCACGGTCGAACGATGGCTAGTTGTTCGATTGGCGCAGCGTGACATTGATGCCGAGCCAGAACGTGCGGCCCGGACCCGGTTCGAAGCTGCCGCCGCTGGCCTGATTGACGATCACCGAGCCGATATAGCGGCGATCGAACAGATTGTCGATGCGCGCGAACGGTGCAATCTGATGGTGGGCGGTATCGAACACGTAGCCGGCATCCAGTCCGGCCACGGCGTGGCCAGGCGCAAGCTGGGTATCGGCATCGTCCACACTGACTGCGCCGGCCGCGTCCAGACTCGCACCCGCATGCCAGCCCAGGTCCTTGCCCCAATGCAATCCAGAATGCAGCCAACGGCGCGGCACGCCCGGCATGCGCGTGCCGGCGGCGACGCTGCACCCTGCCGAGCTGCTGCAGTTGCCGAAGGCATCCAGGAATTCCGCATCGAGATAGGTGACCGCAAGGTTCCACCGCCACCACTCGCCCAACGGCAGATCCAGACCCAGTTCGGCGCCGCGCCGGCGCGAGCGGCCGACATTCTGATAGGTGGTGCGACCACCCGAACTGGACAGCACCGCGATCTCGTCGCGCGTATTGGCCTGAAACAGGGCGACATCGAAGCTGCCGCCGCCGGCGAGCCGCCACTTGGAACCGAGCTCGCCGTTGCGCGAGCGCGCCGGGCGCAGGTCGAAGTTCAGTCCACTCTCATCATCGGGTCGGTAGCCGAGTTCGCTGAATGTGGGCGTTTCGAATCCTTTGCCCCACGATGCATACAAATGCCAGTTCGGGCTGGCGCTGAACATCATGCCCGCCACCGGGCCGGTGGCGCCGTAGGTGACACGGCCACTGTCGTCCGGATTGCCCGCAGTGATGTAGTAATCCGTCGAATGAAAGCGCACGTCGCTGTGGCGAGCGCCCAGGGTGAGCGACCAGCGATCGGCAAATTTCCAGGTGCCTTGCGCATACTCGTCGATGTTGTAGACGCCATCTTGCTCGTCGCGGCGCAGGCGGCCGATCACGCCCAGTGCGTTGCCGACAAAGTTCTCGTAGCCGTAGCGATGCTGGGCCTCGTCGTCCCAGGTCGTGCCGACGGCAAAATCCAGTGGCCGTCCGGCCATGTTGCCCTGCCAGGTCCAGCGCAAATCCGTGCCGCGATACAGCGTGGCCAGGTCAACCACGCCGCCCGAGCTTGACGGATTCTTCTGTGCCGCAACCGGCACGGACAGATACTGCAGCACACCACGCTGCCCGTAGTAGAACAGCGCGCGCAGTTGCTGATGCTCATCGATCTGCTGGGTGTAAAGCGCGCCGCCTTGCCACTGGTGAATGCTCTTGCGCGTGTCGTATTGCAAGGCGGCCGGCGCGGCCTGGCGCGGATCGGCCTGATACTGCGCCCAGGTGAGGCCTTGTGGATCGAGCGCCTGCGGCACCGATACGGTGTTGAACAAGACGGTGAGCTTGCCGCCATCGCCGACCGTGTAATCGAATTTGGCATTGCTGTTGATGCGCTTGGCCTGGCTGTGGTCACGGTAGCCATCGGTGCGAAAGTCCGACAGATCCAGGTTGTAGCCGAACGCGCCCCGCGTGCCGCGCGCACCGACATCGGCCCGCCATGCCGCGTTGCTGCCCAAACCCGCTCCCGCCGACACTTGCGCAGGATCGCTGCCGTCGGCGGTGAAGATCTGGATCACTCCACCCGAGGAATTGCCATAGAGCGCCGAGAACGGTCCGCGCAAGACTTCGATGCGATCGGCACCGCCAAAATCGAAGTTCGATACCTGACCCTGGCCATCGGGCATGGTGGCGGGAATGCCGTCGGTGTACAGGCGCACACCACGCACGCCGAACGTCGAACGCGAACCGAAACCGCGAATCGAAATCTGCTCGTCCTGCGCGTAGTTTTGCCGATCACGCGCCATGACGCCGGGCACCTGTTGCAGGTATTCCGATGCATTGACACCGGGCGTATCGAGCCGCACGCCGCCGACTTCCACCACGCCGATCGATGCCGGGATGTCGAATTCCGGCGTCGGGATGCGCGTGGCGGTGACGACGATCGTGGGCAGCGATTTATCCGTGTGCGCCACAGCTGGTTGCGGTTCTTGCGCTCGCGCCACGCCATAGGCAAAAGTCGCCAGAACCGCGACAAGTACTGGAAAGCAGACACGCGCCCTACCGTGCTGATTGCGCAAGAAAACCAAAGACTTCTTCACAAGCGGCCATCTTTTTGCAATTGTGCGCGATTCATTGGAGATTTGCATCGGAAACCGAGCCACCGAACTTGGCAAGCATAGCCTAGTTCTAGAGCACTGCCGGGTGGCGCTTCTCCTACCTTGGCGCTTCGGCAAGACAACGCCGGGGCGCCTTGGGATGGCGCCACAGAACTGGACGCAAATCCCGCGGAGAGGTTCGATGTGCGGATCAACCAGGACCCGGGGTTACGAACTTTTGCTCCCATCCGGGGTAAAGTATCCATCATGTATCTTGAGTTCTACGGGCTGAAAGAAGCCCCCTTCTCGATAACCCCGGATCCGCGCTACGTTTTCCTGAGCGAGCGCCACCGGGACGCGCTCGCGCACCTGCTCTACGGCATCGGCAAGGGCGGCAGCGGCGGCTTCGTGCAGCTGACCGGCGAAGTCGGCACCGGCAAGACCACGCTGTGCCGGCTGCTGATGGAGCAATTGCCGGAAAACACGCGCGTGGCGCTGGTGCTCAATCCGAAACTGTCGCCGGTGGAATTGCTCGAAACCATTTGCGAGGAGCTGAAACTCGACATCGCCGGCAAGAAAGGCAGCCTCAAGTCGCTGGTCGATACGCTCAACATCTACCTGCTCGATGCCTACGCGCAGGGCCTGCGCGTGGTTTTGATCGTGGACGAGGCGCAGGAGCTTTCCATCGAGTCGCTGGAGCAGGTGCGCCTGCTCACCAACCTGGAAACGCCGACGCAAAAATTGCTGCAGATCATCCTGCTCGGCCAACCCGAACTGCGCGACAAGCTGCACCAGCCGGAGTTGCGCCAGCTCGCCCAGCGCATCACCGCGCGCTATCACCTGATGCCGCTGGATCGCGCCGAAACCGAAGGCTACGTGCGCCATCGCGTCGCCGTGGCCGGCGCGGCGCGTTCGCCGTTCTCGCGGCTGGGACTGCGTGCGCTGTACAAACGCTCGGGCGGCGTGCCGCGCGTGATCAACGTCATCGCCGATCGTGCCCTGATGGCCGGTTTCGCACGCGAGCAGGAATCGCTCGGTGAACGCCTGGTCGACCGCGCCGCGGACGAAACCCTGCCGGGCACGGCGCGCTACTGGTTGCACCGCTACGGACGCGGACTCGCCGCTGCCGCCGCATTGATCCTCGTCGCCAGCGGCGCCTCATGGCATTGGCTGCATCGCGCGCCGGCGGCGCCTGTCGCCGAAGCCGTTGCCAAACCCGCACCACCGCCGGTCGACAACTCGCTGGAAGCGCTGCGCCAGACCATCGCGCATGCGCCGGATGCGGACCTTGCCGCCTGGACGCAATTGCTGGGTCGCTGGCAGGTGAATGCGGCCCAGGTCTCGGTGCGCGACGCGGCACGCTGCCCGGCCACGATTTCGGCCGGACTGGATTGCCTGCGCGGCACCGGCACGCTCGAACAGCTGGCGCGCTTCGACCGACCGCTGATCTTGTCCCTGCACGACGGCGACGCACAGGCCGACGCCCTGCTGCTCGGCGTGGATGCGCAGCACGTCAAGCTTGCCGTCGGCGGCACCACCCGCACCTTGGACAAATCCGATCTCGCGCAGGTCTGGAACGGCGAATTCAGCGCGGTATGGCAAGTGCCGCCGGCACTTCCGGCCACCTTGCACACGGGCGACGCGGGGCCGGGCGTGGCCTGGGTCAAGGCGCAGCTGGCGCGCATGGATGGCGGCAAGGCGGACGACACGGGACCCGCATATTTCGACACGGCGTTGGAAGAGCGCGTGCGCAAACTGCAGATCGCCTATGGCATCAAGCCGGATGGCATCGTCGGGCCGGAAACCCTGTTTGCGCTGTCTGCGCTTGGCGAATCCGGGCCGCACCTGTATCGCAAGGTAGAATAGGCTTCGTCGCCAGCCTCCATGCACCCATGTCGCTGATTCTCGAAGCACTGAAAAAGTCCGAAGCCAACCGCCGCCTGGGACAGGCCCCGGATCTGGGCACGCCGTTCACGCCAGCACGCCGTGAGCGCAATCCGCTGTGGGCGCTACTCGTGATCATCGTTGCACTGGGTTTCGGCGCATGGTGGTGGTTCGGTGGCGGCTCGCCCGCGCCGGCACCGGCCAACCCGCCGATTGCTGCGCAACCTGCACCAACGGCTGCGTCCAGCATCCAGGCATCAACCCAAAAGCCACTTTCCACGCCGACGGAAAAACCGCCTGCCGCGCGTGCGGCGCCCGCCGGCGAGCAAATCTGGGTTGCGGCCCAGCGCAACAGTGGTGGGCCGTCACGCAACGCGACGGCCAACCCGCCACCACACATGCCGCCACCCGCAGCAACGGCACCGCCGCCTGTCACAGCCGCTCCGCCGAAACTGGAACCTGTCGCCGCCGCACCCATCGCGCATCCACCAGCGCCCGTGGATGCGCAAACGCACGCTCCCGCACCGCAGCCACACCCGTTGCCCGGTACCGCAGCCAATCCACCGGCTACCGTTCCCGCCGCAATGCCCGCGACATTGCCGAAAGCCGATGTCCCGTCCTACTACGACCTGCCCTTCGCCACGCGCAAGGCCTTGCCGCCGATCAACCTGAGCATGCACGTCTACACGGCCGATCCGAAGCAGCGCTTCGTCATGCTCGATGGCGCGCGACTGGCCGAAGGCGATACCACGACCGACAACGTGACCGTGCGTGAGATCCGGCCCGACGGCGTGGTATTCGAATTCCAGGGACAACGTTTCTTCTTTCCCCGCGGCGGCCTGTAGGGCAACGCGGCGTGTTCGTCCGCCTCGACCAGCGCCGCAAGACGCGCTTGCCGTGGGCGACGATTGCATTGGTTGCCGTTTGCATCGGAGTTTTTTTCTGGCTCACCCTGCAACCGGCCGATGCGCGCACTCTGCTGCTGCGCCGCTGGGGCACGGTACCTTCGAGCCTGTTCGACGCGACCACGCCGCTGACCGCGCAATGGCTGGCCCTGCACCCGGCGCGGCTGTTCACGGCCTTGTTCATCCACGTCGGCTGGCTGCACCTGATCGGCAACCTGCTGTTCCTGCTGATCTTCGGGCTTCCCGCCGAACGCAGCCTGGGATCGCTGCGCTTCCTGCTGCTTTTCCTCGTCGGCGGCGCGCTGGCCAACTTTGCCGGCGCGCTCACGCTTGCCAGCGCGAATGCGCCGATCGTGGGATCCAGCGGTGCGGTCTCGGCGATCGTCGGCGCCTATTTCGCGCTGTTCCCGCGGGCACGCCTGGGCCTGGTGTTGCCGCTCGGGGTGTTCCTGGAATTCGTGCGCGTGCCGGCCGCCGCATTGATCGGCTTCTGGATCGGCCTGCAATTCCTGTTCACCTTCGTCGGCCCGGCGTTCGGCGCGGTGGCGTGGTGGACGCACATCGCCGGATTCGTGATTGGTATACTTTTCGCGCTGGTGTCGAAGCCGGCGATCGCGCGGCGCCTGCGCCAATAAATCAGTCCACTGCCAACATGCGCAACAAGAAACTCTACAAGGTCACCTTCGTGAGCCAGGGCAAAACCCTGGAGCTTTACGCACGCCACGTTGCCAGCAGCGCGCTGTGGGGCTTCACCGAAGTCGGCGACCTGGTGTTCGAGCAGGATCGCGGCGTCGTGGTCGATCCGACCGAAGAAAAGCTGCGCGACGAATTCGGCGACACGAAAATGCTGCATCTGCCGATGCAGGCGATCGTGCGCATCGAGGAAGTGGAAAAACGCGGCGCGCTGTCCATCCGCGACGCCACCAGCGGTGAGAAGATCATGCCGTTCCCGCTGGCGCCGCCGCGCAGCCGCGGGCACTGAGGCCACTACGGATCGAATCCGTTCTCGAAGATCACCGGCAACGCCGAAGGAAACTCATTGCCGGTCGGCCATTGCGTGATTTGGCCGTAGGCAGTCCACATCGCCGAATCGATCAGGCTCGCATAGTCGGTCTGGCCGGATTCGTCGCGGCGGTTGAGCAAGACGGCGTAGTCCCAGCCATATTCGGTGCGCACCACGTACGCGGTAGTGCTCGGCAGGCTGCCGTCGTGCCAGGTGTTGTACAGGTTGTTGCCGTAGTTGCGCACGGCCCAACCTTCGGCGTAGTAGTAATCGCCGGGGTTGTACGGCAAGGGATAGTTCTGCGGCAACGAGAACATGCGCGTGATGGATGTCTGGTTCAGCAGAGCGTTCGGCGCAGTCGGATTGTCGAGATTGCTCAGGAACCGCGCAAGTTCCACTGCCGAAATCACCCAGCCGCCGTGGCTATCCATGTTCTCGATGTTGAAACCGCCGTACTCGTAGGGAACAGTTGAACCGGAATTGTCCATCACCGTTGTTCCGGTGTAGCCAGAGTCGTAATACACCTCGCCCGGCGCGCGATATTGCAGCAGCGAACGCCCGGGCCGCAGATCCCAGATATCGATCGGATTGAGGATGCTTGCCGCATATTTGGCGTACGGCATGCCGGTAACTTTCTCGATCACGCGGCCGAGCAACATGTAGCCGTAGTTGCTGTAGCGGTACGTCGTGCCCGGCGCGGTCACCAAGGCCTTGCCGTCCATGAACTCGATGATGTTCGCCTGACTGATCGGCAGCGTGACGCCGAGCGCCGCCTCGATCTCGAAATCGTCGAACATCGGGTCGTAGCCCTGCGTGGTGCCCGAGGCGTTGTCGCCGAAGCCGGCCAGATGCTCGAGCAGGTTGCGGATGGTGATCGTCGCCAGACGCGGGTCGGCCGTCTGGCCCGCAGGCGGCGTCAGGTCGATGAACTGGCCGATCGTGTCGGTCAACGACAGTTTTCCATCCTGGATCAGCCGATTGATCAGTACCGAGGTGATCTGCTTGGAGCAGCTGGCGATGCGGAACAACGACTGCGGCTGCACCAGTATGTCGTTCGGACCGGGATTGAGCGTATAGCCGTGTGCCATCACCAGGCGCCCCTGCCAGGTGACCGCCATAGCGCCCGAAGGAATCGAATGGGCCTGCATGAAGGTCTGCATCGCTTGGTCGAACGGCGCCAGCGTCGGCGTCGGCGTGCCGGTAACGGTCCACTGCGCGCAAACCGGCGCGGTGGAGACAAGCAGGATGGCGGAAAGCAACGTGCGGCGGAAGTTCGGCATGGCTGGCTCCAGCGTGCGTACTACCGTCCCCCTTCTTGAAATACTACACGTCTCGTCAGGGTCTGCAAGTGCTGCAAAGCCGACCCAATCGGTCGGTCGGCACGGTGGCCGGCGCGGCTTTGCTTGGTCACGGTGCATGGCACGGTAATTGGTCTTCGCGATACCGGCCGGCCAGTGCGCGCTACGGCTCGAACCCGTTTTCGAAGATGCGATCGCTGTCGCCGAGCACAAACAATGCCGAATTGAAATCGGTGAAATTGACGCGTATCGCTACGGTACCGTCCGAAGCCGCGTAGGGTGTCACCGGATCGGAAGATACGATTTGTCCATCCTGAAAAACGTGCGTCGCCAGGCCGACGGTAGCAATGGTCTCGCCATCGAGCGTATCGCCATCGCCAATGACACGATCGATGACGCCGTTGTTCCAATGGTAGACCGCGCCGTAGCCGTTTTGGGAAGCGGCAAAATAGATATCGCCCCCGGTCACGCTGAAATATGGGCCGCCATTCATTTGTCCCGT
The DNA here is from genome assembly GCA_018240565.1 of Pseudomonadota bacterium. Classification (GTDB taxonomy): domain Bacteria; phylum Pseudomonadota; class Gammaproteobacteria; order Xanthomonadales; family Rhodanobacteraceae; genus Rudaea. Next base: position 25,212 of record JAFEFO010000005.1, on the reverse strand, counting down.
CGTCATCCCCGGCAAGACGCTCAGGTTGTTGGCGATGCTTGTCAGCGTCGGCGCGCCATTGCCATTGGTGGTGTAGGGCGCGGTGTACAGGCCGAAATAACCTTGGTTGTTGGGACCGCTATTGTTGTTGTCCCAGCCGAGAAAATACACCGTGCCGGCTTGCACATACGATTGTCCGAACACGAGGTGAGGCGCATTCGGCTGCGGCGTTGGCTCGCCCGGCAGGGGTGGATTCGCGCCGGAGCTGACGATGAACGGATACGGGCAATTGCCCGAGGTGATGGGCCCACCAAAAATCACGTTGAGGCCGGTCGAATAGGAAAATCCGCCGGTGCCGGTGAATGTGATATCGCCGTCGGACACCGCCGGTTTGTATTGATTGCCGACACCGCATGGCGTCAGCTGACTGGTCGCCACGGCTGCCAGGCCCACGCCAGCCACGCTCGCCGAAAACAGGCCATTCACCGACGTGCTGCCGCCGTTGGAGCTGGCGCCGAACACCACCGTCGAGCCATCCGTCACGAAATCCGTGCCGACTCCGCCGTCATGTCCCCAGAACATCGTACCGCCTCCGCTGCCGGGCACCTGCTGCGAATTATCGACGACGCGCTGCACGGCGCCGCCCGCGAGCGGCACGCTGTACAGCCCGTTGCGTCCCGCGTCGCTGGTCGCATCGTACCCACCGAAGACGACGACGCCCGCACGTGAGATTGGTACTTGGTCGAAATCCTGAAAAACGCCTCCACTATCGTCGGGTACCGGGGTTGTGGTCCCGACCAATTTGGTAAAGGTGCCATTGCGCCACATCCAGATACTGTCGGCCGGACCAAATCCGTTGGTGAAGATCACCGCGCCCTGATCCATGCTGGCGAAGCGCACGTTGAACGGCTGGCCGTTGTCCAGGCGCTTGGTGACGCCGTTTTCCAGCACCTTGGTGAAGGTATAGGTCGTCGCGGCGATCGTCGGCGCGGCGGTGACCGCCAATGCGGCGACGATGGCCAAAGAAATCCTCTCGAGCATTTCCGGTTCCTCAGCAAATGAAATTGCAAGATTTTCCCGTCGCCGTTTACAGCAAAGGCTCGAATCCGTTCGCGAAAATCAGATCGTTGGTCGTGAACATCTGCGATTGCATGGCTGGCAGATAGCTCGACGAGCCGGCATATTGCGCTGTCAATGTGAAGGCACCGATCCCTGGTATCGTCACCTTGCAGGTCACAACGCCACTCGCATTGGTGGTCCCGTTGCACGATTGCCCGCCGACCGTGAACTGCAGCGTCGCGCCGGCGATCGGCAGGTTCGGCACCACCGAGACGTCGAACAGGGCTGCCGCAAGCGTTGCCGGCGCGCCGGCGGGTCCGCCCGCCGGCGTGCTGTTGAAACTGATAAAGGTGGTGTGCGGACCTGCATTCCAGATCACCTGCGCAGGGTTTGAGGTCAGCGTGGCGCTGCCGACCGTCGCCGAGGCCACGATCGTATCGCTGCCGGCATTGACGCCGTTCTCATTGAATGAAGCGACGCCGCTTGCATTCGCGTACACGAGTTTCGTCTGCGCATTCGCTCCCGTCACCCGGAAGAACACCGGCGTACCAGCGGGCACGGAGACATTTTGAAACGTCGCGGTGAAGCTCTGCGCGCCGCCCTGCGTCGGGTTCGGAGTAACAACTGCCGGGCTCAGCGCCAACGCGGGCTGATTCACGTTCAGCGGACAACTGCCGTCGGCGTTGGTAATTTTGTATACCGTCGTGATCATGCCAGCGTACAGGCAGCCGTCCGGGCCGAGCAGGTCTACGGTGGCGAACGCGTTGTTGACCAGCATCGTCTTCGGCGTGATCGGCGTCGTCGTCGCATCGAAGATCTTCATGCCTGCCGGCAGGCCGCCATTCACCGCATTGGTGCCCAACACCAGCGTCTTGGCATCGCCATTCGCCTGCGCGCCAAGCGCGACGATATCGAGCGCGGGCGACACCACGCCATTCAATTGCGTGCGCTGACCGGGCGTTGCCGCGCCCGTGCCCGCGATCTTCGATAGCCCGGTGCCATAGTAGTCGATGGCGTATAGCGTGCCGCCCGGCGCGAAGGCGAGTCCGCCGTTCGTGCCCGAAGTCGTCGCGTACACACTCGTCGTTGGCGTCGCGCTGCCCGGGTTGGCGATGCGCCAAATCGACGGGTTGTTCGAGCCGCCACCGCCGCAGGAGTCATCGACGAACAAATCGCCGCTCACCGGATCCGTCGTGAGGAAGCTCGCGCAAGTGATCGCGGAGGCAACCATGCGCACATTGGCGCCGGTAGTCGAATTGACTTCCATCACCGCCCCGGTGAAGAAGTTGCCCGTGGTTGCGATTTGCGCGGCGTAGAACTTGCCGTCCTGGCCGAAAGTAAGCCCAGCCAGCAGCGGCCCAAGCGGCGTCGATGTGAGTTTGGTGCCCGCGCCGACCACGCCGCCGCCGGGTGGAAACTTGTAGATGTTGCCGTACGCCGCATCGGACACAAACAAGTTTCCAGCGGCATCGAAGGCGAGGCCGTAGGCGCCGCGGCACTGCGATGAGAGGCCGCCCGCCGCGATCTGCTTGGGCAGAAAGCCAATCGCATACGGCGTGATCGCATAGCCCGGAGCCGCGGTGATGTTCGGATCGCCAAAATTGCTGCTGCCGCAGTTGTCGCTGCCACCGGCGTTGAACGTGACCACGGCCGAGCCGGGCACGGGCAGGTTTCCGTCCGTGACATCGGTCGCCGTATAGGTCACGACTTCCTGCACCGTATCGGTAACGGTGAACGCGATTTGTCCGCTGGCATTGGTGACAGCCGGACTCGGCGCGCTGATCACCGAGTTTCCTGCTTGCGACAAGGCGACTTGCTTGCCCGGGGACGGCCGGCCCTGCGCATCCTGCAGCGTGACCGTTATGGTGTCGGTACTCTTGCCGTCAGCGGGCACGGCATCGGTGAAGGCGACGATGCCGCCGCCAGTCGCTGGGGGCGGCATGTATTCTATTGTCGCTTTCTGAGCCAGCGCGATGCTGTCCGTCGTATCGGTTGCCGAGATCGTCAGCGTCTGAGGCGTGTTGTCTTTGACATAAAAGATTGCCACGCCGGAATCGGCATCAGTGGCCCCCGATCCGGTGAATACGGTGATGCCCCCGGAGGTGGCGGTCAGGGTCACATTCTTGCCTCCAACCGGGTTGCCATTCGCGTCCATCAAGGTCACTACCACGAACGTCTGGTCCAGGCCGTCGGCGAACGCCAGGATTGGCAGCGAAGAACCAATCGGCCAGTGAAAGGTGGTCTGCGCAAACGCTTGCACGGTGGAAACAGACGGACTGACGGGGCCCGAAACCTGGCTGTTCAGACCCATCGTTAGGCGTGCGAGGTTGGGAGAGCCCAGGCCGACATGCGCGAAGTCCGTACCCATCGAGGCTGCGTTGTGAAATGCGTTGGTGTTGGCCAGCGCATAGAGTGGCGGGTTGAGTAATCCGAGGTTGCTCCCGTGAGCCTGGTTCAGGAGCGCGGCCCACGCCGCCCATGTGGGCGTTGCGCTGCTGGTGCCACCGTAAAAGCCTCCTGTAGGACAGCCGCCGGCACTGGCCTGACAGATGACGATCCCGTAACGCGGATCCGCGTTGGCGGATACATCGGGGATCGATCGCATCGGCGATGAGGTCGAACCGGTTTGCCAGGAGGGGCGAGCGAAGAATCGACTGACCCCGAAGCCGCCTTGACCTGTGGGCGGGCTCGTGCCGCTGCCGTCCCACCATGTTTCACTGCCGTAGGTAAACCCGGGGAGCTGCTGCAACGTCGTGCCGCCGACCGCGGTGACGTGCGGCGAATCGGCTGGCACGGCCGCGGTGTTCGGACTGCCATCAAGGCAGGTACTGCCGCTGTCGCCGGCGCCGCTGAACACGCTGACGCCGGAAGCCGCGGCCATCTGCAGGATGCTGTCGATGCTGGCGACATCTGCCTGTGTGGTCTGATCCTCGCAATAGGCCCAACTGTTGCTGATCACGGTCACGCCCTGACTCAGCATCGCGTTGAACAGAGTCTGGTAGCTGGTGCTCTGCGGTGCATCGAAGACGACAATCGACGCGCCCGGCGCGGCGGTGAGAACGTCGGCAATGTCAAGCAGTACTTCGCTTTGCCCCGCGCCAAGGGGAGCGCCGCCATTGACATGGATTTCGCTGACGTTGCTGGCCGGCCCCGACCATGGCCCCATCAGGGCGGCGTAATCGCGTACATCGCTTGGCAGATAGGTGTCGAATTCCAGCAACCCGACTCTCTGACCAGCCCCAGCGAGAGAGAACGCAGACGCTGTGGACGATGCCGCCGTCGGCAGTGGAGCCGCTCTTCCCAGTGCCGGCAACCCATGCGTGGCGTTGTACGAGTTCACGCATGTCAAGTACTGCTGGCCGGTGCCGCTGCTGCTCAGATCTGCCGCCTGCAGGATGTTGACCGCAGAGTCCAGCAAATTGAGTACCACGATGTATTCGGCCAGCACCGCCTTCTGGAAGACGTTGGCATAGAACAGGCCCGAGCCAATTCCGGCGTTGATCGGTCCGCCGTTGATGGCGTAGTTCGCGCACAAGGCATACCAGGTCGCCTGACCGCCCGGGCCGCCGGGCCACCCCTGCACCATGGGCTGCGGCACCGCCAGATTGGACAGACCGGCAATCGCCTGTACACGCGTGTCGATGTCCGGCGGCAACGATGGATCGGTGTCGTTGGCATGGAACACAGTCGTGCCGATCTTGTAATCGTCGATATGCACGCCGAAGGCCTGCTCGACCTGCGTGCGTGAACCGCTGACGGTGAGCGTCATGCGATTGGTCGAGCCTTCGGTCAGCGTGAATCCCTGCGTTTGCAGATAGTCCAGCACCTGCTGGTAATCCGACGGCGATGGTCCGAAACGATCGGCAAGTTGCGCCTGCGTCAGGAACTGGCGGAAGATCGGCGAGGCTGGATCGTAGACATCGTGCAAGTACTGCTGAAAACCGGCCTCGTCGTCGCGCTTGAGCACCAAGGTCAGGCTAAGCAGCTGGCCTTGCGTTGCGGCGGTGGATGCCGGCGCGGCGCGCACGGCTTTGGCGAGCGCCGGCAGCACATGACCGGGCAAACGTTCCGGGTTCGGCGCGGCGGCCACTGGGTTGGCCGCAACCAGGATCGAAAACAACACACCGAATGCAGCAGCGCACATTTGAAACGGCAGACGACGAAATATGGATTTCATGGCATCGGCCCTTTGGCGCGACGTCGCGGAATTCGCCGGCCTTCCCATGCAGTGGGCGAAATCGCGCAAACATCACGCGTCGGATCACAGCGCCTTGATTCACTTCGCCATTTCGATGCGCGCGGACCACACCATCGACGGTCCGATCCCATCTTGTCGTCGTACTTCCACGGTACGCGTTCCACCGGCGACATCTGCGACCGGCAGTTCGGCTTCGACGAAGATGTAGGGGCCGGAATGCAGCAATGAAAGATTCTTCGCGGTAGCAAGCACCTTGCCGGCGTTTTTGACGGCCAGCGTATAGCGTGCATCAACGTCCGGCTGCGCGATTTCGACCTGCACGCGCAAGAGCGTGACGGCACGCGGCACGGTCACCCCCGGCATCTCGGAATTCGCGCCACGCGCGGTATCGGCAAGCAGAGTCAATTGCGCGACCACGACGGTGGCGGGCGGAGGCGGGGCTTGCGTCGGCATGCGTCCGGCAAGAACGAACGCAAGCGCGGCACATGCCGCCATAACGCCAACCCAGGCCGCTACCCGCCGACGGCGGAATCTTGCGGTGACCACGCCGGGATTTGTCGCCGCGTGCGCCAAGGCGCGCGCCAGGCGCAGATGCTCGCGCGCGATGGGATCATCCGCCAATACACGCTTGAGCGCGGCCGCTTCGTCCGCATCGAGGCGGCCGCGAACCTGATCGTCGTACAAATCATGCTCGGCATCCTGCACGCGCGCGGCCAACTGCGCGTCGACGAGCAGGTGTTCTTCCAAAACCCGCGCGGTTGGCGCATCGAGGCGCCGCAACCACCAGCGGCGCAATACCGGGTCGGCGAATTGTGTGTTCATGTCGATGGTGTGCTTTTTCGCCGATGCATCACGCCGGGATTGGCTGCTCCTGCGGCAAGGCGCCCGCGCAGGCAGCGTTGCAGGGTTTCGCGCAGGCGCAAGGCCAGATTCCGCAAAGCGTTGAGCGACATGCCCTGCTGTTGCGCCATCCGTTGCCGCGCTGCGATGCGCGCGGCGCCGTCGCAGGCGTAGTATTCGAGGATCAGGCTGCGCTTGTCGGCATCGAGCCGTTGCAGACAAAAACGCAAGGCGAAGCGTGCGGCGTCCGTGTCTGCGTCGTCTGGCTCGACGCTTTGCGGCTGTGTGGTCGGATCAGCCAGCGCACGCGCCTGGCGCGCGGCCTGCGTTTCGGCTTCGAGGATCAATTTGCGTGCGATGCCCAGCGCAAATGCGGCCGGGTTGTCAATCGGCGCATTGGCCGCAAGGCGGCGCGCCAGGCGATCGAAGGACTCATCGGCGAGTTCTTCGGCGCGCGTGGGAACGCGCACGCGCAAGATCAGGACCAGACGACGGCGCAACTCTTCGTACGCGGCTGCACCGCCAAGACGTTGCAGCAGCGCACGCCATGGCGCTTGCGCGGCGTCGGCATCGTCGGCATCGGTGATCGGCATACGAAACTACTCTAGCGAACCTGTGAATAACCGTAGCGAGCGACGATAGCTTGCGGGTCGCCGGAGCGCAGAAACCGGAGTTTACTTGGATGTAAATGAGGATTTCGAGCACCGCCGGCGCGCAAGATGTCGAGCGCAGCAGGTTATTCAGAGGTTCCTTAGCGCCAATCGCCCTGCACGACGAACCCAGCCCAATAATACGGCGCTGCCCACCGTGGCTGCGCACGAACATCGGCCTGCGCGGCGCGCAATGCGGCGGGGGCGGATTCGTGATCGCGCAGCAGATGCGTGTAGAACGAACGCATGAAAGCCGCGCTGGCGCGATCGTCTACCGGCCACAGGCTGGCGACGACGCGGCGCGTACCGGCATAGAAAAACGCACGCGACAGGCTGAACAGGCCTTCCGGTCCAAGGGATTTTCCGAGCGCCGTGTCGCAGGCGCCGAGCACGACGAGATTGGCGCGCAGATGCAGGTCGTAGATATCGTTCATGCGCAACATGCCATCCATTGGGTGACCCTGCGCGTCGAACCGCGACAGCACGATGGCCGATAGCTGCGGATGCTGCATATCGAGAACCGCATGCGCGGCGAAATGCACGATCGCGTAACGCGACCAATCGTGATCGACCAAGGTGCTGCGGCTGGCATCGAAGCCCGACACATTGCGTGTGGTTGCCGGCGTTGCGAGCGCGGCGATCGCATCGGCTTCGGCGCGCGCGTACGGCAAGGCCGGCAGGTCGTCGCTGGCCGCAAGCGTCACCGTATGGTGAAGGCGCGGATCGTCGTCGCGGAAAACCGGATCGGCAAGAACCGCAACGCTGTTGTCCGTGACGGGAGCCGACAACGCACGCAGGGCGCGCAGCGTGCCGAGCGAAGGCAGTTGCACGAAATCCCGATTCGCAGCGTTCGCATCGAGCATGCCCAGCGGCAGCGTCTGCAGCTCGCCATCGGCGACGACGGCAACGTGACGCGCCCCAGCCATGGCGTGCGCCGCGGGCATCAGTATCGTTTGCGCCAACGTATCGGCCAGATGCCGCGCAAGCGCGTTGCGCTCGCGTTCGCGCGCGGCCAGTTGCGCGATGTCCAGTCCCGCGTCGGCGCCAGCAGGCGGCGCAGCGATGTGCTGGCGCAGCGCTCGCGCCCGCGTTTCGATGTCTGCGCGCGGCGGCAAAACATGACCGCGTATCGCCGCTGCCGTCACCGTCCACAGATAGCTGTGCTGGCTGCCCAGCCAGTATTCGAGTGCCACGCCATCGGCACCGACCATCTGTTGCATCTGCACCGCGCGCAGCGGCGCCGGATGCGCCAGCTCCGCATATTCGGGATTGGCCGCGCGAATGCGACCGCGTGCTTCGTCCAGCGCGCGATCAGCCGAATCCAGTCCACCCTGCGATTTCTCGCGCTCGGCCAAAGGCGCACTTGCCGGCAGCTGCGCAAGCTGCCGGGCGGCACGGCGCAGATCGTCCTCGGCCGCAAGTTCCGCCTGCGCGAGTGCAGGATCGATGGCATGTTCGATGTGGATGGTTTTTTGCGCCAGCAATTCCTGCAGCGAGCGCGCACGTGCCCGTTCGGCAGTCTCCAGTGCGCGTGCGGCATACCCGTGCCCGGGCTGCGCTTGCGCCAATTGCATGAGGATGTCGATGGCGCGTTCGTAATAGTTCCGCTGCACGGAAAAAAAACTCGTCGCCAATTGTGGTTGTGCGATCTGCGCGCGTTCGTCCTCGACCAGCGCGAGCGTGCGTTCGATCAGCGCCAATGCCTCGCCAAGCTGTCCGGATTTCTGCAACACATGTGCATGACCGGCGAGCGCCGCTGCTTGCGCCGCCGTGTCGTGGGTGTGCGTGGCGATGGCGCCGGCTTGTGCGTAGTTTTTCCCGGCTTCGCCCCATCGTTCCTGTCGCGCAGCCACGTCGCCCAATGCCTGCAACGCACTTGCCTGCAGGCTGGCAACGCCGATGCGTGCCGCCAGGTCGCGTGCCGCGGTGAGGCGCTCGCGCGCAGCGCCGAAATCGCCGCGCGCGAGCGCACAGCGACCCAAGCCCCCCAGTGCGTGCGCCTGCTCGCGCTGCAACTGGTGTGCGATGTCGAAATCCAGCGCGCGCCGGAATGCCGCGCGGGCAACGTCAACGTGATTGGCCGCCAACGCGATATCAGCCTCGTTGAGCTGCGTCTCGGCCAGCCCTTGCGGATCGCCGGATTGCTGCCACACTGCCTCGGCCTGCCGAAACGCCTGCATCGCCTCGTCGGCCTGCCCGAATTGGCCATAGAGAAGCCCAAGATCGTTCCACGTCATGCCCGCGATCATCGGATAGGACGTGGCCTTGAGTGCGTCGAGTGTCTTGCGATAGGCATCCAGCGCCGGCACCAGTTCACCACGTTGCAGGTGGATTGCGCCGATGCTTTCCTGCGCGAACAATGCACGCTGCGCCATGCCGTTGGCTTGTGCCAGACGCAACGCCTCACGCGCAGATTGCAAGGCTTTGTACGTCATGCCAAGCGCGCGGTAGTCGGCGCTCAGGTTGCCCATCACCATGCTCTGGAAATACGCATCGCCCGTCAGACGGTAGGCCGCCAAGGCGCGCTCCTGCGCGGCGGTCCCTTCCATCAGCCGGCCCAGATACCCGAGCGCTGAACCGAGCGTGCGTTCGGCGACGCCACGTTCGGCGGCGGCGGCCGGATCGGCATCCGCACCGCAACGCAAACCGAGCGCGAGCTGTGCGGTGGCCGCTGACTGTGCGTAGTTTGCAGTCGCGTAGTACAACCGCGCCCTATCGCCATTGGTGATTGCCTGCGCGCAGGCATCGCCCGCGGCTCGCGCTTGCGCCAGGGCGCTGGCATAACGGGCATCGGCCAGTTCGGCCATGCGCGCAAATGCCGCACTGCCGGGTTCAAGGCCGAGTACGGCGCGACGCAGGTCTTCGGCCTCTTCCAGCGATCGCTGTGCCTGCGAGCGCGCGCGATCGGCAGGTGTTGCCGCATGTGGCGCCGCGACGCGCAGGCGTACGCGCGTCGCGCGATCGGGCGCCAACGCCCCGATGCGAATGCGCCAGACTTGTGCTTGCCCGGCGCGTGCGGTCATGCGTATCCGGCTCATGCGCCCGGCTTCGTTGCGGAATGTGACCGCGTCCGCCTGGGTGGACTGCAGGTGAACGCGCACCGGCTCGTCCAATTGCTGCACGTCGATGTCGAGTGCGGTCTCGGCAGGCAAGTCGATCTGGAAATCGGCACTGCGCCCGGCAGCGATTTGCACCTCGCGCTGCACCGGCATGGAAAGCCCTGCCGGATCCGCGCGCACGGAACACGCATACACGAGGACGGGCAGCGCGACCCACAGCCACCGTGCCGATCGCGCATGCATTGATTTACGTCACGCTGCCTGTACTCAGCCGTGTGGCGCTGCCGAGGCTTTTGCCGGCGTGGGCGTGCGTGCGTTACGCAGCGCCATGCCCTTGAGCACGATCAGCGCCTCGTTGAGCGCATAGTCGTCGAGCAGGCCGTCGCTGGCGCCGTCGCGGTCGTCGTTCTTTTCGCCTTCGCGCGCGCCCTTGAGGTGATTGGGCAAATCGCGCTCGCCGCGGATGACCGATGGCGGCGTTTCGCGGGCGCTGAGCTTGAGGTCGGCCAGTTCGATGTCGGGCGTGATGCCGGCGGCCTGGATCGAGGTACCGTCCGGCGTGTAGTAGCGCGCGGTGGTGAGCTTGACCGCATGCGTGTCGTCCAGCGGCAGCACGGTCTGCACCGAACCCTTGCCGAAGGTGCGCCGGCCCATGACCAGGGCGCGATGGTTGTCCTTGAGTGCGCCGGTGACGATTTCTGCCGCCGAGGCCGTGCCGTTGTCGGTGAGCACCACCAGCGGCGCGCCATCGAGCAGATCGCCCGGTGTCGCGCTGAAGGACAGGTCGGCCTGCTTCAGGCGCCCGCGCGTGGTGACGATGACACCGGAATCGAGGAAGTCGTCGCTGATCTCCACGGCGGACGTCAGCAAGCCGCCGGGGTTGCTGCGCAAATCGAGTACCGCACCGCGCAGCGGATGCTCCTTCGCCAGCAACTTGCCGAGTTTGCTGCGCAGTTCGTTGCCGGTGTCTTCCTGGAACTGCGCGACGCGGATGTAGACATACCCGGGTTCGAGTTCGCGCACGCGCACGCTGGCCACGCGAATGACCTCGCGCGTGAGCGTGTAGTCTTCGGGCACGCTGGCACCTTCGTGCAGGATGGACAACGTGACCTTGCTGCCGGCCTTGCCGCGCAAGAGATCCACGGCCTGGTTGGCGTTCTCGGACGTGATCGCGGTGCCATCGATACGCAGGATGACATCGCCGGGTTTGATCCCGGCGCGCGCCGCCGGCGTGTCGTCGATCGGCGCGACCACGCGCAACGCACCATTGAGCGTGACGACTTCGATGCCGAGTCCGTCGTAACTGCCGCTGGTGTCCTCGTTGAGCGCCTGCACGCCGGTCTGGTCGAGGTATTCGCTGTGTGGATCCAATCCCGACAGCATGCCGCGGATCGCATTGCGCATCATCGTCGTGTCATCGACAGGATCTACATACGCCTGCTTGACCAGATCGAAGACCGCCGTGAACTGGCGGATCTCGTCCATGCTCACGCCCGACTTGGGCGTCGCCGCGGGTTTCGCCTCGTCGGCGCGAAGCGCCAGGGGCGCAAGCAGCAACGGCACACACACGAACAATCGCAACATGACGAATCACCGATGGCGGATTGCCGCCATTATAGGCACCGCGCGGGCCATCAACGTGAAACCGACTTCAGCCAGGGCGCCGGGTCGATCGCGCGGCCCTGGTGGCGCAATTCGAAATACAGGCCCGGCGTGGGCCGCCCGCCGCTGTCGCCGCTGGTGGCGATGGCGCTGCCGGCGTCGACCCAGTCGCCGACATCCTTGAGCAGGCTCTCGTTGTAGCCGTACAGGCTCAGGTAACCATCGCCGTGGTCGAGGATCATGAGCAGGCCGTAGCCACGCAGCCAGTCGGCGAACACCACGCGTCCGTGGGCGACGGCACGCACCGTCGCTCCGGCGGGCGCGGCGATGAGCAGGCCCTGGCTGGCGCGGTCGGTTCCAGTGCCGGCACCGAAGCGTTCCACGACGCGGCCGCGCAGCGGCCAGGCGAGTTGGCCGCGCAGGCTGGCGAAGGCCTGCGCGCCGGCGGGATTGTTCGGAATGTCGGCGAAGATGTCGCGCAGTTTCGCGATCAGGTCGGTCAACGCCTTTTCGTTCTGACCGAGCACGGCAAGCTTGCTCTTTTGATCTTGCAGCGTCGCATTGAGTTTATCCAAGGCCTGTTGGCGGACGACGCGTTCCGCATCGAGCTGCTGCGCCTGTGTGGCGCGTTCGGTGCGCGCCGCCTGCAATGCGGTGCGTTGCGTTTCGATCGCGTTTTGCACCTTTGCCAAGGCGTCGAGATTTTGCGTCAGCGCATCGATCTCGCCGATACGAGCGTGTTCAAAATAGCCGTAATAGGCGAGCATGCGGGCGATGTCGGCGGCCTTGTCCTGTGCCAGCAGCAGTTTCAGTTCCTCGCCGCGGCCCATCGCATAGGCCGAGCGCAACAGCGCCGCCAGCGCATCGCGTTGATCGTGCAGACTGGCGTCGAGCCGTTTGCGCTGTGCCAGCAGATCATCGAGCCGTGCCTGCTGGCCGGCGAGCTGCTGATCGATTTCGCGCAACTGCCTTGCCGTTGCCGCGATCTTCAGTTCCTGCCCGCGCAGCGCATCGACCGCAGCGCTGCGCTGGGTGTTCGTGTCCTTCTGCGCGTCGACCAGCGCCTTGATCTGTCCGCGGACCTGCTCGAGCTTCTGTTTGGCCTGCGCTTCCTGGGTGGCGCGCGCGGGGTCGCCCGCTTGCGCGTGGGCGCCCGCGACAACGCCCGCAAGCAACAAACAGGCGCTCGAAAACCGCCGGATCAAACAAAGCTGACCAGGGAGTGGCCGGTCATTTCCGCCGGCGGCGCGATCCCCATCAATGCCAGGGCGGTCGGCGCGAGGTCGCGCAGCGCGCCATGCCGCAGCGTTGCCTTGCGCCCGACATAGACCAGCGGCACCGGCCCGACGGTGTGCTGCGTGTGCGGCTGGCCGTCGTCGGCACGCATTTGCTCGAGGTTGCCGTGGTCGGCGCTGATCAGCATTTCGCCGCCGGCGGCGCGGATCGCGGCTTCGAGCTTGCCGAGCGCCATGTCCACGGCTTCGACGGCCTTGATCGCCGCATCGAGCTTGCCGCTGTGGCCGACCATGTCGGCGTTGGCGAGATTGCAGACGATGAAATCGTATTTTCCACTGCCGATCGCGGCGACGAGTTTTTCCGTCACTTCCGGACAACTCATCTGCGGTTGCAGGTCATAGGTGGCGACCTTGGGACTGGGCACCAGGATGCGATCCTCGCCCGGATACGGTTCCTCGCGGCCACCGGAGAAAAAGAACGTGACGTGCGCGTATTTTTCCGTCTCGGCGATGCGAAGCTGCTTGAGCCCGAGCGACGACAGGTATTCGCCAAGCGAATGGGCCAGCGATTGCGGCGGATAGGCCTCGGCGGTCACGTGCAGGTCGTCGCTGTAGTGCGTGAGCGTGACGAACGCAGACAGGCGAATCTGGCGTGTACGTGCGAATCCGCCGAACGCGGGATCGACGAAGGCCTGGGTGAGCTGGCGCGCGCGGTCGGCGCGAAAGTTCATGTAGAAGATGGCGTCGCCATCGGCGATGGCGGCACCGTTGCCGATCAACGTCGGCTTGACGAACTCGTCGGTCTCGCCGCGCGCATACGCGGCGTCGAGCGCGGCCAGCGCCGCATCGGCGCGATATTCGGCGATGCCATCGGCGATCGCGTCGTAGGCCAGTTTCACCCGTTCCCAGCGCTTGTCGCGATCCATCGCATAGTAGCGCCCGCTCACGGTGGCGATGCGCGCATTGCCCAGCGCATCGCACCGTGCCTGCAATTTTTCCAGCGAGGCACGCGCGCTTTGCGGTGGTGTGTCGCGGCCATCGAGGAATGCGTGCACCGCAACGCGTTCGACGCCATTTTTCTTCGCCATGTCGAGCAGCGCGAAGACATGCTCCTCGCTGCTGTGCACGCCGCCAGGACTGAGCAGGCCGAACACGTGCAACGTGGCGCCCTGGGCCGCGGTGAAGGCGCGCAGCAAGGCGGGATTGGCGCAGAAACTCCCATCGGCGATCGCCGCGTCGATGCGCGTGAGGTCCTGGTACACGATGCGGCCGGCGCCGATGTTCATGTGCCCGACCTCGGAATTGCCCATCTGCCCATGCGGCAAGCCCACGAATTCACCATGGGTATCGAGCAAGGTGTGCGGGCAAGTCGCCAATAGATGCCGCCAGTTCGGCGCGTTGGCCTGGGCGATGGCATTGTTTTCGCGTTCCTCGCGATGGCCCCAGCCATCCAGGATCAGCAGCAGCACGGGTTTGGGTCGGGACACGGCGCATCCACATCGATTCGGATGGACAATGTTAGCCGATTAAACCCGGCGGCGACTTGGTGCATCCAAGCCCGCACATGCACCGGAGAACGCCATGAAACAATTCGCATTGCTCGCCTTGTCCGCCATTCTCGCCACCGGCACCGCCCTGGCTGCCGGCAATGCCGATCTCAATAGTCGCGATCTGGACATCGACAAGGTCAACGGCAGCATCCACGTTCCGGACAACGCCACCGCCGGTACGCTGTCGACTGTCAACGGCAGCATCCATGTCGGCGATGGCGCGCATGCGACCAGCGCAACGACGGTCAATGGCAGCCTCCACATCGGCGCCAACGACACGCTTGAATCGCTGGATACCGTCAACGGCGGCATCCATGTCGGTGCGAACACGAAAATCGCCAAGACCATCGAGGCGGTCAATGGCTCGATCACGCTCGCCGCGGGCGCGGACGTGGCGGGCAAGGTTTCCAACGTCAACGGCGGCATCACCCTGACCGCCGCGCACGTCGGCGGCGGCATCGAGACGTCATCCGGCGACATCGACGTCGGCGCCAACTCGCGCGTGGAAGGCGGCATCCTGGTCAAGGAAGATTCCAGCTGGTTCCATTTCGGCGTCGTGCGCAATCCGCGCATCGTGATCGGGCCGCATGCGGTGGTGCAGGGCGACATGGTGTTCAAGCGCACCGTGCAACTGTATGTCAGCGACAGCGCCACCGTGGGCAAGATCGACGGTGCCCAGGCGATCGCCTTCAGCGGCGACAAGCCGCCGCAGTAATCCTACAATCGGGGCTCCACGTTCGACCCGGAGATCCCCATGCGCATATTGCCTGTTGTTCTCGTCGCCTGCCTGCTCGCCGCCTGCGGGCAATCGACGCCGCCGGAATCGGCGACAGCCACGGCCACGGCTCCCGCACCGAAACCGGCGCCCGTCAAACCCACGACCGACGGGCATTTTTCGCCGGAAATCACGGCCGCGGACTTCGCCGGTTACGACATGCGCCTGGCCTCCGACGAGTTCGAAGGCCGCAAGCCGGGCACCATCGGCGAGCGCATGACCACGACGTACCTGATCGACCAGTTCAAGAGCATGGGCTTGAAGCCCGGCAATAGCGACAGCTACCTGCAATCCGTGCCTGCCGTGGAAACCACCCTGCTCGATGGCGGCAACGTCGCGCTGGATGTCGCGGAAGGCGGCAAAGTGGACAAATATACTTATCGCAACGACCTGATCGTTGGCACCTTGCAAGGCGTGCCGGACGTCGCCGTCAAGGACGCCGACATGGTCTTCGCCGGCTACGGCATCGTCGCGCCGGAATACCACTGGAACGATTACGCCGGCCTCGACGTCAAGGGCAAGATCGTCATCGTGCTGGTCAACGATCCCGGCCACGCGGATGCGTCACTGTTCAAGGGCAAGAACATGACCTACTACGGCCGCTGGACCTACAAATACGAGGAAGCCGCGCGCCAGGGCGCGGCCGGTTGCCTGATCGTGCACGAAACCGGTGCCGCGGGTTATCCCTGGGAAGTGGTGGTCAACAGCTGGAGCGGACCGCAATTTTCCCTGGTGCCGGATGCCAACACGCCGCCGCGGCTGGCCGTGGCCGGCTGGCTGACCGGAGCTGCCGCGCAGCGCCTGTTGGCCGGCGCCGGCGCGGATTTGGCCGCACTGGAGAAAGCCGCCGTCACGCCGGGATTCACGCCGGTGCCGCTCAAGGCGACGGCATCCATCGCCTTCCACAATCAGATCCGCAACATGCAGACCGACAACGTGCTGGCGCTGATGCCCGGCACCACGCGCAAGGACGAAGCGATCGTCTACACGGCGCATTGGGACCACTTCGGCCGCGATCCGACGCTCAAGGGCGACCAGATCTACAACGGTGCGGTCGACAACGGCACCGGCCTTTCCGCCCTGCTCGAAATCGCCGACGCGTTCGCACATCAGAACCCGCCGCCGCAGCGCTCGGTGCTGTTCCTGGCGACGACGCTGGAGGAAGCGGGCCTGCTCGGGTCGCAGTACTACACCTTGCACCCGGTGTTTCCGCTGGCCAAGACCGTGGCCGACATCAACATGGACGAACTCATTCCGTGGGGTCGCGCGCACGACATGTCGCAGATCGGCTACGGCCAGTCGCAGATGGATCAATATCTCGCCGATGCGCTCAAGGCCCAGGGTCGGGTGGTCAGTCCCGACGAGGAACCGGAGAAGGGATTCTTCTTCCGCTCCGACCAGCTCAATTTCGCCCGCCATGGCGTGCCGGTGCTGTATGCGCAAAGCGGCTTTGACAAGCTCGACGGTGGCAATGCCGCCGGACATGCCGCCTACGCCGACTTCACCACGAACCGTTACCACAAACCCGCGGACAACTACGATCCGAACTGGGATTTGTCCGGCGTGATCGAGGACGTCAAGGCGTTGTATGCCGTCGGCAAGACATTGGCGAATGAATCCACGTTTCCGCAATGGTCGGCCAACAGCGAGTTCCGCGCCGCGCGCGAGGCGTCATTGAAAGCTGCGGACAAGCACTGACGCACGAGGCGCGCGCGATGGATTTTTCCTTCCTCGTTCCGCTGCTGTTCGCTGGCGCCGTCATCGCGGCGCTGATCGCGTTGGCGCAAGCCATCGCCACGCGCCGGCATTGGCACGCGCGGCGGCGCCTTGCCTGCGCGTATCGTGGTGCGTGGTTGCTCGTGTTCGTGCTGTTGGCAGTGCTGTTCGCGGGACTGGGCCTGGCCCTGCGCGGCTATCGCCTGCTCACCGCCGAAGCGCCGGTGGCGACGCTTGGCGCACGCCAGCTCGGTCCGCAATGGTTCGCGTTGCGCGTGGATTTCCCCGACGGCACGCATCGCAGTGCGCAAATCCACGGCGACGAATGGCAGCTCGACGCCCGGGTGATCAAGTGGGCGCCGCGCGCGGTGAGCCTCGGCGCGCAACCGCTGTTCCGCGTCGATCGCCTGTCCGGCCGTTACCGCGACGCCACGCAAGCAGGCGCGACCGTGCCGAGCGTGGTCGCACTGGACGCGGATTCGATCATGGACGTGTGGCAGCTCAAGCAGCGCTTTCCGCGCTGGCTGCCGTGGATCGACGCCGACTACGGCAGCGCGGCCTTCCTGCCGCTGGTCGACGGTGGCACCTACCACGTGACCATCAATCCACTTGGCGGACTCATCGCGCGCCCCGCCGATGCGGCAACCGCGGAAAAACTCAAGGCCGTGGCCTGGTAGCCTTCGTCCCGGCCAGGAGTTTTTCGTAGCGCCACGCATCCGTACCGTCTTCGTAAAACCCGGCGTACGCGCCGAAACGGCGGTAGCCGATTTTTTCGTACAAGGCGATCGCGGCGGGATTGGCCTGGTTCACTTCCAGGCGCAGGCGCGTGCATCCGCGCCCACGCACGTCCCGTTCGACCGCGCGCAGCAGCGCCTTGGCGATGCCGCGGCCGCGTGCCGCGTCGTCCACGGCGATGGAATACAGCCGTGCGATGTCGCTGCCCTTGCGGAACAACACCACTGCCTTGCCGAGCAGACCCGTGCGGTCCACCGCCGCCAGCACCAGCGCGCGCGGATTGGACAGGTGATGGCGGTACTGGCGCGGGGAGAGGTGATCCGTCGTGAATGCGCGCCGCTCCAGGGCGACGAGAGCAGGCAGGTCGGCGGCAACAGCGTGGCGGATTTGGAAGTCGGCAGGCATGGTGCCGCAGACTAGGCCAGCGCATCGAATGACGCAATGCTGAACGTGCGACGCCATGCGCTTGCGCGGCCTTGCGGCTGTGGCACACTAGCCGCCCCGAGCCTTGCGCCGATCAAAATGTCCGAACCCCCGAGTATTTTTTTTGACGGTCCGCACGCATGAGCCGCCTCGTCATCGTGGTGGAAAAGGCGTCGGACTGGGGTTCGTATTTCCCGTCGGACAATGTCGTCGCCGCGCAGGACTACCTGAAGGAAGCGATCGGCAAGGACGATGAGCGCGTGCAGGTGATCAACCTGTGCCGCAGCTACAAATATCTGGGCGTCGGTTACTACGTATCCCTGCTCGCCGAAGCGCGCGGCCACAAGGTGATTCCGTCGGTACGCACGATCAACGACCTGCGCAAGCGCGCGTTGTACGGCCTGGACATCGAGGATCTCAACCAGAAACTGTCGAATTTCCTGCCCGCCGGTGGACGCGACACCACTGACTTGGGCGTGCTGGTGTACTTCGGTGAAACCAGTTACCCGGCGCTGGTGGACCTGGCGCGTCAGGTCTTCGAAACCTTTCCTTGCCCGATCCTGCGCCTGGAATTCGAGCGCGAGAAGGTCTGGCAGATCAGCGCGATCAAGCCCGCCGGCCTGCACACCCTCGCCGATCCGCAGGAGGACTCCTTCGCCGAAGCGCTGGACAAGTTCTCCAAGAAACTTTGGCGCAAGCCGCGAGCGCGGCGCCAGTTCCGCTACGACATCGCGATGCTCGCCGATCCGAACGAGCAGATGCCGCCCTCGAACAAGCGCGCGCTCAAATCCTTCATCGAGGCCGGCAAGGAAATTGCCATCGAAGTGGAACCGATCGGCAAGAACGATTATTCCAGCCTCGCCGAATACGACGGCCTGTTCATCCGCGAAACCACGGCGCTGGACAACCACACCTACCGCTTCGCCAACAAGGCGGAAAAGGAAGGCATGGTGGTGATCGATGATCCCGGCTCGATCCTCAAGTGCACGAACAAGATCTACCTGCACGACCTGCTCAAGTCGCGCAAGCTGCCGACGCCGAAGACCGAGATCCTTTACCGCGACGACGACAAGCGTCTGGCGGAATTGCCGGACCTGCTCGGATTCCCCATCGTGCTGAAGATTCCGGACGGCTCGTTCTCGCGCGGCATCGTCAAGGTGGAAACACCCGAGCAGCTCAAGGCGGCGGTGGACAACCTGTTCCAGCACACCGCACTGGTGCTGGCGCAGGAATTCGTGTTCACCGAATTCGACTGGCGCATCGGCGTGCTCGATGGCGAGGCGCTGTATGCCTGCCAGTACTTCATGTCGCGCGGGCATTGGCAGATCTACAACCACGGCGCAACCGCGACGCAGAAGTCCGGCGGTTTCAAGACCCTGCCGGTGCGCAACGCACCTGCGGAAATCGTCAAGCTTGCGCTGAAGGCGACCGCGCCGATCGGCGATGGCCTGTACGGCGTCGACCTGAAACAGATCGGCAGCCGCTGCGTGGTGATCGAAGTCAACGACAATCCATCGATCGACGCCGGCGTGGAAGACGCCTACCTGGGCGAGGATTTGTACCGGCGCATCATGGAGGAATTCCTGCGCCGCATGGAACGCAAGCGACTGGGGATCAAGGACTGACGGGCACCCAGGTGCCGCGCGCAGGATTTGACGCGATAGTGTCCGCGCTCTTCGAAGCGTGCACCCAGGGATGCGCGCTTCTTGACTCTGGCGATCAAGGACGAGCGCAGAAATTCTCGCATCGCAGCCCGGATTCGCGTTCGATGCAGGAGCATCAGGTCGATCAGCGGCGCCGCCACGAGCCAGAACGGCAACCATCCGAGCAAGGTATCGCGCCCGCGCAGCGGCGGGAACAGCAGGCAGGCAAGCAACCCGGCGGCAAGCCATAGCCACAGCGCATTGGAAAGCGCATGGCTGCGTTCGACCGGTCTGGATAACGTTGCCATGTGCAGCCTCCGTCATTGCGATGGACGCATCCTCGCAAGGCCGCATCTCACCGATTGAGATGGTGCGCTCGTCTATACTGGCGGATGTGGAAACTTCGCACTTTCTCCAATTTGCCGTGATGTTCCTTGCCGCCGCGGTTGTCGCCGTGTCGATCTCGCGGCGCGCGGGACTCGGCGCCGTGCTCGGCTACCTGGGCGCCGGCGCGTTGATCGGTCCGCACGTGCTCGGCCTCGCGCCGGACATGCACCAGGCCACGCAGTTTTCGGATCTCGGCGTGATCTTCCTGATGTTCGTGATCGGCCTGGAACTCTCGCCGCAGCGCCTGTGGGTGATGCGCCGCGCAGTGTTCGGCGCGGGCACGGCACAGGTCGTCGTATCGGCATTGCTGCTTGGCGCCGCGGCCTGGCTGGCCGGTGTACCGCGCAACGCGGCCGTGATCGTGGGTCTGGGACTGGCTTTGTCATCGACCGCGATCGGCCTGCAGATCCTCGCCGAACGCAAGGAACTGGCCAGCACGCACGGACGACTGGCCTTCGCGATCCTGCTGTTCCAGGACCTGGCCGCGATTCCGATCCTCGCCCTGATTCCCTTGCTCGGGCCTCATGCAGTCGCCGCCTCGCCGGCCGCCGAAGTGCTGGCGGTGGCGAAGATCATCGCCGTGATCGCGGCCATCGTGATCGGCGGGCGCCTGCTGTTGCGCCCGGTGTTCCGCACCGTGGCCGGCCTGCGCATCCCCGAGGTGTTCACGGCCACCGCCTTGCTGGTCGTGCTCGGCGTTGCCTGGATCATGCAGATGTCCGGCATGCAGATGTCGCTCGGCGCATTCCTCGCCGGCGTGCTGCTTGCCGATTCGGAATACCGCCACGAGATCGAAGCGCAGATCGAGCCGTTCAAGGGCCTGCTGCTCGGCTTGTTCTTCCTCAGCGTCGGCGTATCGCTGGACGTGGGCCTGGTGCGCCGCGATCCGTTGCAGATCGCGGTGCTCGTGGCAGCGCTGTTGCTGCTCAAGTCCGCTGTGCTGCTGGGCATCGGCAAGGCATCAGGCAAACTCGATCTGGCCGGCAACCTGCGCCTGGCAACCCTGCTAGCGGGTGGCGGCGAATTTTCCTTTGTCGTGTTCAGCCTGGCCGAGCAACACGGCCTGCTCGATCCCGCGCGACACACTGCGCTGGTCGTTGCGGTCACCGTGTCGATGGTACTGACGCCATTGTCGGTGATCATGGTTTCGCGCTGGCTGGCCGGACGCAAAACTGCCGCGGCGCCCGCATTCGACAAGATCACGAATGAGAGCCCGCGTGTCATCGTCGCCGGCTATGGCCGGGTGGGTCAGATCGTGTCGCGCATCCTGCGCGCGCAACGCGTTGCGTTCACTGCACTGGAAACGTCCGCCGAACAGGTCGACTTCTCGCGTCGCTTCGGCAGCGACATCTATTTTGGCGATCCGGGCCGTCCCGAACTCCTGCGCGCGGCGGGCGCCGACAAGGCCGAGGTTTTCGTCCTCGCCACCGACGATCCGGAAGCAAACTTGCGCACGGCGCGCATGGTCAAGCGCGCCTTCCCGCACCTGACCATCGTGGCGCGCGCGCGCAATCGCCAGCACGCGTTCCGCCTGATGGACCTGAGCATCGCCGATGCCGACGTGGTGCGCGAGACGCTTTACTCAAGCCTGGAAATGACGCGTCGCGTCCTCATCGGGCTCGGCATGGACCCGGCACTGGCCAGCGAGCGCGTCGACAAGTTTCGCGTGCACGATGCGCATCTGCTGCAATCGCAGTACCTGGTGTACGACGACGAGGCGGCGCTGGTCCAATCCAGCAAGGACGCGCTCGAGGACCTGCAGCGCTTGTTCGAAGCCGACAGCGCCAGCCAGACGCCGGACGCGCGGTAGCTGCAATTCAGATCGCCCAACGCCGGGCATGGTCGCCGGCAAGCTCCGTGGCGACATCGACGAAACCGAGCAGGTGCGCCACCTCGCGCGGCGTACGTTCGAGCAGGTCCCGCGCCGAGCGATCCGCGCCTGCCGCGAGCAAGGCGCGTGCCGGCAGCAACAAGCCGTGCATGGCGCAGGCATGCAGTGGTCCGACACCGCGCTCGTCCTGCACGTCGAATTGCGCACCGCGCAGATGCAATCGCTCGAGCAGTCCGAGCAGGGCTTTCTGATCCGCTCCGCTGCGTGGCGGTGCGTGTGCGCCGAGCACCATGAGCAGGGCCGTCTGGCCATCGGCATTGCGCGCGTCGATCGCAGCGCCAGCATCGAGCAGCAGGCACATTGCCTGATTCGCCAACTGCGCATCGCCTCCGGCAAACGCGAAGTGGGCGACCGCGTGCAGCGCGCGCATGCCCTGCGCATCGGCGGCGTTGGCTTGCGCCCCGTGTTGCAGCAGGACGCCAGTCATTTCCACATCGCCGCGACCGGCCGCTGCCATGAGTGCGGTACCGCCACCGGCCAGGGGTTGGTCGACGGCGGCACCGTGCGCGATCAAGGTGTCCACGATCACCTTTTGACGCGCCGCAACGGCCGCACTCAATGCCGTCGCACCATCGCTCGCGGCGTGCGTGGGATTCGCACCCCGATCGAGCAGGAGCGTCACCACGGTTGCGTGGCCACGGCCGGCAGCATGCAACAACGACGTTGCACCGTAGCCGTCGACCGCATCGATCGGCAAGCCCAGTTCAAGCAGTTTTCCGACCGCATCGGTATCACCAGCCGATGCCGCCGCGATGACGTCGCCATCACGCAGGCGCCGGCGCGGCAATTTCCAGGACGGCCAATCCAGCCACCGCTGCAGGTCGGACTGTCCGCGCGCCAACGCCAGGCCGAGCGGTGTTTCGTTGTTGGATGCGCGCACTTCGGAGTCGGCACCGGCGCGCAGCAACATCCGGATCGAAGCCTCACGCGCCGCTTCCGGGGCGGACAGCGCGTAAAACAACGGTGTGCGTCCGCGCCGGTCGCGTGCCTGCGGATCCGCGCCGCGGTCGAGCAGCTGTGCGGCGAGGCGCGTCCAGCCGTTGGCGATGGACAGCATCAGCGGCGTTTGTCCGCTTTCGTCGGCACGGAACGCTTCGTTGCCGCGATCGAGCAACTCCAGGGCGAGCGCTTGCGCACCGTCGTTGGCAGCGTTTGTCCCGGCAAAGGCCGTGCACGTTCGCGCCAGGGCATCGGCAACTACGGGTTGCGCGCCGACCTCGATCAGATCACGCACGGCCGCCAGTCCACTGGGCAGCAGTGCCATGGCCCGCTCGATCATGCGCACGTCGCTGGCGTGCGCATCCGGATCCAGACCGTGACTCAAGAGCCAACGACGGCCTGCGGCGGTGGGCGCTGGGATCAGTTCGCAGAAAACGTCTGCCAGCGCAAGCTGTGGCCACTGGCGCACCTGGTCGGCAAACGTTTCGACGATCTGCCAATGGCCAAAGCGCAGTGCGTCGAGCAAGTGTTCGGGCGAATCGTCCCTTGTGTCTGCAACGACTGGCCCACTGCGCAGGTTCGAAGGCCGCGGATAGTCCGGGTCGATCAGGGCCACGATGTTCCAGCGGCCGGCCGCAGCGGCACAATCCACCGCGCGGCGTCCGTCGGCTGCCGCAATCTGCCGCGAAATCCCGTACGTGAGCAGGCGGCGTACCGTTTCTTCGCCGGCGCGCAGCGATTGCGCCGCGATCGTCAAGGCACTGCGCCCGGCATGATCTACCGCGTCGGGCGGCGGGCGCAGCGCCATCAGGATATCGAGGACATCGCACGCATCGGCGCGTGCGGCCTCCATCAACGCGGTAGTGCCGTGGGCATCGGCGGAATCCGCCCGTGCGCCGGCCTCGACCAGGCGCCGCGCGATGCGCGCGTGACCACGCAGGGCAGCGGTCATCAAGGCGGTGCGCTGCACGGCATCGCGAACTTCGATTCGAACCTTGCGCTTGATCAGCAGATCGACGCCGCGCGGGTCATCCTCTTCGACTGCTGATGCGGCAATCAACGCCGGTTGCGCGTGCTCGACCTCGGGCTTGGCGCCGCGCTCGAGCAGGAACCGCGCGAGTTCCCAATTCGCGGCTTCGCAGGCGCGCGCCAGCGGCGTTTGGCCTTCGCGATTGACGGCGTCCAGGCGCGCTCCGGAATCGCAAAGCAATGCCGCCACGATCGGCGATTGCGCCAACGCGGCAAAATGCAGGGGGGAATTTCCGTCGGCGTCCGTGCAGTTGGCCGCGGCGCCATTGGTGAGCAAGGTCATCACGGCGTCGGGGCGGCCTTCGCTGCTGTCGCGGGTTGCCGCGATCAACAGGGGCAGACCCGCGTGCACATGCTGCAGGTCGGCGCCCTTGGCGATGAAACCACGCAGCAGGCGAACGTCCGGGCTGAGCACGGCCAGCACCAGCGCACTGCGCTGGTCGCGATCGCCGGTCGGTGGAACGCAATTCGGATCAGCGCCGTACTCCAGGGCCGCAAGTGCAAGTTGCGTCTGACCGGCACGCACACACCGCAACAGCATCGCGTTGGCGTCGCCAGTCTCGTGTAGGGCGGACTGCGTCACGGCCTGTGACTGCAACGCTTCCTCCCGCTGCACTTCGGCCGCCATGGCAATGACGACAACCTCCGCATGCGCGCGCCGCCGATCGAGCAGGAGGACGTGGGCGGTGCAATGGATGATGACCCAGTTCAGAAGCAATCCGAGCAATGCGTATGCGAGGAGCATCGTGTAGTGCATGCCCGGTGGAATAGTCCATCCGAGCCCGCAGAGCACGAACGCACCTTGGCTCAAGGCAAACAGGCAAACCGCAACGGGCAGTCCGTGACTGAAGAAGACCTCATTGTCCGCGGTCAGCTTCCACGCCAAGGACAGAACGTGCTGTCGCCGCAAGAATGAACTGCCGGAACTTTGCAGATGGCGCGTATCGATGGCGGACAAACCGAATGCCGGCCAAATCCTCCACAGTGCCAACAACACCAGTACGGCGGCCGCGGAAATCGACAGCACCACGCCCAGAGATGCACTTCCATGCGCCACGCGCAGCGGATAGTCAACCAACAGTACGCCGAACGCCGTGTAGGCCGCCAGCAAGGCAAGAAGCATCAGCGCACCCAGCAACTCGGCACGCCAGCCATCGGCCCTGCGCAGGCGTGTCGCGCGCGCAACCATCGTCAAGCTTGCCGCCTCGGCAGCGAGCAGCGCGAACAGTGCGACGCCGCCCGTGGTGAATGCGGCCATCAGGAATCCCGTTGACGCAACGGCGAGACTGAGAAAAGTCGTGACGGTGTGGTTGGCGGAAGGCAGTCTTCTTTTCGGCATCTTGCACGCGCGTCGAGACCCAACAGGCGCGAGTATATCGGCACGCGCACAAACAAAAACCCCCAGTCGGATGACTGGGGGTTGGATGAAGCGCTCAGCAATGACCTACTCTCACATGGCTTAAGCCACACTACCATCGGCGCGGGCGCGTTTCACTTCCGAG
>JAFEFO010000004.1 GCA_018240565.1 Pseudomonadota bacterium | reverse complement strand
GAGACCGATGGCATCGCGGTTGGTTCTATCGATGTTTCCGAGCCGTCCTACGAGAACAATCTGGCGATGACGGATATTCCCTTGCAGTACCAGGAAGATGGCTCAACATGGAAGTGGGAGGCATGGACCTCGCCCCCATGGTCGTCGTGGATATGGCCCGTCGACGGACGGACCATTACCCACGCCGAACCTGATCCTGTTGCTGATCTAGCGCTAACGCATGTGGAAATTTGCGACGATGGGTTCCAGATTTACACATCGACATCGACCGAACAGCTTCCAGAAGATCATGTCGTACGTATCGCTGTATTACGCGACTTCACCAGCCACACGATCAAATCGCAAGATACGTTCCAAGGGCAGTTTGCTAGCCCGAGCGCTGTGGGTACCTATACCCGTAGTGGAGGCGATATTAATCAAGCTCAGAATGAACGGGGCGACGGCAATTTCACCACTTATCGGTTCTACGGGCGAGGTTTCGTCAATGGGGATACGAAGAGCTATAGCTTCATCGGCACCTGCATCGCCCCCTATCCGAGTACGTGCCCGACCGTCCCGCAAGACCCGCCCTCACCGTGGGATGCTACTGCAGCGTTGCCCGATATCACGCCACCAGCGGCCGGATTTATCTCGGAGAATATCGGGCAAGTCATTCTGCCCATTACTTCCGGGGGGAACCAGACTGCGGCTTGCACGATTCAGGGCGACTATCTACCTTACTGATCCCGTAGTTGAGAACCATTAATCCACGCTTGCGGTACTCCCGCGCTCCGGAGTAGTGTTGCCGCCATTGCGTGCACTCGGGAGATGGCGATGGATTGGCAGAAAGGTCGGCAGAGCGACAACGTCGTCGAGGACGATGGCAGCGGCGGTGGCGGCGGATTCGGTGGTGGCGGCGGGATGCGCTTCGGCGGTTTCCATCTCGGCATCGGCGGCACGATCATCGTCGTCATCATCGCGCTCATTTTCCCGCAGACGCGGCCGCTGATCATGAACCTGTTCCTCAGCGGCGGCGGCACGTCCAGCGTGGATCAGTCAGTTCCCGCACCGGGTCAGCGTCATGCCGTTACGGATTCGAACGACCCGCAGGTGCATTTCGTGCGCTCGGTACTCGGCAGCACCGAAGATGTCTGGACCGCCTACTTCCAGTCGCTGGGCCGCCAGTACGAACCGCCCAAGCTCGTGCTTTTTCACGGGCTGACCAGTTCCGGCTGCGGCGCGGCGCAGGAAGCCATGGGTCCGTTCTACTGCCCGGCCGACAAGCAGGTGTATCTGGACCTGGATTTCTTCAAGGAAATGGATACGCGCTTCCATGCCAGTGGAGACTTCGCGCGGGCCTACGTGATCGCGCACGAAGTCGGCCACCACGTGCAGGACATGCTCGGCGTGATGCGGCAGATCGGGCGGCCAACCGAAGGCGCGACAGGCACATCGGTGCGCCTGGAACTGCAGGCCGACTGCTTCGCCGGCGTGTGGGGCAACAAGTCGCAGGCGCAATTGAACTGGCTGCAGGCCGGCGACATAGACGCAGCGCTGAACGCTGCCGCCCAGGTCGGCGACGACACGCTGCAGAAAGAATCGCGCGGCTATGCGGTGCCGGATTCGTTCACCCACGGCACCTCGGCGCAGCGCTCGCGCTGGTTCCGCGCGGGCTTCCAGTCGGGCGACATCCGCAGTTGCGACACGTTCGGCGCCGCGACACTTTGATACGGTAAACCCATGACCCCGATGCAAACCACGCGCCGCAGGCTTGCGGCGCCCTTCCTGCTTGTCGCGCTGTGCCTGCTGTCGGCCTGCATGCGTGCGCCGGTGCAACCCGCGCGTCCGTATTCGCCGCTGATCCTGATTTCCATCGACGGCTATCGCGCGGACTATCTCAAGCGCGGCTTGTCGCCGACGCTTGCGGATCTCGCCAAGACCGGCGTGCGCGCCACCGCGATGAAGCCGTCGTTCCCCACGCTCACGTTTCCGAATCACTACGCCATCGTCACCGGCCTGTATCCGGACCACAACGGCATCGTCAACAACCGTTTCCTCGATCCCGCCACCGGCGAGAAATTCGTCTACACCGATCGCCAGACCACCGACGATCCGCACTGGTGGGGCGGCGAACCGGTGTGGGTGGGCGTCGAGCGGCAAGGCAAGCATGCGGCGACGATGTTCTGGCCAGGCTCGGACGTGGCGATCGACGGCGTGCGTCCCGAGCACTGGCTGCCGTACAACGGCAAGATGAGCCCCGATGCGCGCGTGGACCAGGCCTTGCAGTGGCTCGATCTGCCGCCCGGCCAGCGCCCGGATTTCCTCACTCTGTATTTCGAGCAGGTCGATCACGCTGGCCACGGCTACGGACCAGACTCCACGCAGGTGGATGCGGCCTTGCGCGAAGTCGACGCGGCGCTCGGGCGCCTGGTCGCCGGGCTGAAGCAGCGCGGCATCCAAGACCACGCCAACATCGTCATCGTCTCCGACCACGGCATGACGGCAACCAGCGAAAGCCGCATGGTCGTGCTCGACAAGCTCGTCGACATGCGCGATCTGACCGTCATCAACGCCGGCGTCGTCGCCGGGCTGGCGCCCAAGCCCGGTCACGAGGAACAGGTCGCTCGCGCCCTGCTCGTCCCGCACGAACACATGCGTTGCTGGGACAAGGCGAAGATTCCCGAACGCCTGCACTATGGCAGCAATCCGCGCATTCCGCCGATCGTGTGCGTCGCCAATGACGGCTGGCTGATCGAAACGCAAAGCTACCTCGACCGGCCGAATCACCACATCTCGCTCGGCGAACACGGCTACGACAACAACGATCCGGCCATGCGCGCGCTGTTCGTGGCGCACGGCCCCGCATTCAAGCGCGGCTACGTGATTCCGGAATTCGACAACGTGGATGTGTATCCGCTGCTCACGCACATCCTCGACATCAAGCCAGCGCCGAACGACGGCTCGATCGGGCCGGTGGCGGCGGCGTTGCGCTAGCCACCCTGCCCCAAGGCAGCCACGGTTTGCCGATAGCGCGCGGCGATGCGCTCTTCGTCGCGGTGGCGCCTCTCGCGCACCACCCAGGCGCCGTTGACCATCACGTCGCGCACCAGGTTCGCGTTGCCGGCAAACAGGAAAGTATCGAGTGCGGTGTCTGCATCGCGCGCGGCCAGCAGCGGCGCGATATCGTCGAGCACGATCAAATCGGCACGTGCGCCAGCCTCGATTGCGCTGATGTCGAGGCCGGAAGCCTGCCCGCCGCCGAACAGCGCATCGCCCCACAGGTTCTCGCCGACACTGGCGCTGGATTCGGATACCGCAATATTGCGCTGGCGCGCCATCAGGCGCTGCCCGTATTCGAGCCAGCGCAATTCCTCCACCGGCGATACCGAGATATGCGAATCCGAGCCGATGCCGAGCGTGCCGCCGGCATCGCGGTAGGCCTGCAACGGGAACAGTCCGTCGCCCAGATTCGCCTCGGTGGTCGGACACAGACCTGCTACCGCGCCGGATTCGGCAAGGCGTTGCGTTTCCTCCGGCGTCATGTGCGTGGCGTGGACGAGACACCAGCGCGCATCGACATCCGCGTTGTCGAGCAGCCATTCGACTGGACGCGCGCCGCGTGTGGCAAGGCACTCGTCAACCTCGGCGGTTTGTTCGGCGATGTGGATGTGGATCGGCCCATCGGCAAGGCCCGAATCCAACGCTTCGTCCAACGCATCCGGCGGCACCGCGCGCAAACTGTGCAGCGCGATGCCAACACGCAACGTCGAATCTTCCTGTTTGCGCAAGGATTCGACGAGCCGCAGGTAGCCATCGACGTCGAAACCGAAGCGGCGCTGGCGTTCGGACAGCGGCCGTCCATCGAAGCCGCCGGTCATGTACAGCACTGGCAACAGGGTCAATCCGATGCCCGCCTCGCGCGCGGCCTCGATGATCGCCAGCGACATCTGCGCAATATCCGCATACGGCTTTCCATCCGGCCGGTGGTGCAAATAGTGGAACTCGCACACGTGCGTGTATCCGGCCTTGAGCATTTCCACATACAACTGCGCAGCGATCGCACGCAGCGCATCCGGCCCGACGCGCCCGGCGAAGGCATACATGGTTTCGCGCCAAGACCAAAACGAATCTTGCGGATTCGTTCTGGTCTCTGCGAGTCCCGCCATGGCGCGCTGGAACGCGTGTGAATGCAGGTTCGGCATGCCGGGCAGAACGAAGCGGCCGATGCGTTCGAATGGCGCATTTCGCGTGTCATCTTCCACCGGCGCGAATGCGCCATCGACCACGGCGATGCGCGAATCCGCGCACCAGCCTTCCGATAGCCAGGCAAAATCGGCAGAATAGGTTTTCATGGGCGCACAGGTTAGCGGCTGCGCCGCTCCTTGTCATCGCAGAGGCAAAACACGATGTGGGATGGACTGCTGCTCGACTGCCGCCTCGCCACGATGGCGGATAACGGCGTTGCCTACGGTGCGATCGAAAACGCCGCGCTGGCGTGGAAGGACGGCATCGTCGCGTTCGCCGGACCGCAATCCGGATTGCCCGGAAAGCCGCAGGAACTGGCGGCGCACGTCGAATCCGCCGGCAACGCCTGGATCACGCCCGGCCTGATCGATTGCCACACGCATCTGGTTTTCGCCGGCGATCGTGCGCAGGAATTCGAGATGCGCCTCAAAGGCGCAAGCTACGAAGACATCGCCCGCGCCGGCGGCGGCATTGTTTCCACAGTAACCAAAACCCGCGCGGCGAGCGAAGATGAATTGTTTGCGCAGTCGCTGCCACGCGCGCATGCGCTCGTGCGCGATGGCGTGACCACGCTGGAAATCAAATCCGGCTATGGGTTGAACCTGGAATCCGAAGCGAAGATGCTGCGCGTGGCGCGGCATATCGGCAAGCAACTCGGCATCACGGTGCACACCACGTTTTTGGGTGCACACGCCCTCCCTCCCGAATTCGCCGGTCGCCAGGCCGATTATGTGGACGAGGTGTGTGTGCGCATGCTACCCGCAGTCGCCCGCGAAGGACTCGCCGACGCGGTGGATGCGTTCTGCGAAGGCATCGCGTTCACCCCATCCGAAGTGCGCCGCGTGTTCGAGGAATCTCGTGCACTCGGTTTGCGCGTGAAGTTGCACGCCGATCAGTTGTCGGATCTGGGCGGCGCCGCGCTCGCTGCGGAATTCGACGCGCTGTCCGCCGATCACCTGGAATTCACCAACGAAGCCGGCGTGCGCGCGATGGCTGCATCCGGCACGGTGGCGGTGATGCTGCCGGCAGCCTTCTACACCCTGCGTGAAACGCAGTTGCCGCCGATCGCGCAATTCCGCGAACACGGCGTGACGATGGCGGTCGCCAGCGACCTCAATCCCGGCACCTCGCCGGTGCTGTCGCTGCGCCACGCCATGAACATGGCCTGCACCCTGTTTCGGATGACGCCAGAAGAAGCCCTGCGCGGCGCAACCGTGA
Organism: Pseudomonadota bacterium; assembly: GCA_018240565.1. Classification (GTDB taxonomy): domain Bacteria; phylum Pseudomonadota; class Gammaproteobacteria; order Xanthomonadales; family Rhodanobacteraceae; genus Rudaea. Next base: position 24,611 of record JAFEFO010000004.1, on the reverse strand, counting down.
ATGCGGCACGCGCACTCGGCCTAGACGATCGCGGCATGATCGCCGTCGGCAAACGTGCCGACTTCGTGGTCTGGGACGTGGATCATCCAGCCGAGCTTTGCTACTGGATCGGTGGCAATCTGGTGCGCGGTGTTTACATCGCCGGACGGTTGATCTGAAACAAAAACCCCGCCGCAGCGGGGTTTTTGTTTGGCAATGCGGGAGAACTTCAGGCGGGCTTCTTCGGCGCCGCCTTCTTCGCGGCCGGAGCGGCCTTCTTCACCGCGGCCTTGGCGGGAGCGGCCTTCTTCGCGGCGGCGCCGGCGCCCTTCACGGCCTTGCGCGGACGCGCATTGCCATGGCTGCGGATCGCGATCTTGCCCTTGCGTGTCTTGCGGTCGCCTCTGCCCATCGTGGATCACTCCGAATGATTTGATTGGATTGCGGGCGCGTAGCTTAGCACGCCTCAATGCGCGTGTTGCTGGCAAGGCTCGTCGTGGCAGCCCGCATCGCATTCGATCTGGATCGTCGCATGCGCGACACCGAAACGTTCGCGCAGCACGCCCTGGATTGCGCTCAACGCCGCGCCGGACTGTGCCATGTCGGGCACGCGCGCGTGCAAGGTGGCGATGCGCCGTCCGCCCGCCAGTTGCCAGACATGCACGTGGTGCACGCCGACGATGCCGGTTTCGCCTTCGATCGCTGCGGCGACCGCGCCGGATTCCACGTCGTCCGGCGTGCCTTCGAGCAGGATGTGCGCGCTGCGGCGCAATAGTTTCCAGGCGCTGCCGAGGATCAACAGCGCCACGAAGATCGACAGGACCGGGTCCGCCGCCAGCCAGCCGACATTCCGGATCAGCAGCGCGGCGGCGACGGCGGCCAGCGAGCCGAGCAAGTCGCCGATGACATGCAGGCGCGCGCCGGCCGCATTGACATCGTCGTGATCGTGTCCGCCGAGCACGCGCAGCACCAGCACATTGACCACCAGGCCGGCGATGGCAACGATCAGCATCAAGCCGCTGTTGATCGCCACCGGGCTCGCCAATCGTTCGACGGCTTCATAGGCGATCCATGAGGTCAGCGCGAACTGCGCCAGCGAATTGGTGTAGCCGGCCAGCACTTCCATGCGCGCATAGCCGAAGCTGCGTCGTGCATCGGGCGGACGTCGCGCCACGCGTGCCCCGCCCCAGGCCAGCAAGAGCGCGAGCGCATCCACCAGCATGTGGCCGGCATCGGCAAGCAAGGCCAGCGAGCCGGACAACCAGCCACCGACGGCCTCGACGAGCAGGGCCACCGTCGTCAGCGACACGGCCAGCAACAGGCGACGCTCGCCGTGGCGAGCGTCGTGCGGCGCGTGGTCGTGCCGGGAATGTTGATGGTGCGCGTGCGACATGCGCGCTCGCCTCAGGTTGTGAACGTGCGAATCCTAGGCGTTCAGGCCGGCGTTACACAATCGCAGGAAGCGTGGTTGCGCGCCAGGCGCAAATTGGCGAAGTGGGCCAGGGCGATGCAGGTGCCCCCGGCAACCACGAATACGGAATGCCAGAGCAGTCCCGTGCCGAAATCGAATCCGAAGCCACCGAGCCAGAGCATGGCGAGTCCCGGAACCAGCAACGCGAACACCCAGGCGGCGCGATGGTGGCGATAGCCGCGCACGGCCATGGTCACGGCCAACACGCTGGCACAGGCGATGAACCCGCGTTCGAAGCCATGGCTGGCGAGGAATCCCAGGCCCACTGCAGGCAGCAGGGCAAGGACGAAGGGCAAGGCTGCGCAGTGGATCGCACACAACATCGAGGCCGTCGCGCCGAGGCGATCGGCGGAGCGCGCCAGGGTGCCGGCGTGGTGTGGCCCTGAGGTGTGAAGGGGATCTTGCGCCATTGCTATATTGTAACACTTCCACGAATGTAATACTATAACATATCATAATCGCCCCGCAAACGGATCTCCGGATGGACAAGACCCTGCTGACCCTCGCGATCGGATACGCCCTGTGTGGCGCTACGACCGTCCACGCCAACGACGCCACCGAAGCCAGTGCGGACTCGCCCGGCGCAGCGATTTCGACCACGCTGAATACGGTTGAAGTCAGTGCCGCCTTGGACAAATCGCGCAACCAGTTGTCGCCGGACATCGGCGCCAGCTTGTACGTGATCGACCAGAAGGCGATCCAGCAATTGCCGCTGGGCGATGCGACGCCGCTGAACCAGGTCTTGCTGCAACTGCCCGGCTTTGTCCAGGATTCCTACGGACAGTTGCATGTGCGTGGCGACCACGCCGACCTGCAATATCGCGTCAACGGTGTCATCATCCCGGAGAGCATCAGTGGTTTCGGCCAGACCCTGGACACGCGCATGATCGACAACGTGCAGGTGCTCACTGGCGCGCTGCCGGCGCAGTACGGCTACCGCACGGCCGGGGTAGTGGACATCACCACCAAGAACGGGACGCAGGGCAACGGTGGTAGCGTTGGCCTCACCGCAGGCTCGTTCGGTACCTGGAACCCCGAATTCACCCTGTATGGCAATGCCGGTCCGTGGAGCGGATTCATTACCGGCAACTTCCTGCAAAGCGACGTCGGTATCGAGAACCCGACCTCCGCGCGCAACGCCATCCACGATCATACCAACCAGGCCAAGGGCTTTGGCGGCGTTTCCTATTTGCTTGCCGACGATACACGCGTGAGCTTCATGTTCGGCGTGGCCAACAACCGGTTCCAGATCCCGAACAACCCGGACCAGGAACCTGCGTTTGCGCTTGATGGCGTGAGCGATTTCGATTCGGCCACCCTCGACGAACGCCAGCGCGAAGTCACGCGCTTTGGCGTGTTGTCGCTGCAGGGAAAGTTCGGCATGACCGATTACGAGGTCTCGCTCGGCCAGCGCTATACCAGCGTCAACTACCAACCCGATCCGATCGGCGACCTGATTTTCAACGGCGTGGCCGGAACCATCGCGCGCAGCAACCGCGCCAACACCCTGCAGGCGGATTTCTCCATGCCGTTGGCCGGGACGCATACGCTGCGCTACGGCGCCTACGCGAGCAGCGAGCATCCCGTCAGCAACAGCAGTTCGCTGGTGTTCCCCGCCGACGAGGACGGCAATCAGACCGCCGACGTGCCGATCACCATCATCGACAATGCGCCACACATCAACGCAAGGACTTTCGGCTTGTATGTGCAGGACGAATGGAACCTCAGCGATCGACTGACCATGAACTATGGCGTGCGCGCCGACAAGGTGGATGCCTACGTCAGTGAAGGCCAGATCAGTCCGCGCCTCGGCTTCGTCTACCGCATCGATGACGACACCCTCGTGCATGCGGGCTACGCACGCTATTTCACGCCACCGCCGGCCGAATTGATCTCGCAGACCGACATCGAGCTCTTCCAGGGCACGACCAATCAGTTGCCGACCGACGTGAACGCGGAAACGCTGTCCGAACGGTCGCACTACTTCGACATCGGCGTATCGCGCAAGATCGGCAACGGGCTGACCCTCGGCCTGGATGCCTACTACCGCAAGGTCCACAACCTGCTCGATGAAGGCCAGTTCGGCGCCGCCCTGATCTTTTCGCCGTTCAACTACAATCGTGGCCGCGTGCGCGGCGTCGAATTCACCGGCAACTACACGGACGGAAATTTCAGCGCCTACCTGAACGTATCCAGCAGTCGCGCGATGGGTACGCAGGTCGTCACCGGCCAGTACAATTTCGACCAGGACGAACTCGATTACATCGCCACGCACTGGGTGCATCTGGATCACGACCAGCGCCTGACCGGCAGCGGCGGCATCAGCTACGATCTGGACGGCACCCGCCTCGGCGCGAATTTCCTGTACGGCTCGGGTCTGCGCGCGGATTTCGCCAACTCCGCGCACCTGCCGGATTACTGGCAATTCAACCTTTCGGCGAGCCGCGATTTCGATGTGCCGGCATTCGGAAAATTCAACGTCCGCCTCGCCCTGATCAACGCGGCCGACGCGAGCTATCAGATTCGCGATGGTTCCGGCATTGGCGTCGGCGCGCCGCAATACGGACCGCGCCGCGGGCTGTATGCGGGCTTCACCAAGGAGTTTTGATCACGCCGCGCCGCAACGCTTGCACACGCCGTGCACTTCCAGGGTCTGCGCGCGGGCGCGGAACCCCAGCGCCCGGGCCTGGTCGTTGAGCAGGCCGGAAACGCGCTCGTCGCAGACTTCCGTCGCCGATTCGCACACGTCGCAGATCAGGAACGGCACCTGGTGCACCACGCTCGGATGATGGCAACCGACGTAGGCGTTGATCGATTCGAGCTTGTGGATGAAGCCGTTCTCGATCAAAAAATCCAGTGCGCGGTAAACCGTCGGCGGCGCGGCATTGCTGCGATCGTTCTTGAGCTGGTCGAGCAGGTCATAGGCCTTCACCGGCTTGTCCGCGGCGGCGATGAGTTCCAATACCTGCTGGCGGATCTGCGTCAGGCGCAGGCCGCGCGCTTCGCATACGTCGGTGACCTCGCGCACGAAGGCTTTTGCGTTGTGCGTGTGGTGGTGGGCGGCGTGGGCAGGTTTGGCGGGCATGCGCATCAGATCGTGGCGGAGCGACGGCGCTTCAAGGCTTCCTCGCGCCGATCTTAGCACCGCCGGCCAGTGCCGCCCCGCAATGCCGGCAATGCCGGTCGCCGGCATCCACCGGTTTGGCGCAGGACGGGCATTTCGCGGCCGGTTTGCGCGCGGGCAACAACAGCGAAATGATCCAGCCGATCGGCCCGAGCATGGCCGCAAGCAGCACGTCGCGCGCCACCGCATTCTTGTGCTTGCCGATGATCGCGCCAACGGCAATGCAAACCACCGTGAACACGATAGCCCAGATCCACAGCGTCGGATCGGTCAGCGTCGCCGTGCATTGTTCGAGCAGTCGCTGCGTGGCATCCGGATCGGTCGGATCCAGGTTCGTCAGCGCGGAAAGATCGCAGCCCACGTTCAGGCGCCGGCTTTCGCCAATGCGTCCTCGATGCGCTTGAGCGCGCGTTCGCGCCCGGCCAAAAACACGGTGTGATCGATCGACGGCGACACCTGCGTGCCGGTCATCGCCACGCGCAGCGGTTGCGCGACCTTGCCCATGCCCTGCCCGATCGACGCGGCGGCCGCTTCGATCGCCTTGTGCACGCTTTCCACGTTCCACTCCGGCACGATCGCCAGTTGCTCGTGCGCGGCGGTCAGTGCAACCGCTGCACTTGGCGTTTGCAAGTGCTTGGCGACGGCCGCGTCGTCCCACGCCGTGATCGGCCCGTACCAGATGCTGGCCTTGTCGGCCATTTCCTTGAGCGTCCTGGCGCGATCACGCAAGGCCACGACGACATCGGCCGCCTTCGGGCCATGCGCGGGATCGAAACCGTGCTGGCGCAGTTGCCATTCGAGTTCCGGCGCGAGTGCGTCAGGATCGCCGGTCTTCAGGTAATGCTGGTTGAGCCAGGACAGTTTCTCGACATCGAAACGCGACGCCGCCTTGTTGACGTCGGCGACGTCGAACAGGGCGATCATTTCCTGGATCGAGAATATCTCCTGATCGCCATGCGACCAGCCCAGGCGCGCGAGGTAATTGAGCACCGCGTGTGGCAGGAAGCCGTCGTCGCGGTATTGCATCACGCTCACCGCGCCATGGCGCTTGGACAGCTTCTGCCCGTCCGGCCCGAGGATCATCGGCAGGTGCGCGAATTCGGGGATGTCGGCTTCCAGCGCGTTGTAGATGTTGATCTGGCGCGGCGTGTTGTTGACGTGATCGTCGCCGCGGATCACTTCCGACACGCGCATGTCGATGTCGTCGACGACGACGGCGAAGTTGTAGGTCGGGAATCCGTCCGAGCGCACCATGACGAGATCGTCGAGTTCCTCGTTGCGCCACTCGATGCGACCCTTGACCTTGTCGTTGAACACGACCGAGCCCGACGTCGGATTGCGGAAGCGGATCACGCGATTCGGATCGTCACGCAGCGGTGCATTCTCGTCGCGATACTTGCCGGCATAGCGCGGCTTGAGGTTGCGCGCCATTTGCCCGGCACGCATCGCGTCGAGTTCATCCTTCGGCTCGTACGCGTAATAGGCCTTGCCCGCGCGCACCAGATCCTCGGCAACCTTGGCGTAGCGATCCATGCGCAGGGTCTGGTAGAACGGGCCTTCGTCATGATCCAGGCCCAGCCAGTTCATGCCGTCGAGAATGGCCTTGACCGCTTCATCGGTGGAACGCTCGCGGTCGGTATCCTCCACGCGCAGGATGAACGCGCCACCGCGACGGCGCGCCTCCAGCCAGCAGTACAACGCGGTGCGCGCGCCGCCGATGTGCAGGAATCCGGTGGGGCTGGGAGCGAAGCGGGTGCGGACGGTCATTGTAAAAAGTCGTGCGGGAGCGATCTACAAGGTTAACAGATGCGTGATAATCCCGGATCGACTCCATGATCCTGCCTGCCATGAAACGCATTGCTTTCCTGCTCGCCTGCACGCTCGGCCTCGCCGCTTGCGCAACGGTTTCGCAACGCCCCGCCGACGGCACCCGCGCGCAAATCGGCGTGCTGGAAACGACCGACCTGCATTCCAACGTGATGAGCTACGACTATTACAAGCTCGCGCCGGATGCCACGCTCGGCCTGGAACGTGCCGCCACGCTGATCGAGCAGGCGCGCAAGGAATTTGCCAACACGCTGCTGTTCGATGCCGGCGACACCATCCAGGGCACGGCGTTGGCCGACTACCAGGCCCTGGTGAACAAGCCGGCCTGCGATCAGGAATTGGCGATCTACAAGGCCATGGACACGCTGCACTACGACGCCGGCACGATCGGCAACCACGAATTCAACTACGGCCTGCCGTTCCTGAGCCAGGTGACGGGAACGCCGTTCGATACGACCGACGTTCCGGTTGAACACTGCAAGGGCCCGGATTATCCGCTGGTGCTCGCCAACGTGTTCAGCGCCAGGACCGGCAAGCCGTTGTTCGCGCCGTGGAAGATACTCGACCGCCGCATCCGCGTGCGTACACCGGATGGTTCGATGCGCGAGGCGACGATCCGCATCGGCGTGATCGGTTTCACGCCACCGCCGATCATGGAATGGGACAAGCGCAACCTCGAAGGCAAGGTCACGGTGATGGGCGTGGTCGACGCGGCGAAGAAGTACGTGCCGCAGGTCCGCGCCGCCGGCGCGGACATCGTCATTGCCATCGTCCACGGTGGCGTCAACACCTCGCCCTACACCACCGACATGGAAAACGCCGACTGGTACCTGGCGCAGGTACCGGGCATTGATGTCATGCTCATGGGTCATTCGCATCAGGTCTTTCCCGACCCCCACAACCCGAAATCGCGCTACGCGCACATGCGCGATGTCGACAACCAGCGCGGCTTCGTCAACGGCGTGCCGGCTGTGATGGGCGATTACTTCGGCAAGGCCATCGGCGTGATCGACCTGCATCTGACCTACGCCGGCGGCCAATGGCAGGTCGACAAGGAGGCCACGCATGCGCAGGTGCGCCTGGTCGAGCCGCGCGGCGAAAAACCGGTTGCGCCAGACGAGCAGATCGCGCAAATCGTCGCGCCCGAGCACGCCGCCACCATCGCCTACGTGAAGACGCCGATCGGCCGCAGCGATTTTGCCATGACCACCTATTTCGTCGCCGCCGGCGACACCACGGCGCTGTCGCTCGTGAATGCCGCGCAACACGACTATGTGGAAAAATACATCAAGGCCAACCTGCCGCAATACGCGGATGTGCCGGTCCTATCCGCCGCCGCGCCGTTCAAAGCCGGCTTCGGCGGGCCGAACGATTACACGGATGTAGCCGCGGGACCCATGGCGATCAACAATGCCGCCGACCTGTACCTGTACCCGAATACGCTGACCGCGGTGAAAATCGACGGCGCCGGCGTCAAGGCGTGGCTGGAAAAATCCGCGCAGTGGTTCAACCGCATCGATCCGCACGATGCGCAGCCGCAGGAACTCGTCAACCGGCGCTTCCCGACCTACAACTTCGACGTCATCCAAAGTGGCCTGACCTACGCCATCGACGTCACCAAACCCGCCGGGCAACGCATCGAAGATTTGCGCTATCGCGGACAACCCGTGAAGCCGGACGCGCCTTTCATCGTCGTGACCAACAACTACCGCGCCAGTGGCGGCGGCGGATTTCCGGGACTGGACGGCAGCAACATCGTGCTGTCCGCGCCCGATGCCAACCGCGACGTGTTGATCGACTACGTGCGCGCCAAGCGGGAAATCACGCGTTCGCTGTTCGGCGACATGCGCAACTGGCATTTCGCCAAGACCAGGACCGCCGGCCCGGTGATCTTTACATCCGCAGCTGGCAAGCTCGACCTCGCCCACGCCGACGGCATCGACAACGTCACGTTGCTCAAGAACAACGGCGACGGTACGGCGACGTATGCCATCGATTTGTCGAAATAGTCGCCGTCACGGATACGCAGCACGTAGGGAACCTATGATTTTGATCGTCATTCCGGCGAAGTACAGGAGTTGATCAGACCTTCCGTAGGATGGGTTCCGCTTCGCTAGACCCAGCCTACAATCGAGCCGGGTCATTTGACGTGAATCGTGATCTTCTTCGACACGATCGGCGGGTCGAACTGCACGTGCCGGTAGTCGGCAAAATCCAGTTGCAGGGTGTGATCGCCGGGAGCCAGGTGAATGGTGTCCTGCGTCTGGCCCTTGCCGTAGTGCTTGTGGTTGGCGTCGGCGGGAATCGGCGCATCCGCCGGCGGCAGCTCCGTGACGTCGATCAGCAAATGATGATGGCCGGTGCCGGGCGCCGTGTCGGTCGCGGGCGCGACCTTGATGCCCTTGACGCCGAATACGACGCGTACATCCTGGCCGACGACGGCGCCATTTTTCGGCGATACGATGAAAACCTTGGCGCCGTGCGGCGCCTTGGGCGGCACAATCCCCTGCGCCATGGCCGAAGTGGAAAGCAAGCAGGCGGCGACAAGTACGATGGCGCGCATGGCGATACTCCGCTGGTGGAATTGCCCCGATAATACGCCGATGGCGCCGCACCGGCTTGCGAACGCCGACGTCGCCCACACCTGAACCCGATGCCCAAGCCTTCCGCCTCGATCCCCTCGACCCTGCGCCGCATCGCGCCCTACCTGCGCGAACACGGCGGACGCGTTGCGGTAGCGCTGGGCCTTCTGATCGTCGCCAAGATCGCCACCATCGGCGTGCCGCTGTCGCTCAAGGCCATCGTCGATCATCTGGATCCGCGCATCGCCATGCTGACCGTGCCGATCGCGCTGATCGCCGGCTACGGTCTGCTGCGCCTCATCGGCACCCTGTTCGGCCAGTTGCGCGACACCGTGTTCGAACGCGTCGCCCAGCGCGCGATGCGCTCATCGGGCGTGGAATCGTTCCGGCATCTGCACGCGCTGTCGTTGCGTTTTCACCTGGAGCGCCACACCGGCGGCGTCGGCCGCGATATCTCGCGCGGCACGCGCGGCGTCTACAACCTGCTCGGCTGGGTCGTCTTCAACATCCTGCCGACCCTGGTCGAGATCGGCCTCGTCACCGCCCTGCTCTTGCGCGAGCTCGACTGGCGCTACGCCGTCGTCACGCTGGCCACCATGGTCGTGTACATCGCCGCCACGATCTGGATCAGCGAATGGCGCACCGCCGGCGTGCGCGCGATGAACGAGGTGGAATCGCTGTCGAACGCGCGCGCGGTCGACAGCCTGCTCAACTACGAAACGGTCAAGTATTTCGGCAACGAGGAATTCGAGGCGCGCCGCTACGACACCGAGCTGCGCCGCTACGAAGACGCTGCGGTAAAAACCGAAAGCTCGCTCGCCGTGCTCAACAGCGCGCAGGCGCTGGTCATCGCCGCGGGCCTGACCGTGCTGATGGCGATGGCGGCTTCTGGCGTGGTGGCGCACACGCTCACCGTCGGCGACCTGGTGCTGGTCAACACCCTGCTGCTGCAACTGTCGATACCGTTGAACATGCTCGGTTTCACCTATCGTCAGATCAAGCAGGGCGCGATCGACATGGAGCGCATGTTCGCCCTGCTCGACGAGCGTGCCGAGGTGCGTGATGCAGCGGACGCGCAGCCGCTGCGTGTCGCCGGCGGCGAGGTGCGCTTCGAGAACGTATCGTTCGCCTACGATCCGCAGCGACAGATCCTGCACGATGTGGATTTCACGATTCCATCCGGCAAGACCCTTGCCGTGGTTGGCACCACGGGCGCGGGCAAGTCCACGCTCTCGCGCCTGCTGTTCCGCTTCTACGATGTCAGCGCCGGTCGCATCACGATCGATGGCCAGGACATCCGCGACGTGACGCAACAGAGCCTGCGTGCGGCGATCGGCATCGTGCCGCAGGACACCGTGCTGTTCAACGACACGATCTACTACAACATCGCCTACGGCCGGCCGCAGGCGTCGCGCGAAGAAATCGAAGCGGCCGCGCGCGCCGCGCACATTCATGATTTCGTGATGTCGCTGCCGCAACGCTACGACACCCAGGTCGGCGAGCGCGGGCTGAAATTGTCCGGCGGCGAAAAACAGCGCGTGGCGATTGCGCGCACGGTGCTGAAGGATCCGGCGATCCTGGTCTTCGACGAAGCCACCAGCGCGCTCGACACGCGCACCGAGAAGATCATCCAGGGCGAACTCGCCGAGATCGCGCGCGCGCGCACCACTCTGATCATCGCGCATCGGCTATCCACCATTGTCGATGCGGACGAGATCATCGTGCTCGAACACGGCCGCATCGTCGAACGCGGCACGCATGCCACACTGCTGACCCGCGAAGGGCGCTATGCCGCGCTGTGGGCCTTGCAACAGCAGGCGACGCGTGAAACACCGGCCGCTTCGGCCGACGCGAGCGCACCCGTCGCGGCGAATTGAAGTACACTCGAGGCAGCGCAAGTCAGGGAAAATCCGTGGCGAACGAGAAATACCTTGCCGTCATCGGCCTGAGCGACGAGGACACCGCCCACCTGCGCCTGTTGCTGCGCAAGATTGCCGCCGACCTCGCGCAGAACTGGCGTTGGGGTACCGAAGACAACGCCGACCTGGTCATCGTCAACCCGCGGGAACTGCCTGGTCAGATCGCGCGCAATCGCGCCTACAGCGGCGGTCGCCGCTGCGCCGTGTTCGACAACGACGAACCGCTGCGCGAAGGCGAATTGCGGGTGTCCAAGCCGCTCAAGGCCGAGGCCATCGCCGCCGTGCTCAATGACATCGGTGCGCCAAGCATTGCGCTGGGTGAGCCGGTATTGCGTGCGAACGCCGATTTTTATGCCGACACTGACCTGGAATCGGATTTCCGCCTCGAAGACGACGAAGTGGCCGACACGCGCGTCCGGCGCCGCGACGAAACGCCGGCACTGGGATTGGACGAGTTGCTCAAGCCGGACAGCGAAGCCAGGAAACCGCACTTTGCCGTACCGAGCAACCTCGATGCGGAAACACGACTGGAACGCGGCAGCCGTACCCTCACCGCACGCGGCGATCGTCGCGTCGCCGATTCGGTGCGCGGCATGCGCGGACCGGATGGCAAGCCCGAAGGCATCAACATCGCCCTGGATGAGGCGACGGGGAACGCCGCAGGCTCGGGCAAGCATGGACTGCTCGACTTCCTGCGTACGCCGCTGCTCGGCGGGCCGGCGCGGCTGGGCCTGGACGGCGCTCCCGAACTGGTGCTCGATCCCAAGGAGAAGGTGTTCCATGCCAGCGGTGGATTGGCTGCACTGTCGCCGTATTGCGCGGCCCAGATCGCCGTGTCGGCGTGGCGGCCAGTCACCTCGCAGGAACTGGCGCGCCTGCGTGAACATCAGCCTGCGCGTCCCTATGCGCATTTGCAATGGCTCGACGCCTTCGTGCATGCCGGTGGCCGCCTGTCGCGGCACCTTGATCCAGGCGGCCGTTTCCGCCTCAAGCATGTCGCCTTGGCCGACGCCGACGTTCCGCATCACGCCAGGATCGTCGCCGCATTGGCCGTACCCGCCAAGCTGAACGAGATCGCCGCGGCGAGCGCGGCCCCCATGGCCGCCGTCTTCGATCTCGTCAGCGCCTACGACGCGATCGGCTGGATCGAGGTCGAAGGCCGCCTGCCCCGGCACGTGGCGACGCCCAAGCCGGGCCTGTTTGCACGCCTGCGCAACCCGTTTTCCAAGGGCTGACGCCGCGTTCGCGGCTTGACCCTGCACCCAGATCGGCGACAATCCGCCTCTTGCGGCAATGCTTGCCGCCACGCCGCGTCAATCGAACCAGGGGAAACACATGGCAAGACGCCTGACGATACAAGGGGCAAGCGAGGAAGACATCGCGCACGTGCGCGAACTTCTCAATCAGGCCGCACCGAAACTCCTCGCTCCATGGCGTTTGCATGCGGGTGACGATGCCGAACTGCTGGTCATCGACGTCGATACGGTCTACGGGCACATGGACTGGCTGCGCGCACACCACTCGCGCCTCGTCGCCGTTCTCACCAGCCATTCGCAGGGCGACGAATACGACATCGTCCTGCACAAGCCATTGACGATCGACAATCTGGTGCAGGTCCTGGATCGGGTTGCCGCCTTGACCGAGGATGGTCCCGAAGCGGCGCCAACAGCGATGCCGGCACCAACGCCTCCCGCGCCGAAAAAGGCTGCGGCGAAACCGGCACCGGCCGCCGCGCAGCCACCGCCGCCTCCCCCACCGGCGCCGGAAGCGCCGCGTGAACGTCGACTGCACGACTGGCTGGAAGGCCAGGCCCTCGTTGCCGCCGTGCGCATCCATCGCGAAGGCGCGCCGGACCTGGTTTTGGATCCATCGCACAAGACCTACTACGCCGATGCCAACTTGCGTGCGCTCGCTGCGCATTGCGGTCGCGTCGTCACCCACGATCAATTGCATGAGGTCAATCCGGTCGAACTCGCGCGCCTGCAGGCATCCGGCAAGGGCCAGCCGTTCACGCGCCTGACCTGGCTGAGCCACGTGCTGGGTTCCGGCGGACATCCTGCGCCCGGCATGGACGTGAATGCCAAATACAAACTGTCGCGCTGGCCGCAGATCGAACGCGAGTTCCCCAAGCACTTCCGCATCGCCACGGTGATGATGAAGCAGCCGGCCACGCTCAGCGAAATCGCCGAACAAAGCGGCGCGACGTTGCCCGACGTCATCGATTTCACGAACGCCTACAGAGCGATCGGCTACATCGAAAATGAAAGTAACACCGCCGCCGAACCCGCGCCGCGCGACAGCGGCCGCGCGGCGTTGCTGTCACGACTGAAGAACCCGTTCGGCGGCTGAGCCAAAGCGTACCCGCCGCACCATGGGTGATCGTCTTCCAGCGCTATTCATCGGCCACGGCTCGCCGATGAACGCACTGGAGGACAATGCCTTCACGCGTGGCTGGCGCGATGCCGCGCAACGCATGCCGAAACCGCGCGCGATCTTGTGCATCTCCGCGCACTGGGAAACGCGCGGCGTCTACATCGCCGGCACGCCGACGCCCGAGACCATCCACGATTTCTACGGCTTTCCCAAGGCGCTGTTCGATGTGCGCTACCCCGCGCCGGGCGATCCGGCCTTGGCGCTGCACATCGCGCGCCTGGTGAAATCCGCCAAAGTGCACATCGATCCGGGCCGCGGCATCGACCACGGCGCATGGAGCGTGCTGCGCATCATGTATCCGCAGGCCGACATTCCGGTGCTGCAGCTGAGCCTGGACAGCACGCAGCCCGGAGCATTCCACTGCGCGCTCGGGCGGGACCTGGCGCCGCTGCGTGACGACGGCGTATTGGTCATGGGCAGCGGCAACATCGTGCACAACCTGCGCCTGTTCGACTTCCATGCCAATGCACCGGCGGACTGGGCGACACGCGCCGACGCCGCGTTGCGCACACGCATCGAATCCGGCGACGTTGCCGGCCTGGTCGACTGGCACGGCCTGGGCCCCGACGTCACGCTCGGCATTCCCACGCCCGAACACTATCTGCCGTTGCTGTACGCGATGGCCTTGCGCGGCGACGGCGAACCGGTGCGCCTGTTCAACACCACCGTCATCAGCGCGATCTCGATGACTTGCGTACAGGTCGGCTGAGTCTTCACAGGTTTGTGTTGCGCAGCCGCAGCGCGTTCGTCACCACCGACACCGACGACAGGCTCATCGCCAGCGCGGCGAACATCGGCGACAGCACGATGCCGAACCACGGATACAGCACGCCGGCGGCGATCGGCACGCCGATAGCGTTGTAGACGAAGGCGAAGAACAGGTTCTGGTGGATGTTGTGCACCGTCGCCTGCGACAGCGCGCGGGCGCGCAGAATCGCCGTCAGTTCGCCCTTCACCAACGTGACTTGTGCGCTTTCCATGGCCACGTCGGTGCCGCTGCCCATGGCGATGCCGACATCCGCGGCGGCGAGTGCGGGTGCATCGTTGATGCCATCACCGGCCATGGCCACCTGGCGGCCTTCACCCTTGAGTTGCGCGACGGCGTTGGCCTTGTCGGCCGGGGAAACGTCGGCGCGGACTTCGTCGATATGCAATGCGTGCGCCACGGTCCATGCGGTTGTCGCGTTGTCGCCGGTCAGCATGACGATGCGCAGGCCCGCCGCGCGCAGTTGCCGGATCGCATCGCGCGTTGTGGGCTTGATGCGGTCGGCCACGGCGACCAGGGCGGCGAGTGCGCCGTCGACGCCGAGGAAAACGACAGTCGCGCCCTGCCCGCGCAACACGTCGGCGCGCGCATTCGCGGCGTCGTCGACGGCGATGCCAACGGTTTGCATCAGGGCCAGGTTTCCCAGCGCGACCGCGCAGCCGTCCGCGCTTCCGCGTACACCGCGCCCGGTCAGCGAGGAGAACTCCATCACCTTGGGGATTGCGATGCGTCGTTCGCGCGCACCCGCAACAACCGCCCGCGCCAGCGGATGTTCACTCGGCAACTCCAGCGCGGCGGCCAAAGCCAACGCACGCGACTCGTCGAAGCCGTCGAACGTGTACACGCCCATCAAGGCCGGCTTGCCTTCGGTCAACGTGCCGGTCTTGTCGACGACGAGCGTGTCGATGTCACGCAACGCCTCGATCGCGGCGGCGTCGCGGAACAGCACGCCGGCGCTTGCACCGCGCCCGGTCGCAACCATGATCGAAATCGGCGTGGCCAGCCCGAGCGCACAGGGACAGGCAATGATCAGCACCGATACGGCGGCGATCAGCGCGTGCGCGAGTTTCGGATCGGGTCCGAACACTGCCCAGGCGATGAACGCGAGCACGGCGACTGCCACCACCGCAGGCACGAACCACGCAGCGACCTTGTCGGCGATACGTTGCAGCGGCGCACGGCTGCGCTGTGCCTGCGCGACCAGCGCGACGATCTGGGCCAGCATCGTTTCACTGCCGATTCGATCCGCACGCATCGTCAACGCACCGTCCTGGTTGACCGTGGCACCCGTGAGCCTGTCGCCGGCGACCTTCTCCACCGGCATCGCCTCGCCGGTCAACATCGATTCGTCGATGTGGCTCGCGCCTTCGAGCACCACGCCATCGGTCGGCACCTTCTCGCCCGGCCGCACCCGCAACACGTCGCCAACGCGCACGTCCGCGAGCGCAACATCGTGTTCGCTGCCATCGGCATCGATGCGGCGCGCGGTCTTGGGCGCAAGGCCGAGCAGTACCTTCAATGCTGCACCGGTGCGCCGGCGCGCGCGCAGTTCAAGAAGATCGCCGAGCAGAACCAAGGCCACGATTACCGCGGCGGATTCGAAATACACCCCGACCTCGCCGTGCGCATCGCGGAACGCATCCGGAAACACACCGGGAATGAGGAAGGCAATGGCACTGTACAGCCACGCCACGCCCGTGCCGAGCGCAATCAACGTGTACATGTTCGGCGACCAGGGCTTGAACGAACGCCAGCCGCGCACGAAGAACGCCGCGCCACCCCACAGCACGACGACGCTCGCCAAGACCGCCTCGATCCACGCCGCGATGCGATCCCACGGCGACGGCAGGTGCCAACCGAACAGATGCGGGCCCATCGCTACCGCCACCACCGGTATCGACAGCGCCAGGCAAATGAAGAAACGCCGCGACAACGCGCGCACGTCGCTGTCGTCGTCTTCCAGCGTCGGCATCACCGGCTCCAGCGCCATGCCGCACTTCGGACAGTGGCCCGGACCGACCTGTTGCACTTCCGGATGCATCGGGCAGGTGTAGATCGTGCCCGCCGGTTGCGGCGCAATTGCGCTGGAACTGCCACGCAGATATTGCTCCGGCTGCGCGACGAACTTCTCGCGACAGCGCGCCGAGCAGAAATAGTACGCGCGGCCAGCATGTTCGGCGCGGTGTTTGGCCGTCTGCCGATCGACGCTCATTCCGCACACCGGATCGGTCGCCACCGATGTTTTGGAATGTGCGTGCAACGATTTGTCGTCGGAATGCATGTGCATGCGCGTTGTCCGGGATCAGAACCAGAATCGCAAACCCGCCACCAAGCGCGGATCGAATGCAGCGTCGCCTTCTGCACGCGCGTAATCCGCGCTGCTGCCGAAGCGACGCTGCGCCTCCACGCCGATGTAGGGCGCGAATTGTCGCGTGATTTCGTAGCGCAGGCGCAGTCCCAATGCCGCATCCGACAAACCCGATCCGATGCCATTGCGCGGATCGCTGCGACCGTAGATGTTGACCTCGAAGCGTGGTTGCAGGATCAGGCGCTGCGTGAGCAGCAACTCGTATTCGGATTCGAAGCGCAGCGCCGTGCGTCCGGACTGACCAACGTAGAACGCTGCATCAACCTCGAACCAGTAAGGTGCGAGTCCGTGGATACCGAATGCGGCCCATGTGCGGTCCGCGCCCGTGCCGAAATCGTGGCGAACGCCGAGTTGCGTATCCCAGAACGCGCTGAACGGACGATCCCACAAGGCTTCCGTGCGCATCTCGTGCACACGCCCATCGCTGTATTCGCCTTCGGCCTTGAACCAGAGTTTGTTGGCGTCGTTGCCGTACCACGCCTGCGCCTCCAGCGCCGTGCCATCGGCATCGCGCGCATCGAAGTATTCCAGCCGGTCGAACAGCAACATGCCCAGCGGCTTGTCGTCGAGCATGTCCATGCCGCTCATGTCGCCGTGATCCACGCCATCGGAATAATCCGGACTGCGCGAATCGGCCGGCGCATTGCCGCCCTGCGTCGCCATGGTCATGCCGTCCATGGCGTCTTGCGCGCTGGCGAAACCGTTGCAACAAAGAAGAATCCAAAGCAGGAGCGCAAAGATTCTCAGGCACCTCGCAAAACCGTCGCGAGCGATGAGAGTTTGCGTGTCGCCGGAGCGCAGGAAGCGGAGTGTACACGTCAGTACATGAGCATTACTGGCCGCTCCTGCGGCTCGCCCTTCGGGCCAGCTCCGCTGTTCGCTACGGCATCCTGCCTGCGCAGTCCGAGCACCGCCGGCACGCAAAATATCGAGCGCAGCAGGTTTTTCGAGGTGCCTTTTCACGACACGACCACCTCGCGCATCATCCCCGCCTCCATGTGGTAGAGCAAATGGCAGTGGTAGGCCCAGCGCCCGAACGCGTCGGCCATCACGCGGTACGTCACGCGCTGCGCGGGCTGCACGCTGACGGTGTGCTTGCGCACCTGGAACTCACCGTCTTCGTCTTCCAGTTCGCTCCACATGCCGTGCAGGTGGATCGGGTGCGTCATCATGGTGTCGTTCACCAGCACCAGCCGCACATGCTCGCCATGGCGCAAATGGATGGGCTTGGCCTGCGAAAATTTCAATCCGTCGAAGCCCCAGACGAAGCGTTGCATGTTGCCGGTCAGGTGCAGTTCGATTTCGCGGGCGATTTCTTCCGGATACAGCGATCCACCGATGCTGCGCAGATCGGCATAGGTCAGCACGCGGCGTCCGTTGTCGCGCAGGCCGATGCCGGGATCGTCCAGGTTCGTGCGCGGCGAGTCCACGCGCATGTCCACGTTGGGATTGCGGTATTCGCTGCGCGCGTGGTGGACTTGCGGCATCGTCATGCCGGCCATGTCGCCATGATCCATGCCGTGCCCGCTGCCGTGTGGCATCGCGCCCATCATGTCGCCCATCGTCAGCAGCGGCAGTGGATCGAGCGCCGGAACGTCCGCCTGCATGCCTGCACGCGGTGCCAGCGTGCCGCGCGCGTAACCATCGCGGCTCATCGACTGCGCGAAGATCGTGTAGGCACGATCATCGCGCGGCTGCACGATCACGTCGTAGGTTTCCGCCGTGGCGATGCGCAATTCATCGACCTCGACCGCTTCCACATCCTGGCCGTCCGCGGCAACGACGCGAAGCTTCAGGCCGGGGATGCGCACGTCGAAGAAACTGTTCGACGAACCGTTGATCAGGCGCAGGCGCACGCGCTCGCCGGGCTTGAACAGCCCCGTCCAGTTGCCTGAGGGCGCGTGGCCGTTCATCAGGTACGTGTACGTCGCGCCGGTGACATCGACGAGGTCACGCGGACTCATGCGCATTTCGTTCCACATCTTGCGCGAGGCCAGCGCAGCCTTGAGCCCCGCGCGAGCAACCTCGTCGAAGAAGTCGCGCGTCGTCAGCTCGGCCCGGTTGTAATACGCAGGCATCTTTTTCAGATGCGCGAAGATCGCGTGCGGATCCTCGTCGCTCCAGTCGTTGAGCATGACCACATGTTCGCGCTCGGCGCGAATCGGATCCGGTTGCGCAGAATCGATGATGATCGCGCCATACAAACCGGTCTGTTCCTCGAAACCAGAATGGCTGTGATACCAGTACGTGCCGCTCTGCCGTACCGGGAAGCGGTAGGTGAAGGTTTCACCCGGCGCGATGCCGGGGAAACTCAGGCCCGGCACGCCGTCCATGTCCGCCGGCAGGATGATGCCGTGCCAATGAATCGAGGTCGGCACGCGCAGGCGATTGGTGACGCAGATCGTGACCGTCGTGCCCTCGCGCCAGCGCAGCGTCGGACCTGGCAACAGACCATTGACTGTTGTCGCCATGCGCGCCGCGCCGGTGATGTTCACCGGCGTCTGCCCGATCGTCAGGTTGAAATCGGTGCCGGAAAGATCCCGCCCGGCTTCGGCAGCCCGCGCCGGCAGCTGCCAACCCAGGCTGGCGCCGAGCCCACCCAAGGCAAGGCCCTGCACGAAGCGCCGGCGCCGCAAATCGATTGGAAATCGCAAGTTCATCGCGGGCCGTTGTCCGAAGTCGTTGGCGGATTGCTAAACTGCGCGGATCGCGGGTCACGGAAGCGGACCATGAACTACCGCCACGCCTTTCATGCCGGCAACTTCGCCGACGTGTTCAAGCACGCGATTCTGACCGGGCTCATCGAATCCCTCAAGGCCAAGCAGACACCCTTCCATTATTTCGACACCCACGCCGGATCCGGCCGCTACGACCTGCGCGGCGAGCAGGCGCGCAAGACCGGCGAGCACGCGGCCGGCGTGCAGCGCCTGCTCGATGCCGTGCGCCTGCCGGCGGCGTTGCACATCTACCTGAATCTTGTGCGAGCGCTGAATGCCGGCAATGCGGCGCACGACATCGCCGTGTATCCGGGATCGCCGCTGCTCGCCGGCATGCTGATGCGCGACAGCGACCGCGCCACGCTGTGCGAGCTGCAAGCCGAGGAGGCCGCGGCGCTGAAGAAACTTTTCGCCGGCGATGCGCGCATGGGCGTGCACCAGCGCGATGGCTATGCCGCGCTCGACGCCCTGCTGCCGCCGCCGGAGCGGCGCGGACTGGTGCTGATCGACCCGCCATTCGAAGCGCAGGAAGGCGAATTCGACTGCATTGAGTCCGCGCTGACCCATGCGCTGGAGAAATGGCCCGGCGGTATCTACTCGATTTGGTACCCGATCAAGCTACGCCAGCAGTCCGCGCCATTCCTGCGCAGTTTCGCGCGGAAAAAAATTCCGAAAGTGCTATGCGCCGAATTGCTGCTGCATCCGGACAATTCCGCGCTGCGCTTGAACGGCTGCGGCATGGTCATCGTCAACCCGCCGTGGAAGTTCGATCGCCAGCTCGCCGAGCTGTTGCCGGCGCTGCGCGAGCACCTCGCGCAAGGCCGCTTCGGAGCGCAGCGCGTGGAGTGGTTGACCGGGGAGTGATGTTGCGCTTCGGATGTTCGCAACACGCACGTGAAAGCGCCAATTTGCGCGGGACCAAGTCGCGCCGAACATCGCCAATGCGAAATCCGCAAACTCAGGCAACCAACACCCGCAACTTTTCGAAGCTGTCGACCACGTCATAGCTCACTTGCTCCGGCGCAAACTTGCGGTTGATGGCGCGGGTGAGCTTGCCCGCAGCATCGCGGCTTTCGGTGACGCAGGTCGGAAACGGCTCCGCGATGCGCTCAATGTTGGCATTCACCAAGTCGGGCGTGTGCATTTTCAGCTTGTCCATGATGTTTTCTGCTCTTGTCTTTCGCCTTCAACTGTCAACTATCAACTGTTCACTGCCTTTCCCAAAGCATGCGTAGCGGTACGGCGAACATTCCTTCGCCGAATGGGGCACAGGTTTCGCCGTCATACAGCACCACGCCGGCGACGAAGCGCTTGCCGGCCATCTCGCGCAGTTTGCGCAAGCCGCGGAAGTCGGCCGCGGTGACGGTGGCGGCGGCCTTCACTTCCACGCCCGCGAGCGCCGTTGCGCCACGCTCGATGACGATGTCCACCTCGACCTGGTCGCGGTCGCGGAAGTGGTAAAAATCGTGGCCGCGCGCGTGCCAACTGGCTAGACGCCGCAGTTCCTGATACACGAAGGTTTCCAGCAACGGCCCCAGCTGCGAGCGGTCGGCGGCCAAGGCGGCGGCATCCACGCCGAGCAGCCCGCACGCGAGCCCCGTGTCGCCCAAGTGCAGCTTGGGCGTCTTCACCAGCCGGCTGGCGCGGTTGCTGTGCCACGGCGGCAGGCGTTCCAGCAGGAAGACGTGTTCCAGCAGGGTCACGTAGTCGCCGATGGTGACGCGGCTCAACTGGAACGATGAAGCCAGATCGCTCACGTTGAACAATTGCGCGGTGCGGCTGGCGGCCATGCGCAGCAGGCGCGGCAGGGCGTCGAGCGCGCTGATGCGGGCCAGATCGCGCACATCGCGCTGGACCAAGGTGTCGATGTAGTCGCGGTACCAGTTGTCGCGGCGCCGCCCCTCGGGGCGCGCCAGCGCCGGTGGGTAGCCGCCCGCGGTGATGCGCGCGGGCAGCTCACCCTGCAGGCGCGTCAGCTTGCGCGCAGGAAACTTCGCGGCAAACAGATGATCGAGAAACGCCGAGGGTTTGCCCGTCAGTTCGCACTGGGCGAACGGATGCAGGCGCTGGATGGCCATGCGCCCGGCCAGCGAATCGGCCAGCTTCGGAACCAGCAGCACGTTGGCCGAACCGGTCAGCAGAAAGCGCCCGGCCCGGCGGTCGCGATCGACGGCGGCCTTGAGGCTGGTGAATAGCCCCGGCACGCGCTGGATTTCGTCCAGAATGACGCGATCGGGCAGGCCGTCCAGGAAACCGATGGGATCGGCCTCGGCGGCACTGCGCGTGACGTCGTTGTCGAAGCTCAGGTAGGTGTAGCCCCGCTTGTCGCCCAGCATGCGGGCCAGCGTGCTCTTGCCGCACTGGCGTGGCCCGTGGATGAGCACCACGGGCGCATCAGCCAAGGCCTCGACAAGCGCCGGCTCGGCCAGTCGTTTGTGCAGGGGCAGATCGGGCATCGGCTGATTGTAAGGTTAAGGTGCGGCTGATTGCAATGTTTTTGTTCGGCTGATTGAAAGTTTCATGGCCGGCTATCTGAAACAATCCGGGCCATCCGCCAGCGTCCAATCTGCTGCTGCGGTGGCGTCCAATCTCCTATGGCGAATCAGGCTGATTGCAAGGTTGCAGGCAGGCTGATCGCAACCTTGCGATGAATTGGCGGGCTTCATGCGGGCTTTGTATCGCGCGCCGCATGCAGGGCAAGCGTGACCTCGCGCAAGGCGCGATTGACTTCCACCTTGCGGTTGAACTGCTTCTCACGCGCCAGCGTCGCTTCCAGACGCGCGCACTCGCGTTCGGCAGTGCGCACCCGCGCGAGCCGATCAAGCTGGTCGCGCAGGCTTTCGCCGGCACGCGCGGGCAACGGGATCAGGGCGTGCAACAGCTCGCGGTACAGGCCCGCTACATCCAACGCCACTGGCAAGGGCTGGCGCGATGTGTCCTGGGGAAGCCAGCCCACACAATCAAGGCCATTCCTTGTCGCGAAGATTCCGAACGGGTAGTTGGGTTTACTGTGCCTTCGCCTTCGTTCCGGCACCGCGTACAAGCACTCCGGCGTAGTACGCGACGTAGTAGCCGATGACGAGGCCGAAAATCGCCAGCGTCAACGGACTTTTCTGGTACGCGGCGAATGGGTTGGCGCTGGCCTGGTTCGCCACCTGCATGGCCGGATACACGATCACGAAACGATAGGCCAGGCGTGCCAGCAAGAGCACGGAAACAAACAGTCCGATGTAGGTGTGTGGCGTGTAGAAGGTGCCTTGGGGCGACGTCTCGAATTTGGTGTGGCGCAAACCCAGCCACGCCAACGCGCCGCCACCGACCAGGCCCGCAAGCAAGGCGCCCGCCATTTGCGGATTGTGTGCATACGCCGCCAGGGACATCACGCCAATCACGCCGAACAGGCCGACGCGGAACGTCATGCGCCCGGGCTTGAGTGGCTGCCGGCCGATGTTGCGGCGTACGCGGCGATACATCGCCCAGGCGACGAATGCCACCATCAGCATCGGCGTGATCAGCTTCGGATCCATGCGCATACCTCCAGGAATCTGCGATCAATCGGAAACATCGGGTTCGAAGAACGACCAGCGAATTTCGGGAAAGCGCGCCTTCATCGCCGCTTCCACGCGGTTGATGGCGGCGATGAGATCATCCGCGGAAAGCGTGCCGCGCATCTTCGCCTTGGTCGCCACCATCACGTCGGCGCCAAGTTGCAGGGTGATCTGGTTGAACAACACCTCGACCTCGGGTTGCGCGCGCACGAAGGTGGCGAGCTCGGCGCGAAAGGCCGGATCGGCGCTTTGCCCGACCAGCAGCGAGGCGACCTCGCGCGCGACGAACACGGCGACCACGCACAGCAACACGCCGATGGCGATGGAACCGGCAGCGTCGTAAACCGGATTGCCGGTCAAATGCGTGGCCAGCACCGCGACGAGGGCGAACGCGAGGCCCAGCAAGGCGGCGAGGTCTTCGCCGAACACCACGATCAGTTCGCTCTGCCGGCTGTCGCGAAACCAGCGCCACAGGCTGCGCTCGCCGCGCGCCTTGTTGACCTCGCGCAGGCAGCCCCACATCGAGAACGATTCGGCGACGATACCGAACACGAGTACTCCAACCGCCAGCCACGGCCAGCGCAAGGGTTCATGCACATCGAGCTTGTGGATGCCTTCATAGATCGAGAACATGCCGCCGATGCTGAACAGCAGCAGCGCGACGAGGAACGACCAGAAATACACGACCATGCCGTAGCCCAGCGGATGATCCGGCGACGCCGCGCGCCGTGCCTGGCGCATGCCGATCAACAACAGCACCTGGTTGCCACAGTCGGCCAGCGAATGCACGGCCTCGGCCGCCATCGAACCGGAACCCGTGATCAATGCCGCGACGAGCTTGGCGACGAAGATCGCGAAATTCGCGCCGAGCGCGAGGAAAATCGTTTTCAGCGAATCGGCTTTGGCGGACATGTCAGGCCTTGCGCATTTCGTGTTTGTTCGGCGCGCTGGGTTGGAGTGCGTCCAGTGCCGTTTGTTGCCGTTTGCTCAAACCGGCGCGGACAAGAACGTAGGAACGGCGCACAAAGTCTTCAAGCGCATCGCGCGCGAAACGCTCGGGTTCGGTCAGGGTGATCCAGAACGGCCGCGCCGCATAATGTGCCGGCACGATGCCGGATTGCGACGTCAACTCGACGAATTGCCCGGGTTCGACCGCGAACGACAAGCGCCCGCGTTCCGGTCCGCGCAGACACAGCGTCGCAAAGGCGCGGCCGGAGACGCTGAGCACGAATTCGTCCTCGCGGCTGGCGGCTGCGGCAACGCCCGACCAGGCGCTGCTGAATTCTTCCAGATCCGTCGCGTTCACGTGCATTCGCGTTCGCTCAAAGTGCGCACTGTAGCAAACTTGGCGCAACGGCCATTCAAGTCGCCGCTGGCAAAGCGCGCCGGCGCCGCAAGCGTTGCTGCACGCGGTCGAACCACAGGTAGATCACCGGCGTCAGGTACAGCGTCAGCACCTGCGAGGTGAGCAGGCCGCCGACCACCGCCACGCCGAGCGGCCGCCGCGATTCGGCGCCCGCGCCCAGGCCCAGCGCGATCGGCAAGGTACCCATCAACGCGGCGAAGCTGGTCATCATGATCGGGCGAAAACGCACCAGGCAGGCATCGAAAATCGCCTGCGGCGCGGGTTCGCCGGCGCGCTGCTTTTCCAGCGCGAAGTCGATCATCATGATCGCGTTCTTCTTGACGATGCCGATCAGCATGATGAGCCCCACCGCCGAATACAGGTTCAGGTCGATGCGGAAGATCATCAGCGTCAACAACGCGCCGAAAGCAGCCGTCGGCAATCCGGAAAGAATCGTCAGCGGATGCACGAAGCTTTCGTACAGGATGCCGAGCACGAGATAGATCACGAAGATCGCGAGCAGCAGCAGGAT
>JAFEFO010000045.1 GCA_018240565.1 Pseudomonadota bacterium | reverse complement strand
AAGCAGGTGTCGTCGTTCAAGGGACGCAAGCAGATCGGCGACGCGTTCGCCGCTTACCTCGCCCTGTTCGACACGGTCTATCACATGAACGGGCAGCAGACCGTCGAGCTGCATGGTGATCGTGCGTCCGGCGTGTCCTACTGCCTCGTCGTGCTGATCGGCAAGGACGGCGACAAGCGCTACCGCAACACCGCCGGCGTGGTGTACCGCGACGACTACGTGCGCCGCGACGGCCGCTGGCTGATCGCCAAGCGGGTTTCCAATTTCGTCTGGCGCAGTCGCGATGAAGTGCCGGCCGAGAAGCGAGGCTGACAGGAGGAATGGAGGAATTTCCACATGAACAACCTGCTGACAGGAAAAGTCGCCATCGTCACCGGTGGCGCGAGCGGCATCGGCCTCGCGGCCGTGCAACGCTTCGTGGCCGAGGGCGCGCGCGTGCTCATCGCCGACGTCGCGCAGGAGGCCGGCGAGGCGGCCGCGGCAGCGCTCGGCGAAACGGCGGTGTTTCAGCGCACCGACGTGACCGAGGAAGCGTCCATCCAGGCCGCCGTGGATGCCGCCGTCGCCCGCTTCGGCCGGCTTGACGTGATGTTCAACAACGCCGGCTCCACCGGCGACGGCTCGGCCGTCACCGAGATCGGGGCGGCCGGCTTCGACAAGACCTTGGCGCTCGACGTGCGCTCGGTGGTGCTCGGCCACAAGTGCGCGGCGCGACGTTTCAAGGCACAGGGCACGGGCGGCTCGATCATCAGCACGGTCAGCGTCGCCGGCCTGCAAGGCGGTTGGTCGTCGGTGTCCTACACCACGGCCAAGCATGCCGTCGTCGGCACCATCCGGCATGCGGCGAAGGAGCTGGCGCCGTTCGGCATCCGCTGCAACGGCGTGGCGCCGGGCGTCATCATGACGCCGCTGCTCGCCAAGGCCTTCGACGTGCCGCGGGAAAAGGTCGATCAACTGGTGCAATACCTCGTTGCGCGGCTCGGCGGCAAGCAGGCGATGGGCCGCTACGGCTCGGTCGAGGACGTGGCCAATGCCGCGGTCTTCCTCGCCAGCGACCTCTCGACCTATGTGTCCGGTACGGTGATTCCCGTCGATGGCGGCATCTCGTCCTACACGCTCAGCACCAGCGACGCGGAGATCTACGCAACCGCGCAGGAATTCGTGCGGAGCCTGCAATGAGCACGCAGAGACTGACCGTGCTCTGCGTCGGCGCGACCGGCAGTGTAGGCCGCCACGTCGTCGAAGAGGCGCTGCGTCGCGGCCATGCCGTGCGCGCCCTGGTGCGCAGTCGCGCCAAGGCGGCTGGCTTGCCGGCGCAGGCGCAGATCGTGGTCGGCGAACTGACGCAAGCGGACACGTTGGCGCCGGTGGTCGAAGGCGTGGATGCCGTCGTCTTCACCCATGGCTCCAACGGCGGCAAGGCCGAAACGCGCGCCATCGACTATGGCGGCGTGCGCAACGTGCTGTTCGCGCTCGCTGGGCGCAAGCTACGCATTGCGCTGATGACTTCCATCGGTGTCACCGACCGCGCGGGTTCCTACAACCGCCGCACCGAGGCGCACGACTGGAAGCGCCGTTCCGAGCGACTGGTTCGCGCCAGCGGCAACGCCTACGCCATCATGCGTCCCGGCTGGTTCGACTACAACGACGCCGACCAGCAGCGGCTGGTGATGCTGCAGGGCGACACGCGCCATGCCGGCACCGCCGCGGACGGTGTGATCGCCCGTCGCCAGATCGCGCAGGTGCTGGTGGCCAGCCTCACGCTGGATGCAGCCCGCAACAAGACCTTCGAACTGGTCGCCGAGGCCGGCCCGGCGCCGCGGGATCTGGCGCCGCTGTTCGCCGCGGTGAAAGCGGACGACACCGGCGAGCTCGATGGCGTCGGCGATGCCGCGAACATGCCGCCGGAGCAGGAACCGCAGGAAGTCCGCGACGACCTGCGGCGAATCAGCATTCACCAGGAGAACTGAAATGAAAGATGTAACCGTCGTCATCGGCGCCGGCGGAATCGGTCTGGCCATCGCCCGCCGCATCAGCAGCGGCCGCCATGTCCTGCTGGCCGATCATCGGCAGGAAGCCGCCGACGCGGCCGCCAAATTGCTGGAGAACGCCGGCTTCGAAACCACCGCCATGCAGGCCGATGTCTCGGACCGCAAATCGATCCAGGCCGTGGTCGCGAAGGCGCAGGCACTCGGGGCCATCAAGGCGCTGGTGCAGGCGGCTGGCGTGTCGCCCTCGCAGGCGCCGATCGAAGCGATCCTCAAGGTCGATCTGTACGGCACCTCGATGCTCCTGGAAGAGTTCGGCAAGGTGATGGCCGAAGGCGGCTCCGGCGTGGTGATCTCCTCGCAGTCCGGCTATCGCATGCCCGCGCTGACCGCCGCACAGGATGCGCTGCTGGCCACCGCGCCTGCAGAAAAGTTGCTGGCACTCGACTTCGTCAGAAACGTCGAGAGCACGCTGCACGCCTACCAGATGTCCAAGCGCTGCAACTCGCTGCGCGTGCGAGGCGAGGCCGTCAAGTGGGCCAAGCGCGGCGCGCGGATCAACGCGATCAGCCCCGGCATCATCGTGACACCGCTGGCCCACGACGAACTCTACGGTGAGCGCGCCGAGTTCTATCAGGCGATGCTGAAGAAGATGCCCGCCGGTCGCGCCGGTACTCCCGACGAAGTCGCGGCGCTGGCGGCGCTGATCATGGGGCCGGAGGGCGCCTTCATCACCGGCAGCGATTTCCTGATCGATGGCGGCGCCACGGCCAATTTCTTCTACGGACCCGACGCGGCAAAGTGATGGCGATGCAAAAGAAATTGTGGTGCGCGTGGCTGTTCATGGCATGCCTTGGGTTGGCGTCCGGCACGGCACCCGCTCAGGTATCAAACGCGAGCGATGCAGCAATGAACAGCACCTTGATCGTGTATCTGTCGCGTACGGAAAACACCAAGGCCGTCGCCGAGATCATCCATGACGCGGTCGGCGGCAGCTTGGTCGAGCTCGAGCTGAAAACGCCGTATCCGCAGAATTACCAGGCCATCGTGGCGCAGGTGCAAAGCGAAAACGAATCGGACTACCTGCCGCCGCTTGCCACGCGCATTCCGGATATCCGGCAGTACGCCACCGTGTTTGTCGGCTTCCCGACCTGGGGCATGCAGTTGCCGCCGCCGATCAAGAGCTTCCTGCATGACCACGATTTTCGCGGCAAGACGGTGATCCCTTTCAACACCAATGCCGGCTATGGCGTGGGCAGCAGCTTCCGGCAGGTCAAGAGCCTGTGCAAAGGCTGCAACGTGTTGCAGGGTTTTTCCACGCGTGGCGGGCTGGAGCGCGACGGCATTTTTCTCGCGATCGAGGGCAAGCGCCGGGAAGCGGTACGCGACGAGGTTCTTGAATGGCTGCGCAAGACCGGCGTGCAGAAATCCGGCGATCGAGCGGATCGCGTTTTTTGACTATTGAGGTTTTCCGAATTGCGCGACGAGAACATGTTCTTGTCATTCCGGCAGGGTCGAGTGTCGACGACAGTCGACCGAGTGGAATCCAGTTGCCAAGGATTGCATCCATGCAGTCTGGATACCGGCATTCCCTGCCGGTATGACGTCACTTTTTTACGAACGCCTCAATTGCGTTTCCCGGAGTAAGGAAAATGAACAAGCAAATGACTGACACGAATCGCCGCAATTTCCTCATGGGTGCCGCCACGCTGGCCGCGGTGCCGCTGGTCGCAGGCGTGGCCACGAGTCAGGCCCTTGCGCAGCCACCCGCGAAAGCCCAAGCGGCCGGATCCGCTCAAGCGGATGCGGCGCGCGTGAGCGGGCGTCGCAAACTCGGATCGCTGGAGGTTTCCAGCGTGGGGCTCGGCGTGCAGAACATGCATCGCACCTACCAGACCACGGTGCCGTACCGGCCGGAGATGATCGCCATCATCCGCACCGCCTTCGACCACGGCGTCACGTTCTTCGACACGGCCGAGGCCTACGGGCCATTCGAGAACGAACGCATCCTCGGCGAGGCGATCGCGCCGTTCCGCGACAAGATCCGCATCACCTCCAAGTTCGGCTGGAACATCGATCCCGACACCGGCGCGCGCGGCCCCGGACTCAACAGCCAACCGGCGCACATCAAGCGCGCGGTCGAAGGCTCGCTCAAGCGTTTGCGCACCGATCGCATCGACCTGCTGTATCAACATCGCGTGGATCCCGCGGTGCCGATCGAAGACGTCGCCGGCGCGGTCAAGCAGCTGATGGACCAGGGCAAGGTGTTGCATTGGGGACTGTGCGAGCCGGGCCTCAAGACCGTGCGCCGCGCCCATGCCGTGTTGCCGCTGACCGCGATCCAGAACGAGTACTCGATGGCCACGCGCGATCCGGAGCAACACGTGCTGCCGCTGTGCGAGGAACTGGGCATCGGCTTCGTGCCGTGGTGGCCGCTGGACTGCCAATTGCTCACCGGCTGGATCGACACGGACACGCGCTTCGCGCCGGGTGACCTGCGCGGCATCACGCCGCGATTCGCGCCGGAGAACCTCGCGCACAACATGCCATTGATCGAGTTGATCAAGACCTGGGCGGCTCGCAAGCAGGCAGCGCCCGTGCAGATTGCGCTGGCGTGGTTGATGGCGCAAAAGCCCTGGATCGTGCCCATCCCCGGTACCACGCAGATGACGCACATGCTGGATAACATCGGCGCGTCCGGGATCAGGTTCAGCCACGACGAGCTGCGCGAGTTGAATGCAGCCGTTTCTGGGATCACGATCAAAGGCGAACGGCTGCCGTCCGGAGTGCTCGCCTTCAGCGGCGTCGAGGCAGCGCCGAAATAGCGACACAAAGGATCAGTTGAATCCGGCCTGCGCGTATCAGGAAATAGCCGGCAACGCGTTCCGACAGTTATTCTTCAATCGACACAGGAGACAAACCATGCAAGCCACCGTCATGCACGCCCCCGGCGATGTCCGCTTTGAACAGATTCCCGATCCGAAGATCGAACATCCCACCGACGCCATCATCAAACTATCCGCAACCTGCATTTGCGGTTCGGATTTGTGGCCGTATCGCGGTTACAGCAACATCACCGCGCCGCTGCACATGGGCCACGAGTACTGCGGCGTGGTGGTCGAGGTCGGCAGCGAGGTGAAAACCGTCAAGCCCGGCCAGTTCGTGGTCGGCTCGTTCTGCATTTCCGACAACACCTGCCCACATTGCGCGTTCGGCTTCCAATCCTCATGCGCTCACGGCGAATTCATGAGCGGCGCGCAGGCGCCGTACGCGCGCGTGCCGCTGGCCGACGGCACGCTGGTGGCCACGCGCGAAATGCCCGATGCCGACATGATCGCGCACATGCTTGCCGTCTCCGACGTGCTCGGCACCGGCTGGTATGCGGCCGTTGCCGCGCAGGTACGCAAGGACGGCACGGCGGTGGTGGTCGGCGACGGCGCGGTCGGATTGATGGGCGTGCTGGCCGCGAGCCAGATGGGCGCGGGCCGCATCATCGCCATGAGCCGTCACGCCACGCGCCAGAAGCTGGCGCGCGAGTTCGGCGCCACCGACATCGTCGTCGAACGAGGTGCGGAAGGCATCGCCCGCGTGATGGACTTGACCGACGGCGTCGGCGCGGAATCGGTGCTCGAATGCGTGGGCATGGGCGAATCGATGGAGCAGGCGATGGGCGTGTGCCGTCCCGGCGGCACCATTGGCTATGTCGGCGTGCCGCATGGCGTGAGCTTCGACGGGCAGAAACTGTTCTTCTCGCAGCGCCGCATGCTCGGTGGTCCGGCTCCGGTGCGACGCTTCCTGCCGGACTTGATGGATCGCGTACTCAAGGGTGCGATTGCGCCCGGCAAGGTGTTCGATCTGGTCCTGCCGATCGCGCAGGTGGCCGAAGGCTACAAGGCGATGGACGAACGCCGCGCGATCAAGACGATGTTGCGGGTGGATCAATAGGCCGCGCGCGACCTCGAGACCGGCAGCCGACCCGCATCGGTCGGAAGGAGTATTCTTGCTGCGCTGCTGAAGCATCCAACCATGGAGGCTGCACATGGCGAAGACGGTGCATTTGAAGGTCAATGGCCAGTCGCACGACGTCTCGATTGAGCCCGGCACGCGCTTGCTCTATGTGTTGCGCGACAACCTCGGGTTGCACGGGCCGAAATTCGGCTGCGGCCTGTCGCAGTGCGGTGCGTGCACGGTGCATCTGGACGGAAAGGCAATCCGCTCGTGCGTGTTGCCGGTGGAAGCGGCTGAAGGACGTGCCGTCACCACGCTCGAAGGACTCGGCACCGTCGCGCATCCCGATCCATTGCAACAGGCGTTCATCGACGAGCAGGCCGTGCAGTGCGGCTACTGCATCAATGGCATGATCATGACCGCCAAGGCGTTCTTGCGATCGAACCCGCATCCGACGCGCGACGAGATCAAGCAGGCGCTGGATGGCAACCTGTGCCGCTGCGGCACGCACATGCGCATCGTGCGCGCGATCGAGCGCGCCGCAAAAGCGGGAGCACCGGCATGAATACGCGACGTCGTGACGTGATCGAATCACTCGAAATTTCCGACCTCGGCGCCAGCCGCCGCGCGTTTCTCAGGAATTCCGGCGGCCTGGTGCTGGGCTTCAGCCTGCTCGGTCCGGCGGCGCTGGCGGCGGGTCGTGAACTGCCGCTGGATACCAGCGTGGCGGCACTTGCACGCAAGGGCCCGTTCGCGGCGGTGGATCCGGCCAGACTCGATGCCTGGATCGCGATCCATCCGGACAACACCGCCACGCTGTTCACCGGCAAGGTGGAGCAGGGCAATGGCTCGCCGAACGCGCTGTTGCAGATGGCGGCCGAGGAACTGGATTTTCCCTACGAGCATTTCTACCTCGTGATGGGATCGACCACGGAAACGGTCGACCAGGGCCCGACCTACGGCAGCATGGCGGTGCGTTACGCGGGACCGCAGATCCAGCACGCGGCCGCGGCGGGCCGCCAGGTGCTGCTGGCGATGGCCGGCAAGCACTTCGGCGTGCCGGTGGAAAAATTGACCGCGGTGGCGGGTGTCATCAGCGTCGCGGGCGCGGCGGGCAAGTCCATCACCTACGGCAAACTCGTCGGCGGCAAGCGCCTGGACGTGACGATCGGCGCCAGTGGCGAAACGTTCGGGATGAAGGTCGCGCCCGACGCCAAGCTCAAGGATCCGTCGAAATACACGATCATCGGGAAGTCGGTCCTGCGCAAGGACATTCCCGGCAAGACGACGGGCGAGTTCACCTACATGCAGGATGTGAAGGTGCCCGGCATGTTGCATGGCCGCGTGGTGCGTCCGTTCGGCGTCGGCGCGAAACTGCTGTCTGTCGATGCAAGCGGTCTCAAGGATATTCCCGGCTTCGTGCAAGTCGTGCGCGAAGGCAACTTCCTCGGCGTGCTGGCGACAACCGAGTGGGGCGCGATCCAGGCGGCCGAGAAGCTGGGTTCCAGACTCGATCGCAAGGGCCCGGACGATGGCCTCGCGAAATGGTCGCAGTGGAATGACCTGGCCGCGACCGACGAAGTCTGGGACGCGGTGCGCAAGGCGCCCGGCAAGCCGGAATCCGTGGCCAAACATGGCGATGTCGACAAGGCACTCAAGACGGCCGCACATACGCTCAAGGCCACCTACCTCACGCCGTTCGAAACGCATCGTTCGCTCGGACCCGAGTGCGCCATCGCCGATGTCGGCAAGGACAAGGCGATCGTCTGGGGCGGCACGCAGATGCCGCATCAGGCGCAGCGTGACCTCGCCGAATTGCTGGGCCTGCCGGTCGACAAGGTCGAGGTGCGTTGGGTCGAGGCCGCGGGCCAGTACGGGCGCAACGGTCTGGAGCACGTGATGGCGGACGCGGCGATCATGTCGCGCGCCGCAGGCAGGCCGGTGCGCGTGCAGTGGATGCGCTGGGACTCGCACGGCTGGGATCCGAAGGAGCCGCCGATCGTGCAGGAGCTCGAAGGTGGGCTCGACGCGCAAGGCAATGTCACGGCGTGGCGTCACCAGATGTGGGTGCCGACGTTTTCCGACACCACCTTGTTGCCTTCGGAATTGATCGGCAAGCCGGTCGGCAAAAGGAACCTCGGCAGCGCGGCGATCGGCTACGAGTACGCGTTCGACAACGCGGAGGTGTCGTCCCATAACGCGAGCCGCGTCGGCGTGATCACGGCGTGGATGCGCGCGCCGGGCCAGTTCGAGACCACCTTCGCCATGGAGTCCTTCGTCGACGAGCTGGCGGCGGCGGCCAGGCAGGATCCGCTGGAATTCCGCCTCAAATACCTGAAGCAGCCGCGCACCATCGGGGTGCTGCAGGCTGCCGCCAAGCGCTACGGCTGGCAGCCGCGCGTCGCGTTCAGCGCCGGCAAGCAACGCGCGCGCAAGGTGACGGGTCGCGGCATCGCCTGGGTCAATCGCGACGACAGCCTGGTCGCGACCATCGCGGATGTCGAAGTCGACCAGCACACCGGCGAAATCCGGGTCAAGCGCGTGGTCGTCGCGCACGACAACGGGCTCGTCATCAGTCCGGACGGCATGTACAACCAGATCGAAGGCAACATCATCCAGTCGATCAGCCGCACGCTGCATGAGCAAGTCACGTTCGATCACGCGCATGTCACCAGCCGCGACTGGGCGAGCTATCCGATCCTGCGCTTCCACGAGATTCCGGACAGCATCGAAATGGTGCTGGTGAACAACGATCCGAAGTTCAAGTCGAACGGTGGCGGCGAGCCGTCGACGTGTCCGACGGCGGCCGTCATCAGCAATGCCGTCTACGATGCGGTGGGCGTGCGCCTGCGCCAGCGGCCGTTCCGTCCCGAACGCGTCAAGGCGGCCATGGACAAAGCGTAACTTCGCGGCATCGGCAAGGATCGGCGTTGAGTACCGGATTCGAGTTGTCCACGCTGGTCGAGGCAATGCGCGATGCTGCGCGGGACGGCCTGCCAGCGGCGCTGGCGACCATCACCTCGACCCGCGGCGCCACCTTCCGCCGCGCCGGCGCGCGCATGCTGGTGCATGCCGACGGCCGCGTGGCCTGCGAGCTTTCCGGCGGCTGCCCGCAGCGCGACATCGTGCAGCGCGCATTGCGCGTGATCGCCAGTGGCCATCCGGAACTCGCGCGCTACAACGCGGCATCTGGCTTCGACGTGCTGCTCGAGATGGGTTGCGGTGGCGAACTGGATGTCCTTATCGAACCGCTGGTGGACTCCGCGACCGAGGCGTTCTTCGATGCGTTGTTGCGCGTACTGGAAAGCCGACGCAGTGCCGTTGCCGCGACCGTGTTCGCGTTCGATGGCAAGGCCGTAGCGCCACGCCGCGCGTTGTGGTGCGACGGTGAAACATGCTTCGACGAACTCGAAGACGCGGCTCTGCGCGATGCGGTCGTGCACGCGATGGCATCGGTTCACACAACGCGTGCCGTGACGTTGCGCCTGCCCGCAGCGGATGGTTTGGCCGACGTGTTGATCGAACGCATCGATCCGCCGCACGCGCTGTATGCGATCGGCAGCAACGCGACGGCACGCGCCTTGCTGTGCGCCGGCCATGCGCTGGGTTGGCGCACCACGCTCATCGATGCGGATCCGGTACGTTTGCAGGAAGCGGCGTTGCCGCACGGCACGCGCACCGTGCAGGCGACGCCACACACGTTTTGCGATGCGATCGCACTCGATCGCCACAGCTCGGCGGTGGTGATGACGCACAACCTCGCGCAGGATCTTGCCTGGCTCGCCGCACTGCGCGATGCGCCGGTCGCGTATCTCGGCGCGATCGGTTCGCGCGAACGCGCCGCGCGCATGCGACGGGAACTGTCGCCGCCGCTCGCGGATCTGCACATGCCGGCTGGGCTCGACATTGGCGCGGAAACGCCGGCGGAAATCGCGCTCGCCATCATTGCGGAGATCGTCGCGACCCTCAACGCGCGTCACGGCGGCTCGTTGCGCGACAGCAGTAGCGCATTGCACCCGTGAACGCGCCGATCGCCACCACGCCGCAGGTGCCGATCGTGCTGCTCGCCGCCGGCGCGGGCGAGCGTTTCGGCGGCATCAAGCAACTGGCGCCGATCGACGGCGAACCGATGCTGCGGCGGGTTGCGCGCGGTGTGTTCCCGCTCGACACGCCGCTGATCGTCGTGACCGGTGCGCACGCGCCACAGGTCGAAACCGCGCTCGCCGGATTGCCTGTCGTCATCGAGCGCCATGCCGGTTGGGCGGATGGCATGGGCAGTTCGCTCGCCGCCGGCATCCGCCGCCTGATTGCGGATTTTCCCGGCGCGACCGGCGCGCTGCTGTGTCTGGCCGACCAACCGCTGCTGGACATCGAACTGCTGCGGCGGATGCTGGTGCGGCATCGCGCAGCCGCCGCCGCGATCCTC
The DNA here is from genome assembly GCA_018240565.1 of Pseudomonadota bacterium. Classification (GTDB taxonomy): domain Bacteria; phylum Pseudomonadota; class Gammaproteobacteria; order Xanthomonadales; family Rhodanobacteraceae; genus Rudaea. Next base: position 88,762 of record JAFEFO010000045.1, on the reverse strand, counting down.
GTGACCTCGCAGCGCAACGTGGATGGTCCGCCTGTGCTGTTCCCGCGCGACTGCTTCGAGACACTGGCGAACTGGTCCGGCGCGCACGGCGCGCGCGCGCTGCTCAAGCGCGAAGCGCATCGCGTCGAACGCTTCGCCGCGTCCGGCATGATCGACGTCGACACGCCCGCGGACCTGGCGCGGGTACGCGAAACGTTGGCACGAGATCGAGTCATCTGATCGAGAAAGCGTCATCGGACAGCGTCGGATGACGGGCCCGGGCAGGAAGGCGGACAATCCTGCCCACGTCCTGCAAAAGCAAGCATCGACAACGTGGAGGACACAGCATGAAGATTGCCGTTTTCGGAGCCACGGGAATGATCGGTTCGCGCCTCGTCGCCGAAGCGGCGCGACGCGGACATCACATCACCGCCGTCAGCCGCTCGGGCAAACTGCCGCATGGTGCGACCGCTGCGATCGCCATGGAATTGAACGACACCGCCCGGGTCGTCGCGCTGATGGATGCGTCCGACGCCACGGTCATCGCCATTCCGCCGGATCGCCAAGGCGGTTCGCACGCACCCATCCTCAAGGCGCATCGCGACCTCATCGCGGCCAGGCCGAAGGGCCGCTTCCTCGTCGTTGGCGGCGCCGGCGCGCTCGAAGTGGACGGGATCCGGCTCAAGGACATGCCGAGCTTCCCGGTCGCCTACCAGGCCGAGGCGTCGACGTTCTCGACCATCCTCGATCTGTACCGCGCGTCGCAAGGCCTTAACTGGACCATGCTGACACCCGCCCCGGAAATCGCCCCGGGCGCGCGCACCGGACACTATCGCGTCGGTACCGACAGCCCGGCCGGCGACACCATCAGTGCCGAGGATTTCGTAGTGGCGATCGTCGATGAACTGGAAAAGCCCACGCATGCCGGCAAGCGATTCACGGTGGCGAACTGACCCGGCATGCGGCTTGGTCAAGCGGCGGCGCTTCGCGCGCGCCGCGATGACGATATGATGCGCCCTTGCGTGGCAACACGATCAGGGGACGGGAATGGCGCAAGCGACGAACGAGGACGCCACGGCGGCGGGCGGCGCAGCATCAACGCCGCCTGATGTCATCGCGCGCTACTTTCGACTGGCGCAAGAAGGCACGACCTACCGCCGCGAAATCATCGGCGGGGTGACCACGTTCCTGGCGATGGCCTACATCCTGTTTGTCAATCCGTCGATTCTTGCGGCGGCAGGGATGGACAAGCCGGCGCTGTTCACCGCCACGGCACTGGCCTCGATCGTCGGCTGCCTGTTGATGGCCTTCATCGCGCGCTATCCGGTCGCGGTCGCGCCGAGCATGGGCTTGAACGCGTTCTTCGCCTACTCGGTGGTACTCGGCATGGGCATGAGCTGGCAGATGGCGCTGGTCGGCGTGCTGCTGTCGGGCGTGGTGTTCGTGCTGATCACCGCGTTCAAGCTGCGCGAGGCGATCCTGGATGCGATTCCGGAGGACCTCAAGTTCGCCGCGGCCTGCGGCATCGGCCTGTTCATTGCCTTCATCGGCTTCGAGAACGCCGGCATCGTGGTCGCGAACAAGGCCACCCTTGTGGGCCTGGGTTCGCTCACTGCGCCGGGTACGCTGCTGACGCTGTTCGGCTTGCTGGTGTCGATCGTGCTGCTGTTGCGCGGCGTGCCGGGCGCGATTTTTTTTGGCATGGTCGCAACGGCGTGCCTGGGTGTGGTCACCGGCGTCATCGCGGCGCCGACCGGCATCGTGGATCGCGTGCCCAGCATCGCGCCGCTGTTCGGCGTCGCCATCGAGCGCATCGTCGCCGATCCCGCCGGCGTGTTCACGCCCAACATGCTGGTGGTGGTGCTGACGTTCCTGTTCGTCGAGTTCTTCGATACGGCCGGCACCTTGATGGCGGTGGCAAGCAAGGCGGGACTGCTGCAAAACAACAAGCTCAAACGCGCCGGTCGCGCGCTGTTCGCCGATTCGTCGTCGATCGTGTTCGCGGCCATCCTCGGCAGTTCGCCGACCACGGCCTACATCGAATCGGCCGCGGGCGTCGCCTCCGGTGCGCGCACCGGATTGTCCACCCTGGTGGTGGCGGCGCTGTTCGCGCTGGCGCTGTTCTTCTCGCCGCTGCTTGCGGTGGTGACCGCGAATGTCACTGCGCCGGCCCTGATCATCGTTGGCGTTCTCATGGTGTCATCGCTCGCCGAGATTCGCTGGACGCGGCTTGAAATTGCGCTGCCCGCCTTCCTCACCGTGGTGTGCATGCCGCTGACGTATTCCATCGCCAACGGCATCGCCCTAGGCCTGATCGCCTGGCCGCTGACGATGGCCGTGGCCGGGCGCCGCCGCGAGGTGCATCCGATGCTGTACGCTTTGTCCGTGTTGTGCGTGCTGTATTTTGGGTATCTGGCGTAGGCGGTACGGTGCGTCATGGGAACTCGGCAAAGTCGATACGAGGGCATCACATGGGACAACTAACCACGCACGTGCTCGACACGCACGCCGGCAAGCCGGCCGGTGGCATGCGCATCGAATTGTTCAAGCTCGATGGCGATGCGCGCGCTCGCATCAGGTCGGTGGCGACGAATGCCGATGGCCGCATCGATGGCCCACTGTTGCAGGGCGATGCGCTTGTCGTCGGTGGGTATGAACTGGATTTCCACACCGGCGACTATTTCCGCTCACGTGGCGTCGTGTTGCCGCAACCTGCGTTCTTGGATCGCATCACGATACGCTTCGGCATCGCCGATGCGGCTGCGCACTACCACGTGCCGCTGCTGCTGACGCCGTGGAGCTACAGTACCTATCGCGGAAGCTGAGAAATGGACTTCAACATCGACAGTTGGCTGAACCTCGTGATCCGCTGGTTCCACGTCATGGCCGGCATCCTGTGGATCGGCACATCGTTCTTCTTCATCTGGCTGGACAACGTGCTGCAACCCGAAGCCGAAGGCGGCAAGGGGCATGTCGGCAAGGCCTGGCTGTTCCATGGCGGCGGGTTCTATCGGGTGGACAAGGCGATCGTCGCGCCGGCGTCGATCCTGGATTCCCTGCACTGGTTCAAATGGGAAGCGTACCTGACCTGGCTGTCCGGATTCGCGCTGCTGATCGTCGTGTACTGGTGGCGCGCCGACCTGTACATGATCGATCCGGCGGTGGCGCCGTTGAGTGCGACGCAGGCGATCGGCATCGGGCTGGCCACATTGGTCATCGGCTGGTTGGCCTACGACGGCGTGTGGCGCGCGCTGGGCGAACGCGCGCCGAAGCTGGCTTTGGGCATCTCGCTCGTGCTGTACGTCGCGGCTGCATACGCGCTCACGCACCTGCTCAGTGGACGCGCTGCGTTCATGATGAGCGGCGCCATGCTCGGCACGATCATGGCCGCGAACGTGGCGATGGTCATCATGCCCAACCAGCGCAAGATGTACGCTGCAGCGACTGCCGGCGGCGAGGCCGATCCGCGCCTGAGTTACCAGGCCAAGCGCCGCTCCACGCACAACAACTACCTCACCTTGCCGGTCATCTTCATGATGATCAGCAATCATTTTTCCATGACCTGGGGTCATGCCATGAACTGGCTGATCCTGGTCGGCATGTTCGGCGTCGGCATCGGCGTGGATCATTTCCTCAACAGCCGCGACAAGGGCAGCAAGGGCATCGGCTATGTCGCCCTGGCCGCCGCCTTCGCCGCACTCATCGCCGTGATGGCGTTCACCGCGGCGCCTGCGCCGCCGGCATCCGCGGCGAATGCCCGCGCCAGCGCGCCGGTCGCGTTCGCGTCGGTGCAGGCAATCATCGCCACGCGCTGCGTGGAGTGCCACTCCGCGCATCCGACCTCGAAACTGTTTCCCATCGCGCCCAACGGCATGAAATTCGACACGCCGGATGAAATCAAGCTGGCGGCGGCGAAGATCAAACTGATGGCGATCGACACGCAGGCGATGCCGCTGGGCAACCTGACGCAGATGACCGAGCAAGAACGCGGCACGCTCGCCGCATGGCTCGCGCAGGGCGCGCCGGTTCCGGACGGATCGACAGCGCGGTAGGATGCCAGCATGCAAGCCAGAAAACCCCCATCTTCCGATCATTCCAGCGCGCCCATGTCCAATCCGCGTTATGCCTTTCCCCCCGGCGGCCTGCCGCCGCAGACCCAACGCACCGTCGATCGCGCGACGTTCACCACGGCCTATGCGCTGATTCCGCGTGGCGTGCAGCGCGACATCGTCACCAGCAATCTGCCGCACTGGCAAAAAACGCGTGCGTGGATCCTGGCGCGACCGCTTTCGGGATTTGCGGAAACCTTCGCGCAGTACGCGGTGGAAGTCGAACCCGGCGGTGGCAGCGACACGCCCGACCCGGATGCGCGTGCGGAAGGCGTGCTGTTCGTTGCCGACGGCGAGCCGACGCTCAGCTTGAATGGCAGCACGCACGCGCTGCGCGCCGGCAGCTATGCCTTCATTCCGCCCGGCGCGGATTGGCAATTGCACAACCGCGCTGCCACGCCGGCGCGCTTTCACTGGATCCGCAAGGCGTATGAGCCCGCCGACGGCATCGATGCGCCGACGGCGTTTGTCACGCACGACGACGAGGTGCCGCTCGACGTGATGCCCGATTGCAACGAAGCCTGGGCGACAACACGATTTGTCGAACCGGATGATTTGCGCCACGACATGCACGTCAACATCGTGACGTTCAAGCCGGGCGGGGTGATTCCGTTTTCCGAAACGCATGTGATGGAACACGGCCTGTACGTGCTCGAAGGCAAGGCGGTCTATCAGCTCAACAACGATTGGGTCGAGGTCGAGGCCGGCGATTTCATGTGGCTACGCGCGTTCTGCCCACAGGCCTGTTACGCCGGCGGTCCGGGACGCTTCCGCTACCTGTTGTACAAGGACGTGAACCGGCATCCGAAGCTTTCGTTGTTCGCGCGATGAGCAATCCATCGCCCCGCGATCTGGTCGGCTACGGCGCAAACGTGCCGCATGCGCAATGGCCGAATGGCGCGCGCATTGCCGTGCAGTTCGTCATCAACTACGAGGAAGGCGCCGAGAACTGCATCCTCAACGGCGATGCGGCGTCCGAGGCGTTTTTGTCGGAAATGGTCGGCACGCCGCCGCGCGAGGGCGTGCGCCACATGAGCATGGAGTGGCTGTACGAATACGGCAGCCGCGCCGGATTCTGGCGCCTGCATCGTCTGTTCACCGAACGGCAGATGACGGCGACCGTATTCGCCGTGGGCATGGCGTTGGAGCGCAATCCACAGGCCGCACGCGCGATGGTCGACGCCGGATTCGAGATTGCCTCGCACGGCTGGCGCTGGATCGACTACCAGTACATCGACGAGGCCACCGAACGCGAACACGTCAAGCTGGCGGTGCAGGCGATCGAACGCGTCACCGGCCAGCGGCCGCTGGGCTGGTACACCGGGCGTTGCAGTCCGAACACGCGCCGACTCGTCGCCGAATACGGCGGCTTCGAATACGACGCCGATTCGTATGCCGACGATCTGCCGTACTGGGAAGTCGTTGCCGGCAAGCCGCAACTGATCGTGCCGTACACGCTCGACACCAATGACATGCGTTTCGTCGCGCCGCAGGGATTCAACAGCGGTGAGCAATTCTTCAGCTATCTGAAAGACGCGTTCGACGTGCTCTATGCCGAAGGCGCGCAACGTCCGAAAATGTTGTCGATCGGTCTGCATTGCCGCATCGCCGGACGTCCGGCGCGCTCCGCCGCGCTGGCGCGCTTTCTCGACTACGTCAGGCAGCACAAGCACGTCTGGGTTTGTCGCCGGATCGACATCGCGCGGCACTGGCGCGCGGTGCATCCAAGCATATGAGCCTTTCGCCAAAGAACGATGTCATCCCGGCATGGATTGCCGGGATCCAGACTGCATGGATGCCGTCCTTGGCAACTGGATTCCGGCATTCCCTGCCGGAATGACGGCTTTCCCAGTGCCACGCGCGATTGAACAGTCCCATCGATCACCTACCAGCAAGGCGTTGCAATGATTCCGGCCGAAGTGTTGTACACGCTGCTAGTGCAGCCGCTGACGGTGGAAGCTTTCGCGCCGTACGGTGACGTCATTGCCGCGCGCGGCGAGGCTAGCACCATCAATCAGGGCATGGGTGGTCGCTGCAGCGATCTGGCGCGCGTCGATGTCAGCGCCGAGGGCGGACGTGCGGCGATCAGCGTGATCCGCTGCGTCCCGGAATCGCTGCCGATTCACCTGCGCCTGATGGAACGCCATCCACTCGGCAGCCAGGCGTTTGTTCCGTTGAACGGGCAGCGTTACGTCGTCGTGGTCGCGCCTGCCGGCGCGCCGCCCGCGCGCGAAGACCTGCGCGCCTTCCTGTGTCGCGGTGACCAGGGCGTCAATTACCACCGCGGCACCTGGCATCATCCGATGCTGGCGTTGGACCGTGATTGTGATTTCGCCGAGTTTCATCGCGCTGGCCCGGGCGTGAATTGCGACGAGACGCCGCTGCCGTGCGCGGTTGTCGTCAACCTGTGAACGCGGCCATGCGCATCGAAACGTTCAACGCTGCGCCGCGCGATGCCGCCATCGCCGCGATCAAGCCGTGCTTGGACATCCCGCGCTGGATCGAGGACATCGTCGACGCGCGACCCTACGCCGAAATCGACGCCATGCTGCAACGCGCGCACATCGCCGCCGAGCCGTTTACCCAAACCGAAATCGACGGCGCGCTGGCGCATCATCCGCGCATCGGCGAACGCGCCCGCGGCAGCGGCGCCGAAGCGCGATTCTCGACCGCCGAACAAACCGGCCTCGGCGCCAGCAGCCACGACATCGAACGTGCATTGCATCAGGGCAATCTTGACTACGAACACAAATTCGGCCGCGTATTCCTGATCCGCGCCGCCGGCCGCGATCGCGTCGAAATCCTCGCCGAGCTGCGCCGACGCATGGACAACGACGTCACCACCGAACTGCGTGAAATCGCCGTTCAACTGCGCGAGATTGCTCTGGGTCGGCTGCGTGCAATTATCGGCGAGTCATGAGATATCGTGCGGGTTGACGGCGGTCAATGCGATCTTCGGGAATTCTGGCCACGCTGAAAGCATGAATTTCGCTGACACCTATCTGCAACTGCTCGCCATTGCGCTGCTCGTGCTGATGGGTGGCATTGCGCTGGCCAACTGGCTCAACCGCGGTCGCGGTGGATTCATGAAGGGTTGGGCGGGCGTGGTGTTCATCGCGGTGTGCTGGATTGCGGCCCTGCTGGTGATCGTCGCCCGCGTGCGCGGCTAGAGGTTTCCCGGATCGCAAGGCCGCGTGCCGCTGCAGTGGGCGTTGGCCTAATCCGTACCATTTTGGTACACTTTAGCGGTCGCTACCGGCCCTGCCCATGCTCCGCGTCAGCAAACTCACCGACTACGCCACCGAGGTCATGGCTGCGCTCGCCGCGGCGCCCGCGCGTGTGCACAGCGCGCAGGAACTGGCCGAACGGGTGCGACTCGAACTGCCCACGGTGAGCAAGCTGCTCAAGCAACTTGCCGGCGCCGGATTGATCGAGTCGTTCCGCGGCGTCAACGGCGGCTATCGGCTGGCGCGCGCGCCCGAACGCATCAGCATCGCCGACATCGTGATCGCGATGGAAGGACCGATCGGCATGACGCAGTGCAGTGCGCAGGCCGGATTGTGCGACCACGAATCGCATTGCGGCGTGCGCGTGAACTGGCAGCGCATCAACCAGGCCATTGCCGGCGCGCTTGCCGGCGTGAGCCTGGCCGACATGATCAAGCCATCGCCGCGCCGCCGTGCCGCGTCCATCCCGCTGCGTGTCGTTGGAGCCTGAGGCATCGTCATGGCCGTCGAACGCCGCGAAATCGAGTCCGCGCTCAATCGCCGCTACGAAGCCGGTTTCGTCACCGACATCGAGAGCGAAAGCCTGCCGCCGGGTTTGAACGAGGATATCGTGCGCGCGATTTCCGCACGCAAGGACGAGCCGGCATGGATGACCGATTGGCGCCTCGCCGCCTACCGGCGCTGGCTGACGATGACGCCGCCGCAATGGGCGAAGCTGAAGATCGCGCCGATCGATTTCCAGGCGATCAGCTATTTTTCCCGCCCGAAGAAGCAGCCGAAATCGCTGGATGAAGTTGATCCGAAACTGATCGAAACCTACGACAAGCTCGGCGTGCCGCTGCACGAGCGGGCAAAATTGGCCGGCGTCGCCGTCGACGTGGTGTTCGATTCGGTATCGGTGCACACGACCGTACACAAGCAACTGGCCGATGCCGGCATCGTGTTTTGCTCGATGTCGACGGCGATCAAGGAGCATCCCGAACTGGTGCGCAAATATCTCGGTACGGTGGTGCCGCAGGGCGACAACTATTTCGCGGCGCTCAACTCCGCGGTGTTTTCCGACGGCAGTTTCGTGTTCATTCCCGCGGGCGTGCGCTGTCCGATGGAATTGTCCACGTACTTCCGCATCAATGCCGGCCACACCGGTCAGTTCGAGCGCACGCTGATCATCGCCGAGGAACGCGCGAGCGTGTCGTATCTGGAAGGCTGCACCGCGCCGATGCGCGACGAAAACCAGTTGCACGCGGCGGTGGTCGAACTGGTCGCACTCGACGATGCCAGCATCAAGTATTCGACCGTGCAGAACTGGTATCCGGGCGACGAAAACGGTGTCGGCGGCATCTACAACTTCGTCACCAAGCGCGGCGACTGCCGCGGCGCGCGCTCGCGCATCACCTGGACGCAGGTGGAAACCGGGTCCGCGATCACCTGGAAATACCCCAGTTGCATTCTTCGCGGCGACGATTCGGCGGGCGAGTTCCATTCGGTGGCGCTCACGCACCATCGCCAGCAGGCCGACACCGGCACCAAGATGATCCACATCGGCAAGAACACCAAGTCCAAGATCATCTCCAAGGGTATCTCCGCCGGACGCGGACAGAACACCTATCGCGGCCTGGTCAAGATCGAGAAGGGTGCGACCGGCGCGCGCAACTACACGCAGTGCGACAGCTTGCTGATCGGCAAGCAGTGCGGCGCGCATACGTTTCCGTACATCGAGGTGAAGAACCCGCAAGCGATCGTCGAACACGAGGCGACGACATCGAAGATTTCCGACGATCAGCTTTTCTACTGCCGCAGCCGCGGCATCGCCGAGGAAGACGCGGTGTCGATGATCGTGGATGGTTTCTGCAAGCAAGTGTTCCGCGAACTGCCGATGGAATTTGCGGTGGAAGCGAAAAAATTGCTGGACGTGTCACTGGAAGGAGCCGTTGGATGAACGCCGTCGAAACACGCAATTCAAGGATGGCATTCGTCACGTGGGTGGCCAGCTCGGTCTCCGTGATCGGCATGATTGCCGCGTTCGCGCTGCAGGCGAATTCCGGCAAATCCACGGCCCTCGCCGTCTTGATTGCGGCAAGTGTCGTGGCAGCGTTTGTCGGCGCTCTCGGTGGGCTGTTGTTGGCAAATTGGCGCCGCAACGTGATGTGGATACTTGCCGTCGCTGTGTCGATGACCGCGATGCTGGCGTTGTTCGCGGGAGCGGTTGTTACATTCGGGATGAAATGAAGTCATGGCCTTGCTGAAAATTGACAACCTCCATGTCCGCGTCGCGGGCAAGGAAATCCTCAAAGGACTCTCGCTTGAAGTGAAGGCGGGCGAGGTGCACGCCATCATGGGCCCGAACGGCGCGGGCAAGTCCACGCTCGGCTACGTGCTGGCGGGGCGCGAGGGTTACGAGGTGACTCAGGGCCGCATCGAATACGACGGAAAAAACCTGTTGGAACTCGAGCCGGAAGCGCGCGCCGCGGCGGGTATGTTTCTCGCGTTCCAGTATCCGGTCGAGATTCCGGGCGTGAACAACACATACTTTCTCAAGGCCGCGCTCAATGCACAGCGCAAGGCACGCGGCGAGGCGGAGCTGGATTCGATGCAATTCCTGAAAAGGGTGCGCGAGAAGCTCGCCGTGCTGCACCTGAAAGAGGATTTGCTCAATCGCGCGGTCAACGCCGGGTTTTCCGGCGGCGAGAAAAAGCGCAACGAAATTTTCCAGATGGCCTTGCTGGAGCCGAAACTCGCGATCCTCGATGAAACCGATTCGGGCCTGGACATCGACGCGCTGAAGATGGTCGCCGACGGCGTCAATGCGATGCGCGCGCCGGATCGCGCCTTTGTCGTGATCACGCACTACCAGCGCCTGCTCGATTACATCGTGCCGGATTTCGTGCACGTGCTCGCCGACGGCCGCATCGTCGAATCCGGCGATGCCTCGCTCGCGCTCAAGCTCGAAGAACACGGCTACGCCTGGATCGCGCAGCGAAAGCTTGCGGGCGCGGCTTGAGATGGACGGTCTGCTCGAAGAATTCGGCCGTGGCGACGCGCAGGCGCGCGCTGAATCCTGGCGTTACAGCCGCCATGCGCTGCGCGCGCTGGAACAGCAGGCATTCGCCGCGGCCGATGGCAATGCCGCGCTGCCTGATGCGTTGATTGAGCGGTTCGACTGGCCGCAAACGCGTGGCCACCGCCTCGTCTTCGTCAATGGTGTTCTCCACGCCGCGTTGTCGGATGCCAGTACGTCCGGCGCGATCGTCGAATCGGACGCCGACGGCGCGCGCACGATTCGTTTTCGCGGCAAGGGTGTGCTGCACCTGGTCTTCGTGAATGCCGCGTCAACGGCGCCGTCGCGCTGGAACGCGCGACTGGATATCCGCGTCGAATCCGGAACAGCCTATCTTGCCGAACAGCATGTCGGCACCGAAGGCGCGGGCGTGCTCGGTGCGCTGGCATCCGCCATCGCGATCGACGCGGGTGCGGCCTTGAAGATGGTGACGCTTGGCGACCTGCCCACAAGCGCATCGCTGGTTCGGTGCAACCGCATTGCCCTTGCGGATGGCTCGGGCGTCGACGCCACGCACGCACTGTGCGGCGGCCGCTTCCAGCGTTTCGACATCGACGCCGAGCTTGCGGGCAAGAAGGCACGGTTCGACTCGCGCGGCGTGTTCGCGTTGCGTGGACGTGAACACGTGGACGTGCACTTGAATGTGCGCCACGCGGCGCGCGACACCACCAGCGACGTGCTCTGGCGAGGCGTCGCCGATGGCCGCGCGCGCGGCATCCTGCATGGCGCGATCACGGTCGCGCCGGGTGCGGACGGCGCCGATGCGCGCCTGGAAACCAAGAACCTGCTGCTTTCGCCACATGCCGAAATCGACGCGCAGCCGGTGCTGGAAATCCATGCCGACGAGGTCAAGGCCAGCCACGGCGCCACGGTTGGCCAGCTCGACGAGCGAGCGTTGTTCTACTTGCGCTCGCGTGGCGTGCCGCTCGCCGCGGCGCGCAACCTGCTCATTGCCGGGTTCTGTCGCACGGCGTTCACGCACATCGAGGCCACCGACCTGCGCGGACCGTTCGAAGCCTTGCTCGACGCACATTTGCCGCAACAGGCTGGATCCAGCGAATGAACGCCCAGCCTGCAACGCTGCCGTTCGATCCGCTGCGCTACCGCGCGGACTTTCCGCTGCTCGCGCGACGCGTGAACGGCAAGCCGCTCATCTATTTCGACAATGCCAATACCGCGCAGAAGCCGCGTCAGGTCATCGACGCGACGGAAGCGTTCTATCGCGAGCACAACGCCAACGTCGCGCGCGCCGTGCATGCGCTCGGCGCGGAAGCCACCAGCGCTTTCGAGGCGGTGCGCGACAAGTGCGCGCGCTTCATGCATGCGCCGTCGCGCGATGAAATCGTGTTCACCAGCGGCACCACGCAGGCGATCAACACGGTGGCGTACAGCTACGCACTTCCGCGCCTGCAAGTGGGCGATGAAATCCTGGTCACGACCATGGAACACCACGCCAATATCGTGCCGTGGCAGCTGGTGTGCGAGCGCGCCGGCGCGCGCGTGGTTGCCGCGCCAATCACTCCGCAAGGCGAATTGATCGTCGAGGAGTTCATCAAGCGGCTCACGCCACGCGTGAAGCTTGCCGGCGTGGCGCATGTGTCGAACGTGCTTGGTACGATCAATCCGGTTCGCGACCTTGCACGCGCGTGCCGTGCGCGTGGGATTCCACTATTGGTCGATGGCTCGCAAGCGGCGCCGCACCTGCCGATCGATGTGCAGGCGCTGGGCTGCGATTTCTATGCGTGGACCGGGCACAAGCTGTTCGGTCCGACCGGTACCGGGGTGCTCTGGGCGCGCCGCGAGCATCTTGCCGCGATGCCGCCGTTCTTCGGCGGCGGCGAGATGATCCGCGAGGTGCGCATCGAGCGCAGTACGTTTGCCGATCCGCCGCACAAGTTCGAGGCCGGCACGCCGAACATCGCCGGCGTCGTCGGGCTTGGCGCCGCGCTGGACTATGTCGAAGCCATCGGCATCGAACGCATTGGCGCGTACGAGCACGATCTGCTCGAGTACGCCACCGCGGCGCTCAAATCCGTGCCGGGCCTGCGCCTGTTCGGTGAAGCCGCGCGCAAGGCGGCGGTGTTGTCGTTCCTGGTCGAAGGCGCGCATGCGCACGACCTCGCCACCTTGCTCGACCAGGAAGGGATTGCGCTGCGATCCGGCCATCACTGCGCGCATCCGCTGATGCAGTTCTACGGCGTGCCGGCGACGCTGCGTGCTTCGCTCGCCTTCTACAACACGCGCGATGAAGTCGACGCCTTCATCGCCGCCATCGCGCGCGTGCGCAAATTGCTGGGTTGACGAAGCATGGGACTATCGAATCCGGATTCGGCCGCGACTCAACTTGCATTCCGCAATGCCGTGGCTGCAGACATTCCCGAAATAGTCGCTCTGGTCGAGTCCGCCTATCGCGGCGACGCCAGCCGCGCCGGCTGGACCACCGAGGCGGATATGCTCGAAGGCCAGCGCGTCGACGCGCAAGGCGTGGCCGAGATCATCACCAAGCCCGATAGTCGCGTGCTGCTGGGTGAGACGGAAGGCGTGTTGAAGGTTTGCGCTCACATCGAGAAGCAGGGACAGGCCTGCTACTTCGGCATGTTCTCGGTGCGCCCTAATCTGCAAGGTGGCGGGATCGGCAAGCGCATGCTCAGCGAGGCAGAGCGCATCGCACGCGGTGAATGGAAATGTACAAAGATGGAAATGACGGTGATTTCCGTACGCAATGATCTGATCCAGTGGTACGAACGGCGCGGTTACCGGCGTAGCGGCGTGTTCAAGCCGTTTCCGTACGGCGACGAACGATTCGGGATTCCGAAGCGTGACGACCTGCGCTTTGAGATTTTGACGAAGCCGTTATGAGTCTGCTTTCGGTTTATCGCATCCCCCTCACCCCAACCCTCTCCCCCGCGAGCGGGGGAGAGGGGGAAAGAGCAGGCGACGAACGCTTTGGGATACCCAAGCGCGATGACTTGCGTTTCGAGATTCTGGTGAAGCCGCTGTGAGTTCGTGGATTCGCGTCTGTGCGAGTTTGGAAATCCTTCCGGGCGAGCACAAGCTGGCCTGGGACGGCGACACGCCGATTGCCGTGTTCAACATCGATGGCGATCTGTACGCCATCGCCGACGTGTGCACGCACGATGGCGGTGACCTCGCCGATGGCGAATTGTTCGGCCACGCGATCGAGTGCCCGCGCCACGGCGCACGCTTCGACGTGCGCACCGGCGCCGTGCTGGCGCCGCCGGCGGTCGAGCCAACCGCGGCATTTCCGGTGAAAGTCGAAGACGGCATCGTCTACACCCGCGACGACCGCTGGGATTGAGCCCGGCAACACCCTGGTGTTGACATCGTGCGTTTGTTTAGTGAGAATCATTCTCATTGCTAATCGCATTCCCAGGGACGCCCGTGCGCAATACCTTCGAGAAGACGCTCCTGCTTGTGGCGCTGGTTGCGGCTGCTCCGGCCTTGGCCAACGCCGCCGCCGCGCCCACGGCCGCAAGCCTCGGCGATGAAATCTTCCACGACACATCGCTTTCGTCGTCGGGCAGGATGGCCTGTTCGACCTGCCATGATCCGGCGAACGCGCATGCGCAGGACAACGACCTGTCCGTGCAACTGGGCGGTCCGGATCTGGCCACGCCGGGATTCCGCGCGGTGCCGTCGCTGCGCTACATGAATCTGAACATCCCGTTCTTTTTCGCCAACGACGGCACGCCGACCGGCGGTTTCACCCGCGACGGCGGCGCCCGGGACCTGGTCGCGCAGGCGCATACGCCGCTGCTCGCCGCGCACGAGATGGACAACGTCGACGCGGCCGGATTCGCCGCGCGCCTGGCCCAAACAACCTACGCCGATGCGTTCCGCGCGGTGTTCGGCGCCAACGTGTTTGCCTACCCGGAAACGGTCCTGCTCGCGGCCGAATTCGCGCTGTCCGAATATCAGCGCACGGATCCGGAATTCCATCCCTTCGATTCCAAGTTCGATCTGTTCCTGCAACGCAAGCTGATGCTCTCGCCGCAGGAACTGCGCGGATTCGCGCTGTTCAATCGCCCCGACAAGGGCAATTGCGCGTCCTGCCACACGAGCACGCGCCAGTCCGACGGCCAGCCGCCGGTGTTCACCGACTACACCTACGACAACCTCGGCGTGCCGCGCAACGCGGAAATTCCCGCCAACGCGGATCCGGCGTACTTCGACATGGGCCTGTGCGGACCGTTCCGCACGGACCTGGCGGCGCGCACCGACCTGTGCGGCCAGTTCAAGGTGCCGACGTTGCGCAACGTCGCCACGCGCCATGTGTTCTTCCACAACGGCGCGTTCCATGACTTGAAGTCCGCGCTCGAGTTCTACGTGCAGCGCGATACCGACCCGGGAAAATGGTATCCGCTCGACGCCGAAGGCCGCGTGCACAAGTTCGACGACATCCCGCCGCTGCTTGCGCGCAACGTCAACACCACCGAGGCGCCGTACAACCGCAAGCCCGGACAGGCACCGGCCTTGTCCGCTGCGGAAATCGACGACGTGATCGCGTTCCTGAAAACCCTGACCGACGGCTACGACCCGATCACGAACACGGCCGACCCCGCGCGTGACGTGACGCCCTGAAAAGTATACAAATGGAGAATGCAACGATGAAGCACCGACTGCTTGCGCTGGCGATCGCCGCCTGGGGCGCCTCACTGGCCATGCCGGCGCACGCCGACGACGCCGCGCTCAAGGCCGAAGTCGAGGCGCTGCGTGCCGAAGTGGCCGAACTCAAGGCGCAAGTGCAACAGATGCACGCGGTGCAGGTCGCGCCGGCAGCGGCCGCGGTTGCGCAAGCGGCGCCGCCCGCGCCCGCCGCCACGCCGCCGGCAGCGCCGAATCCCGGTCGCTCGATGGCGGATGCGGCTACCGGCAACGCCACCTCGCTGTGGGGCTATGGCCAGCTCGACTACAACCGACCGACCGCGCGTGCGGCCGATGCGCGCGCCGACCTCACGCGCGCGGTGCTCGGCTTCAATCACGAATTCAACGAGACCACCCGCGTCTACGGCGAGCTGGAGTGGGAACACGCCATCGCCTCGGCCGACGATGCCGGCGAATCCGAAGTCGAGCAGTTGTTCGTCGAACACGCGCTGTCGCCGAACTACGGCGTGCGCGTGGGCCTGATGCTGGTGCCGATCGGCCTGCTCAACGAACACCATGAGCCGACGCAGTTTTATGGCGTGGAGCGCAATTTCGTCGAACAGGCGATCATCCCCAGCACCTGGCGCGAAGGCGGCGTGGCCGGATACGGCACGACCGACTCGGGGTTCCAGTGGGACCTGGGCGTCGTCACCAGTCCGGACCTGGGCAAGTGGGATCCGACATCTCTGGATGGCCGCGAATCGCCGCTGGGCAGCATTCATCAGGAATTGCAGTTGTCCAAGGCGCACGATCTGTCGATCTGGGCACGCTTGAACTGGCTCGGCGTGCCGGGCCTGAACATCGGCGGCGCGGTGTTCGCCGGCAAGATCGGGCAGGACACCAGCAAGCAGTTCGAGGGCGATGCGAATTTCCCCGCCGACAATTCGCGCCTGTTGGTCGGCGAAGCGCACGTGCGCTGGCAAAGCGGGCCGTGGGATTTCACCGCGCTGTACACGCGCGGTTCGATCAGCGACACGCAGGACCTGAACCTGAGCTTCCTCGGCCAGCCCACGCCGGTGCCGAAGTCCTTCTGGGGCGGGTATGCGCAAGGCGCGTGGCGCGCACTGGAATGGAACCAGTCCAGCCTCGTGCCGTTCCTGCGCTACGAGGCGTTCAACACCGGCGCGGCGTACGCGTCGCTGCCGCAGGGCTTCGAAATACCGGCATTGCCGACGCAGCGCGTATGGACGGCGGGCGTGAACTACTACCTGACGCCGAACGTGGTGTTCAAGTTCGACTACCAGGATTTCCGCTACGACGATCCGGCGCTCAACTACGGCAATCGTTTCGACCTCGGGCTGGGCTTCCAGTTCTAGGCATGCGCGCGCGCTGGCTGCTACCGATGGGCGCGGGTGCGGCGGCAGTCGCACAGGTCGCGCACGCGGTGCAGTACCTGACGGTGGAACAGGCCCAGCGCGCCGCCTTCGCCAATGCCGCTGCGTTCGTGCCGGTCGCGGTGGACATCGACACCGCGGCGATCGGCGCGCCAGCGGGCTGGAAGCCGCTGATGTGGCGCGTGCAGGGCGATGCCGGCGCGCTCGGCTGGTTTTTCGAAGACGCGGTGGTCGGCAAGAGCGAGCTCATCACCTACACATTGGCGCTGGATGCCAGCGGCAAGATCACGGATCTGGAAATCCTCGATTACCGCGAGTCGCATGGCGGCGAGGTGCGCCTGGCGGCGTGGCGCAACCAGTTCAAGGCGAAGTCCGCGACCGATCCCGTCGCGCTGGATCGCGATATCCGCAATATTTCCGGCGCCACGCTGTCGTGCCGGCATCTCACCGAAGGCGTGCACCGGTTGTTGCAGCTGTACGCGCACGTGCTGGCGGCGAAGCCATGAACGGCATCCGGCGCGCGCGACCCTGGCTCGGCACGATCGTCGAGATCGGCGTCGACGGCATGCAGGCGACGCCGGCCATGCGCGCGATCGAGGCGGCCTTCGCGGAAGTCGCGATCGTGCATCGGCTGATGGGATTCCACGCCGAGGACGGCGACCTTGCGCGCCTGCGTCGCGCGCGCGCGGGCGAGTGCGTGCGCGTGAACGCACGCACCCACGAGGTGCTGGCGTGGAGCCTGCGCATCGCGCAGGTTTCGGCCGGTGCATTCGATCCATGCGTGGCGACGATGCAAGTCGCGCGTGGCGTTTTGCCCTTGCCGAAATCGGCCGTCGTCCCGGATGCGTCGGCAAGCTGGCGCGACATCGAATTGCTCGAGGGCGAGCGCGTGCGCTTGCGCCGTCCGTTGTGGATCGACCTGGGCGGCATCGCCAAGGGTTACGCGGTGGATCGCGCCATCGAGGTGCTGTGCGCGCATGGCGCCACGCAAGCCTGCGTGAATGCGGGCGGTGATGTGCGCGTGTGCGGGACGCAGGCGCAGCGCATCGACCTGCGCACCGCGGACGGCCGAATCCACCCCGCGTTGGAAATCGTCGATGGCGCCGTGGCGACCAGTTGCAGCGATGGCGCGCAACACCTGCATGGCGCCTCGCGCGACGCCGTGGCCGGCGGCATCACCGCCAGCGTGATCGCCGAGCGTTGCATCGTCGCCGATGCGCTGACCAAGGTCGTGCTCGCCGGTGGAATGGCGGCGCGCACCGCGCTGCAGGCCTTCGCCGCGCAGGCCTGGCGGCATGACGATCGCGGCGGCTGGCAGGCATTTGGAATCGCGGCATGAGACGCACGATGCATGATCGGCCCTCCTCGCGCCTGTACCTGACGCGGCGCCACAAATGCGCCATCTACGGCACGATCGGCGTGTTGTGGGTCAGTGGGGCGGCGTGGTTGGTCGCGCATTATTTCCTGCGCCAACGCGGCCCGTTCGGCGACGCGCCGAATCCGGCCGAGCACTGGCTCATGATGGCGCACGGCGCCGGCGCGTTCGCCAGCCTGTGGCTCGGCGGCTGGCTGTGGCGCGGGCATGTCACGCCATGGCGGCGCAACGGCACGCGCCGCAGCAGTGGCAATGTGTTGTTGTGGATCGGCGCGGTCTTGATCGCCAGCGGCTGGCTGCTCTATTACGCCTCCGGCGAATCCCTGCGCGCCGGCGTTTCGCTGCTGCATTGGAGCGTTGGGCTGGCGCTGGCCGCGGCGATGCTGGCGCACGCGTTGCGCAGTGCGCGCTATCGCGGCTGACGCGATGCCGGCACGAACTTGGCGATGATCACCTCGCCGCCGCCATCGATGACGACGCGCTGGTTGCCCGAGTCCGGCAGCAGCAGCGCCGAATCGCCGGCTTCGAGCGCCTGCGCGGTGTCGGCGGATTTCAGCGTCGCGGTGCCGGAGGCAAGATACACGAACCACGTCGCGTCTTCCGGCAGAAATACCATCGGCCCGACCAGCGGTCGCACCAGCACTTCGGCGCGACAGGCGTCGCGGCGCACCATGACGTTGAAATCGCGCACCGGTCCGGCGAGCAATTTGCCATGAGCGGAGGCCTCGCCGGCGAAGGGAACGAAGCGCAGGCGCTGGTCGAGGCGCACCGGTTCGGCGTCATCCAGGTGCAGCACCATGCCGTGGCCTTCGAGCAGGGCGATGTGGCGATCGCAGCCGGGAAAGGGCGAGAACGCCCCGTCGGCGTCGATCTGCGCGATGCTCACGCGCCAATCGAATGCCGGCGCGTCGGCGGGAAATGCGGCCAGCTCCGTCGTCCAGCCGCCACCGTTTTTCCAGCGCATGCGCCGATAGTCGGCCGATCGCAGCACGCGCGCGTGCATCAGCGCGATCCCGTCAGGGCATGCAGTTGCGCGGTCGAGGCGGCGAGGCTTTCGTCCCACGCGTAACCGACGATGGGCCTGCCGGTTAGGGCGTCGTCGAAATCCTCGCGTTGTCCGGGTGCGAGCAGGTGCCGGTAGTCCACGGTGATTTCAGTCCCGGCCGCGAGATCGGACAACGCGAACACGAAGCCCAGGTGCCACAACCCGACCGGTTCGAAGGAGTGGTTGATATAGCACTCGTCCGGCCATTCCGGCGTGACCGTGTAGCGGTCCTCGAACCAGCGCACGGTGGCGGGCAACAACTGGGCGGCGTCGGGCAGCGCCTCGACGTCCTGCCATTTGTATACTTTGCGGATGTCGTCCGGCGCGGTGATCAGGCGTCCCGCCGGCACGGCCTCGTCGAGGAACAGGCCCTTGCCGGCGCCCGGGATCAGGGATGGGGCAACGTGGTAGCGGGGAAGAATCATGTCTTGATGAAAAGTGTGGGCAGGGATGGCTGCTTCTTGATTTACGCGATCAGAGGAGATCGCTGGAAAACAGTCTAGCAGGGTGCACGCACCCGCCGCTGCGCGGTAAACTGCGCAATTGTTCGCGTCGGGATGAAACATGGACTCCGCCAAGATCCGCCAATCCGTATCCGCCTTGTGGGACGAGCAAATCGTGCCGCAGCTCGTCGAGTACATCCGCATTCCGAACAAGTCGCCGATGTTCGATGCGCAATGGGCCGAACACGGCTACATGGACAAGGCGGTCGCGCAGTTGTCGACGTGGGCCAAGTCGCAGCCGATCGCCGGGATGACGGTCGAGGTCGTGCGCCTGTCGAATCGCACGCCGCTGATCTTCATTGATATTCCCGCATTCGGTGGAACAGCGACGGGCGAGGATTGCGTGCTGCTCTACGGCCATCTGGACAAACAACCGGAGATGACCGGCTGGGCCGACCATCTCGGCCCCTGGAAACCGGTGATCGAAGGCGATCGTCTTTATGGTCGCGGCGGCGCCGACGACGGCTACGCGATCTTCGGCTCGCTTGCGGCGCTGCGCGCCCTGCAGGAAGCGAACGTGCCACATGCGCGTTGCGTGGTGCTGATCGAGGCCTGCGAGGAATCGGGCAGTTACGACCTGCCGTTCTATGTCGATCATCTGGCCGCGCGCATCGGCAAACCGTCGCTGATCGTGTGCCTGGATTCGGGTTGCGGCAATTACGATCAGTTGTGGCTGACGACCTCGCTGCGCGGATTGTCCGGCGGCAACCTGACGGTAAAAGTGCTGGAGGAAGGCGTGCACTCGGGCGATGCGTCCGGCGTGGTGCCGTCGAGTTTCCGCATCCTGCGCCAGTTGCTCTCGCGCCTCGAGGACGAGAAAACCGGCAAGATCGTGCCCGGGGAATTGTATGTCGAGGTTCCCGCGCAGCGTGTCGAGCAGGCCCGGCGTACCGCGCAGGTGCTGGGCGACGAGGTGTATTCGAAGTTTCCTTTCGTCGCCGGCATGCGCCCGGCCGATGGCGACCCGGTGGAGCTGGTGCTCAATCGCACCTGGCGCCCGGCATTGTCGATCACCGGCATCGCCGGCCTGCCGCCGCTGGATTCGGCCGGCAACGTGTTGCGCCCGTTTACTGCGGTGAAATTGTCATTGCGCCTGCCGCCGACGCTGGACGGGAACGCCGCCGGCGAGCGCGTCAAACGCCTGCTCGAGGCCGATCCGCCGTATGGCTGCAAGGTTGAGTTCGTGCTGGAAAAGGCCTCGTCCGGCTGGAACGCGCCAGCGCTGGCGCCGTGGCTCGAAGCCTCGGTGGATGCGGCTTCGCGCGAGTATTTCGGCCCGCCACCGGCCTACAACGGCGAAGGTGGCAGCATCCCGTTCATGGGCATGCTCGGCGAGAAATTCCCCGGCGCGCAATTCCTCATCACCGGCGTCCTCGGTCCGCATTCGAATGCGCACGGTCCGAACGAATTCCTGCATATTCCCACCGGCAAGCGCGTGAGCATGTGCGTGGCGAACGTGGTTGCCGATCACTGCCAGGCGCAAAAGCAAGGCCTCACCGCCGGCGTCGCCGCCAGCGCGGCGCATTCGCACCACGACAAGGCGTGCTGCTGAATCAGTCCTTGCCGACGGCGGGAACGGTACGCAGGTAAGCCCACAGTGCGTCGAGCTCGGTGTCGCTCATGGTGCCGAGCGCGCGCCAGGGCATGAACTCGGCCACGTCCTTGCCGTCCGGCTTCTTGCCGTGGCGAATGGCGTTGTAGAAATCGGCCTTGCTCCAACGGCCGATGCCGCGCACCGGATCGCTGGTGATGTTGGCGGCATCCGCGAACGACGGCGGCGTGCCGGGCACGTGGCCACCGCTGAAATCCAGTCGATGGCAACCGGTGCAACCCTGGGCCAGGTAACGGCCGTAGGCGATGGTCGGTTCGGCGTCGATCGAAGCGATATGCGCGGCGTGCGGGTCGATGTGCAAGCCGTAGGCGAGCGGAGCCTTGCCAAGCAGGAACAGCACGCGGATCAGTGGTCCGGCCAGCGGCGGCGCCATGACCCGGTCTACGGCCGCGCGCGAGGCGATGTATGCCATCAAGTCGCCGGTGTCGGCATCGCTCAGGCCGGCATAATCCGTCGCCGGCATGTAGATGAGCAGGTGTCCGTCGGCGCCGATGCCATGGCGGATCGCACGCTCG
Source organism: Pseudomonadota bacterium (assembly GCA_018240565.1). Lineage (GTDB taxonomy): Bacteria > Pseudomonadota > Gammaproteobacteria > Xanthomonadales > Rhodanobacteraceae > Rudaea. The sequence continues at coordinate 67,340 of JAFEFO010000045.1, read as the reverse complement.
AGCAGGATCGGATCCGGATCGCCGATGCCGCCCATGCCGCGAGTCAGGTTCGGCCCGGTGATGCGACCCACGGGCAAGGATTCGACCAGGACCTTGCCGCCGAAATCGCTGCCATGGCAATCCGTGCAACCGCGCGTGACCGCGAGATGCTCGCCGCGGGCGATCGTCGCCGGGTCGGTCGAAATCGTCAATGCGGGTTCGTCGACCTGGATGCGCTGCGCCAGCAACTGATTGCTGCGCCAGTAGACAAAGCCGAGGCCCAATGCGGCAAGGACTGCGACTCCCACCGCGATCTTGCCCAGCCAACGCAGTAATTTCATGTCAAGGTCCCCAGATCGACGTTGCCCGGCTTCAGCGCGCCGCCGGAATCTTCAGTGCGCCGGCGCGGCACGTGTTGCGCACGCGCCCGCTGCAGGCCTGTGGCGCGAGCGTATCGCGGTTCAGGCACACGCGCACCTCGTTCAGCGTTCCGCCGTCCTGGCAAACGACGCTGAGCATGTTCGCGCCAAGTCCCGGATTCGCTCTGGCGAACGCCTGCACGACTTCATTCGCGCTCAAGGTCGGCGGCGACCGCGGTGTGGTCAACGAGGACGGCGTCTTGACGCTGGCAAATGCGCGATCCGCCAGCTCGAAATAAGCGGAAGGATCCAGGCCCGAGCAGGTGCCATGGGTTTCCCATTCGTGTTCGATCAGGCGGCGGCTCGGCATGAAGGCGAGCGCGTGCTGGATCGTGGCCTCGTCCGGCTCGGCTTGCGTCGAACAATGCTGCGGACCGTAGCCGTTGCGCGACTGCGGCCACAAGCCATGCAGCACGAAGCCGTAGCCCTTGTGCTGGCATTGGCGCTCGTCGTCCGGATGCGTCAGGCAATAGCTCGGCGACCACGACAGCGACATCAGCCAGTAGTCGAACCGTCCGGCCTGCGTGCTGCTGCCGCGATGGCCATGGCCGCGCGACCAGGCGGCGGAAGCCACGGCCAGCGCGAGCAGGGCGATCACGACGGCGGTGCGGCGGAAAAAAACCATGGATGGACTCCGTTCGGGAAAGGGATGATCAGCGTTGCAGGTATTCGCGCAGCGCCACGGCATTGCAATGCTCGGTATCGGCCGCATCGAAGACCAGGGTGACGGTACCCTTCGCCGTCAGATCGCGCAATGTCGACACGGCGGGATTTTTCTTGAGTTCGGCGAAATAGCGTTTGCGGAATTCGACCCACTTGTGCGGATCGTGGCCGAACCACTGGCGCAGCTCGGTACTCGGCGCGATGTCGCGCAACCACGCATCGAGCTTGAGCGCCTCCTTGGACTTGCCGCGTGGCCACAGCCGATCGACGAGGATGCGCTTGCCGTCGCCGCGGGCGGGCGCTTCGCGGGCACGCTTGAGTTTGATGGATGCGGGCATGACGGGATCCTTGCCGCGGCAATGCGGCAAGAGTGCGCGCCGTCGATGCAGTGGTCAAGTTCGCGTGCACGGCAGGCTATAATCGCCGCCCGTCCCGACATTTCGCATCATGGCCAAACGCATCGTTCGCCGCCGCTCGCCGATCCATGGCAATGGCGTTTTCGCCGCCTGTGATCTTCCCGCGCGCACCGAGGTCATCGAGTATCGCGGAACGCTGCGCACCCACGCCCAGGCCGACCGCGCCTACGGCAACGATGTCGACAGTGGTCACACCTTCCTGTTCACGCTCAACGAAAAGTACCTGATCGACGCCAATGTCCGCGGCAATGACGCACGCTGGATCAACCACAGTTGCGCGCCGAATTGCCAGGCATGGGTGATCGAGCACGCGAGTGGTGATCCGCGCCGCGATCGCATCGTCATCGAAACGCGGCGCCGCATCCACAAGGGCGAAGAGCTCACCTACGACTACGGCATTACGTTGGCTGAACGCCACACCGCGCGGCTCAAGCGCATCTGGGCTTGCCGCTGCGGGTCCAAAAAGTGCACTGGCACGCTGCTCAAGCCCAAGTAGGTCCGGCGTCGTTCAGGCGGTGATCCCTCCGACCGGGTTTCCGGTCCATTGCCTGCAGGCGCGGATTGCGACGTCGACTCCGCGCACTGGAAGCCATGCCAATCAACGGGTTGCCGTGATACGCCCACGCGCTGTTTGTGCCCTTGGCCTGAAACCGGACTGAAATTTTTCGGCAAGACACGCGCGTTAACCTGATGCCTGGAAGCCGTTTCGACACAATGGCTCGATAATTGCTTGTCTTTGGATCCCACAGGATTGCCAATCAGGATTATCATGGACGGCCCAGATACCGGCATGGCGGTTTCCGACGCCCGCCAAAATCGCTTGGTAAATTGGCTTGAGGACAGCGTGTATCGCCTGTTGCGCCAGCAATCCATCCGATGGCACCTGATGCTGGGTGCCGGTGAATTCGTGTTGTTCGCGATTTCGTTGTATCTGGCGACTTGCCTGCGCTACGTCGCAGATCCCGCTCAGATGCATGAATACATGCACCATCTGGTCGAACGCTCGGCGGTTTTCGCCGCGGTCATGATGTTCGGCATGGCGGCGCTCGGCCTGTACCAGCCGCAGATGCGCGAGACGCGCTTCGGCATCCTGGCGCGACAAGCCGTCGCGTTCGCGGTCAGTGGATTCGCGCTGGTGGTTCTGTACTACGTGTTGCCGCAGGCCTATGTCGGTCGCGGCATCCTCGTTATCGCGATGTTGCTGTCGCTCCTGTTCGTCAGTTTGTATCGGGCCGCGTTCCAGCACATGGTCAATACCGAGGTGCTCAAGCGCCGCATCATCGTGCTCGGTGCCGGTCGTCGCGCGGTCGAGATTCACGACCGCTTGCGCCGTCGCGCGGATCGCCGCGGCTTCCATGTGGTCGGCTTCATCCCCCGGCCGGGCGAGCCCGTGTGCCTGCCACCCGATCGCCTGCTGGATCCGTCGCAGTCGCTATGGGAGTGGATCAAGCAGTCGCAGGCCGATGAAATCGTCGTGGGCGTGGACGAACGCCGCGGCGGGCTGCCGATGCAGGAGTTGCTCGAATGCCGCCAGTACGGCGTGGCCGTGACCGACCTGACCACGTTCTTCGAACGCGAATCGGGGCGGGTGCAGCTTTCGATCATCGACCCGTCCTGGCTGGTGTTTTCCGGCGGATTCAACGCCACGCCGTTGCGCCGCCTGAGCAAGCGTTGTTTCGACCTCGGCGTATCGGGCCTTGTCCTGCTCCTGGCATGGCCGGCGATGCTGCTGGTTGCGCTGGCCATTCGCATCGAGTCGGGCGCGGGGCAGCCGATCCTCTACCGCCAGGAGCGCGTCGGCCTGCGCGGGCGCACGTTCCGTTTGATCAAGTTCCGCAGCATGCGCACCGATGCCGAGATGGATGGCGTGGCGCGCTGGGCGAAAAAGGACGACGATCGGGTGACGCGGGTCGGTCGCATCACGCGCAAGTTGCGCCTGGACGAACTGCCGCAGTTGTGGAACGTGTTCAAGGGCGACATGAGCTTCATCGGTCCGCGCCCGGAACGTCCGCAGTTCGTCTCGGACCTCGCCGGCAAGATCCGCTTTTACGAACTGCGCCATTGCCTGAAGCCCGGTTTGTCCGGTTGGGCGCAGTTGCGCTATCCGTATGGCGCATCCGAACAGGACGCCGTCGAAAAACTCAAGTACGACCTGTTCTACGTCAAGAACCACAACCTGCTGTTCGACCTGTTGATCCTGATCCAGACGGTGGAAGTCGTGCTGTTCGGTCGCGGCGCGCGGTGAAGGCACGCTGATCGATTGTGCGGGCAAACGCGCGATTGCTTCCGGCTGCCGTCAGTGCAAGCCACCCGCGGCGAGGTTCGCACCGGGGCGTTCGCTGTCCACCTTGAGCGGATGCAGTGGCGAGCTGTACCAGTCGTCGACCTTGCCCTTGCTGAACTGGATCCATGATGGCCCGTAGTCCCAGTGTTCGGCGGATTCGACGACCGGCGCGCCTTGCAGTTGGCGCACGTCGGCGGAAACCATGCCTAGCACGATGTGCGTTGCCACGGGCACCGTGGCAGGAATGATGGCGGGGGCAGGGCGCGCGACGGGAACCGCAGGTGCCTCAGAAACAGGTGGCAGCTCCGGCTCGGACAGGTCAGACAATGCCCAACCCAGCACGAACAGGACGAGCAGGACGAACAGCACCCAACGCAACCGTGTGTGCGGCGATTTTGTCGTTGTCGGTGGCGGCGTGGGCCTGCCGCCAGAGGTGACGTATCGCAGCGGTGCAGCCTGTTCGGCACCTGGCAGCCGGCCGTAGCGACGATGGAAGTCCAGCGCCGCGTCATACAGTACGGTCAGGCGCTGCATGCGTTCGGCACCAGCCGTCGATCCCGGGTGGCGATCCGGGTGCAGGCGGGCCACGCGCCGCCGGTAGGCGTATTTGAATTCGTCCACGCTGCAGCGACCCGGTGCGAGCCCGAGCTCTTGGTAAAGTGCGAGAAAATCGGTTTCGCGGGTCATCGGCGGCGGTCGGATCGACCCTGGCGTGGCGCTGGGATTATCATACTGCGGGCGTCCCCGCGCGGCGATGGTGCAGCTGGTGAATCTTCGGGAAGACCAAGGGCGATGATCGGCGAAAATGCAGCATTGGCAAGCTTGCCCACGAGCGAAGCCTCGCCTGCCGGTGCCTGGATCGAGCGCGTCGCCGGCATCGGCGTGGGCGAATTCGTCGCCCGCTATCGATTGCCGCGCCGGCCGGTCATCCTCACCGACGCGCTGCGCGACTGGCCGGCAGTCGGTCGCTACACGCACGCCTGGTTTCGGCGCGAACACGGCGATCTGCCGGTCAAGGTGCGCGGTCGTGATTATCGATTGGCGGAAATCATCGACCAGCAGATCGCTTCCACGGCCGAACGTCCCGGGCCCTACCCGTGCACGCTGGCCGCGTGCACGGAACTGCTGCCCGACATTCCGCGCTTCGCGTACGCGCTGCCGAACCGGCACACGCATCCGTTGGTGCCGAAATTTCCATTTGAGTGGGTCAATCATCTGGAAATTTTTTTCGGCGGTCCCGGCGGCGAGTTTCCGCGCATTCACTGGGACTACTTGCGCATGCACGCGTGGATCGCACAGGTGTGCGGCGCCAAGGAATTCACCTTGTTCGAGCCAGGGCAGGAACACCTGCTCTATGTCGATCCGGCCAAGCCGTGGTTGTCGCTGGCCGAGCCATCACCCGATGCGGCGGAACGTTTTCCCTTGTTGCACCAGGCGCGTCGCCACACGGTGACCGTGCGTGCCGGCGAGGCACTGTTCCTTCCATGCGGCACATGGCACACGGCGCGCTGCCTGGACCTGAACATCACCGTCGCGTTCGACCAGCTCGAATCGAGCAACTGGGCCGGGTTCGTGCGCGAAGCCGTGGCGGCAGAGCGGCGCAGCGGCCGGCGCGGGCGCGCACTGTGGCTGGGCGCGTATCTGCGCGCGTTGGGTCCGGTGCTGGAAGTGTGCGAACGGTTTGGCGCGAATCGGCGCGCGGATTGGGGTCTGCGGCAGCGATGAAGGAACCAGCCCATGAACACGATTGACGCAAATGCAGCGGCATCGCCGGTCGGCATGAGCGCGGATGTCGACACGCCCGTGGAACGCATCGCAGGCATCGGCGTGGCGCAGTTCATCGCCACGTATCGCGTGCCGCGCCGGCCGGTCATCCTCACCGATGCCGCGCGCGCGTGGCCGCTGTATGGGCATTGCACGCCGGACTATTTCCGCACGCACTACGGTGACCACCGCGTGCGCGTGCGCGGCAAGGATTACCGGCTGGCCGAACTCATCGACCTGCTCGCCGCTTCGACGGTCGACAAGCCCGGTCCGTATCCGTGCAAGTTCGAGGTTGCCAAGGATTTCCGCGAGCTGTTGCCGCAGGTCACGCCACGCTTTGCCTACAGCCTGCCCGATCGCCAGGCGCATCCGCTGGTGCCGCAAAAACTGTTCCAGTACGTGAACAATCTCGAGATCTTCTTCGGCGGGCCGGGCGGCGAGTTTCCCTACCTGCATTACGACGTGATGCGCCTGCATGCCTGGATCACGCAATTGCACGGCGACAAGGAGTTCACCGTTTACGCGCCCGGCCAGGAGCACCTTCTCTACATCAATCCGGACATGCCATGGCAGTCGAGCATCCGCGACCATCACCATCCCGACTTCGAGCGCTATCCACTGTTTCGCCAGGCGCGCGCGCAGAAGGTCGTGGTGCGTGCCGGCGAAACCTTGTTCCTGCCGTGCGGCTGGTGGCATACCGCGCGCAGCCTCAACCAGACGATTTCGGTCGCGTTCGACCAGCTCGGCCCCGACAACTGGCGCGACTTCGTCGGTGACGTGGTTGACGAGCGCCGGCGCCTGGGCAGCCCGATCAAGGCACTCGCGCTGGGTCTCTACCTGCGCGTGCTCGGTCCCGTCCTCGGCCTGGCCGAGCGCTTCGGCAGCAACCGTGGCGTGCAGTGGGGCCAGCGCTGACGGGCGACCCGCCCGACAGCACCGATGGTTCGGCTTATACTCTGCGGTGTGCGGGCGCGGGTCCGCACATGTCGCCTCCGAACGATCCGCGGGGCTCCAAACAGGGAATGCGATTGTGACGGCGCAGGCAGGCCAGGTGAAATCGTCGGTATCAGGCTCTGCGGGCGCGGCGCCAGCGCTCGCATGCCTGGCACCGGGTTTCGCCGTGTGCGGCGGCGCGCTGCGTCTGGACAGTGCCGCGCTAAGCGAACGCCGCGAACGCATGGCGGCCGCGCTGGCCGCTGCCGGTGTCGGCCCCGGTGGCATCGTCGCCTTGGCGGCTGCGCGCACGTCGGATAGTTTCGCCGCGATCCTCGCGATCTTGCATCTTGGCGCGGCCTGCCTGCCGCTGGATCCCGCCTACCCGCGTGAGCGACTGGCGCAGATGCTGGACGATGCGCACCCTGACGTGCTGGTCGGCACGCGTGCGCAGCTTGATGTGTTCGCTGCAGCGGACAGCGCGCGCTTGCCGCTGGAAACCGCGCTCGCTTGCACGCTGGCGACGCCATCCGCAGCGCCTGAAAACGACGACGCGCTTGCCTATGTCTTGTTCACTTCGGGCTCCACCGGCCGACCCAAGGGCGTGGCCATGCGCCGCGGCCCGATCGCGCGCCTGGTCCATTGGCACGCCAAGCATCCGCGACTGGCTCGCGCCGCGCGCACGTTGCAATTTGCGCCGCTTGGCTTCGACGTTGCTTTCCAGGAACTGCTGGTCACGGCCGCGACCGGCGGCACGCTGGTTTTGCCCGACGACATGCAGCGGCGCGATCCGTTCGCGTTGCTGGATTTGCTCGTCGACGCGCGCATCGAACGCATTTTCCTGCCCTACGTCGCGTTGCAGGCGATGGCCGAAGCCGTCGCTGCCGGCGGCGCCGTGCCGAACAGCTTGCGCGATGTGATCACGGCCGGCGAGCAACTGCGCATCACGCCGGCGATCCGCGCGCTGTTCACGACCTTGCCCGATTGCGTTTTGCACAATCACTACGGCCCGACCGAAACGCATGTCGTCACCTCATACGAGTTGGACGGTGATCCGCAGAACTGGCCGGAACTGCCGCCCATCGGACACCCCCTGCCTTATGTGCGCGTTTGCGTTGCCGATGCCGGCCTGCACGAAGTTCGTCTAGGCGACGAAGGCGAATTGCTCCTCGGTGGCGACTGCCTTGCAGCCGGGTACCTGCGCCGCCCTGAGTTGACCGCCGAGCGTTTCATCGAACGCGACGGCGCGCGTTGGTATCGCAGCGGCGATGCCGTGCGCGATATGGGCGATGGCGTGCTGGACTGGCTGGGCCGACTCGACGAACAAATCAAGCTTGACGGGTATCGCATCGAACCGGCCGAGATCGAGATGGCTCTGCTCACGCATCCGGCGATTGCGCAAGCTGCCGTAGTCGCGACGAACGATGGCGTTGGCCGGCGCCTGGTTGCGCATGTGGTGGCGCGCCATGCGCAAGGCATCGACGCCGATGCCTTGCGCGCGCACTGCCGGGCCCGCCTTGCGCCGTACATGGTTCCGCAGGCGTTGGTCGAACACGCCGCACTGCCGCTCACGCCGAGCGGCAAGATCGATCGCCGCACGCTTGCGCGCCACGTCGACGTCGCGCCTTTGGCGTGGCCACAGGACGCGACGCTCGAAGCACAGCTCGCTACCCTGTGGAAGCAACTGCTCGGTGTGGACACGCTCGATGTGCACGCCAACCTGTTCGATCTTGGCGCGCGTTCGCTCAGCGTGGTGCAGGCGCTGACCGAACTGCATCGTCACGGCTATCGCCAGCTGACCGCTGTAGCGATCTATGAATATCCGAGCGTCGCCGCACTCGCGGCGCATGTCGACTCGGTTGGCGCTGCCGTGCCCGCAAGCGACGCTGTGCACGCGCGCGGCGAGCGCCAACGCACCGCATTGTCGCGATTCGCGCCGAAAACCGGAGCCGCGCGATGAATGCCGCAACCGACGGCGTCGCCATCATCGGCATGGCCGGGCGCTTTCCGGGCGCGGCCTCGATCAATGCGTTCTGGACCAATCTGATCGAAGGCCGCGAGAGCATCACGCGCTTTGCGCCAGATGAAATCTCGCCGCTGGTACCGGCCGAGCAACGCGCGCATCCGAGGTATGTGCCAGCGCGCGGCGTGCTCGCCGACGCAGATCGCTTCGACGCCGCATTCTTCGGTATCTCGGCGCGCGAAGCGCGGCTGATGGATCCGCAGCAGCGCGTGTTCCTGGAACTGTGCTGGAACGCGCTCGAACATGCCGGCGTCGATGCGCATACGTTTCCTGGCAGCATCGGCGTCTATGCCGGCACCTCGAACAACACCTATCGCAAACTGGTCGAGTCGCAGCCGGAGCTCGTCCGCGCGGCCGGCGAATTCGCCACCATGCTGGCCAACGAGAAGGACTACGTCGCCACGCGCGTCGCCCATCGCCTCGGTCTGACCGGCCCGGCTCTGAGCATCCACACCGCGTGTTCGACTTCACTCGTCGCCGTCGCCCAGGCCTGGTACGCACTGATGAGCTGGCAGTGCGATCTCGCGCTCGCCGGCGGCATCAATATCGTGGTGCCACAGGAATCGGGCTACGTGCCCGCCGAAGGCGCGATGGAATCCAGCGACGGCCATTGCCGTCCGTTCGATGCCGCGGCCAGCGGCACGCTGTTCTCATCCGGCGGCGGCGTGGTTACGCTCAAGCGACTGGCCGATGCGCTGGCCGATGGCGATCCTGTCTGGGCGGTGATCCGCAGCGTCGGCGTCAACAACGATGGTGCCGACAAGGCCAGCTTCAGCGCGCCAAGCGTGCGCGGTCAGGCCGCGGTGATCCGGCAGGCGCTGGCGACCGCCGGCATCGATGCCGGCAGCATCGGCTATGTCGAGGCGCACGGCACCGGCACGGCGCTCGGCGATCCGATCGAAGTCGAAGCGCTCACCCGCGCATTCCGCGCCGACACCACGCAATCGCAGTATTGCTGGCTGGGCTCGGTCAAGAGCAATTTCGGCCACCTCGTCGCCGCATCCGGCGTCACCGGCCTGATCAAGGCGACGCTGGCGCTGGCGCACGGACGCATCCCGCCGACGCTGCATTACCGCGCGCCGAATCCGCAGATCGATTTCGCGCAGTCGCCATTTCGCGTTGCCGATCGCCTCATCGACTGGCCGCGCGGAGAAGCGCCGCGCCGCGCGGGCGTCAGTTCCTTTGGCGTCGGCGGCACCAATGCACATGTCGTGCTGGAAGAAGCGCCGCTCGCGCCAGCGCCTGCGCCCGGTCGAGCCCGCGTACCGCTCGTGTTGTCGGCGCGCGACGCAGATGCCCTGCAACGACGCGCCGAGGAATTGTCGGCAGCCTTGGCCGCACACGACGATGCCGCACTGCCGGATATTGCCTACACACTGGCCATGGGCCGCCGCGCAATGAACGTGCGCGGCGCCGTGGCGGCGCACGGCGTCGCCGACGCGCGTGCGCAATTGGCCAAGCTCGTCGCGCAGTCCGCCTATCCGCAACGGCGACTCGTGTTCTTGTTTCCGGGCCAGGGTTCGCAACACGTCGGCATGGCGCGCGAGCTGCTCGCGGAACCGGTTTTCGCCATGGCGTTTGCGCGTTGTTGCGAGCTCGCCTCGGCCCTGCTTGGCCGCGATCTGCGTGCGCTGATCCTTGCCGATGCCACCGACGCCGCGAATGCCGAATTGGCGCAGACGCACTACACGCAACCGGCGCTGTTCGCGATCGAGTACGCGCTGGCCGAACTGTGGCAATCCTGGGGACTTGCGCCCGCCGCCATGATCGGACACAGCATCGGCGAGTACGTCGCTGCCTGTCGCGCCGGCGTATTCGAGCTGGCCGATGCCATCGCCTTGGTCGTTGCGCGCGGCGCCGCCATGCAGGCGCAAGCACCGGGCGCCATGCTCGCGGTGCGGCTGGATTCGGCAGCACTGCAAGCCTTGCTGCCGGCCGGCATCGAGATCGCGACCTACAACGCGCCGCAGCTGACCGTCGTCGCTGGAGCGGACACGGCCATCGATGCGTTTGCCATGCGGTTGACGCAGACGAATATCGCCTCGACGCGCCTGCGCGTGAGTCATGCCTTCCATTCGGCGTCGATGGATGGCGCCGCGGCGCGCTTCCGCGATGCCTTTGCGAACATCCGCCTGCGCGAGCCGCAGCAGGCGTTTTATTCGTGCGTCAGCGGCGCGCCGATCACCGCGGCGCAAGCCACATCGCCGGATTACTGGTGCCGGCAACTGCGCCAACCGGTGCGCTTTGCCGATGCGGTGCGCGATGCGATGCGGGCGGGGCCGACGCTGTTTCTGGAAGTCGGTCCGGCGCAGGCGCTGACCGGGCTCGTCCGCAGCATGCTCGGCGAACACGATCGCGCCGTGGCGTCGCTCGGCGCCGCCGCGCGCCCGGGGGATGCGAGCGAGCAACTGACGCGCGCGCTGGGCCAAGCGTGGTGCGCCGGGATCGCGTTGGATTGGAAAGCTTATTACGCCGATGCCGCAAGGCAGCGCGTGCCGCTGCCGGGATACCCATTCCGCGGCGAACGTTACTGGATCGAATCGAATGCACTGTCCGCTGTAGCGGATAACGCACCGGGAGAGTCGCCGATGCAAAACATCCAACCCACAGCGGCTGTCGCGCCGGCGCGTGCGACGCGGCTCAAAGCGCAGCTGCGCGAGCTGTTCGGCAATCTCGGCGACACACGCCTGGACGCCGCGCAAGACACCAGCGGTTTTCTCGACCTCGGCTTCGATTCGCTGTCGCTGACCCAGGCCGCGCTGGAAGTGGAACGCCGCTACGGCACGCCGTTGAAGTTTCGCCGCCTGCTCGAGGATCTGGGCAGTATCGAGCGGCTCGCGCAATGGCTCGATAGCACGCTGCCGGCGCAGGCAGAGCCCGCGACCGGCGCCAGCGCAACCACCGCGCCGATTGCCGCTAGCACGGGACAAGATGCACTCGCGCAACTCATCCAAAGCCAGATGGCGATGCTTGAACAGCAGGCGCAGATGCTGCGTAACCTGAGCGCTGGTGGGCCCGCACTGGCGGCGTCCGCACCCGAATTGCCGCCAGCCGATCTCAAGGAGCGCCCGTTCGGCGCGTCGGCGCGCATCACCACGCGACGCAGCGCCGAGTTCACGCCGGCGCAGCGTGCCTGGGTCGAGGACTTCGTGCGTCGCTACAACGCACGCACGGCCAAATCCAAGGCCTTCAGCCAGACGCACCGCCAGCGCATGGCCGATCCGCGCGTGGTCACCGGCTTTCATCCTCTGTGGAAGGAACTGGTCTATCCGCTGGTGGTGGATCGCTCGCACGGCGCGCGCGTGTGGGACGTCGACGGCAACGAATACATCGATCTGCTCAACGGCTTCGGCGTCAATTTCCTCGGCTACCAGCCCGATTTCATCCGCGCTGCGGTCGCCGCGCAACTCGAGCGCGGCATCGAAATCGGTCCGCAGCATCCCTTGACCGCCGAAGTCGCCGAACTCATCGCCGGCATGACCGGCATGCCGCGCGTGGCGTTTTGCAATACCGGCTCGGAAGCGGTGATGGGCGCGATGCGCATTGCGCGCACCGTTACCGGACGCAAAACCATCGTCGTATTCCGCGATTCCTACCACGGCATCTTCGACGAGGTGATTGTGCGCGGCAGCCGCCAGTTGCGTTCGATCGCCGCCGCGCCGGGCATACTCGCGAGCGCGGTGGAGAACGTGCTCGTGCTCGATTACGGCAGCGATGAAGCGCTGCGCATCATCGACCAGCGCAAGCACGAACTCGCCGCCGTGCTGGTCGAGCCGGTGCAGAGCAAGCATCCGGACGTGCAGCCGCGGCAATTCCTGCACACCCTGCGCGGCATTTGCGATGCAGGCGCCTGCGCCTTGATCTTCGATGAGGTCATCACCGGCTTTCGCATCGCCCCGGGCGGCGCGCAGGAGTTCTACGGCGTGCGCGCCGACATCGCCACTTACGGCAAGATCATCGGCGGCGGCATGCCGTTTGCCGCGATCGCCGGCAACGGCAAGTGGATGGACGCGCTCGACGGCGGCGACTGGCGCTTTGGCGATGCCAGCGCGCCGGAAGCCGGCGTTACCTATTTTGCTGGCACGTTCGTGCGCCATCCGCTTGCTTTGGCCGCGGCCAAGGCGGCGCTCATGCATGTGCGCGATCAGGGGCCGGCATTGCAGCGCACGCTCAACGCGCGCACCGCCGGCATGGTCAAACGTCTGAACACCGCGTTCGCCGCAAGGCGTGCGCCGCTCACCGCGCTGTGTTTCGGTTCGCTGTGGAAGATTCGGGTCGACGAGGACCAGGCCTTCGCCAGCTTGCTGTACTACGCGCTGCGCGAGCGCGGACTGCACGTCTACGAGCAATTCAATTGTTTCTTGAGTGTCGCGCATGGCGATGCGGAAGCCGACGAGATCGCGCGCCGCGTCGATGCGGCCGTCGCCGAACTGATGCAAGTCGGTCTGCTGTCGCCGCGCACATCGGCGGCCGCCACGCCAGCCGCTGCCGCGCTGCCGGAGCAACTGCCACTGACCGACGCGCAGCAGGAAAAATGGTTGGCCTGTCAGTTCGGCGATCAGGCCAATATCGCTTACAACGAATCCTTCGTGTTGCAACTCGACGGCGATCTGGATCGCGCCGCGTTCGCGCGCGCATTCGCGCAGGTGACCGCGCGTCACGAAGCGTTTGCCTTGTCGTTCGCCGCCGATGGCGGCCAGCAGCGCGCGGGGCCATTGCAGCCGTTGCCGCTGAGCGAAAAGGACCTTGCCGGCGCCGATGCGGCGACGCTCAGCGCGTGTTGCGCAAACGTCGTCGGCCGCGCTTTTGATCTGATACGCGCTCCGCTCGCGCGCGCCGAGCTATTGCGCCTCGGCGCGCAACGACACGCGCTGTTGTTCGTTGCGCATCATCTGATCTTCGACGGCTGGTCGGCTGCGATCCTGCTCGATGAATTGGCGCAAGCCTATGCCGCCTGCGCGACCGGTCGCTCCGTGGAATTGGCGCCGGCCGAATCCTTCCGCGCCTATGCGCTGGCCGAGCGCGCACGTCGCGCCATGCCGGCGGCGGCCAGTCAGATCGAATACTGGAAGCGCCTCTACGCGCAGCCGCCCGCGCCGCTGAACTTGCCAACTGATCGCGCTGCCGCCGATACCGATTTTGCCGCGACCACGCTGCGCCACGATTTTCCACCCGATCTGGTGGCGGCCTTGCGGCAGACGGCACGCCGCGATGGCGTGACCTTGTACGCCCTGTTGCTCACGGCCTTTGGTGCGTGGCTGGCGCGCCTGACCGGCCAGAGCGATTTCGCGGTAGGCATTCCGTTCGCCGGCCAGGCGCTCGCAGGCAGCAGTCATCTGCTCGGCGACGGCGTCAACACCTTGCCGCTGCGCCTGCGCATCGATGCGGATGCGGATTTCGCCACGCTCGCACGCGCCACCCACAGCGCGCTGCTCGATGCCGCCGAGCATCAGGACCTGACCTTGCAGACCCTGCTGCGCGAGTTGAACCTGCCGCGCGGACGCATGCGCCGTCCGCTCGCCTCGGTGATTTTCAATCTCAATCCGCGCGTGCCGAAGTTTGCCCTGCCGGGGTTGCATCACGAACTGCGCGATTGCGCCAAACAGGCCCTGACCTGGGACCTGTTCTTCAACCTCAATGACGGCGGCGATGCGCTCACCCTCGATCTGCACTACCGCAGCGCGCCGTTTGCGCAAGACACGGTGCGCCGCTGGATTGCGCAGTACCAGGACCGGCTATACGCCATAGCGGACATGCAGCGAACCGCGTCCACAGTGGCAAGCACTACCGGCCAGAGTACGGTGATCGAGCGCTTTGCCGCGCAAGCCGCGCGTACGCCAGAGCGGATCGCGGTCGAATGCGATGGCGCTACGCTGAGCTATGCCGCACTCGCACAGCGCGCACGCGCCGTCGCGTACACACTGGCCGCGCGTGGCGTCGGACGTGGCGATCTGGTTGGTATCTGCGTGCCGCGCAGCACCGACATGCTCGCCGGCGTGCTCGGCATCCTCATGAGCGGCGCGGCTTACTTGCCGCTGGATCCGGAATTTCCCGATGCGCGTCTTGACTACATGGCTGACCACGCGCGCCTGCGCCACCTGCTGGTGGGCGATGCCGGCGATGCGCCGGCCGTGCTCACGCGCGACCGGGAGATTCTCGCGCTGCGCAATCTGGATACCGCAAGCGTGCCGGAGCGGACATTGCCGACCGTCGCGGGCGAGGATCTGGCCTATGTGATCTACACATCCGGTTCCACCGGCCAACCCAAGGGTGTGCGCGTCCTGCATCGCAACCTCGACAATTTCCTCGCCAGCATGCAGCGCGAACCGGCGCTGGCGCAAACCGACGTGTTGTGCGCGGTGACCACCTTGTCGTTCGATATCGCCGGACTGGAGCTGTTGCTGCCGCTCAGCGTTGGCGCGCGCGTGGTCATCGCAACCGACGATCAGCGTCGCGATCCGCAGGCCCTGCTTGCGCTGTTGCAAACCTGCGGCGCCAGTGTGTTGCAAACCACGCCTTCGCTATTGCGCGCGCTGCTCGATGCGCCCGGGAGCGAGCGCCTGCCGCGCCTGAAGCTGCTGGTCGGCGGCGAAGCGCTGCCGCGCGAACTGGCAGAAGCGGCGCTGTCGCGCTGCCGCGAATTGTGGAATATGTACGGTCCCACCGAAACCACTATCTGGTCGACGCTTGCCGGCGTGGAAGCGGGCAGCGGCGCGGTGCCGCTCGGTCATCCGATCGCCAACACGACGATCCACGTGCTCGACGAACAGCGCCAGCCGGTTGCCGAAGGCGCAATCGGCGAGATCTGGATCGGCGGTGCCGGCGTCGCCGACGGCTATCTGCATCGACCGGACCTGACTGCCGAACGTTTTGTGCCCGATCCGTTTGCCGGTGCGGGCGCGCGCCTGTATCGCACGGGCGACCTCGGCAGTCGGCACGATGGCGCGCTGCATTTTCACGGTCGCGCCGACGACCAGGTGAAACTGCGCGGGCATCGCATCGAATTGGGCGACATCGAAGCCGCAGCGCTCACCGAACCCGGTGTGCGCGAAGCCGCCGCCGCTGTACATACGTTCGGCGCCACCGATGCACGCCTGGTGCTGTACGTCGTTGCGCGCGAGGCCGATGCGGCGCTCGGCGAACGCTTGCGTGCGCGCCTGCGCAAGGCATTGCCGGCCTACATGCTGCCGCAGCACATCGAATGGCTGGCATCGCTGCCGCAGACGGCAAACGGCAAACTCGATCGCAAGGCGTTGCCGGCACCGGCTGGACTGAAGCCGGTTGCGGCGTCGGCACCGGTGCGTGCCGCGCCAGCATTTGCCGATGCGCGTGAGGAATACCTCGCTGGCGTGTGGCGCGAACTGATTGGCGTGGACGACGTGCGTGGCGGCGACAATTTCTTCGAGCTTGGCGGGCACTCCCTGCTTGCGGTCGAGATGACCTTGCGCGTGGAGCGCGAAACCGGCGTGCGCATCAACCTGCTCAAGATCGCCACCGGCACGCTGTCGACGCTCGCCGCCGAGCTTCCGCGGGCATCGGGCGAAGCGGGCGCACCGGTTTCTATCTGGCAGCGCATGCGCCGCGTTTTCGGAAAATCTCGTGGCCACTGACGCCAGCGCAACGCTCGACGCGGAGCCCTTCTGGGCGGGATCGCCACAGCGGCCACTCTACGCCGCGTTGCATGGTGTCGCCGCGCCCGCGCCGCTGGGCATCGTGCTGGCGCCACCCTTGCTTGCCGAACAGCCGCGCAGCCGGCGCCTGCTCATGCAAATCGCCGAGGAACTCGCGGCCAAAGGCTTGCCCTGCCTGCGCTTTGACTATTTCGGCACCGGCGATTCCGCCGGCGCCGGCACCGCGCACGACGTCGCCGCCATGCACACCGATTTCGATACCGTCGTCGCCGCGCTGCGTGAGCGTGCGGGTGTCGCGCGCGTTGCCGTGATCGCCTGGCGCGGCGCGGCGCTGGTGGCAGCGGATTGGTCCGCGCGTGATGGCAATATTGATGCCCTGGTGTTGTGGGAACCGGTAACGGACGGCGCCGCGTGGCTCGCAGAACTTGAAGCGGGCGATCGCGCCGAGCGTACGCTGCGCGCACGGCGCGCGCCGGATATTGCCGCCGATGGACAGTTGTTCGGATTTCCGGCGTCTTCGTCATGGCGACGCGGCATCGCGGCGCTTGCGCTGGATACCCGTGAAGTGCGCAAACCGGTTTGGACCGTGCAGCGCCAGGCAGCGGGCGCGCCGCCGGCAGGGTCGTCGCGTTGCTTCATGCTGCCTGCCGGCACGCCGCACTTCGACGGCGCAACCACCATGGATGCGACATTGTTCCTGTCGCGCCCGCTACGCGTCCTGGTCGATGAATTGGCCAACGCCCTCACATCGGCGGCACCTTGATATGGAAACCCTGGTGCGCTTTGGTCCGCAACAGCGCCTGCTCGGAATTCTGAGCGGAAGCGAACTGCCGGCGAACGCGCCGATCCTGGTGCTGCCCAGCGCCGGACTGGTGCCGCGTGCCGGTCCTTTTCGCCTGCATGTGGAGATGGCGCAGCGATTGGCCGCGCGTGGCGTGCGCACCTTTCGTTTTGATGTGCCGGGTGTTGGCGAAGCACCGCGCGAGTCGGGTTGCGACTACCGTGGCGCGACGTTTGCCGCCCTCGAACAGCTCACCGCGCATCATGGCGGCACGCGCTTCGTGGTCGGTGGCGTGTGCAGCGCGGCCGACCTGGGCTGGATCGCGGCGCTGGCCAACGAACGCGTGGTCGGCGCGCTGATGCTCGATGGCATGTGTTACACCGGTCCGTGGTTTCAGCTTGCGCGCATCCGCGGCATGCTTGCCTCGCCACGACGCTGGCTCGGCTTCGTGCGCCGATTGATCCTGCGCGGCAGCGGCGATGGCGGCACACATACCACGCTGGACGCACGCGACTGGCCCACGCGCGCCGAAGCGCAGCAGCAAATGCAGCAATTGCTCATGCGCAATGTGCGCCTGCTATTCATCTACAGTGGTGGCATCAGCGACTATTTTCGCGATGTCCGCCAGTTTGGCTGGAGTTTCGGGCGCGCCGCGCGCGATACTCGCGTCACCATGCTGCATTGGCCGGATTGCGATCACACCTACTACACGCGCGTCCATCGCGATCGCCTGCTGGCGACCGTGGAAGCATGGCTCGGTACGGTGTTCGTAACCGATGAGGAGACCGCCGCATGAACGCAGGCGGTGGCGCCACGCCGGGATCGTCCGCGGATTGCAACACGCCGGCCACGCGCACGCGCTTGTATGCGCCTCCGGCGGCGGGCGCGGCGCGCCTGCGCGTGTTGCTGGTTGCGCCGCCGAAAATCCCGGCATGGCTTGCCGGTTTCATCCAGATGGCGAAGGACATCCGCCGCCTGGAACTGGACGTGCTCTGCGTCGATGGACTCGACCTGACCGCGCAGCGCTTGCGCTTGCCGCTGGACCTCGTCGCTTTTCTCGCGCTCGACCGCCTGCGCTGGCGGGGGCCGAGTGCGTGGACGCTGGTCCCGCCGGGTGACAATGCAACCGAATCGAGTCGGATGCCTGCGAGCGCGCTTGTCGCCGCCGTCGCTGCACGCAAGCCGGAACTGGTCCTGCTCGCGGGTGGCGATCGTGAATTGGCAGCCCACCTTGCCGGCGTCGCGCGGTCCGGCTGTTGGCGGCTGCATCCCAACCTGATCGACCGGCATGTGGCCGGCGTCGACCTGCTCGCTGCCACGTTGCGTGGCGATGTTGTCACCGCGGTCGAACTGGAACTGGCAACGGACGGTGAGGCGCCGCGCGAGCTTGTGCATAGCATCGGCTCCACGCACGCCGGATCGCACGCGACGCAGCGCGAGGAGGCGGGACGCAAACTGCCGGCACTGCTGCTGCGCGCGTTGCGCCGGGTGGCCGGTGGCGAACTCGATTTACCGGCGCATCGGGCGGCAGACGTGCGCTTGCGGCCCGCGCCGGAAGTCGCCCGTTTTGGCGCCGGCTTGCGTGCGCTGCCGGTTGCTTTGCGCCAAAGCCTGGCGTGGCGGTGGGAACAGTGGCAGGGCGAAGCCCCCTGGTTCCTGACCCTGCGTGCCGGGATGCCATTGGATCCGGCAGCGCCGCGGCCCGGACCCATGACCAGCATCGTTGCGCCGGCGGGGCGGTACTGGGCCGACCCTTGTGCGGTCGAGGACGGCGGCCGCCATCTGGTTTTCGTCGAGGAATTCGACCACCGTGGCGACAAAGGCATCATCGCCTGCCTGGAGCTGGATCGCGGCGGCGGCGCGCGCCGCGTCGGCATCGTCCTCGACGAACCGTTCCACCTGTCGTATCCGCAGGCTTTCCAGTGGCAAGGGGCGTGGTACCTCACCGTGGAGTCGGCGATGGCGCGGCGGGTCAGTCTGTATCGCGCCAGTGCGTTTCCCCTGTGTTGGGATCGTGTCACGGACCTGCTCAGCGATTGCGTATGCGTGGACCCGACCCTGCATTTCCACGACGGCTGCTGGTATCTGTTCGGCAACGTTTCCGAAAGTGGCGGCAGTACGTGCGATGAGTTGTTCCTGTTCGTCGCCGAGGCTCTGGAAGGCCCGTACCGGCCACATCCCGCCAACCCGATCGCCGTGGATGTGCGCCGCGCGCGCCCGGCCGGAAGGCTGTTCCGGCGCGACGGCCGCCTGATTCGTCCGGCGCAGGATTGTTCGCGCGAGTATGGCAGCGCGATCGTGTTCAATGAAATCCTCGAACTGGGTCCGGATCGTTTTCGCGAGCACGAGTTGTCACGCATCGAGCCTGACCGCGCGTTGCACTTGCGTGGCTGCCACACGTACTCTGCGGATGGCATCGAGATTCTCGATGCGCGCGGGGCGCCGCCGGCCGATGCCGTCACCGCCATGACCGGCATCGGCACCGAATCGACGCAGGCGCATCCTCTGGTCAGCGCGATCATGCCCGTCTACAACGGCGAGCGTTTCCTCGCCGAGGCGATCGATAGCGCCCTGGCGCAAACCTGGCCGAACCTGGAAATCATCGTCGTCGACGATGGTTCCAGGGATGGCAGCGGTGCGCTTGCGGACCGCTACGCCGGCGCGCATACCGGCCGCGTGCGCGTTATCCATCAGGAAAATCGCGGCTTGCCGCTGGCGCGCAATGCCGCGATCGCCGCCGCGCGGGGGCGCTACCTGGCGTTGCTCGATGCCGATGATGTTTGGTTGCCGCACCACATCGAGCGTTGCGTGGCGGTGCTCGAGGACGACTCGTCGGTGGGACTGGTGCATGCCAATACCGAGGACATCGACGGTGCGGGCCGACACCTGGGAATGCAATCGGCGCGCTGGACAGGAACGCGACTTGACGCGTATCGCGAGGTGTTTTTGCGCCGCCAGCACGTGTCTTGCCCGACGGCGGTGTTCCGCCGTAGCATCGTCGCGACCGTCGGTGCGTTCGACGCCGCGTTCAACCGGCTGGGTTGCGAAGACCGCGACATGTGGTTGCGCATTGCCTCGGCGACCGGCCTTGTGTATCTGGATGAGGTCCAGGCCTTGTATCGCATCCACGGGAACAACATGAGCGCCAACCGCGAGCGCATGTGGCAGGCGCGTCGCTTGCTCGTGGACAAGCATGCGGTTTGCGCGCGCGGGCGCGCCTTGCGTCGCCGTGCGCTTGCCGCGATCGACGCCGATCGTGGCCATGAGCTGGCAATGGAGGCGCCGGCGCGCCCCGCGCTCGCCGCGTTCGTGCACGCCCTTGCGCGGGACCCCATGCGCATCGATGCGTGGAAAGGGCTGCTGCGTCGCATCCTCGTCGGGCGTCGTCCCGCCGCCGTGGTGCGCCCGTGAGACCGGAAACGAAAGACCACTGACGCAGGAACTTTCCCCCATGACGACACTTCCACCCATCCTTGTCACCGGCGGCGCCGGCTACATCGGCGCGCACGTGGTGCTCAAGCTCGTCGAACGCGGGCATCGGGTGATCGTGCTGGACGACCTGAGCACCGGATTCCGCGAGGCGGTACAGGGCGCCGCGCTCGTTGTCGGCAACGTCGGCGATGCCACGCTCGTGCGCGGCTTGCTCAACGAGCATCACATCGACACGGTGCTGCATTTCGCCGCGCGTACGATCGTGCCGGAATCCGTCGCCGATCCACTGCGCTATTACGGCAACAACACCTGTGCCACGCGCAGCCTGCTTGCCGAATGCGCGGCCGCGGGCGTGCGCCGGATCGTGTTTTCCTCCACGGCCGCGGTGTACGGCATACCGGCTGGCGGCAAGGCGGATGAGGGCACGCCGACGGCGCCGATCAATCCCTACGGCAGTTCCAAGCTGATGAGCGAGTGGATGCTGCGCGACCTCGCCGCCGCCGGCGGACCACGTTACGTTGCGTTGCGCTACTTCAACGTCGCCGGTTGCGACCCGGCCGGGCGCATCGGCCAGTCGACGAAAAACGCCACCTTGCTGGTGAAGGTGGCCTGCGAGGCCGCGCTCGGCAAACGCGCGCAAGTTGCCATCTTCGGCACCGACTACGCGACGCCCGACGGTACCGGCGTGCGCGACTACATCCACGTCGACGATCTTGCTGCGGCGCATCTGGACGCACTTGCCTACTTGCGTGATGGCGGTGAAAGCGCGGTACTCAATGTCGGCTATGGCCATGGCTATTCGGTGCGCGAAGTGCTGGCCGCCGTCGCACGCGCGCACGGTGCGCCGATCCCGGCCGTCGAACAACCGCGTCGTGCCGGCGATCCGCCGGTGCTGGTCGCGCAAGCCGACCGCATTTCCAGCGTGCTGGGCTGGAAACCCCGATTCGACGACCTCGATGTGATTGCGCGCACGTCGCTGGCCTGGGAACGACGCCTGGAACGCGCCGGATGAACGACGTGGCGCCCGCGGCACGGGCGGATGGGCAGGCGCCGCTCGCGGCGGACGGCAAGGATCCCAAACGCACCAGCGTCGCTTCGCATTACCTGCGCTATTCGACCGGCAGCCTGTTCGTACTGCTCGCCGGTTTCGTCTCGTTTCCGATCCTGACGCGGCTGCTCGACAATACCCAGTACGGCATCCTGGGTTACGTCGATACCTGGATCGGTCTTGCCGTCGGCATCGCCAAGCTCGGTGCACAGCATTCGATCATCCGTTACTACCCGCACCGTCGGGAGCCCGGCGCTCTCGCCAGCTTTGCCACGAATCTGGTTGCGGTTCCCGCTCTGGTTTCGCTGTTGTTGTGGGCATTGACCGCCGGTGTCCTCGGCATCATCTCGCTCTTCGACGCCGAGCCCTTCGCGCCAGTATTCTGGGTGGCGATGCTGACCGTGCCGCTCGGCGTCTGGCAGAGTTACACCGAGATGGTGCTGCGTGCGCGCGAGCAATCCGGCTTGACCGTGATGTTGCGCGTGATCTGGCGCTGGGTCGAACTCGGACTGATTCTGTCCGCCGTGGTATTCATCTCGCATACCGCGCTCGCGGTATACGGCGGCCGCGTTGCGGCGGCGGCCGTCATGCTCACCGCGTACATTGCGCTGATCTGGCGCGGCTTGCCGATCCGGCGCGATGCCTTCGATGGCGCGGCGTTCCGGGAATCGCTGCGCTATGGCTTTCCGCTGCTGGTCAGCGAACTGGCAGGCGTCGCCCTGATCTCCATTGATCGCGTGATGCTCAAGTTGCTGACGCACGACTATGCCGTGGTCGGTGTCTACACCATTGGCTATTCGCTGGCGATGACGGTCAGCGTGTTCCTGCACGCGACGTTGTACGAGGCGTTCACCCCGGTCGCCAATCGCATCTACGACACCGAAGGCGCTGCGGCGTTGCGCGCGCTCAAGGACCGCATCCTGCTGCCCATGGTCTATTGCAGTTTTGCCATCGCCGCCGGTTTGTGGATCGTCGGCGCGGACGCGCTGCTGGCATTGAGCGGACCGGGCAAGGCCGCGTCGGCGCCGATCTTCGTCTTGATCGGGATCAACTACGCCCTGATGCCGCTGCTTGACATCGGCGGCTACGGCCTGTTGTTGCTCAAGCGTTCCGGGCTGGTTTTGTTCCTGACCGTCGGCGCCGCGCTCTTGAACCTCGTGCTCGACTGGATCTTGATCCCGCGGATTGGCGTGATGGGCGCGGTCTACGCGACGTTCATCAGCTACGGCGCGCTGGGCGTGATGTTCTGCTTCACGTGTCCGCGCGATCTGCTCCGGCTGCCCGATGCGCGTGCAACGTTGACGGCGCTCGGCCTTGCGTTGCTGCTGATCGCGGTCGCGCACGAGACGGCGCTGTTCGGTATCGTCTCGCACTGGGGACGCATGGCGGTGGCAGTGCTTCTCGGACTGCTGTTCTTTGCGCTGCCCGCCTTGGCGCTGGATCCTCGCCTGCGCGCACTGGTACCGTTGCCGCCCCGGCGATCGGCTTGAGGCTCGCATGCGCATCTCGGTCGTCATACCTGCCTGCAATGCCGCCGCGTTTCTGGGCGAAGCGCTGGCCAGTGTTGCTGCACAGACTGCACCTGCCGACGAAGTCATCGTCGTCGACGATGGTTCCACCGATGCGACGGCAGCGGTTGCCGCGAAACATGGCGCCCGCGTGATCTCGACGCCGAACCGCGGCGTTTCGGCGGCGCGCAATACCGGTATCGCGGCGGCGCAAGGTGACTGGATTGCGTTGCTCGATGCAGATGATCTGTGGCATCCGGAGAAACTTGCCAGGCAGATCGCCGCCGCCGCGCTTGCACCGGAGGTCGGCGTCATTGTCTGCGACCATTATCGCTTCGCGCACGGTGGCGCGATGCTCAGCGCGTCGCTGTTTGCGGAACGGCGCGCGCGGTTCGCTGCAATGCGCGTCGAACGGCTGGCGAACGGCGTGCTGCGCTTGCGTGACATGGGAATCGGTCTGGTCACGCTCGGCATGGCGTTTTTCCCGTCGGTCCTGCTGTTGCGGCGTGAACTCGTCCTCGCCAACGGCGGTTTCGATGAAACGCTGCAGCGCTGCGAGGACTATGAATTTCTCTTGCGTCTGTTCAGACAGACTGACGCGTTGGCGATCGATGCGCCGTTGATGGGTTATCGCGTGCATCCGGATGGCATTTCGCGCCAGGCCGAAGCGATGACGCTCAGCCTGGTTGCGCTCGGCGACCGAATCGCCGCACATCCGGAACGCTACGCATCAGGCCTTGCCGGCGCGTTCATGCCGCGCCAACGCGAAGCGCTGCTCGACGCCGCGAAGTTCGCGCTCAAGCGCGGCGATCGGCCATCGGCGCGCGCGTTGATCGCTCGGGCTGGTGCAATCCGGCGCGATCCGCGCTGGGCTGCGCTGAATCTCGCCAGCCATCTTCCCCCGGGATCGATCGCCGCGCTGTCGGCGCTGAAGCGGCGCCTGGCGCCAAGGCATTGATCCATGCATTTCCTGCTCTCGCCATTCACATGGGTCTTGCTGGCCGCGCTGGGATTCCTGCTCGCGCCGTGCTTGCGTCGGCGTCGATTCGTGCTGACGCTCGCGTCCGCGCTTGCGCTGGCCGGTGTCCTCGGCGCCATGCCGCTCGGCGCGAACCTGCTGGTTGCCCCCCTGGAGAACCGTGTACCGGAAAACGCGAACTGCGCGGCACACGCGCACGCCACCATCGTGGTGCTGGCTGGCGGTTCGGACCGCGCCGCCAGGAACCTCGACGATTTTGCTGCGCTCACACTGGCGAGCTTGCGTCGGACACTTGCGGCGGTGGCGCTGTGGCGCAGTGAGCCGGACGCGACGTTGGTCATCGCCGGCGGTCCGGCGTTTTTCGGTGCCCCGGCCGACAGCGCACTGATGCGTGGCTTCGCCATCACGCTTGCCGTGCCGCCACAGGCGATCCGCATCGAGACGACTTCCGCCAACACCTGGGAAAATGCGCAAAGTGTCGCCAAATTGCTGCCGCCGGGGCCGGTGACGCTGGTGACCTCCGCGATGCACATGCCGCGCGCGGAATTTGCCCTGGAACATGCCGGTTTTACCGTGTGCCCGTTCCCGACCGATCGCCGCTTCGTTGCGTTCGGACTGCCCGGCTATCTGTTGCCGCAGGCCGGCGCTGCGATCAAGACCGAGCAGGCGCTGCATGAATGGGTCGGTCTGGTCTATTACCACTGGTTGGCTTGGCGTGGTCGCGCGGATGCAAAACCGCCGGTTCATGCCTAGTATCATCCACGAAGCAGGTGGAGAAGAACGGGTGCAAATCAGTCTGCGCAACCGCGCCTCAGCGTACCGATGCCTTGGCGCCGTGGCCGGGTTGGCATTGGTCGCGGGCCTGGCCCAGGCGCATACCGCGCCAAGATTGTCGGCGCCCGTCACCTGGTATGTCCGGGCCGATGGCGGCGATGCGACGCAGTGCAATGGCCGCGTCGACCGCGCCTGGCCAGGGCGCGGCAAGCATCTGGCCTGCGCCTGGTCCAGCCCGATGATCGCACTGCCGCCGCCGCCGACCTACGGCGCGACCGCCGTTCCGCGCATGCGCGGTGGCGACACCCTGTTGATCGGACCCGGGCAGTACATGATCGGGTTTGGTGGGCCGGGTGCGGGCAGCTGCACGTCGAGTTCCGCCTACGCGTGCACGATGGCGCCCGTGCCGAGCGGCCCCTCGGCGCAACGACCCACGCGCATTCTTGGCGCGGATTGCAAGGCGCCGCCCCAGTTGTGGGGAACGCAGCGTGCGTATGCGGTACTGGATTTGACCGGCAGTTCAAATGTCGAGGTAGGTTGCCTGGAGATCACCGATCATAGTTCCTGTATCGAAAATCATTGTGCAACGGAGGGCGCCTGCAAAGGCGAGATCGCGCGCTGCGAACGCGAGCGCTATCCGTATGGGCCGTGGGCGGAGAACGGGCTGGTTGCTTCCGACTCGCACGATGTCGCCCTGCATGATCTGGCAATCCATGGCCTCGCCAACGATGGCGTGCGCGCGGGGCGCCTGACCGACTGGACGGTCGAACGGGTGCGCATCGTTGGCAACGGCTTCGCCGGTTGGGATGGCGATATCAGCAACGGCGACCGCAAGGCCGATACGTCCAATCACGGCACGCTGGCATTCCGCCATGTCGAGATCGGCTACAACGGTTGCGGCGAACGCTATCCGGGTCTGCAGATCTTCGGCTGCTGGGGCCAGGAAGAAGGCGGCTATGGCGACGGCCTGGGTACCGGACGCACCGGCGGCAAGTGGGTGTTCGAGGATGTCTACGCACACCACAACACGCAGGATGGTCTGGACCTGCTTTACGCCGATGGCAGCGGGAGCGTGACCATGAACCGCGTTCGCGCCGAGGGCAATGCCGGCAACCAACTCAAGGTGTCGGGCACGGCGTTGATCGAGAATTCGCAGGTCAACGGGAATTGCGCCTATTTTTCCGACGCGCAGCATGTCGGCGCTGGCGACATGCAAGGCAGCGATGCCTGCCGCGCCGCGGGTGATGCGATCGCGGTGGGGTTGATCGATGGGAAGACCACGCAGATCCGCAACAACACCATTACCGGCCAGGGCGGATGCTTGATCACCGGCGCGCGCGGTGGGCCGACGGCGATCCTGAAAATCGTCGACAACACGTTGACCGGTCAGCCGCGCTGGGACGACCCAACCCGGCTCGCCTGTGCCTGGTACCTGTACGAGAGCAAGGGCACGATCCAGGCGAGCGGCAATCGCCTGCGCAATGTCAAGCAGACCGCAGCGGCGTTGGCTTCGTGTCCGGACGCTGCCGCGCACCCACGCTTGCACGAGGCGTGTCGTGCCGCACAAGTATTGCTGCGCGATACCGACGGCGATTGAGCCACGCGTCGGTACCAATGGCGTTCACGCACTACCCGGTTCACTGCGGCGACTGGCGCGACAGCGCACCGCGTCAGTCGAAGTTGCTCTGGAAGATCCGGTTGTCGGCCATGCCCTGATATTGGATCGCGCCGATGTCGTAACCGGTCAGGCCATCGACCGATGACGGGCGCAGGTAACCGCGGAAGTCCACGGTCGTGCTGTTCGCCGCAGTTGCCGAGCCAATCAACGGACTGGTCGGCATCGGCAGCGGATTGAAGGCGTAAACGCTGGATACGGTGAACTGCGGATCCTTGCACAGGCTGCCGGACGGACACTGGCCGTTCTTGACGTTCCAGAAAAGATTGCCCGCATAGTTCATGGTGGGTGCGGAATAGCCGGTGGTCGCGTAGTAGTAGATCCCGCCGGCCAGTTCGGGATACCCGCTCCGTGCGAGCTGCCAGTTGGTGGTGCCGTACAGGACATTGCTGACGAAGTTGACGGTCGAGACCGGGTTGCCGCGTGACAGCATGATCAGGCCGTTGCCTTCACCGATGATCGTGTTGTTCTTGATCGTGCTGGTGACGACATGGTTGATGCTGGAAGATTCGCCGGGGTGCTGGTCGTTGCCGGCAAGCATTGCGATGGCGTCGCCGCCGGCACGGCAGTCGTCGCTGAGTTGCATGTTGCCGCTGCCCTGGCTCCATGGCTGCGAGAAGTAGGAACAGTCGCCGATGACCACGGAGTTGGTGATGGTGGTGGCGCCCGCGACCTTGAGCTGGTTGCCGGCGTTGCCTTCGGCGTGCACGCGATCCATGCTGATGCTGCCCGTGCCGTCTGCATACAGCAAATCGAGCCCGTCCTGGGTGTTGTGGTGCACATACACGCTTTCGAAAACCCAATTCCCGCTGGTGGGGCCGGTACCCAGGCCGTCGCCGTAGCCACCTTCATTCTGGCCCCAGCAGCCGAAAATCTGCAGGCCGGGCCAGGTTTCGCCGCAGCCGTTGAAACCGATTTCGACATTGGTGAAGCTGATGGTGCCGTGATTGGACGTATCGGCGGTGGATATGCCGTTGCGGATGTCGTTGTCCCAACCGGCGAATCCGTTGCCGACGATGCGCATGCGCTGCATGCTCCAGTTCGTCAGTCGTCCGGCGCGCACGCCCTCGTTGCCCATGCCGTGGATGTTCAGATCGTGCAGGCTCACGCTCTGGCTGTCGCTGCCGACGATGCCATTTTGTGCAAATGGATCCGTGGACTTGCAGACATTGATCTGGCCTTTGCAGGTACCGGCCATCGAGCAGTGGTTGACGACGCAGGAGCTGTGATCGGTGATTTCCAGGCAACCGACCTCGACGTTGGAGCTGCTGGTCAGGTTGACCATGCTGTAGGGGCCACGGTTGCCCCACAATTGGGGTTGCTGACCGGCAGTGCACACCGTGCCCAGCACACGCGTCGGCTGCGCAGCGCTGGGGCCGCTTGGCACCGGCGCCAGCATGCAACTGCCGAGGGCGCCGGTATTGCAATTGTCGGCGCCAGGCGCGCCCAGGCCGATCATGTACTGGCCAGGTCCGATCAGCAGTGTGTCGCCACCGGCGATTCGCGGTTGCGGCTTGCCACCGTACAGTGGCGGCGGCAGTGCGACCATCGGGTTTGCCCACGCGCAGGCCTGGTTGCTGCCGGTGCCGGGGTAGGGCGCATTGGCGAGGCCGGTGCACTGCGCTGCGGTGCCGCCGTCGGTACGAACGTAAAAGGTATTGGCAAAAGCGGCTGGTGCGATGCCGAGTCCGATGAGGACCAGGAGCAAAAGCAAGGCACGCAAGACAACGGATGACTTGGGAATTTGCGGGTTGTTGCGGTATTGCATGGTGATTGGTCTATGCAGGCCGCGAGCGGTGCCGGCGGCGGTTGTGCATGCACTCCCTTGCATTTTGCAGACCCGCTCGGCGAAGTTTGCGCGGCGGGAGTGGGTATTGGCTTCAGGTACGGCGAAATCGCAGCCGATTCTGCGGTTGACAACGCGTCGTCGTTGTGCGAGCGGTCACAATTCAGTGCACGCGCAGGCGGAAGAGGGACAAAACGTGAAGTGCAACGTGACGTGCGTCACGCCGCCGCCAAGCGATCGCGAATACGACGGGCCGCGTATTGTAATTGCTGCGGCGCAACATGCAAGTTGCCAAATCCGGCGCTGCCCTGCAGAATCGTAATTTGCAGCGTATCCTGCGACCCTGCCGGCTGCTTCCGCCCGGGCGGCATGCGCCGCCCATCGGTAACCCATTCTGGGACCCCCATACCATGCATACAGATTGTTCCTCGTCGCTCCGAAAGGTCGCTGCGTTGGCAGCAGCATTGTTGATGGGCGTGTCGACCTGTGCCAGCTGCGTGGCCGCGAATGTGCTGACCGATCGCTATGACAACAACCGCACTGGCGCCAATCTGAACGAAACCACACTTACCACCGCCAACGTCAATACCGGAAATTTTGGCAAGCTGTGGAGCTATGCGGTGGACGGCGCAATACAAGCGCAGCCGCTGTACGTGCAAAACGTAAACACCGGGCTCGGTGTGCGCAATGTGCTCTACGTCGTCACCATGAACGATGTCGTGCATGCCTTCGATGCCGATTCCACCACGCTGGTGTGGCAACGCGACCTGCGCAATCCGGCGGCGGGCGTGGGCGCGGTGCCGATCGTGGATCTCACCTATGTGCCGAACGGCCACCCGGCCTCCAACGATGGCAACATCGTCGGCACGGTCGGCATCGAAAGCACGCCGGTGATCGATCTGGGCAACCAGACGATGTACCTGCTGGCGCGCACCAAGGAAAACGGCGTCTATGTGCAGCGCCTGCATGCGCTGGACATCCGCACCGGCGCGGAGAAATCCGGCAGCCCGGCGACGATCCAGGGCGCGGTCAGCGGCACCGGTGACGGTGGCACCACGGTCGTGTTCGATCCGATGGTTTCGCATCAGCGCGCGGGCCTCGCGCTTGCCAACGGACAGATTTACATCGCTTGGGCCTCGCACGAGGACCTGCACGGCTACCACGGTTGGGTGATGTCCTACGACGAGACCACGCTGCTGCGCACGGGAGTCTTGTGCATCACGCCGAACGCCACCGAAGGCGGCATCTGGATGGCCGGCCGCGCGCCGGCGATCGACGCGTCCGGAAACGTGTACTACGCCACGGCCAATGGCGGATGGGACAACCATGTGACCAACTTCGGCGAATCGTTCATCAAGCTGGGCACGCCGAATGCCGGAATCCTGCCCGTGCTCGACTGGTTCACGCCGTCCGACTGGAGCGAACTCAATGACGGCGATGTCGATCTGGGGTCCGCCGGTCCCGTGCTGATCCCGGGCACGCCGCTGATCATCGGCGGCGGCAAGCAAAGCCAGTTGTACCTCACCTCGACGACCAGCCTCGGCGGCGAGAGCGGCGGCAATAGTGGGATCGAGCAAACCATTGTCGTGAATCCGTTGAACTACGCTTCCGAAACCGCCATCCGCGCCGGCAGCCCGGTGTACTGGAACCGTAGTGGCGGCCTTGGGCCGTGGCTGTATGTGTGGGCCGACCAGGACTACCTGAATGCCTACCATTTCAACGGCGCGACCTTCGATACCAATCCGAGCCAGCCCAACGACGGTCCGGTTTCGCAAAGTACGTTCACGACCGGAGCGAGTGGCGGCGGGGTCATCACCTTGTCGGCGAACGGCAGTACGGCCGGCAGCGGCATCGTCTGGGCCGCGACCCCCGATTTCAACTACACCGGTTACGCCAACGTCGACGGCGAATTGGGGCTCATGCGCGGTCTGTTGCGCGCCTTCGATGCCGACAACCTGGGCACGGTGTTGTGGGATTCCGACCA
Source organism: Pseudomonadota bacterium (assembly GCA_018240565.1). Classification (GTDB taxonomy): domain Bacteria; phylum Pseudomonadota; class Gammaproteobacteria; order Xanthomonadales; family Rhodanobacteraceae; genus Rudaea. The sequence goes on along the minus strand of JAFEFO010000045.1, from coordinate 37,261 downwards.
ACGGGCGGGCGACGACATGGGTTTTCTGCCCAAGTACAGCTCGCCAATCGTCGCCAACGGCCGCGTATACATGGCGTCGTTCTCCGGCTTTGTTTCGGTGTACGGCTTGCTGCCGACCCAACCGGGGTTCAACCTGACGGCTACGGTGCCGGTCGCCGGGGTCGAGGCGGGGCCGGTGGCCACGGCCAATCCCGGCGGCAGCCCAAGCTATGCGGTCGCGGCCGGTGCAGTGGGCGGTTTCAATGGCAACATCGCCTTGAGCGTGAGCGGGTTGCCGACGGGAACGACGGCGAATTGGTCGAGCAATCCCATTGCGGCGTCCGCCGCGTCGACGTTGACCCTGACGACGTCGTCGACCACGCCCGTCGGCACTTACCCCTTGACGATCACCGGCACCAGTGGCGCTCTGGCGCAAACGACCAGCATTGCGTTGGTGGTGCGCCCGCCGCGCGCGATGAGCATGGAGTTCTGGACATCGGTGGGTTGCACGGTGGTCGGCATGGGACCGGCGGAGGTTGCCGGCGTCGTGGCGCGGCCGTATTGGCTCAGCTCCGAGTACGCCCAGCGGCCGAATTCGGATTTGCCGGTTCCGGAATCGCTCATCGACGAAACCGGCGCCTCGACTGGCGCCTGGGGAAGCTGGAGTGCTGCCAACGAGACGGCCAACTCCAATGTGCCGGACAATCCCGGCGACTTCCGCCTCATGGGTTGTTATCTTGATCCCGGCTCCAGTTCCAGCGGCAACGCAACCGTGCAAATTACGAACCTGCCCGCCAATGCGGGTGGTTACGATGTCTTTGTGTACGCGGCGGCTGCCGCGACCGGATCGGCGCGCACGGGTAACTATCAGATCAGTGGGCCAGGCATTTCCACGACCAGCACCAACGTGATCCAGGCGGCCAACACCAACTTCAGTGGCACCTACGTGCGCGCGAATAATTCTGCCGGAAATTACGTGATGTTCCCGCTCGGCGCCAACGTCACGGGCTTCACGCTGACCGCGACGCCCGTCGGTTCGGCGGGCGCTGCACCGATCAACGGCATCCAGATCGTTCCGGACGATATTTTCCGCGACGGCTTCGAATAGGCCGTCACTGGCATGCGCGCGGCGCGATCCACGCGGCGCGCGCATCGCAGGATGCATAACCTGGCAACGGTACGCTCGTGTTCACCCGCGACGCAGCGATTACTCGAAACCGTTGTCAAAAATGACATCGTCGCACGCCGCGCCCACGCCGCCGCCCCACCAGGGTGATTTTCCCGTCGCCGCGTCCCACGCGGCATCGTAAGGACTGGCGTTGATGTCGAGTGGATTGGGGCAAAGTCCGGATTGACCCGCTTGCAGGCTGGCCGGTGGCGCGGGGACCGTGCCGGTCAGCAGATTCGAACCCAGCAGGATGCTCTGCAGAGCCGTCTGGTCCGTCAGGGCGGGAATTGCGCCGGAAAGCAGGTTCCCCTGCAAATTCAGGTTTTGCAACGCATAGAGCCCGGCAAGCGACGGGATGCTTCCTTGCAGATAGTTGCCGCCAGCATCGAATGTCACCAGTGCGGAAAGTCCGGCGAGCGAAGGCAAATTGCCGGTCAGGCCATTGTTGTAAACCTCGAAATCCTGCAAGTTCGCAAGACCCGTGAGATCCGGGATGGACCCGGTCAGGCCACTGCCGGTGATCTGGCTGTTGGAATCGACAATGAAGGTCTGCAACGCCGTCAATCCGCCCAGGCTGGGGATGGGGCCCGTCAGAAAATTGTTGTCGGCGCGGAATTCCTGCAAAGCGACAAGACCGGTGAGGCTTGGCAGGCTTCCGGTCAACTGATTGTTGAACACGTCAAAGTAGACCAATGCCGTGTGCGTGGCCAGATCCGCCGGAATCGATCCGGTCAGCCCATTGCCGCTGGCGTCGAAGTGGCTCAGCGCGGACAGTCCGCTCAGATCAGGAAGCGGACCATCGAGGATGTTGAGGCTGAAGTCCGCCCAGACGAGCGAGGACAGTCCCGCCAGTGACGGAATCGCGCCGCTCAGCTGGTTGGTGTCGACATCGATGCGCTGCAAATCGGTCAGTGCCGTGATCGGCGGCAGTGAGCCGGAGAGATCGTTGTTGCCCAGGTCGATCGCTATGACATGTGCATGGGCGCCGTCACAGGTGATGCCGAACCAGGCGCATTCCGTGCCGGCGACGTCACCCCACCCGGTGTTGCTGGTCCATCCCGTGCCGTTGGTGCTGGCATACATCGCCGTCAATACGTCGCGCTCGGTGCTGGGTATCGTCGCATGTGCCGGGATGACGGCAGCAGCGCATAGCGCCATGGCGAGGCAACGCTGCAAGCGGGTGCTGCCGGTACCGCGTAGAAGCTGCTGCATTCGAATCGACCTGGGTGTCGGCCGAAGCATCGGGATGCTCCGCGTTGTTTGCACAAGCGCCGATTCTACGCCGGGTGCATGCGTCAATCCAAAGGTGGCGCTTGCGAGGTTCCCGGAATTGTCGCTCGCGGTGGCAGGATGCGTGCCGTGGCAAGGATCGGTGGCCGTGCCGGCGCCGGTGTCTGCTGCATGGCAGCCGCGGATGCGAGCTTGAGGTTCGCGTAGCGTTCCAGCAGGCCGCACAAGATCCAGAAGTCGCCCATCACCGAGCCTTCCAGGAATGGGCTGCCGTAGAAGTTCCCCATGGCCATGCACAGCACGGCGACGGTGAATCCCAATGCCAGCGCCCGTGTCTCGTCGTCCGGTGCCGATCGTCGCAGGAATGCCGCCAGCGCGAACAGGCGGCGCAGCAGCCAGCCCAGCGCGAGCAAGCCGAAAATGCCGCATTCGCAAAGCGTGAGCACATAGAAATCGTGCGCGTCGTATCCGGCGTATTCCGGAACGTAATTGCCGATCATGGTTTGGAAACGGTTCAGGCCCACGCCGAGCGGGTATTGCTGCGCCATGTGCATGGCGCCGCCCCAGATCTCCCAGCGGCTCTCGGTGCTGACGTCGTACTTGTCCCCGCTGACCGTGGCATCGCGCGTTTCGGCGACGCGCTGCGTCACGCTGTCGGGCAGGTAGTCGTTCAGCGTGAGCAGGGCGAGCGCGAGCACGACGGCGAGCAGCAGGTGGCGGCGCGCAAACAGCACGACGGCAGCGACGAGGGCGATGAAATAGGACTGGCGCGAATAGGTGACGAGGATGGCAAAGGCGAGTATGCCGATACCGGCCAGCGCCGCCACTCGCCAGCGACCCTGTTTGCGGAACATCAAGGCGATGGCGATGAACATGGGCAGGAACATCGCGTAATAGACACCGGCACGGTTGGCCATGGCGAACGTGGTGCCGAACGGGCCCGAGGCACGGTGCGTCTCGACATAGGTGCCGATGCCGTAATCCAGGCCCTGGCGGATCGCTTGCACGCCGGCCACGGCGGCGACCACCAGCACGAGGATGATCATCCAGCGGGTGTTTTTCTCGTCCTGGCGGCAATGCAGGTAGAGAAAATACAGCAATGGATAGAACAGGGCGGTCTTCAGGTAGGTAATGTCATCCTGGAAATCGGCTGGCGCGCGCGCCTGGGCGAGGAAGAAGGCGGCAATCAGCGTCACGAAGAAAATCACGATTCCACTGCGCAACATGGCCCGCGGGTGCACCGTGTCCTTCTTGTGCAGCCACACCCCGAACAGCGTCGCCAGGAACAACATATTGACCAGGTTGAGGCCGAAGATTCCCGTTTCGAGCGGGAAATGCAGTTCGTAAACGATGTAGACGATCTGGATCCAGAGCAGGGCGCGCAGCATGACGGTGGGTCAGGCCGCGGCGGCGAGCGCGCCGGCATCCAGAAAACGCCGCGCCCACAGTTCCAGCGACAGGATCAGCCACAGCGGCTCGCTCAGGTCATCCACACCGGCGAGGTGATCGTGCAGGCAGCGTTCGGCGGCCTGTGCGTCGACCAATCCGCGTGTGCGGAAGGCGGTGCTGGTGAGCAGGTCGCTGGCGAGTTCACGCAAGGGACCACGGAACCAGGCGGCCAGCGGAACGGCGAAACCTTGCTTGCGCTTGATCAAGACATCCGGCGGCAGCCAGCGCGCCGCCACTTCGCGGAACAGGTGCTTGCCGCGGCCGTTGCGCACGCGCAGGTGCGGCGGCAGGCGCACGGCGAAATCGACCAGGCGGTGGTCGAGCAGCGGCGCGCGGCTCTCCAGCGAATGCGCCATCGTCATGCGATCGACCTTGACCAGGATATCGTCGGGCAGGTAGCTGGCGAAATCGATCGCGACCATGCGATCGAGGCTGTGCGCGGGCATTCGTTCGCGGTCCACCGCAATTGCGCCGTAATGATTGCCGGCGTCGCCGAGCAGGGCGGCGGCATGCTCGCGGCGGGTCAGCGCAACCACGCTGAGGTAGCTTTCCGGAAAACGCAGGCGCAACGACTCGCCGATGCGGCGCAGGCGGCGGCGGTAGCGGCCGGGGAACGCGAATCCGGCGGCGCTTGCCACGCTCGCGGCGAGCGGCTTGAACAGGCCGAGCCGTTCCGCCTTGAGGTATTTCAGGTAGCGACCGTAACCGGCGAAGGTTTCGTCGCCGCCATCGCCGCTCAAGGCCATCTTCACATGGCCGCTGGCCAGTTGCGCGACGAGGTAAGTCGGTAGTGCCGAAGCGTCGGCAAACGGCTCGTCCAGGTGCCAGACCAGTTTTTCGATGAGCGCCACGGCGTCGGGTTCAACCACCAGTTCGTGATGGTCGGTACCGAGGTAACGAGCGACGCGACGAGCGTCCTCGATTTCGTTGAACGCGGCCTCGCGGAAGCCGATGGTGAACGTTTTCACCGGCTGGCTCATGTGCTGCGCCATCAACGCGACCACGGCACTGGAGTCCAGGCCACCGGAGAGGAATGCGCCGAATGGCACATCCGACACCAGCCGGCTGGAAACGGCCTGATCGAGCAGGCGAGCGAGTTCCTCGCGCGCCTCTGCCTCGGACAATCGCAAGGGTGGCGCGAACTCGAGCCGATAGTACGACCGGATGTTGTTCCGGCCATCCTGATAGCGCAGATAGTGCCCCGGCGCGAGTTTGCGCACGCCCGCCAGAATGCAGTGCGGCGACGGGACGTAGCCGAAGGCGACGTAGCCGTGCAATGCGTCCGGATCGACGCGCGGTGCGAAACCGGGCACCTGCAAGAAGGACTTCAGTTCGCTGCCGAACAATACACGATTGCCTTGGTCGGCATAGTAGAGCGGCTTCTCGCCGAAGCGGTCGCGCGCCAACAGCAGGGCTTGGCTGCGCCGGTCCCACAGCGCGATGGCGAACATGCCGTGCAAGCGGCGGAAACAATCCTCGCCCCAGGCCATGTAGGCCTGCACGATCACTTCGGAATCGGACTGCGAGTAGAACGAGTGCCCGAGCGCGCTCAACTCGGCGCGCAATTCACGGTAGTTGTAGATTTCCCCATTGAAGACCAGTTGCACGCTGCCATCGGCGTTGTGCATCGGTTGGTGGCCACCGGCGACATCGATGATCGACAGCCGGCGCATGCCGAGCACGGCGCGCTCGTCGCAAAAATAGCCGTCGTCGTCGGGGCCGCGGTGCATGATCGCCGCATTCATGCGCCGACCGGTTTCCGGCAGAGGTGGCGCTTGCCCAGGCGCGACGACGAAGCCGGCGATTCCGCACATGCGTTTTCAGTTCCCGTGGGTGGAAAGGTCGGAGTATGCCGGTCCGGAGGCGCGCGCGCCACGATAGAGCGCGAGCAGGCGCTCGACCACAACATTCACGTCGGCGGTGGCCGCCACGTCGCGGCGCGCCTGTTCGCCGAGCGCGCGGCGTGCGGCCGCACCGATATGCGCGGCATCGGCCAGGTTGCTTGCCAGCGCACCCGGATCGTCGACATCGAACAGCCAGCCGTTGCGTCCCGGCACGACGAAATCTTCGCTGCCGCTGACGCGACTGGCGATAACCGGCAACCCGCTCGCCATGTACTCGAGCAGGGTGTTGGACAGGCCCTCGATGGTCGACGGCAGCAGCCCGAGGTCAGCGGTGCCGAGCAATGTCTCGATGTCCTCGCGATGACCGAGGAAATCGACTTGCCCGGCGATGCCAAGCGCCGTGGCACGCGCGCGCAAATCCGCTTCCAGCGGCCCGCCACCCACCAGCGCGAGGCGGGCGTCGGAGCGCCCGCGCAGAGCCTGCGCCCAGGCGTCGAGCAAGGTGTCCAATCCTTTTTCCGGAACCAGTCGACCGACGAAGATCGCGTTCAGTCCTCCCGCGCCTGCCGGCGCCGTCCGTGCGACGAAGCGTGCTGTGTCCACGGCATTGGGAAGATCCACGATGCGTGCGGGCGAAAAATCGCGCGCCGCGAGCTCGTTGGCAATGCGCCGGCTGATCGCCTGCACCGCGTCCGCACGGCGCAATGCGGCGCGAGCGAGCGCGCCGAGCGGACCGGCGCCGGGCGCGAGCACGCCGCGCTTGAGTTCCCACCAGCCCGACACCTTGACCAGGATCGGCTTGCGTCCATGCAACAGGCAGGCGAGCGCGGCGAGATAGTGCGCGATGTGCGCGTGCCACGCGTCGTAACGTCGACCATGCCTGAGCAGGAATGCGCCGGCGCGCGCCCACAGCACCAGCCGCGCCAGACCGCGCAGTCGCGGTACCGGCAGGCGAATGACCGGGATGCCGTCACACCGATCGATGCGTGCCTGCGGCGCGTTCGGTACGCGCGGTGTGAGCACGGTCACGCGATGGCCGCGTCGTTTCAGGGCGGCGGCGAGCGTGCGTACCTGTGATTCGGCACCGCCCCCGCCACGCACGGGGTAGCCGCTTTCCAGGATCATCAGCACATGCACGGGGTGATCTTCACGCGCCATCAAAGTGTTCCCGCAGCCACAGCTCGAGCACGACGAATTGCCAGATCGCCGCCGAGTGGTCCCAGCTTCCGCGCGCATGTTCGGCAAGCAGGCGCTCGATGCATGCCGGCATGAACCAGCCGCGCTCGCGCGTGCGGCGGTCGCCAAGCACGCCGCGGATGAAGTCGCCAAAGGCCGGGTCCGTGCGCAACCACACCGCGATCGGCAGGCCGAAGCCCTGCTTCTTCTTGCGCAGGATCTGTTCGGGCAGGACCCCGCGCATGGCCAGCTTGAACAGATGGCGCTTGTCCAGTCCGCGTACCTTGTGGCGCTCAGGCAGGCGGCCGGCGAAGGCGACCAGTTCCGGATCCAGATACGGAAAACGCACGCTCACGCCGCGCGCCTTGCAGGCACCGTGCACCTTGACCAGATCATTCTGCGCGATGGCGTGCAGCAGGTCCAGGCGCATGATCCGGTGCAGGGCGGTGGCGTCGCTGCCTTGCGCGTACACCCGGCGCATGTGTTCGAGCGAGGCCTCACGCGACACCGCGTCACGAAAATCCGCCGTCAACAAGTCGTCGTAATAGTCGGAGGCGAACGAGTCGTCGGAGTAGAAGCGATCCGGATTCGGCAAGGAAGCGCGTTCGGTGAAATTGCCGATGCGCTGCAACAGGTGGCTGTGGCGGCGACCCGCGGCATGGCCGATGGCATTGCCAAGCGCACGCAATGGCGATGGCAAGCGATAGTACGCTTCCATCACGCGGTCCTTGGCGTAACGCGCGTTGCCGCCGAAGATCTCGTCGCCGCCATCGCCAGCCAGCAGCAGGTTCACGCCATTGGCACGCGCGAGCTCGGCGCAGGCGAGGGTGGGAACCGCGGAAGCATTGCCGAACGGTTGGTCCCAGGCGCTGACCACTGTTCCGAGCAGTTCCAGCGCACGCGCACTGGTCACTAGGTCGGTGTGTGGCCGCGCGCCGCAGGATTGCGCCGCGAGGCGGGCAAACCCGAGCTCGTCGTAACCGGGTTCGGCAAATCCGATCGAGAAGGTATCCACGCTTGTGCCGCTGGCGCGTGCGAGCAGCGACACGATGCTGGAGCTGTCGGTGCCGCCGGAAAGGAAGCAACCCCAGTCGCCGGCGTGCGGGCGATAGTCGTTCACGCTTGTCCGGATGCGATCGAGCAGGCGTGCGGCGAGTGTCGCATCGCCACCGGCAAGATCCTGCGCATAGTCGGGCACGTACCAGCGTTGCGCGCGCAGCTTGCCGTCAGCCCAGGTGATCTGCGTGCCCGGTTCGATGCGCGCGATGCCGCGACAGATCGTATGCGGCGCCGGGATGCAGCCGAAATTGAGATAGTGGTATATCGCGGTAAGATCGATCTCGCGCCGGCACGCTGGCGCGGCGAGCAGCAGGCGCAGATCGGTGGCGATGGCGATGCCATCGTTGTCGGCGCGCACATACAGCGGCAGGCTGGCGAAGTGATCGGTCGTCGCCCGGAGGTGGCGACCATCGGCATCCCACTGTACATGGCAAAAGCGTCCACGCCATGCTGCCGGGTCCGGAGCGCCTTCGCGCATCGCGGTCAGATCGCCACTGACGAGATCGGCGATCGACACGCTGCCGCCCTGGACGAGCGTGTCGTGCCTGACATCGCCACGTGCAAAGGCGCACATGCCCGCGGGCGCAGCGATGCGCGTGAAGTCACCCGGCGGTTTCGTGAGCAGGTCAAGCGGCGCCGGTCCGCAAGCAAGCATGAAATCGGCGCCGCCACCGGCATGGGCGGCTGTTCCGGAGGTGGATGATGATGGCGTGGGATTCATGGCGTAGCCGGGATTCCTTGCTGGGGCGCGGCGGAAGTTTGCAGCGCCCGCCGCCAGGCGGATTCGGTTTGTCGCACCATTGCCGGAACGGCGTAACGGGTGCTGACGTGGGTGCTTGCGGTTTGGGCCAGCCGTTGGCGCAACGCGAGGTCGCTGGTGAGTCGCCTCAACGCAGCAGCGAGCGCGTCGCGCGATCGCGATGCAAACAGCAGGCCGTCGCGTTCGTGCTCGATGGCTTCCGGGTTGCCGCCGGCATCGGACGCCAGCACCGGGCAGCCCGCCGCCATCGCTTCCAGGAGCACGTTGGACAGGCCTTCCTCGGTCGATGGCAGGACGAGGAAATCGGCGCATTGCATCAGCCGTGTCGCGTCGCGGCGTTCGCCGAGCAGGCGCATGTCGGCGCCAAGGTGGCGTGCGGCGATTTGCGCTTGCAGATCGGCTTGCAGCGGGCCATCTCCGGCAATCAGCAGGAAAGGGCGTTCCGTCGCGGACAGGTCGGACAATGCGTCGAGCAGCAGCGGCAGATTCTTTTCCGCGACCAGGCGACCCACGAACAACGCCAACACCCGTGCCGGCGGAACGCAGGCGTCGCTGCGCAGGCGCATGCGCTCGATGGCGTCGAGCGGTGGCGGCACGACGACGCCGTTCGGGATGACAACGATGCGTTCGAGCGGGAAGCCGGTGCGCCGCGCTGTCTCCGCGGCGCCGGATTGGCTGTTGGCGATGGCAAGCACGGCACCTTCGAGAATCCACCGCTTGCGCCGCCACTGCAGCGGCGTGTAGACCAGGAACAAGCCGCGCACCGACGCAATGAACCTCATGCGTGGCAACAAGCGCAGCAGGGCACGCACCCATAATTCGGCAGTGAGTGACCAGCAATGGACGATCTCGTAGCGACCTTTGCGCAGCAGCCGCCACAGGCGCAACAGGAATAGCGGGTCCAGGGCACGTGCCTTGGGAATGAAGTGCGTGGCGATGCCGGCGGCTTCGATGTCGTCGACGAGAAACGAACGTGTACGAAAAAAAGCGAGTTCCGCGTGCCAGCGTGTGCGATCAAGGCCGCGCAGCAGATGCGCGATCTGGCGCTGGCTGCCGCCAACTTCCATCTCGTCACTGACGATGAGTACCCGGCGCGGCTCGGTCATGCGAGCTCCGCGCGATCCGGATCCGCTCGATGGGCATCGGCATCGGCCACCGCGACGAAGTGGTCGTACAGCCGGCCGGCTTCGATGCGAACGTCGAATTCGCGTTCGACCTTGCGCCGTCCCGCCACGGCATAAGCGGCACGCGATGCCGGATCGGCGAGCAGTGCGGCGATGGCATCGGCGAGCGCATGCGGGTCATTCGGCGCGACCAGGCGGCCGCTGACTCCGTCTTCGACCAATTCGGGAATGCCGGAAACGCGCGTGCTCAGCACCGGCAACCCGGACGCCATCGCCTCGGTCAGTACATTGGGGATGCCATCGGCGTTGCCGTCTGGCGTGACCACGCACGGCATCACCATCAGCGTCGCTGTTGCCATGGCGCGACGCACGTCCGTGTTCGGCTTGGCGCCCGCCAGCTCGACGACGTCGGCGAGGCCGAGGGCATCGCGTTGCGCAATCAGGCGCGCGTATTGCGCGCCTTCGCCGATGATCGCGCAATCGAACGCAACCCCACGACGGCGCAATTCGGCGAGCGCCGGCAGCAACACGTCGAAACCCTTGATCGGATCCAGTCGCCCCACGGCGAGCAAGCTGTGCGCCACCCGCGGCCCGGCGTGAAAGGCAATTTCATCCAGTTCGAGCGCCGAATGCACCACCGGCATGGTGATCGCGCGCGAGGTCGGCATCCAGCGCGCGAGATGACGGACATTGTTGCGGGTGATGGTGACAGCGAGCGCGGCATGGGCAAGCTTGCCGGCGAGCATGTGGTCTTCGACGAAGATATCGTGGGCGCGGCCGGTAAAGGTGAAGGGTTTGTCGAGGACGCGGCCGAGAAACCAGGCGACGGTCGCCGGATAGGTGGCCCAGGGCGCGTGCACCAGGTCCGGGGCGAATTCCCGGATCCAGCGCAGTTGCCCCGCGGCGCGAGCGAGCGCAACGACGCTCTTGGCGAGCACCGCCGGTTGGCGCCACAGGCCGCGTACGAGAATGGCAAAAAAGCCGAGTGTCGCGCGCGGGCGGCGCAAGGCCAATCCGAACAGTGCCAGGACCGAGCGCAACGTGCCGCGCGGATGCCGGGTGCGATCGAGCAGCACGGCTGCGCGCTCCTGCACGATTTTTTCCGAATGCGGTTTCAGTGACAAGATGGCAAGTTCGGCGCCGCGCGCAGCGAGCGCGTGCATCTCGCGCACGATGAAGGTTTCCGACCAGCATGGAAACAGCGACACCACATAAAGCACGCGCAATGGTGCCGGATTCGTCGAGGTCATGGTCGCATCGTATCCGAATGCCGGGTGACGGCCCACATCGGTTGCGCGCGACCGCGCAAAAAGTCGAAGAGGCCGAGGACGGCGTAAGCGTTCATGCGCACGAAGGTGGCGGCGATGCGCACGGGGCGAAAGCGCAATGCCGCGGGCACGAGCAGCCCGACCGTCGCGCCGAGGTAGAACGCACATTGCGCCAGGGCGAGCAGTTGCCACGCCGGTGACGTCGAGGCCTTGGCGAGGTTGCTTGCGAACAACGCGAACAGCAGCCACGGCGCGAGCAGGCGCAACCATTTGTGGCCCCACAGGCGCCAGCCGAGCGGATGGGCCCATGGCAGCAGCAATGCCGGCTCGCGTGCGATGAGCTGAAAGTTGCCGGCCAGTGTGCGACGCTTGCGTTGCGCTTCGAGCGCGGCGTCCGTGGACGGCCGATCCCAGGCCAGCGCATCGGCGGCGAAGACGATGCGCGCGCCCTGCCGCGCGATCTCGAGCGGTACCCACAAATCGTCCAGGATCAAGCCGGGTGGAATTGCCGGCAACACGGTGCGACGCGCGGCCCACAGCGCGCCGGTGACGCCAACCACCGACCCGCTTTCGCCTTCGCTGCGGCGGATTGCCTTTTCGTAACGCCAGTACAGATCCACGCCAGCGGCGACATCGCCCGGTGCCGCTTCGAACATCAGCTCGCCGCTGACCGCGCCGACGGTGGCATCGGCGAACGGCCGCAGCAATGCGCGGATGGCGCCGGCGTCGATGCGCTGGCGCACGTCGGTGAAGACGACGATTTCGCTGTCGAGCCCGGAAAGCACTTCACCCAGGCACGCCGACTTGCCGCGCCGTTGCGGGAAGGCATGCACGATCACGCGCGCGTCGCCGGTGGCGAGCGCAACGGTGGCGGTGGCGTCCTCGGAGCCGTCCGATACGGCGTGGATGCGCAGCTTGTCCGCCGGGTAATCCAATGCCAGCAGGTTGGCGAGCTTGGCGTGCATCGGCGCGGCGGCGTTGTGGGCGACCACGACGACGTCCACGCGCGGTTCCCAGTCGGCTGCACGCAGCGGCTTAGCCGCCAAGCGCGCGCGCAAGCGCATCAGCAGCGGGTAACCGATATAGGTGTGGACGAGCAGGACGAACGACACCAGAAACAACGCCTTGAGCATCGGCACTCCGGATCACTGTGTCGGCTGGCCGAGCAGGCGTGCACGCAGGCGTTCGTAGCGGCGGTCGCCGAGCACACGCTTGGCGAAGCCGAGGGTCGCGTAGCGCAAGCGTGCGCGGCCGATGTCCGTTGCCGCACCTTCGACCCAGCGACGCAGCGTCGCGGGCGCGACATCCGCCGTCACCGCCAGGCGCGGCAGCACGACGTCGGTGTTGCCGGCATGCAGGCGCCCGGGTTGCGAGCTCAACACGCGTTCGTATCCGCATTCACGCGCGAGCGCGGCCAGTCCCGACGGCATGCGCCCGCCCGGCGGTGCGAGCAGGGTCACGCGGTGGCCGATGCGCTCCTCGATGACGAGCCGCGCGCGACGCAATTCTTCGGCAAGTTCTGCCGGCGCGAATTCGGTGAAATAGCGATGGCGATAGCCGTGCGATTGGATCGACTGGCCGGCGTCGGCCATCTCGCGCAGCTGCGCCCATGTCGCGTAGCCGGGCGTGCCGACGCGTTCGGGATTGACGAAGAAATCGGCGCTGGCACCGGCCTCGGCGAGCAATGGAAATGCCGCGTGGTAGTCGCTGGCATGGCCATCGTCGAAAGTCACGAGCACGGCGCCGGCACACGCGCCATCGAGCCAGCGGCGCACGCTCGCCGCGCCGCCCGCGTGCGCGCGAAACAGGCCCAGTTGCGCACGGAATTCGTCGGCCGCCAGGCGGTAGTGCGGATCGACCGAACCCGATGCATCCACGTCGCCCGTCGCCAGGGCGTGGTACATCAAGGCGACGGTCGAGGCGTCGTCACGGCGTGGCGAACTGCTTTCCTGCACGGGATGCTCCGCTTCAGCGCCGCCATGCGAGGTTGAAAAACACCACGTTCTCGCTGTAGCCCACCAGTGCGATATTGCTGCGACGCTGGTTGCGCGTCAGGTTCACGCTCCAGCTCCAATGCTGGGTCAGCTGGTCGTTGAAGGCGAGCCCATAGCTCAGGTCCCGGTCGCGGCGGTCGATCGCCGAATAGTGGCGGGACTCGCCACCGAGCAGGAACGACAAGGTCCACAGGGGACGCAATCGGTAGTCGATGTTGGCGGTGCCACCCTGGCCATTGAGGTTCTGCCCGGGATCGTTCTGGTAGTCGAGGTTGCGATAGAACGGCGCAATGCGTGCGGTGAGCAAGGGTCCGGCGTAGGCATAGCTCGCGTCGAAGCGCCGCTCCAGGTAGACCTGCGAATTGACCACCACGTTGCCGGTCAGAATGCTGGTGACAGGTGCGCCGACCTGGCGCGGATCGACCATCAAATCGCCGGTGGCGTCCGAATACTGGCGCGAAGCGCCCAGGCCGAACGTGCTGCTCGCCGTCGCGTGCCAATTGACGAGGCCACGCGCGAACAGACCGGATTGGCCGGGCAGGTTGCCGCTGAAATCCAGTTGCGACCAGCCCATTGCCGCGTCGATGTCGAGTTGCGAAAGCTGGCTCTGGTAGCGCCCGTAGACGTTGTAGAGGCGGTAATTGGGACCAGCGCCGTCGTCGGTAAAGCGGATCGATTGCATTTCGATGTTGCCGGAAATCTTGTCGGTGGCGTTCAGGTCCTTGATGGCGCGCAGCGCGCCGGTCGCGCGGTCGGAATTGAAATCCTTGGTCTTCTGCGCGGTACTGTTGATGTAACGCAACTCGGCCTGTCCGTGCACGGTGGGACCGAGCATGAAGCTGAGCGTCGGGCCGACGCTGAAGACGTTGGTCTGCTGCTGGTTGCTGGGCGCGTTGCTGGCGTACACGTTGACCGGCTGCACGCTGAGGAAATCTTCGGCGGTCATGTCCAGGCGCCCCGGCAGCGCATGCCAATTGAGCAGCCCGGACAGGTTGCCACGCAGTTCGTTCTCGAAAGCGCCACCCAGGTAATCGCGGTACTGCACCAGGCCGCTGGCACGCGCCTGCACATCGGTGCCTTCCTGCACCAGGCCGAAGGCGAACTGCGGCAGCAGTACGTTCTGGCTTACCGGATCGATGGGACTCAGGTTGATGTCGTCGCTGTGTTCGATGCCAACCTGCCAGGTGTAGTCGAACTGGGTCGAGGCAAATGCGGGCGCGGCAAAGAACACGAGGAGGGCGCTGGCGGTGTGCATGCATGGGTGTTTCGGCGACATACGTTTCCCCTTGCGTGGCGAAAGTTCAGGGCGATTGATTGAAAACCACGCCGGCAAACTTGGCCGGGTCGAAGCTGGCGGCGGCCTGGCTGATGGCCGTCGGGGTATCGCTGCCGTAGCCGGCCACGAGCACGACGAAATCCGCGAGGTCGGCCAGGATGCGCGCATCCGGCGAGCCCTTGACCGCCGGTCCGTCCAGGAACAGGTAGCGATCCGGATAGCGGCAACGCAACGAATCGAGCACGGCGCGCATGCGAAACGAGGAAAAATACTCGCCAGTCATCTCGCGAGGCCGTCCTGCCGGAACCAGGCGCAGGCGCGGGATGCCCGTGTGGTGCAGTATGGGTTCGATGCCGTGGGCCGGGTGTTCGAGGTAGTCGATCAGGCCGCGGTCCGCGTCGTCGATCCCCAGCGCCTTGTGCTGGGTCGGATGGCGCAGGTTGCAATCGATCAGCAGCGCCGTCTTGGCTTCGTCGAAAGCGAACGCCATGGCGAGGTTGCGGGCGACGAAACTGCCGCCGCAGCGCGGGCTGACCGGCACGACGAGGGTCGTGAAATTCTGGCCATTGCCGAGTGCGAGCAGGCGGGTGCGGATTTCGCGAAACGCGTCGGCGTGGCGGCGACCGGAATCATCCAGATGGATGAGTCGGCGCTCCTCGAGCTGGCGCGGGGCGAGCGCGGTGCCTTCCTGCATGCGCGCGATCATGCTGCCAGAGCCGCCGCGCTGCGGCATGCTGCCGGGGGTCGCCGGCGGCAGTGCGGAATCGGGGCGGCGCTCGTCGCCTTCGGGTTCGTTCATAGGACTTTGTTCAATCGAAGCAGGAACAACGCGAGGTAGGCAATGGCGACGGCGACGATCATCAGCATGGCAAAGACCGTGCGCGCACGCTCGCGCCGCCGGTCGCGTGGACTTGCGTAAACCGGGATCGTCGCCAAAACCGGTAGTCCGGTCATGCGCTCGAGCTGGGCGGCGGAACGCACGCGCGGATCGAAGCGCGAGAGCGCGAACAGCAAGCCGAGCGGGACCGCCACGGCCAGGAGCAGGCCGACGATGCCGATATGCATGAAGCGTATGCCGGAAGGCGTCAGCGGCATCACCGCCGGGTCCTGGATGCGGAAGGTGAG
Source organism: Pseudomonadota bacterium (assembly GCA_018240565.1). GTDB lineage: Bacteria > Pseudomonadota > Gammaproteobacteria > Xanthomonadales > Rhodanobacteraceae > Rudaea. The sequence continues at coordinate 21,809 of JAFEFO010000045.1, read as the reverse complement.
GCCGCGCCGTTCTTCATCGAGGTTCATCGACACACGCGCGTTCTCGCGGCGCTTGAGCAAATCCTGATAGACGTCGCGATTGACGTCGTAGTCGCGGGTCAGTTCGGCCAGCGAATTTTCGGAGCTGGCGATGCGCTTGCTGCGTTCGAGTTCGGACTGCAGCATGGATTCGCTCGCCTCCATGCGTGCGCCGGTCGCGGCCGCTTCGCTGCGCACTTCGGCGAGCTTGCTCTTGAGTTGCTGATACAGCGGGTTGAACTGCACATTGCTGTCGATCGTGGTCGGCGTGCCGGCCAGTTGCGCCGCCTGCTTTTTCTGCTCGGACTGCTTGAGTTGGCGTTCCAGGTCGTCCATCTGGTGGCGGGTGCGCACCACGTCCGGATATTCCGGCGTATAGGTGAGCAGCAACTGGTCGAGCTTGGATTGCAATTCCGCGAGTTGGGCGCGGTAGATCCCCTCGGTGGTCTGCACGGCGGTGATTTCGGACTGGCCCGACAGCTGCGACTGGATCGACGCTTCGCGCGAGCGCTGTTCCATCAGGTCCATGCGCGCCGTTTCGATTTGCGAACGCAGTTGGCCGATGCGCGCGTTGGTGTCGGTCTCGCTGCCCGGGCGCGCATCGGCGTTCGCATCGCGGTAGTTCTTGAGCTTGGTCTCGGCGTCGGTGAGCTTCTTCCGGTACGCCTCGACCTGGCTGTTGATGAATTCGAACGCATCGCGACTTTCGCGTTCCTTGGATTGGAAGCTTTCCTGGATGAACAGCTCCGCCAGGCGCCGGGTGACATCGAAGCTGCGCTTGGCGTCGCCGTCGGCATAGGTGATCTTGATCAGGTTGTCGCGCGGGCTGGAGATGACGGTGCGATTCTTGATCGCCTCGATGATCTGGTCCTTCTCGATCGGGGACGGATGTTTCGCCGTCCAGCCGCCGGTGTCCATGATTTCGTCCATGACCTTGCGGCTGAAAATGACTTCACGCGCGATCGCCGCGCGATCGGCCACGCCGGTGGCCGCGGCGCGTCCTTCCATCAATGGCGTGATGATGTTGCTTTCCTGTACCAGGATGGTCGTGGAGCTGACGTACTTCTTTGGCCACATCGCGCCGACCAGCAGGGTAAGCAGCGCAAACACCACGAAGATCGCCGTGAGCGAGAGCCGGCGCCGCCGACCCTCGTTCAGCAGGACCGACGCCACTTCATTCAAGGGGACCAGTTCGCCGCTCATGGTGCCGTCCGTGGTCAGAACGCACGCAAGGGCACGGTGATGACGTCACCGGGCTGCACGGGATAGTTGTTCGCCAGATCGCCTTTTTGCAGGATCTGGTCCAACCGGATCGCATACGCCTTGGTCGACCCGTTGCCCTCCTTGCGGTAGAGCTCGGTGCGATCGGGGGCGGCGAATTCGGTGGTGCCGCCGGCAGCAAGCACCGCATCGAGCACGGTCATGCCCTGGCGGTAGGGGACCGAGATCGGCGTGCGCACGGCGCCGGTGACGCGCACGCGCGACAAATATTCGTGGCTGCGCAGTTCGGTCAGGATCACCGCTACCTGCGGGTCGCGCACGTAGGCCTTGAGTTTGTCCTGGATTTCGGCCGCAACTTGTTCCGGGGTCCGGCCGCCGGCTTCCACGTCGCCGATCAGCGGCACCGTGATCTTGCCGTCCGGCCTTACCGGCACGCTGACGCTCAAATCCGGGTTGTGCCAGACCGTGACCTGCACTTGGTCGTCGACGCCAATGTGGTACGCCGTAACGGCTTGTGCATCAGGATTCGGCTTGGGTGCCTGCAGGGAGCCCGCGGGAGCGGCGCAAGCGGCAAGCAGCAAGATGCCAATCAGTACAAGCAAACGGCCGATGTTCTTGATCATGGTTTCCACCCTGCGGGCCAATTAACCGTAACACACCATTATAGTGACGATACGCGCAGTCGCGTTACTGCGGGGCGTTCATCGCTGCCCGCCCCGTCAGGCACCGTAGAAATCCCGGTACCATGCCACGAAGCGCCGGATGCCCTCTGCCACCGGTGTCGCCGGCGCATAGCCGGTGTCGCGCTTGAGTTCCTCGACATCGGCCGCGGTGTCGGGCACATCGCCCGGTTGCAGCGGCAGCAGGATCTTTTCCGCCTTGCGACCGAGGCACTCTTCCAGCGCCGCGATGTAGTCGGCCAGTTGCACCGGCTGGTGATTGCCGATGTTGTAGACCCGGTACGGAACCGCCGAAGTGGCGGGATTCGGGCGCCGCGGATCGAACGCCGGGTCGGGCGCTGCCACATGATCGAGCGTGCGGATCACGCCTTCGACGATGTCGTCGATATAGGTGAAGTCGCGTGTGTGCTTGCCGTGGTTGAATACCTCGATCGGCTCGCCGGCAAGGATCTTGCGCGTGAACAGGAACAGCGCCATGTCCGGCCGGCCCCAGGGTCCGTACACGGTGAAAAAACGCAGGCCGGTCGTGGGCAGCGCATATAGATGGCTGTACGTGTGTGCCATCAGTTCGTTCGCCTTCTTGGTCGCCGCATACAGGCTGACCGGATGGTCGACCGAATCCTGCACCGAGAACGGCAGCTTGCGGTTGGCGCCGTAGACCGAACTCGACGAGGCGTAGACCAGGTGCTCGACCTTGCCGTGCCGGCAGGCTTCGAGAACATTGATGAAGCCGACCAGGTTGCTTTCGACGTAGGCGTGCGGGTTTTCGATCGAATAGCGCACGCCGGCCTGTGCGGCCAGGTTGACCACGCGCTGCGGACGGAAATCAGCGAATGCCTTTTCCATCGCCGCACGGTCCTCGAGCGCGGCACGCACGAAGCCGAATTTCGGATGTGCCGTTAGCCGCGCCAGTCGCGCCTGTTTCAGCGTGGGGTCGTAATAGTTGTTGAGATTGTCATAGCCGAGTACTTCATCGCCGCGCGCGAGCAGGCGCGTGGACAGGGCCGAACCGATGAAGCCGGCGGCGCCGGTGACGAGGATGCGGCTCATAGGCGTCCGTCCACCTGGTCGCGCGGCAGCACCTGCTTGACGTCAAAAAGCACGGCGCCGGGTTTGCCCAGCGCCCGTATCTTTGCCGTGCCCATCTCGACGAACTGGCGGTGGGCGACGGCGAGGATCACGGCATCATATTTGCCGGGCACGAGTTCCGGCGTCAGCTCGAGGCCGTATTCGTGGCGCGCTTCCGTGGCGCCGACCCAGGGGTCGTAGACATCGACATCGGCGTGGTAGCTGCGCAATTCGTTGACCACATCGACCACGCGCGTATTGCGCAGGTCCGGGCAGTTTTCCTTGAACGCGAGGCCAAGCACAAGGACCTTGGACTGCGCGGCGTGGATTCGACGTTGCACCATCAGCTTGATCACGCGATGGGCGACATGTTCGCCCATGCCGTCATTGATGCGGCGGCCGGACAGGATCACTTCCGGGTGGTAGCCGATCTGTTGCGCCTTGTGCGTCAGGTAGTACGGATCCACGCCAATGCAGTGGCCGCCGACCAGGCCCGGGCGAAACGGCAGGAAATTCCACTTGGTGCCAGCGGCTTCGAGCACCTCGAGCGTGTCGATCCCCAGGCGATGGAAGATGAGCGAGAGCTCGTTGATCAGCGCGATATTGAGGTCGCGTTGGGTGTTCTCGATAACCTTGGCCGCTTCGGCCACGCGGATGCTCGAGGCCTTGTGCGTGCCGGCTTTCACCACGCGGCGATACAACGCATCGACGAAGTCGGCGGTTTCCGGCGTGGAACCCGAAGTGACCTTGAGGATGGTTTCCAGGCGGTGCTGGCGATCGCCGGGATTGATGCGCTCCGGGCTGTAGCCGGCAAAGAAATCGACGTTGTATTTCAAGCCGGATTCACGTTCGATGATCGGCACGCACACTTCCTCGGTCGCACCCGGGTACACGGTGGACTCGAAAATGACCACGCCGCCACGGCGAATGGCGCGGCCGACGGTGCGGCTGGCTGCTTCCAGCGGCGTCAAATCGGGACGTTTGGCGTCGTCGATCGGCGTCGGCACGGTGACGATGAACGTATTGCAGGCCGCCAATTCTTTCGCATCCGCGCTGAAGGAAAGGCGCGTCGCCGCCTTGAGTTCTTCCGGCGAAGTCTCCAGCGTGTGATCGCTATGCGCATTCAGCTCGGCGATGCGCGCGGCATTGATGTCAAAGCCGAGCGTGGGAAGTTGGCGTCCGAATCCGACTGCCAAGGGCAGTCCGACATAGCCCAAGCCAATCACGGCCAGGCGCACGTCCTCGGGGCCAGGAGGGTGGACAGCTGCAGACATGGCGTCGCTCTGGCGTCAAAAAGAGCGCAAGTCTAGCAGGTTGCCTGGCAGCGCCTCGCACACACGTTGTGGCGGGATCACGACCGATGCGCGCGCAAACACGCCGCGCCATGCCTGCCGAAGGGAAAATCAGACGGCCGATTCGCCGCGCTGGATTTTCAGCCAGGTGACTGCGGCCAAGGCCAGCAACGCGCCGGCGATGAGCAGGCCGAACCAGAATGTGTAGCTGTCCGGCGCCTCGCCACGGCCGCCACCGGGATCGGAAACAACAGGCATTTCTGCTTCGGACACAGCGTGCGTTGCCGCTTCCGGTCTGGTGGCGGGTTGCGGCGCTGGAGTGCTGCTGGCCTCAGGTTTTGGCGGCATGACCGGAGCAGGTTTTGCGGCGGCAGGCCTTTCCACCGGAGGCGGCGGAGGCGGAGGCGGCGGCGGGGCATTCGTCGAATCGGGCGTGCGGTTCACCGGACGCATGTTCGAAACGTAAGTCGGCGGCGGCGGGGGCGGAGCTGCCGGTGGCGGCGGTGCCGCTCCGGGCGCTGCATTGGCACCCGCTTCCCCGTGCGACGGCGAAGAGCCGTTGCCCGCGGTCCCCGCTGCCTGCGTGGCGGCATTGGCCGCGCCGCCCGGCAAGACGATGCCGCCATTCGCGGCGGCATTCTGCAATTGCTGGTTGGCGGCGACGAAGCCGGACGACTGCTGCTGCACATCCGTGGATGCCGCATTCGGATCGACCGTGCTGACGCCCGCGGAAGTGACGCCGACGCCCGCGAACGCGTAGGCGGAACAGGCCAAAGCGGCCAGTGCAGGCAAACAGCGGAGGGAAAAGCGCATCGGCAAGGTTTCGCCAGGAACGACGCGGGTATCTTAGCCGGAATTGGTGGGCAGTACAGGGATCGAACCTGTGACCCCCACCATGTCAAGGTGCCAAGAATCCAGCGAAACAGCGACTTGCGGAAACGCACAGGCCAATGACGTGACGAAAGATTGCGGTACTGTGCATCCGCTGCGTAGCAGTTGCGTAGCACTTGAACCAGGACACACGGACCCGTGAGGTCGCTGCCTCGAGAGGCCAAGAACGAAAACGGCCCGACGCATAACGCAGGCCGTTCTTCGTCCGGCAGTCTCCGCACGCGCGGAGTACCCTCGATCAAAGCGGCCGGACGCTTCGGCGTGGCGGAGCAAAACGCGCTTAGCTAGGGCGCGTGCAGACAATCCAAGAAGACGACTGCTGCGGTTGGCAGCATCGTCCCGAATCACAAGGATGTCAAGTCTGGTAAAGGTTGTAACGTGTCCTGACCACGCATTCTGACAACGGCAAAACCGATGCACGCGCGGCAGCCGCAATCTGAGTATAGATCGTGCGACAAATCGTATGCTTGATGATACGATTCGAAGTACGACCGTATGGAGCGGCTTACATGGGCAACATCAGCGCCAACAACTTGAAGACTGAGGGCGTTTCTGCGATCACACGCGCGCTGGCGAAGTCGCCGGAAGCCACGGTGTCGGTGCGTGGAAAAGATCGCTTCGTGGTGATGGACATCAAACATTACCAGTACCTGCGCGAGTGCGAGCTGACCGCAGCGCTGGCCGAAAGCCAGGCGGACGTCGCTGCTGGCCGCTTCGTCAGGGAGTCCGTGGAAGCGCACCTCAAACGGCTGGCAAAGCTGTGACCTGGGCGCTGGTCTTCACCGACCAGTACAACCGGCGCGCGGCGCGCTTTCTCAAGCAACATCCGCAGGTGCGTGAGCAGTACCGCAAGACACTGCTGTTGCTGCAAGCCAACCCGCACCACCCTTCGTTGCGGCTGCACGCTCTTCGCGGCAAGCTGACCGGATTGCATTCGGTATCGATCAACCTGTCGTACCGCATCACGCTGGAGATGATTGTCCGCGAGCACGAGATCGTGCCGATCGACGTCGGCGACCACGACACGGTGTACTGAGCCACGATTCCAGCACGTCTTGGGGGTACTCAAGCTGGACTCCTCGCAAATCTGCATCGACATCGCCTTCATGGCGGCACGACCACCGGTCCGGGTTTTCGCAATTGCGGGACGCACGGTCCGGACGCATTGCCGTGCTGGACCATGTCGTTGCGTGGGTGAACCGGCCTGTACCTTGCGTGTCGGGCGAGGAACGCCGACTCCACACGCAATTGCCGCCTTGCGGCCAGACAGATCTGCCGCACGGTTTCTTGTGGCGGCAACTGTCGATCGGCTTCGTACAGTGCTCGGATGAATTCCTCGCATACCGCGTCCTAGCTGCCGATTCGGGCGAGTTCGACCAGGGTCAGGTCCGGCACGATTTCGCGCGCGGCTTCGAACACCGCATCGATGCTCGAAAATCGCGCTGCCATTTCAAATTCGTACATGTCTCCTCCGCAACGTCGTGGAAAGTGAATTCAGCGAATGGCTTGCTGGGTCGGCGAAGCAGGGCGCGCAGGCGCATGTTCCGGACGCTGCGCGCGCCGACGGCGGCTGAAGCGCGGGCGGGGCAGCTCCGGCAACGGCAGGCCGGAAATCAGCCGACAGGCATGGTCGCGTTTGACCATGGCCAGCACACGGGAAAGGAATTGCAATGACCGCGGCTGCACATCGGCTTCGTTCAGCGCCACGATGACGGCATCGGGTGTGTGGAACGTCCGCACCCCTTCGGCCTCGATCAGGCTGGCCGTGAGGCCCAGGTTGGCCAGGCGCGTCTGTACCTTTGCGGCATCGTGGTACTGGAAATTCATTCCGGCCGTGGGACGGGTGATCGGATCAGACATTCGGTATCTCCCTTGGATTTGCGATAGCGATAACTACGCTGCGTCTGGCGGCAGCGCATCGGTGGCTGGCGCATCATTGCGGATGGCCAGGGTCAATTTGCCGCGTGGCAAAAGACGCTCGATGACGCGATGCAGTTCTTCATTGCTGGGCCCGATGCACGCGCGCAGCAGTTCCTGTTCCAATGCTTCGCGGCGGCCCTTGAGCAAGGACAGCCCGTGCCTTTCACGAAGAACCTCGAGATCGTGCTTGTCCATCGCATCAATCCCGGTGGCTGCCACCGAAACTGCCATTGCAGCTTGGAATATCGGAAAGCCGGTTGAACGGTGTCATGTGAACCTCCGAAGGTGCAGGGCCGCAATTCCAAAATACGCGAAACCACCGGTTTCAATGAAATTTCATGCCGCGACCGGGCGCAGGGTGATGTCATCGAGCAGCAGCACGAGATCGGCGCCGCGAGCCTCGGCGAGAATGACCTCGCGCTCGAGATCAGGATCGGCGTAGAAGATGCACGTGCGATGCAGGGCAGCGGCGATGGCGGACTCGCGATCCGGACCGCGGCCGCTGCGCAAGGGCTGGTCGACGCCAGGGAACTGCGCCATGGCGCGGTGATCGTGGCCGCGGTGGGCGGTTGCGAGACGAATCGGTATCGGGCGCGGTTTCATGGGCTCCTGTGGGCAGTGGCGGGAAGACGAGGGAAAAATGACCCTCTCTTCTTTTGTACTCCAACCGACCCAATTGCATGAAATTTCTTGCGGCGGCCGAACTGGCGGATTCTCACGGCGTGAGACACGGACCGGCATACGGCTTCCGGATGGCACGTCCGGCTTGGGGAGGCAACCGCAGACTGCGTTGGCGCGAGCGCGCAGCGAAGCCTGTTCGCGCAGTCCTTCGGAACCTCGGCAATTTGATGCGTACAATCCACGCATGGCCAAGAACCCGAAAAATGCAATGCGGCCAGCCGGCAAGGCTGCTGCGCTCAAGGATCTGCTGCACCGCGATGGCGAACGTCACGCCGAAGTCACGCGCGTGCGCATCCATCGTGCGATCAGTTGGCTGGCACGCGCCGAGCAGGAACGCGATGACCACGATGCGCAGTTCGTTTTTCTCTGGATCGCATTCAACGCCGCCTACGCGCGGGCGTTCGGGCTTGAGGAACACGCGCGGGTTCAACTCGCGGCTTTTTTCCAAAAGCTGCTGTCGCTGGACAGCGACAAGCGCCTGGCCAAGTTGCTGTTCTCGGAATTCAGCGGCCCCGTGCGCACGCTGCTCGCCAACAAGTTCGTGTTCGAGCCGTTCTGGACGGCGCTGCGCGATCACGATTCCAGCGGACAGTGGGAAGACAAGTTCAATGCCAGCACCAAGCTCGCCACAGCGGCTATCCTCGATGGCCGCACCGAGATCGTACTCAGCGTGGTCTTCGACCGGCTCTATGTGCTGCGCAACCAACTCGTGCACGGTGGCGCAACCTGGAACAGCAGCCTCAACCGCGCTCAGGTCAAGGACGGCGCGAACATCATGCTGTCGGTCGTCCCCGCGATCATCGAGTTGATGCTGCGGAACCCGGACGTGGATTTCGGCGAGATCCTGTATCCGGTTGTCTGAGGCACATTTCGCACAAAGGTGTGGCTCCAGATGTGTTGGCGATCGTTCCTCAAGGTCAGGTATGCAAAATACGCAGGCATGGTCTGCCGAGCATCATGATCGATCCTTGCCGCAGATAGCACTGCGTCGTAGGGATAAATCATGCATTGTCACAACTTCGGCGATAGCTCGCGCGATCCTGGCGCCGCCTGCCATCGACGGCTCAATGGGTGAGACCTCGGAATAATCTTCCGCACGATCGCACACGAGGCGCAGGTCGATTACGGACAAATCATTCGAGAAAGCCTCGCGCAAGATCACGTCGTTGAAGCAGGCCAGCGCCACGCTCTCCGCGGCGCCGAGACCCGGCACCGCGTCGTAAATCGTACAGACGATCGTTGGCTTGCCTAATGCGAGAACCGATTTCAGCATTGCGCGATACGCCATTGCAAACGCTTCGCGGACATGCGACAACATGATCAGCGCATCGCCAACGGTATGCGCCGGTTCAGCCAGAATGATGCTCTCGCCGAGTGCATCGTTGCCGCCGGCGCTGACGACGAGATGCGTCGCGTCGGCCGGAATCTTCTTCGCCTGACTCGGAACGTCATCGGTGACGTTTCCATCGATCGCCAGCAGCGTGGCCTTCCAATTCGCTGGTAACGTTTGGCGAAGCTGGTCGATGACCGGCGTTCCGCCGGGGACGTAGGCGGCATTGTCGAAGATCGAATCGCCAAGCAAGACGACGTGTTCCATTTTCACTCTCCAATTGTTCGATCAAGGTCAAACAACTCCATGTTGCCGAGCCTGATGCTGTCGTGCAGGTAAAATCTCATCTTCGCTGCTGCAACCTGCGCCAGCTTGCCCGCCGCGTATTCGACCTGCCAGTCTTCTCCGCGCATGTCTGTCTCCTGTTTGCGTGGGAGTCGGCGGTTGCCGACTACGCAAGTCTGCAATGACGCTGTCGCAGCCCGTGAGACATTCCCTTGATTGAATGTGCGCGCCGCGATCCGCGGCCAATCGGGGGATTGCGATGAACCATTCCGACCTTGAGTTGCAGCTCCTTGGCCGCCTGCGCGCGAAGGGCAAGTCTGCGACGGCGCTCGGCATCGACCTTGGCACCACCAAGACCAGCGTGGCGGTCGCGCATTTCGATGCCGCTGCCGGAACACTGCGCTGCGAGTGCCTGCGCTTTGCGCAATCCGATGGCACTAGCCGCGTCGCCGTGCCGTCGGCAGTCGCCATCACGGCGGATGGATCGGCCGTATTCGGCGCGCAGGCGCTGGCTTTGCGCGGCAAGAAGGGTACGTTCCCGGAGCGCAATCTGTTCTACGAAACCAAGAACCAGATCGGCCTGCGCTACACCCACGCACGGGCGCCCAAGGATTTCCGCACGCCGACGGAAATCGCCACGCAACTGCTGCGGCATCTGCGCGAGGGCATCGTCGATCCACTGGCCAGAAATGCAAAGCTGCCGGTGGTTCTCGCCGTGCCGGCGTCGTTCCACGGCGCGCAGCGCTATGCAACCCTGTGCGCCGCTGTGCGTCCGTTCGAAGCCAAGTCCGCAAAAGACGTGCGCCTGATCGACGAACCCTATGCCGCGTTCGTGGATTTGAAATTTCGCAGTCCCGATCGCGCCGATGCGCTGTTGCGCGAGGGCGCCAACATCCTCGTGTTCGATTTCGGCGGCGGCACCTGCGATGTGGCCATCTTCCACATCGACGCCGTGCGCGGCGGCACGCTCGGCGCGCGCCTGGTTGGCACCAGCCGCTACCATCGCCTCGGTGGCGGCGACATCGATCGCGCGATCGTCCATGACGTGCTGATCCCGCAGCTCATCGACGAAAATGGCATCGACCGGTTTGCGGTGTCGTGGTACGACAAGCGGCGCAAGCTCGAGCCGCAATTGCTCGAAGTCGCCGAGCGCCTGAAGATCGCGCTCAGCCATCGCCTCGCCGCGCTGCGTGCCGCTGGCATGCAGGCCGGTGACGATGAAACGGTGCACGCGGTCGCGATGACCGTGGACTGGAATGACCAGATCCTATCCCTGGACGAACCCAGCCTGTCGCTTGCGCAATTCAACAAGCTGATGCGTCCGTTCCTCGACCCGGATCCGCCGCCGGAAGCCGGCGACGAATACGTGCAGCGCAGCTCGATGTTTGCGCCGATCGCGCAGGCGCTGCTGCGCGCACGCCTGGAGCCCGACGACATCCACGGCATCCTGCTGTGTGGATCGAGCAGCCTGTTGCCGTCGGTGCAGGAGGCGCTGAAGAAGAGGTTTCCGGAAAGCCAGCATGTATTGCTCGGCGACGCCGAAGAATTGCAGGGCACGGTCGCGCGTGGCGCGGCGCTGCAGGCGCTGAGCCTGCAGGTACTTGGCGAGCCTGTCATCGCCCCGGTATGCAGTGCGGACCTGTCCCTGCGCGTGACCACCGGAACCGTACCCTTGTTGCGCGCCGGCGACGCCGTGCCGAATGCGGCCGCGGCGCCGACCCTGCTGCGTCCGCCGCGCAACAGCCAGCGCGATCAGGTGCCGTTGTCCATCGAGATCGTCGCCGACAACAACCGCATCGTCGGTCGTTCGCTGTGGAGCCTGCCGGCGCCGGTTTCGATCGACGATCGCCTCGCGCTGGAATGGAAACTGGACGACAACCAGTGCGTGGAACTGCGCCTGTCGCGCATGGACAGCCCGGATACCGAGCCGTTCGTGCATCGCTTCGACGCCCCGATCATGCACCGCGATCCGGGCCAGGTCGTGCGCTGCCGCATGCTCGAGCGCGAGGAGGCGATCCGCAACGACGAAATCCCGCGCGCCGATTTCGGCGAGGCCTTCGAAAAGCACGCGCGCGACTGCGCCACGCTCGGCGAATACGAAAAGGCGCTGCATTTCATCGGCCTGGCGATGCAGGAATCCGGACAGACGCGCAACCTGTTCAATCTGCGCGGCATCTATCGCGAGAAAATCGGCGACCGCGACGGCGCACTGGACAGCTACCACCAGGCCGGCGACTGGTCGACGGCGAAGTTCAACGCGGGCCTGCTGCATTACAAGAACGACCGCCTGGCGCAGGCGCTGGCTGACGTGGACGTCGCACTGCAAAACGAGTCGAGTCGCGCCTATCACGCATTGCGCGGCGATATCCTGGCGAAGATGGGCAAGCGCGACGAGGCGCGACTGGAATGGCAGGATGCCGTCGCCGGCACGCCGGAGTTGGCAACACTCAACGACTTCGAGCTGGGTTGGATCGAATCCGCCGCTCGCTCGCTCGATGACAAGGCCATGGTCGAGCGCACCCGCGACGCGCGCCGCAAGCTGACCCAGCGCAGCGAACGCGGTGAGCGCGAAGGCGTGTTGCCGGCGCTGGTGCAGGCCGATCCACAACCTGCCGAACCGGAAATCCTGTGACGATCGCAATCGAACGCTGCAGCACGCCGATCCAATCACCGGTGTTGGCAAACCGATAATACCGACAAGGAGCATCGATGACCGAGAAGTCACGTAACGGTTCCGCCGCGCTGAAGCTGCTGCAAGCCACCGACTTCGCCGCACGCAAGCACCGAGACCAGCGTCGCAAGGGCGCGGATGCTTCGCCCTACATAAACCATCCGATCGCCGTCGCCAACCTGCTCGCAGCAGTTGGCGGAATCAGGGACGTGGACATACTCTGTGCGGGAATCCTGCACGACACGGTCGAAGACACCGCGACGACGTTCGCGGAACTGGAACTGGCGTTCGGAGCGCGCGTCGCCTGCATCGTGCGCGAAGTGACCGACGACAAAAGCCTGCCCAAGCTCGAACGCAAGCGCTTGCAGATCGAGCATGGGCCGCAGCTGTCGAATGCAGCCAAGTGCATCAAGCTCGCCGACAAGACCTGCAACGTGCGCGACATCCTTGCGTCACCGCCCGACTGGCCGATGCAGCGCAAGCAGGAATACTTCGATTGGGCGGTGGCTGTCGTGGCCGGCTTGCGCGGCACCAATGCGGAACTCGAAGCGCTGTTTGACACTGAACTGGCGCGACGCGGCGAGCTGGGATGATGCGAGCGGCCCTCATGCCGCCATCGCGTGCTCGTAATACGGCCGATCGCGGTCGTCGAGGATGGCGTACAGATCGCCGATGCGTCCCGGATCGGGATTCAGCCACGCATCGACATTTTCCGGCCTGATCGGAATGATGCAGCGGTCGTGACCCGCTGCTGCGATTTCTGAAGGTGGCTCATCGGTGATCGCTGCAAAGGAAAACAAATCCGCCTCTTCGGCTTTGCCATGCCAGTGTGACCACAGACAGGCCACCAGCATGTCGTGGCGCGGACGAGGCTTGAATTGCAGCACCACGTTCTGCTCCTTCTCACCTGGAGCGAGCTCGCGCTGCTGCATCTTGTGCAGGCTCACATTTTCGTAAAAGGTGTGCACGACCATGAGGCCGTGAGTATGGCCGAACTGGTTTTTCCAGAATCCTTCGAGATTGTCACGGCGCGCGTTGTACGTGCCGGGATACTTCGTGTCGTAAAAAGCCGGCTTGCCCGCCGGTCGACACTGGTAGCGCATGGGTTTGATAACGCGCTCGCCACCCTCGCAGATCATGACCGGCGCATACCAACCGGGAAAGATGCGCGAATCCTTGTCCTTGATCTCGCTTCGGCGGATATCGTTGAGCTTGGCCAGTGACCATGCGATCTTGTCGGTGGCGATGCGCCGATCCTCCTGCGCTTTCTTCGTCGCCTTGGTCTGGAGCGTGCGCTCGGCATCGGCCAGGCGCTTCTTCTGCTTGAACAGTTCCAGCTCAAGCTTTGCAGCTTGGCTAGAGTTGAATTCATCGATGAGCGCCTTGACCTTGCGTTCGTCGGCGCTTTTCGGATCGACAAACGCTGCATCCATGGCCTTGCCGATGCGGATGGATTTGTCGCCCATGCGCGCCGTGTACAGGCGCACGAAATCAGCGATGTCGATCTTCGCGCCGAACGTGCGCACATACCAGCGAAAGTCTTCCTGCACTTCGGCGGAGTAGCACATGGCGGTATCTCCAATTTCTTCCTTGGATTGTGCCACCCAAATACAGCGCAAGATATTCCGACGGCCGAAAGCGACCCGCGGTGGACGTGCGCCACCACTGGCGATTCTGTGATCAGTTCGCAAGCCGCACGATTGCCAGATCCAGCAGTGCCCGAAGGCGGGCGAGTCGACGCAAGTCACGGTGATAGCCGATCCATGTGTCGCGGCCCGGTGGTTCGGCGCCCAGGTCGATGCGTTCGATGCCGGCGGTGCTCTCGCCCAGTGGAATCGGCAACACCGCAATTCCCAGGCCCTGGGCGCACATCATGGCCTGCACGTCACGACTGTTGCTGCGAAACACCACGCGCGCCCTGGGCAGCATCGCTTGCAACCAGCTGTCGTCGGGCGTTCCTGCAAATGCCGAGTCCATGGTCAGCAACGCACTGCCCGTGCCATCACCGGCGATGGGATGCGTGAGTCCTTGGCGCAGGTATGCGCCGTAGCGCATGTGCAACAACTTTCGCGAAACGACGTCGGCTTCATCGAACGGCCTGATCCGGAACGCCACATCGGCCTCGCGGCGGGAAAGACTCATGAAGCGCCCATCCGTCAGCAGCTCGATTGTGATCTGAGGGTGCCGGACGGAGAATTCCGCCAGTACCGGCGTGAGGACATGCGTGCCGAACCAATCCGATGAAGTAATCCGCAGCGTCCCTTCGAGCTGGTGGGTCTGCCCGGATAGCCGTCGTTCGATCGCGAGCGCTTCGTCCTCCATGCGTTCGGCATGGCCGAGTAGGGTGGAGCCTTCGTCGGTCAGGACAAAACCAGCGCCGGTTCGCTGGAAAAGCTTGTGCCCTACAGCCGCTTCCAGCGTGCGCAATCGTCGGCCCATGGTGGGCTGCGTCAGCGCCAGTTTGCGAGCCGCCGCGCTCAGGGTTCCTTCGCGGGCAATCGCGAGAAAGAGTCGTAGATCGCTCCATTCCATTCGGAATCGATGCCAGGTTCGTAAAATCGGTTGTATGCGATTATGCATGCAAGGCATGCGAAATTGTGGATTTGCATGCAAATTTGGTTGCCATAGTCTTGCGATCCACGCTTACGACACGCCGAGACAGCGCCCTCGTCGGCAACCCTCGCAGGAGCTTTCCCTTGGTCGATTTTCGCCGCGCAAGACAGGTTTTCTTCAGGCTGCTGATGGCGTTCGCCGCCTATCTGGCGACCATGCAATTTTTCCGATTGCTGCTTCTGCCTGCCATCCAGCATGTATTCCATCCCGGCGACGCGGTGACGAGCCTGGTACGACGGATTGGAATCTTTTGCTTCGCCGTGTTGGGCTATTGGGCCTATGTCCGGTTGGTCGAGAAACGAAAGGTTCCGGAATTGCGCCCGAGGCCGCTGGGCATCGCCGTCGGCGGACTGTCGGGCGCGGGCCTGATCGGGTTGGCCATGGGCTTGCTCTTTGCAAGCGGCGTGTATGTGACGACTGCCTACCATGGCCTGCAGGAAGGCTTATGGGGAATTGCCGGCGTGATCGTGATCGCGGCAACACTGGAGGAGATCGTCTTCCGCTGCATCCTGTTCCGGATTCTCGAAACGGGCTGGGGAACCATGCCAGCGTTGTGGCTGAATTCGTTGATCTTCGCGTTCATGCATATCGGAAACGTCGAGGACCGGGCCAGCCCCCAGGAAGTGGTTGCGACGGTGCTGTCGTGCGTGCTGATCGGCGCGCTGTGGACGTTGGTGTTCGTGCACTCGCGCAATCTGTGGGTGGCGGCAGCCAATCACGCCGCATGGAACTTCACGATCTTTCTGTCCGGAGTACCCCTGTCAGGCAGCGAGGACTGGCGCGGCCATGCGCTGTTCGCCAGTGAATATCGCGGGCCCGCGTGGTTGACAGGCGGTGTCTTCGGACCCGAGGCCTCCCTGCTCACGTTGGCGATAGTCGTGGCGAGCCTGGCGGGAATGATCCATTGGGCCAGGGCGAAGCATCGGCTGGTCAGGGCCGGCACCGCACCGCTGCATCCGGAGGTTTCCCTTGAATAGCACACTATCGCCAAGGCACATCGCCGTCGCGCTCACCGACCGTTCTGAGGCGACGTTTGCGGGCATGCGCCCGCTTCAGGAAGCGCTCTGCCGAGTCCGGCGTGAGGGAGTGCCGTCCCGGAAAGCCACGTTGGCCATCGCTTCATGTTTGTGGGGCATCGACAGCCAATGTCTGCTCCTGGCCAGAACTAGGCGCTGAAATGGAGTGCTTCGGCTTGGCGCTGGTGCCGCATTTTGAGCACTCGTCAGGGCGCGATCTCCTGAAGCCGTTCCAGAATGCCCCGGAAAGCTGCCATCGAATCAACGCGTCGCAATCCCTGCGACGAAAGGTGCTAGACTTGATTGACGTTACAGTAATCAAGGTGCGCCATGAAACGCATTCCCACGCACGGCGGTCGCCGCGCCGGCGCCGGCCGCAAGCCAGGTTCCGGCCGTTACGGCGAGCCGACCGCGATCGTGCGCATTCCGCAAAGTCGCCTCGCTACGGTGCGCAGCTTTCTGGATCAATGCCAACACGGTACACACGCACGTCTGCCCGCGGCCAACGATGAGCTGATCCTGCCGCTGATCGGCCGCGTCGCTGCGGGGCAGCCCATCGATGCCGATGTGCATGTGGAGCGCGAGATCGCCGTCGATCGACACCTGTTCCGCCCGCGTCCGGATTACCTGTTGCGCGTGCACGGCCACAGCATGCGCGATGCCGGAATTCTGGATCGCGATTTGATCGCCGTGCACCGCACGCCCGAGGCGCGCAATGGCCAGATCGTCGTCGCGCGCCTGGATGGCGAGATCACGGTCAAGCGCCTCTCGCGCACGCGCAGCCGCATCGTGCTGCTGCCGGAGAATCCCGATTTCGATCCGATCGAGGTGAACGCGGACGATTTCGCCATCGAAGGCATTTATGTGGGCGTGATCAGGGTGCCGTCATGAGCGCCGTCGTCGCCGATGTCCTGCGCGATCCGCGCATCTGGCAGGGGCCACGGCATGCGCAGCCGCAAGTCGAAGCCACCGGACACGCCGCGCTCGATGCCGCGCTGCCCGGTGGCGGTCTGCCGGTCGGCGCGCTGACCGAGGTGCTGCACGAATACGACGGCACGCACGAGCTCACCTTGCTATTGCCGCTGATCACGCGCCTGACGCAAAGTGCGCGTCGCATCGTCTTTGTGCATCCGCCTTACATTCCCTATGCGCCGGCCTTCGTGGCTGCGGGCGTCGATCCGTGGGCCATGCACACGATCACGAATTGCGGCGATGAAGGCCTATGGGCGACCGAGCAAGCCTTGCGCAGTGCAACGTGCGCCCTGGTCGCGTGCTGGCCAAAACAGGCGAACGATCGGCAACTGCGGCGATTGCAACTGGCGGCCGAGAGTGGGCGCGCAATCGCCATCGCGTTTCGTCCTGCGCGCGTAGCGATGACGACATCGCCGGCGGCAGTGCGTCTGCACGCCGATGCGAAGGGCATCCAGGTGCTCAAGTGCCGCGGCGGCAATGCAGCCGCGCAACGCATCGCGATCCAATGACGGGATTCCCATGCAGTGGGCCGCGATACTTCTGCCGGATCTGGCACTGGATGCCGTCCGCCGCTCAGGCGTCGATCCTCATGCGCCGATTGCGCTGATCGCAGGGCCGCCGCAGCGGCGCAGCGTCCAATCCTGCACGGCCACCGCGGCACAGGCCGGCATTCGCTCCGGTCAGTCGCTCGCCGCCGCGCGCGCCTTGTTGCCGAAACTCATCACGGTCGATTATGACGCCCAGCGCACCGACGCCCTGCGCGATCTGCTCGTCGCCTGGGCATATGGCTACAGCGGCGAGGTTGCCGTGCTTGCGCCGGATGCGCTGGTGCTGGAAGTCGGCGGGAGTTTGAACCTGTTCGGACCGTGGTCTGCGTTCGAGCGGCGTTTGCGCGCGGACCTTGCTGATCTTGGCGTCACGCATCGCATCGCACTCGCGCCGCTGCCGCGCGCGGCCTGCGTGTTCGCGCACGTCGCAGATGGATTTGCCGTGACCGGCGCGATGCAAGCGGCACTGCGCCGCGTGCCACTCGTGCAATCGCGCCTGCCCGAAGATGGACTGGCTTTGCTTGCGTCGATGGGACTGCGGCGCCTCGGCGAGATCATCGACCTGCCACGTGCCGGACTCACGCGGCGTTGCGGCGTGACATTCGTGGAACGTCTCGATCGACTACTTGGCCATGTCCCCGATCCCTTGCCGCTGTATAGGCCACCGGATCGCTTCGAGGCCAAGATCGAGTTTGAAGCCGAACTGCGTTCGCTGGAAGGTTTGCAGTTTCCGCTCAAGCGATTGATCGGCGATCTGTGCCTGTTCCTGTTCGCACGCGATGGCGGCGTGGATGCCATCGAACTCGCCTTCCTGCACGACGACTGCGCGCCAACCACGATCGTGCTGCGTTCGCCCGCACCCGAACGCGATGCCGCGCAATGGTTCGGCATTGCCCGCCTGCGCCTGGAACGCCTCACATTGCCCGCGCCGGTGGCGGGCGTGGGCCTCGTCGCGCGCGAGCTGCCGCCGTTCGTGCCGCTGGCAAGAGGCCTGTTCGATGCCGGCGCGGCTGCCGCACTGGACTGGCCGCAACTCGTCGCGCGATTGCAAGCGCGCCTCGGCGATGGCGCGGTCAAGACCTATCTGCCCGCTGCCGATCACCGGCCGGAAGCCGCGTTCACTACGGATGCCTCGGTCTCGTCTCGCATCCTTACCGGTCCGCGCCCGCTATGGTTGCTGCCGCGGCCGATTCCACTGCGCGATCGCGCGCCGCACATTCTCGCCGGGCCCGAACGCATCGAGTCCGGTTGGTGGAATGGACGCGAAGCCTGTCGTGATTACTACGTGCTGGAGACGAGTGTCGGGCAAAGGGCATGGGCGTTTCGTCCGGCGGGCGCAATCGATGGCCCATGGCTGCTGCACGGGTGGTTCGCATGAGCGGCTACGCCGAACTGCACTGCCTGAGCCCGTTCTCGTTCCTGCGCGGGGCTTCGACTGCGCGCGAGTTGTTCGCTCGCGCCAAGGCGCAAGGCTACGCGGCGCTGGCCATCACCGATGAATGCAGCTTCGCCGGGATCGTGCGCGCGCACGAGGCATCCAGGGAAACCGGCGTGCCGCTGATCGTCGGTACGGAAATTCGCTTGCCGGATGGATTGCATCTGGTGCTGCTGGCCGAATCACTGGCAGGTTACCAGGCCTTGTGCGGTGTCATCACGCGCGGCAGGCGCCGCGCGGACAAGGGCGCGTATCGGCTGGCACGTGCCGATCTTGCCAACCTTTCCGGCGTGCTCGCCTTGTGGGTGCCGCAAGCGCAGCCCTCGCGCGCGGACGGCGCCTGGGTCGCAAGGAATTTTCCGCAGTGCGCCTGGCTGGCGGTGGAACTGCATCGCGGCAGCGACGACGCGACGCGATTGCATGAATTGCTTGCGCTAGCGGATGAACTTGGATTGCCCGCCGTCGCCGCGGGCGACGCGCACATGCACGCGCGCAGCCGCCGGCGCCTGCAAGACACGCTGACCGCCATCCGCCAGCGCACCACGGTCGCGCAAGCAGGTGCGTACCTGTTCCCGAATGGCGAGCGGCATCTGCGTTCGCGCCGCGCGCTTGGTGCGATCTATCCGCATGAGTTGCTGGATGAAACCGTGCGTATCGCGCAGCGCTGCCGGTTCTCGCTCACGCAGCTGAGCTATGTCTATCCGCACGAACTCGTGCCGAACGGGCAGACGCCGGCGACGTGGTTGCGCCATCTCACCGAACAAGGCATGCGCCAGCGCTGGCCCGATGGCGCGCCGGCAGCGGTGGTCACGCAGATCGACAAGGAACTGGCACTCATTGCCGAGCTTGGCTACGAGTCGTATTTCCTCACCGTCGAGGACATCGTGCACTTTGCGCGTTCGCACGGGATCTTGTGCCAGGGCCGCGGCTCGGCGGCGAATTCGGCGGTGTGCTTTGCGCTGGGCATCACCGAAGTGGATCCCGCGCGCATGGCCATGCTGTTCGAGCGCTTCATCTCACGCGAGCGCAACGAACCGCCCGACATCGACGTGGACTTCGAGCACGAACGGCGCGAAGAAGTCATCCAGTACATCTATGCCAAGTACGGCCGCGAACGCGCTGCGCTCACCGCCACCGTCATCTGCTATCGCATGAAGAGCGCCGTGCGTGACGTGGCCAAGGCGTTGGGGCTTTCCACTGATCAGGTCGATCAACTCAGCCGCGCGCTGGCCGGATGGAGTCGCAACGAATCCCCCGACGAGCGTTTGCGCGAACGCGGCTTTGATCCCGATTCACCCATCACCCGCCGCGTTCTGTCTCTTGCGCATGAGCTGCTGGACATGCCACGGCATCTGTCCCAGCACGTCGGCGGATTCGTCATCAGCGAACAACCGCTGTCGCAGTTGGTGCCGGTCGAAAACGCAGCGATGCCAGATCGCACCATCATCCAGTGGGACAAGGACGATCTGGACACCCTAGGCTTGCTGAAAGTCGATTGCCTCGCGCTCGGCATGCTGACCTGCTTGCGCAAGTGCCTCGACCTGCTCAAACGCCATGGGCGCGGCGATTACACGCTGGCGACGATCCCTGACGAAGATCCACAAACCTACGCGATGCTCCAGTGCGCCGACACCGTGGGCGTGTTCCAGATCGAGTCGCGCGCGCAGATGAGCATGTTGCCGCGCCTGAAACCCGCCTGTTTCTACGACCTCGTCATCCAGATCGCCATCGTGCGGCCCGGACCCATCCAGGGCGACATGGTGCACCCGTATCTGCGCCGACGTCAGGGCAGCGAAGCCTATGCGCCGATGGCTGGCCCGCTGCGTGGCGTGCTCGATCGCACGCTGGGTATTCCGCTGTTTCAGGAACAGGTAATGCAACTCGCCATCCACGGTGCCGACTTTACGCCCGGCGAAGCCGATCAGCTGCGTCGCGGCATGGCGGCGTGGAAACGCCGTGGGGGACTGGAGCCCTTTCACGAACGCCTGCTCGCCGGATTCGAAAAGAACGGCTACGCATTGGACTTTGCCGAGCGCGTGTTCGAGCAGATCAAGGGTTTTGCCAGTTACGGATTTCCGGAAAGCCACTCGGCGAGTTTTGCCCTGCTCGCCTACGCCAGTGCCTGGCTCAAGTGCCATGAACCGGCCGCGTTTGCCGCGGCACTGCTCAACGCACAACCACTCGGGTTCTACGCACCCAGCCAGATCGTGCAGGACCTCCAACGTCATGGAACAAAGGTCCATCCGATCGATGTTCGCTTTAGCGACTGGGACGCAACGCTCGACGCAGCGCAATCGCAACCGATCCTGCGATTGGGACTGCGCGAGATCCATGGCATGGGTGAAAATGCCGGACGGCGCATCGAGCAGGCCCGGGCTCTGCAACCATTCCGCGATGTCGAAGACCTGTGCGAGCGCGCCGAACTTGATGCGCGCGAGCGCAAACTGCTCGCCGATGCCGGCGCCTTGCAGGGACTCGCCGGACACCGCCATCGCGCGCGCTGGAAAGTCGCCGGCGTCGAACGCACCTTGCCGCTGTTCGAGGGCA
Source organism: Pseudomonadota bacterium (assembly GCA_018240565.1). Taxonomy (GTDB): domain Bacteria; phylum Pseudomonadota; class Gammaproteobacteria; order Xanthomonadales; family Rhodanobacteraceae; genus Rudaea. Next base: position 621 of record JAFEFO010000045.1, on the reverse strand, counting down.
ATCCCACGACCGAATCCGACATCGTGCTGCGTCCGCCCACGGCGGCGGATGATGTGTGGAGCGACTACGCCACCACGGGGCAAAGTCTTGGCCCGCATCCGGTAAGTTTTGTCAGAAGCCGACTGCGCGCCAAACGCTGCAAGTCCGCGAGCGAAGCCAGTCGTGCAGAACACGGCTCGCCGATCCGCTACGCCGGACTCGTGCTCATGCGCCAGCAACCGGCCACCGCCAGCGGCGTCACCTTCGTCACCCTGGAGGACGAAACCGGCACGCTCAACGCCATCGTCTGGCGCGACGTCGCGCGCCGCTACTGGCGCGTATTCCGCGAATCGCGCCTGCTCGCCATCGATGGCGTCATCGAACGCCACGACGGAGTCCAGCATCTCATCGCCAGGTCGATGCGCGACTACTCGCCGATGCTGGAACAGTTGGATGCGAGGAGCAGGGATTTCAGGTAAGACTTGCTTAGTAAGGGAATTGCCATCAGGCATCATTGTGAATCGCCCAAGATTTCGTAGACACCTCGGAGCCATACACTATGGCATCAACGGAGGTGTTTATGAGTGGGAAACGGTACACGGATGAGTTCAAGATCGAGGCGGTTCGGCAAGTGAGCGAACG
>JAFEFO010000044.1 GCA_018240565.1 Pseudomonadota bacterium | reverse complement strand
GGATAGATTCGCTGTTGCCCACCCTGCTTTGGGGCGTAGGGGCCTTATGGCATGCCCTCCAGGTTGGCGAAAAAGCAAAAAGCCCTGTGGTCAAATTTAGGAGTGTTGTGATGAACAGAAATAGCTTGACGACTGCCGTCGTCGCCGGTATCGCCGGCGTTGTGGGCATCGCCAACATGGCGAATGCTGTCAACCTGAACCCGGATGGTCTGGGTCAGACCCTGCTTTACCCCTACTACACCGTCAACGCCGGCCAGCAGACCCTGCTGTCTGTGGTCAACACCACGGGCAACAGCAAGGCGGTGAAGGTGCGCTTCCTCGAAGGCTATAACAGCCGCGAAGTGCTCGACTTCAACTTGTTCCTGTCCAAGTACGACGTGTGGACTGCCACCGTGTTCAAGCTGTCCGATGCCGGCGTTTCCGGTACCGGCGCTGGTATCTTCACCACCGACAACAGCTGCACGGCTCCGGCGTTCACCACGACTGCCGCCGGCGTGCCGGCCCCCTACCAGGCGTTCCTGCACTATGCTTACACGGGAACCTTGTCTGACGGCGGCCCGACGGGCGACAGCCGCACCAACGAAGGTCATTTCGAAATGATCTCGATGGGCGACATCGATCCGGCCAGCAACCTGTACGCCGACACCCTGCACAAGAACGGCGTGCCGCCGGATTGCGCCGACGCGGAAGCCGATTTCGAAGCGGCTGCCTTTGCCGCGATCACTCCACCGTCCTCCGGCCTGTTCGGCGCGGCCTCGGTGGTCAACGTCAGCCATGGTACCTACTACGCCTACAACGCCGACGCGCTGGATGGCTTCACGTCCAAGACCTTGGGCGCCGGTACCGGCAGCTTGAACCCGAGCTTGAACTTCGTCAACGACGCCAATCCGACCACGGCAACGGCGTTTGTCTTCTCCGGCGGCGTCTTGCTCTCCGCTCCGTATCCGGCGGCCACGCAGGCCATCGACGCGGTCAGCGCCGTGTTCTCTGCCAACAACCTGTACAACCAGTGGCAGAGTGCGTCTGACGGCAGCGTGGGTTCGGATTGGGTTGTCACCTTCCCGACCAAGCGCTTCTATGTCGACTCCAGCACGAACTACGCTGGTACGGCGGCTCCGATCGCGCCGTTCACGTCCAAGTTCGCCAAGGGCTTGTCGTGCGACGTCGTCGGCATCGGCCTGTACGATCGCGAAGAGCGCACCACCTCGACGCCGACCTGCGGCTTCTCGCCGTGTCCTCCGGGCCAGCCGCCTTCCTCGCTGTGCCACGAGACCAACGTCATCACGTTTGGCGGCCCGAGCATCCTGAGCTCCACCTTGACGTCGAATCTCGCCACGTCCGCGCTCGGCAACAACGGCTGGCTCGCTCTGTCGTTCACCGATGCGGCGCATGGTGGTTCGATCAACACCGGCGTTGCGAAGGACGCGCATCCGATGCGCGCTTCGAACAAGGGCCAGGTCTTCTACGGCCTGCCGGTTACCGGCTTCGAGGCCGAGAACTTCGTCAACGGCAACGTGAACGGCGTGCTCTCGAACTACAGCGGCGTGTATCGTCACCGCGAATCGCGTGCTTGCTACAACGGCCAGACGGCTTGCGCGTCCTGATGAGCGTATAAGTTGCATCGTGTAACCGAAGGGGCCCGCAAGGGCCCCTTCTTTTTTGGGCGGCATTTAACGGCGAATTACACCTGCCAACAGGTACAATACGCGCTCCGCATCCGATCCGAGAATCTTGCAGACATGTCACGCATCTTGATCTTCGCCGCCACGCTCCTGGTGGCATCGATGGGCGCCTCGGCCCAGACCGTCATCGACATCACCAATCAGGCGGGGACGGCCACGTGCTCCTATCCTACCGGGCCGGTGACGAGCAGCACGACGCCGGGGCACCTCAAGGCGCAATTGACCGGCACGCCGACCGGCAGTGGCTGCAGCACGGGCGGGAGCGGCGGAACGCCTGCGGCCAATTTCACCTACACAACCAATGGCTTGACTGCCACGTTCACCGATACCTCGACCGATAGCGGCGGCACCATCAATGCGTGGTCGTGGACGTTTGGCGACAGCACGACAGCGACGACGCGCAATCCGTCGCACACGTATGCGGCGGCAGGCACCTACAGTGTCACCCTTACGGTGACCGACAGCGTGAACAGCCAGCAAAGCAACAAGACCCAATCGGTCACGGTCTCAGCCAGCGGCGGAAGTTGTCCGGCAGTCGCTGGCGACGGCACCGGCGGGGTCAACAGCTTCAACCAGTGGACGGGCACCCAGTCGGTCTATTACTTCGGTTCCGGCCCCGGTACTGGCTACCAGTCGGTCGATGTGACCAGTTTCAATTCTTCATGGGCCATTTCCGGCACCTGGCCGCAAAGCTATGGCCGACAGCCGGTATTCCCGCTTCCGATCACCAACTACATGGCGCAGAAGTTCACTGTCCCGGCTGGTTACTTTGCCGGCGCCCCGACTGGCATCTATGGGCAATACATCGTGGGGTCGTCGCAGAATGATGCACCGGTCAGCATGACCATCAGCACCAAGTGCGGCGACTTCAGCAATCCCGCCACCTATCCAGGCACCAGCAGCGTGGTCGCCGGTTGTTACATCAACAAGGCACTGACCGGTGGCTTTGTGATGTGGTCCAAGTCGTATGGCTGCAATCTTGCGGATGGCCAGACCTACTATCTGAACATGATCGACGCCGACATCAGCAATGTCACTCCGACCGGCGGCACGGCAGCGTCGACCACTAGTGGTAACTGCGTCGGCGGCGTATGTCGAATCCCGCTTTCCAACCAAGGCACGTTCAACTCCTATCACCCATGATGATGAAAGGCGATCGAGTCATCCTCGTGCTGATTGACGGATAGTCCAACGCTGCGTTGAACTATCCGCGATCCACGCAATCTCAATTGCGCCGCCATTCGGGCGGCGCGCTTTTTTCAGGAATCGAAATGAAACTGATCACGCGACCGCTAGGCAACGTTACCCGAATCGCCATCGCCGCCTGCCTGTTGGCCGGCACAGGCATCGTTTCGGCAAAAGACGCTACCTTGCCGCCCGGTGTCGTCGCCGAGCAAAACGGCGTGCAGGTAACCTTGCAGGACATCGATGCCTTTGCCGCGCGCATACCGGAAAAGGACCGCGGCGGCTTCTTCGACAGCCCCAAGCGGATCGAATCCACCATCATGAGCCTGTTGCTGAAGAAGCAGTTGGCGCAGACGGCGCGTGCGGAAAAGCTCGATGCCGACGCGCTGGTGCAACGGCGCATCCAGCTTTCGACGGAGGACGTGCTCTCCGCCGTTCAGCTCGAGCATTACAAGGACTCGCTCAAGCGGCCGGACTTCAGCGAACTGGCCCGCGAGTATTACCTTGCGCACAAGGCCGAATTCACCGAGCCGGGCGAAGTGGATGTCGAGCATGTGCTGGTGTCGACCAAGGACCGCAGCGAGGATGAGGCACGCGCCCGTATTGGCAAGGTGGAAGCGGCGGCACGTGCGCATCCGGATACCTTCGACAAACTGGTCGAAGAGTATTCGGACGATCCGAGCAAGGCCGACAACCACGGCTTGATCGAGCACGCCGAGTCGGGAAACATGGCCCCGCAATTCGCCAAAGCCGCCAAGGAACTGGACAAGGTCGGCCAGATTTCCCCTATCGTGAAGACCGAGTTCGGCTACCACGTCCTCAAGCTGGTCAGGCACAAGCCCGATCGCCAGAAGTCCTTCGACGAAATCCGCGATGATCTCGTTGCCAAGTTGCGCAACGACTGGATCGACCAGCAGATGGCGCAGTACACGGGCGATTTGCGCGGAAAACCGCTCGATGCCAGTCCGGATCTCGTGGCTTCCCTGCGCACGCGGTACCTGCCGCCAGGCACGATCACGCCGGAAATGGCGCAGAAGGCTGCCGACGAAGCCGCCGCGAAGCAGAAGGCGAGCGAGCGGGAAGGCGAAAGCAAGCACTGATTGCCTTCGCGGCGGATCCTGCGGACAGCTGCGCAGCGCTTTGCGATAATGACCGGCCCGACGACACCTGGCCGGTCAATGCCCGCGCTGCGCCTCGCCCTCCACTTCATCCACCGCGACCTCCGCAACCGCTATCTCGGCAGTTTCAGCGGCGGCCTGTGGGCGCTCGTGCAGCCCTTGGCGCAACTGGCGGTCTACGGATTCGTGTTTGTCTATGTATTCAAGGCCAAGGTGCCCGGATCCGATGCGCCAGGCTACGTGCCGTTCCTGGCGTTGGCACTGTGGCCGTGGACGGCCTTCGCCGAAAGCCTGACGCGGGCGACGACCGCGATCCAGGACAACGCCGCACTCATCGGCAAGGTGGCCTTGCCGCGCGAGGTGCTGGTATTCGCTGCGGTCGCCGCGAGTTTCATCGTGCAGGGCGCCGGTTTTCTCGCGATCATCGTTGCGCTGTATGCGTTCGGCGTTCCGGTCGATCTGGCCGGCCTTCCGCTCGCGGCGCTGGCGTACATGCAATTGTTTGCACTCGCGCTGGGGCTTGCATTCGTGTTTGCCGCGGTGCAGGTATTCGTGCGCGACCTGTCGGCGGCGCTGCCGCAGTTGCTGATGATCTGGATGTTCGCATCCCCGGTTTTCTACGCGCGGGAATCGTTGCCGGAAGGCTATCGCGGGTGGATGGGGCTCAACCCGTTCACGCACTACCCGGAATTCTTCCGCAGCGTCCTGTTGCACACGCCGCCGCGACCGCTGGCCAGCGACGCGTTGGCCTGCGCTGGCGCCCTCATCGTGCTGGTTGCAGGCTGGGCGATCTTCCGGCGCCTCGATGCGCATTTCGAGGACTTCCTGTGAGCGGCCAGGCGCTGGTCGTCGCGCAAGGACTGGGCAAGTCCTATCCGCTGGTGTTCCGCTCGGCCGACCGGATGCGCGCCTTGTGGCGCCTGTTGCTGGGCCGTCGCGATCCCGGCTCGGTGCCTGTGCTGCGCGACGTGGATTTGCGCGTCGAACGCGGCCAATCCCTGGGCCTGATCGGCGAGAACGGCGCCGGCAAATCGACTTTGCTCAAGCTGCTGACCGGCGTATTGACGCCCAGCTTCGGCAACGTGGCGGTGAACGGGCGGGTTGGCGCCCTGCTGGAACTGGGTGCCGGGTTCCATCCGGACTATTCCGGGCGCGACAACATCGCCTTGTCGGCCGCGTTGTATGGATTGTCCGCTGACGAAACGCGCGCCAAGCTCGAGCAGATCGTCGACTTCGCCGACATCGGCCGCTACATCGACGAACCGGTCAAGCACTATTCGTCCGGTATGACGGTGCGGCTCGGATTCGCCATCGTCGCCGCCCTGAAGCCCGATCTGTTGATCACTGATGAAGTGCTGGCGGTGGGCGACGAGGCATTCCAGAAAAAGTGCGTGCGCTGGATGGAGGAATACCTGTCCGGCGGCGGCACCCTGATTCTGGTTTCGCACAGCATGTACCACGTGCAGAAGTTGTGCCGGCAGGCCCTGTGGCTCAAGGCGGGGCAGGTGGCGGCGAGCGGCGACGTCTATGATGTCACCCAGGCCTACCTGGCCTACCAGGAAGGCAAGTCCGCGCCATCGGCGCCCGCGTCGGCCCAGAACCTGGAGTTCCATCTGCTTGATGTGACGGTCAACGGCAGCACCGCCGATACACCCGTGCAGATCGACATGGGAGGGGACGTCAGCGTGCGCATACGCGTCCATTCCCGCGATGGCCGCGCGCCGGTCGTCATCGTCGGCATCGCGCGCATGGATGGTACGCCGGTCTACGGCGTCAGTACCGACATGGACGGCGTCGTGCCCCGGCCCGATGGCGCAAACGCCTATGTAGTGCAAATCAGTTTTGCGCGCATGCCATTGTTGCCGGGCGCCTACGTGATCAAGGCACATCCGCTGGACCCGGAAGGCGTGCGCCTGTTCGATACGATCGAACGCGGCCTGACCGTGCGCGGGGCATCCCGCGAATTCGGCATGGTGCGGTTGGCGCATGCGTGGAACGACGAAATGGCTGCCAATGCGAATGAACCGGCGGCAACGTCATGAATGACCGTGCGCTTGAATTCACCGGCGAGCGTTTCACGCCCGAATGCGTGCGTGAAATCCGCTACGAACACCTGGCGCGCTACGCCTTCGCGCTGGAGTTGGCGCGCGGCAAACGCGTGCTGGACGCGGCTTGTGGAGAAGGTTACGGCAGCGCCATGCTGGCCAGTGCCGCGGCCAGCGTGGTGGGCATGGACATCGCCGAAGACGCCATCGCGCATGCGCGTTCGCGCTATGGCGCACGCCCAAACCTGCGCTTCGAGCGCAGCGATTGCACGGCGCTGGAAGTCACGCCCGCGAGTTTCGATCTCGTCGTGTCGTTCGAGACCCTCGAACACGTGGCCGCCCAGGAACAAATGATCGCCGGCTTTGCGCGCGTGCTCGCCGACGATGGCATCCTGATCGTGTCCTCCCCGGACAAGCGCACCTACAGCGACATCAGCGGATTCCGCAATGAGTTCCACGTGCGCGAGTTGTATCGCGACGAACTGCTGGCACTACTTGCGCCGCATTTCCCGAACGTACGGTTGTTTGGCCAGAAGCTGCTGTTCCAGTCCGCGGTCTGGAACCTGGATGCGGAATCACGCACGGTTGCCGCGACGACGCTTGCCGAATCCGCAACGGCACCGCGAGTGGGTCTGGATTACGCGCCGCTGTATTTCATCGCCGTGTGTTCGCGCCGGCCACTGCCGTCGTTGCCGGACGTTGCGTTGTTCGGCGACCGCGAAGAATCGGTCTATGCCCACTACAATGGCGAGGTCCGCCGCAACATCGCCGCGGGCGGACGCATCGCCGAGCTGGAGACGGAACTCGCGCGCTTGCGCGGCGAACCCGAAGTGAAACCGACGACACGCTGACAATCCGCGCGGCAACCAGAATCCCGAATGCAAACCACGCTCAACTACCAGGTCAATTTTCCGCCGCAAGCCCCGGCACGGCCCGCATCGCTCAGCGACCCGAACGCTCCGCTGTTCGCTTCCGAGGATGGGCTGGTCGCGTCCTTGTCAAGCCAGGAATGCATCTTCCAGGTCAAGCGCAACGGCGACACCCACGTCATGACGTTCCAGGTGCTGCAGGCGCTGGACCAGTGTCGCGAGTTCCGCAGCCTCGACGAACATGCCGCACGCATCGAATCGACGATTTCGGGCCTGGCAGGCAAGCGCGAAGGCATCCAGCGCGTGCTCGAAAACCTGATCCAGCGCGGGTTGCTCGTTTCCGACAGCCAGTTCGTGGAACGCCTGCTCCAGGCGCCGGCGCGTGCGCAGCCCGGCGTGCGCGGCATTTTCATCCGCGCCTGCGATCGACCCGAACAGCTTGCGCGACTGCTGGCCTCTCTCGCGGACTATGAACGGCGCCATCGCGCGGGCCGTCGTTACACCGTGCTCGACGACTCATCCTTGCCGGCCCACGCCAACGATCAGCGCGATGCCTTGCGCGAGTTCGCGCGCACGACCGGCTGCAAGGTTCACTACATCGGACGCGCCGAGGCCGGCAAGCTCGCCGAACGCTTGGGCAAGGCCGTGCCGGTGGCAAAGACTTCCGCGCAACGCCTGCTGTTGCGCGATGCGCATCCACAATCGCAGCGCTTCGGCGGTGGCCGTGGCTGGAACCTCGCCGTGCTGCTGTCCGCCGGCGCGCGCCTGGCCTTGCTCGACGACGATCTCGTGCTGCCGTTGCGCCGCCCGGATTACGTGCGGGCGGGACTGGATCCGAATCCGAACACGCAGGCGACGGCAAGGTTCCTGCCGAACATGGAGCAGGCTTTGGCGGCCGGGGCCGACATCGAGGCCGATCCGTTCGACCTGCACTTGCGCGCCTGCGGCAACACGCTCGGCAGCGTGCTCGCGTCCGACTATCCGATCGAACGCCGCGACCTGCGCGGCATCAACATGGGTCGGCTCGACCTGCTCTCGGCGACCGCGCGCATCGCTTCGACCCAGGCCGCCAGCCGCGGCAGTTCGCGCAGCGGATTCGGCTTGTGGCTGTACCAGCTCGACGGCGAAAGTCGCGCCGAATTCTGGCGCGACCGCGAGAGCTACCTGCGCAATTGCGAAGCGCAATTCGTGGTCCAGGGCATGGCCCAGGCGCAGGTCGTGGCAACGGCGGGATTCACGCCGTTGACGGTCGACAACGCGCAGTTGTTGCCGTGCTCCAATCCCGTTGGCCGCGGGCAGGATTCGATGACCAGCGCCATGACGCGCTTTTGCCATCCCGATGCCGTCGCCCTGTTGATGCCGGAGACGATCGGGCATGCCCAGGAATCCGATCGCAAGCGCTCCGACCGCACCCTGGCCGCGCACATTCCGCACGTGAACTACTTCCAGCGCGATTTCGTGCAACGCCAGTTCGGCCTGTTTCATGCCGCCGATCCCGCCGCGCGCCTGCAATTGCTGGCCGCGACCCTGCGCGACCTTGCCGGCGCGAGCGAGCCCAACCGCATCGCCCACCTGCGCGAGTATCTGAGCTATGCGCGCGCCGACATCATCGATCGCCTGCAGCACCAGATGGAAGCGGCCAACGACGCGCCGGTGTACTGGTTGGCCGATGCGCGTGAAATCGTGCAGGCCAACGCCAAGGCGTTGCTGGCCAACGCCCCGCCGCGACTCGGCGACTGGCCCGCGGACATCGATGCGCCGGGCTGCGCGCGAGCATTGAGCGAGGAATGCGAAACCATGGCGCAGTTGTGCGAAGACTGGCCGGCATTGTGGACGCACGCGGCGGAGCAGGGCGAAAAACTGCTCGCGCAAACCTGATTGCGCGAGCATGACCGGCGCTACCGGGCTGACCAGCGTCGTCATCGTTGCCGCCAACAGCGGCGCGGATCTGGGTATCTGTGTTGAGTGCGCGCTGGCCAGTTCGGCACCGGTCGAGGTCATCGTCAGCGACAACGCTTCGCGCGATGGCTCGATTCAGCCGCTGACCCGGCGTTGGCCGAACGACGCGCGACTGCGCATCCTGCGCAATGGCGCCAATCTCGGTTTCGGCGCCGGCTGCAATCGCGGCGCGGTGCAAGCACAAGGCGACGTATTGCTGTTTCTCAATCCCGATTGCGCGATCGAGCCGCAAACGATCGAACGCTTGCGAGGATTCATGGCGCCGGATATCGGCCTGCTCGGCGCGGCCATTGTCGATGCCGCGGGTGATGCGGAACCGGCCAGCCGTCGCCGCGATCCGTTGTTGCGCCGTGCAGCGCTGAGCATGCTTGGGCTGGACGCAATCAATATCGCGGCAGACGCCAGCGATCTGCAGGATGTCGATGTCGTGTCGGGCGCCGCGATGCTATTGCCGCGTGCGCTGTTCGAGCGCATCGGTGGCTTCGACGAAGGCTATTTCCTGCATGTCGAAGACATCGACGTGTGCCGACGCGTGCGTGATGCCGGCCTGCGTGTGGTCTGCGCCAATGCCGTGCGCATCGTGCATGGCAAGGGCACATCGAGCCGGTCGCGGCCATTTTTTGTCGCGTATCACAAGCACCGCGGTATGTGGCGCTGGTTCCGCAAATTCGATCCGGCGGCGCGCAATCCGCTCAAGCGTGCGCTGGTGTGGTGCGGGATTTGGGCGCACTATGCGCTGCTGACGCCGCTTTTTGCTTGGCGGTGGTTGAGAGCGCGAATCAGCGCCAGCGATTGATCTCGTCGCGCAGTTTGCATGCCTCGCGTCGCGCCGCCTGGGCGAAATCCTCGGCACTGCTCGCGTACAAAATCGCACGCGATGAACTGATGATAAGCCCGGCGCCTTGCGCATTCGCGCCATTGCGCACCACGGCTTGCACGTCGCCGCCCTGTGCGCCGACGCCGGGAACGAGGATCGGCATGTCGCCGACTGCCTCGCGCACCTGACGCAGTTCATCGGGCCAGGTTGCGCCGACGACGAGGGCGCAATTGCCGTTCGCATTCCAGTCGCGCGCGACCTTCTGCGCCACGCGCAGGTACAACGGCGCGCCGCCACAGTCCAAGGCCTGAAAGTCCGCGCCACCGGGATTGGAGGTGCGGCACAACACGATCACGCCCTTGTCCGCGCGATCGAGGAATGGTTGCACGGAATCGCGCCCTAAATACGGATTCACCGTCACCGCATCCGCTTTGTGGCGATCGAACGCCTCGGCCGCGTAGTGTTGCGCGGTCGAGCCGATATCGCCGCGCTTGGCGTCGAGGATGACGGGTATGTCGGGATGCTCGGCATGGATATGCGCGATCAGGCGCTCCAGCGCATCTTCCGCGCGCAACGCCGCAAAGTGTGCGAATTGCGGCTTGAAGCAGCAAACGAGGTCAGCGGTCGCATCGACAATGGCGCGGCAGAACTCAAAAACTGCATCAGGCCTGCCCTGCAGATGTGCGGGAAACTTCGCCGGCTCGGGATCGAGGCCAACGCAGACCAGCGAAATATTCTTGTGCTGCGCGCGCTTGAGAATCCCGATGAAATTCATGGCTGCTCGTTCATTGGCCAGCCGCACGCCTGGCGCGGATCAGTGCGAGATTTTGCTGCAAGGCGCGGTGCGCCGGCAACTGGCGCAGTGCCCGGCCGACGAGGCTCTCGGCGCGCTCCAGGTTGCCACTGTGAAAATTGGCCATGCCGCACAGGTTGAGCGCATTGATGTCTGCGGGCGAGAGCGTCAGCGCACGCTCCAGACAGTCGCGCGCGGCTTCGAAGTTGCCAATTTTAAGGAAACTCTGTCCGGTCGAAAGCAAGGCGCCGGGTTCACCGGCCCAGCGCTCGAACTGAGCGGCCCATTTGCGACGCAGCGCATCGCTGAGTTCGGCGCGTCGCATGATGCCGCGGTTCGCGCCATGACCGAGCCCGGATTCGCCGTCATGGGCATTCCACACGCAGGTCACGGCATCGACGAACTTCAGTCGCGTGCGCGATGCACAGTTTATGAAGAAGTCGTGATCCTCGTACACCGGAAACTGCGCGTCGAAACGCGCGCCTTCCGCGACGAGGCTGCGATGGAACGCCGTCGCGTTCGGCGTCATCAGAGTTTCGTAGTAAAAGCGAATCGGGAATCCCTCGAAGCCGCAATGGCCGGTGACTTTTCCGGCCTCGTCGCGGACTTCCGAACGCGCGTAGATTACGCGCTCGTCGACTCGCGGCGCGGACATCAGCGCGGCAATGTGTTCGGGCAGCAGTTCGTCGTCATCGTCGAGGAAATTCAGCCATTCGCCTTGTGCGGATTCCAATGCGAGATTCGCCGCATCCGGACGCGGCAAGCGCCGATCGGGCTGCGGATAGATCAGGCGCAAAGGCCGACCCGCGAAGGAATTGCCGAGCGGACGATGCGCCGCACCGCAGGCCGCGACGACGACGATTTCGAGATTTGGCCACGTCTGCTCCGCCGCCGAGCGCAGCGCACGCGCCAGCGTTGGTCGATCCATGCTGCGGATGAGGATGGAAACGAGGGCTGGGTCGATATTGATCATCTCATGTCCATCTTGTACCCACGCCCGCCATGATGTGCAGCACTCACGATTCGCCCGGGTCGTTTGATTGACAGTGGATTTGTCATTGCGATAGATTCGATAGTGTGGGGTTATTCAATCTCACATTGTTGGGTTCTTGCAAAAACAAATAATTGAAGGGAGTTAGCGTGAAGAAAAGTTTCCTGGTGGCATGTGGTCTCGCAACGGCATGTACTGCAGCGGTTGCTCAAAATCTGAATATTGAAGAACAATTTCTAACTACTCATGGTTATCAAGCCGTGTCAGTCGCGCCTGGTGTTTATGAAATCGCGCGTGCCGACGGTGGGACAACTCGTTATGCGTTTGGCAACGATGGGGTCTACTATGATCTAAGCGATACCGAAGGGCAGTTGACTATTCTTCAGCGTGAAAAGAATAAACGCTCGTTAAACAGCTTTGAGATCGGAATGATTTCCGATTTACAGCAAAAAATTAGCGCCCTCGAGAAAATTAGTGCTCTACAGAAGATAAATCCCAATACAATCACAGCCGCATCAATCAATCAGGGCGCATGTGGCTCTGGGCCAGGTGCTGGAGGTGTGAGCTTACTTGCGGATGATCCATCTACAAGCACCGCAGCTGCGGGAGTTGCTGTTGCGGATCGACCGGTCGATGGTTTCGCGCCGCCACCACCCAATACGCAGTCGTGGACGCTCAGTGTGAGTTCAGTGATTTACCTCAACAGCCTGAAGACAACCGTTTTGGCTAGAGAATCGCCGGCACCTATCACTGTTTATGGACCTGCTCAAGGCCGCAACTCGTCTTATGCATACTTCTCAAGAGGTGGTCGCACTTGCTATGGTGTTTCGACTGCTTCGGTTACTACCAACGCGTGCAGCAGCCCGAACAATTATCAGTCGGTTACCGACTCAACACCGTGCCCATAAACAGATTTGTTGCTAGTTGTTGATTGTAGCGAAAGCTTCGCTGTGTGTCACGAAGCTTTCGTGCATATAATCGACACCAAACCTCGGTTTTGGATTATTGGTTGGGCGGCTTCTGCGGAGCGATTGTGCAGAGCAAACATTTACATTGCCAAACTACTCGAGAAAGTTCGAGGAAGCGCATTGTGTTTTTGTCTCAAGGTCTGTAGTAATTCAAGCCAATGTTGGTTGCGCTTCCATCTAATGCATGCAGACATTTGTTCATTCGTTTCGTTATGGCAGTGCGATGGATAATTCCGATGGGTTCATGCGGAAAATCCGGGTGTACTAACTCGCCGCCGACACCGACTATAGGCCAAGCTCGATTTACCACCCAATTGCAGGTAGCCGGCAAACGCGCAAACGGAACTTCGCCGCCGTACAACGCAACATTCATCGCGGTCTGTTCGGCGAAAAAGGGATCTCCCTTGCCTTGGTGGAGCGCTTTGCGCATATATTGAGGCCAGGTTTGCCAGATTTCGGACGTGGCAAGCGCGGCGAATACCCCGCAGTTCAATAGAGGATAACCACGGAATTTTTTGGCAACGTCTTCGCCAAAAAAAGCCTGCAACGTCTGATGACGAAAATGTACACCGATGACCGCCTCTTTACCGGGTGCCGGACCCACATATTCCGAATATGCCCTGTCAGCCTCTGCTGTGACGGCGAAGCCGAGTCGCTGCGCACCTGCAAGATATAACTCCACTGTTTCCCAGCGCTGCACCCAAGCATCGGCATCAATCCAGAAATACAGGTCGTAACCGGGTACCCATTTGGGCAAGTGCGGTCGCGCGGTCATGGCCTTGAACCAATCCGGCTGCGGTGTGGCGAATCGATAGTCCCAATCCGGAGTGATGAAATGGATTGCTCTGTCTGCAAGCTCTTCGCGTTGATCGGCGAGGAGGCCTAGGTCGAATACGATGAACGGGACATCGCGCCCCTCAGGCTTGTCCCGGATGGAATTTACCGTATCACGCAACAACGGGAAAAAGCTCGCGTCAGATGCACTGACGATAGCCCAATTCGTACTGTTTGCTACTGTTGTCATTGGCGGCGGATACGGAATGGGCATCATGCCAACTTGCGGTACTTGATCCGGTGCGGTTGCGCGGCTTCATCGCCGAGGCGTCGCTTCTTGTCGGTCTCGTATTCGCGGTAGTTGCCGGGGAAAAACTCCACGTGCGAGTCGCCTTCGAAGGCGAGGATGTGCGTGGCGATGCGGTCGAGAAACCAGCGGTCGTGCGAGATCACGAAGGCGTTGCCGGGAAATTCCAGCAGCGCATCTTCGAGCGCGCGCAGGGTTTCGATGTCGAGGTCGTTCGAGGGCTCATCGAGCAGCAGCACATTGCCGCCCTGCAGCAGGGTCTTGGCCAGATGCAGACGTCCGCGTTCGCCGCCGGACAAGGTGCCGACCATCTTTTGTTGATCCGAGCCCTTGAAGTTGAAACGGCCGATGTAGGCGCGCGACTGGATTTCGATGCCGTTGATGTTGAGGATGTCCGAACCGCCGGAAATTTCCTGGAAGACGTTGTGCTTGCCTTCGAGTTTTTCACGGCTCTGGTCGACGTAGGCGATCTTCACCGTCTGGCCAGTCGTGATGTCGCCCTTGTCGGGCTTTTCCTGGCCGGTGATCATCTTGAACAGCGTGGATTTGCCGGCACCGTTCGGGCCGATGATGCCGACGATCGCGCCCGCCGGCACCATGAAGCTCAAGTCGTCGATCAGCAATCGATCGCCGAAGGACTTGGACACGCCCTTGAACTCGATCACGCTGTCGCCCAGGCGCTCGCCGGGCGGGATGAAGATTTCGTTCGTCTCGTTGCGCTTCTGGTAGTCGACCGATTGCAATTCCTCGATGCGGGCGAGGCGCGCCTTGCCCTTGCTGCGGCCGCCCTTGGCGTTCTGCCGCGCCCACTCGAGTTCGCGCTGGATCGCCTTCTGGCGTGCTTTTTCGCTGGACGCTTCCTGCTTGAGGCGTTCGTCTTTCTGCTCCAGCCACGAGGAATAATTGCCCTTCCACGGAATGCCGCGACCGCGGTCGAGTTCGAGGATCCACTCGGCGGCGTTGTCGAGGAAGTAGCGATCATGCGTGACCGCGACCACGGTGCCGGGGAATTCCTGCAGGAAATGTTCGAGCCACTCGACCGATTCGGCGTCCAGGTGGTTGGTTGGCTCGTCGAGCAGCAGCATGTCCGGCTTGGACAGTAACAGCCGGCACAGCGCCACGCGGCGCTTTTCGCCGCCGGACAGGGTCTTGATCTTCGCATCCCACGGCGGCAGGCGCAGCGCGTCGGCGGCGACATCGAGCGTGCGCTCGAGCGTATGGCCGTCGCCGGCGGCAAGGATCGCCTCCAGCCGCTGCTGTTCGGCGGCGAGCTTGTCGAAATCCGCGCCTTCCTCGGCGTAGGCGGCGTACACGGCATCGAGCTGCTTTTGCGCATCGGTGATCGTGGAGACGCCTTCCTCAACGCATTCGCGCACGGTTTTGTCCGGATCGAGCTGCGGCTCCTGCGCCAGATAGCCGATCTTGATGCCCGGCTGCGGCCGCGCCTCGCCGTTGAACTCTGTATCCACGCCAGCCATGATGCGCAGCACGGTCGATTTGCCGGCGCCGTTGAGGCCCAACAGGCCGATCTTGGCGCCCGGGAAAAACGACAGGGAAATGTCCTTGATGATCTCGCGTTTCGGCGGCACGACTTTGGACACGCCGATCATGGTGTAGATGTATTGCATGTGTTTCCCGCCAAAATCCTGTTGACAAGCCGCCAATTATCGCCGAAATGGGCATTTAGCCGCTACCATATGCGGCTGCTCAGGGAGATTGAAGACATGTTCGCTGCCACCATGAAAATCGCGGGCTACGACCCCGAACTGGCCCAAGCCATTGCCGCCGAGCGCCAGCGTCAGGAAGACCACGTCGAACTGATCGCCTCGGAAAACTACGCCAGTCCGCGCGTGCTAGAAGCCCAGGGTTCGGTGCTGACCAACAAGTACGCCGAAGGGTATCCCGGCAAGCGTTACTACGGCGGCTGCGAATACGTCGATGTGGCCGAGCGCCTCGCCATCGATCGCCTGAAGCAACTGTTTGATTGCGACTACGCCAACGTGCAGCCGCATTCCGGCTCGCAGGCCAATCAGGCCGTGTATTTCGCCCTGCTCAATCCGGGCGACACCATCCTCGGCATGTCGCTCGCGCACGGCGGGCACCTGACGCACGGCGCCAAGGTGAACCTGTCCGGCAAAATTCTCAATGCCGTGCAGTACGGCGTGAACGCACAGGGTCTGATCGACTACGCCGAGGTCGAACGCCTCGCGCTCGAACACAAACCGAAAATGGTCGTGGCCGGTTTTTCGGCGTACTCGCAAATCGTCGACTGGGCGCGCATGCGCGCGATTGCCGACAAGGTCGGCGCCTACCTGTTCGTGGACATGGCGCACGTCGCCGGCCTCGTCGCCGCGGGCGTTTATCCCTCGCCGTTGCCGCACGCGCATGTGGTCACCTCGACCACGCACAAGACCCTGCGCGGCCCGCGCGGCGGCCTGATCGTCGCCAAAGGCGCGGGCGAGGAAATCGAAAAGAAATTGCAGTCCATCGTTTTCCCCGGCATCCAGGGCGGGCCGCTGATGCACGTGATCGCGGCCAAGGCGGTCGCGTTCAAGGAAGCGCTGGAACCGGATTTCAGGACCTACCAGCGGAACGTCGTGAAAAACGCGCAGGCGATGGCGAAAACGATCATCGCACGCGGCTACAAGATCGTTTCCGGGGGCACCGAGAACCACCTGATGCTGGTCGACATGATCGGCAAGGGCGTCACCGGCAAGGATGCGGAAGCAGCGCTCGGCAAGGCACACATCACGGTCAACAAGAATGCCGTGCCGAACGATCCGCAAAAACCCTTCGTGACGTCCGGTTTGCGCATCGGCACGCCGGCGGTCACCACGCGCGGCTACGGTGAGGCCGATTGTGTCGAGCTTGCCGGCTGGATCTGCGACGTGCTCGATGCGCCGGCCGACGACAAGGTGATTGCCGCGGTGCGCGAAAAGGTCACCGCGCAATGCCGCAAATTCCCTGTCTATGCCGCGTAACCACGCGTGCACTGTCCGTTCTGCCAGCATGTAGACACGCGCGTCATCGACTCGCGCGAATCCGAGGACGGCACCACGATCCGGCGCCGGCGCGAATGCACGCATTGCGGCGAACGCTTCAACACCTTCGAGACGATGGAAATCAAGCTGCCGCTGGTGGCCAAGAGCGATGGCCGTCGCGAAGCCTTCGACGAGCGCAAGTTGCGCAGCGGTGTGGAGCGCGCATTGCAGAAGCGCCCGGTGGCGGGCGACGCGGTCGATAGCGTGGTGCGCGAAGTCGTGCGCCAGTTGCGCGGCGTCAACGAGCGCGAAGTGCCCTCGCGCCTGGTCGGCGAGTGGGTGATGACGGAATTGAAGCGGATGGACCAGGTGGCCTACGTGCGCTTCGCTTCGGTGTATCGCCGCTTCGAGGACGTGCAGGCGTTCCGCGAGGAAATCGAAAAGCTCGAAAAGGACCTGCCGGAACTCGAAGGCTTGCAGTTGCCCCTGCTGGGCGAATTGCGCCAGCGCAAGAAGTCCCCATGAGCGGGTTTTCCGCGGTCGATCACGCGCACATGGCGCGCGCCCTGCGTCTGGCCGAACGCGGGCTGTTCACGACCCAACCCAATCCGCGCGTGGGCTGCGTGATCGCGCACGGCGAGCAGATCGTCGGCGAAGGCTTTCATGCGCGAGCCGGAGAGCCGCATGCGGAAGTGTTCGCATTGCGCGAAGCAGGCACCCGTGCACGCGGCGCAACGGCCTACGTCACGCTCGAACCGTGCGTGCATTTCGGCAAGACGCCGCCGTGTGCCGATGCGCTGATTGCGGCGGGCATCACGCGCGTCGTCGCGGCCTGTGAAGATCCAAACCCGAAAGTTGCCGGCGGCGGTTTTGCCAAATTGCGTGCGGCGGGCATCGTTGTCGAAATCGGCCTGATGCGCGAGTCGGCGCGGGAGCTCAATCGCGGATTCCTCTCGCGCATCGAGCGTGGCCGGCCGTTCGTGCGAGTAAAGCTGGCGATGAGCCTGGATGGCCGCACCGCGCTCGCCAATGGCGATTCGAAATGGATCACGGGCGATGCGGCGCGCGCGGACGTACAGCGCTGGCGCGCGCGTAGCAGCGGCATCCTGACCGGCACTGGCACCGTGCTGGCGGATGATCCGCAGCTGACGGTGCGCCTGCCCGATGGCGAGACTTGCGCGCCGGTGCTGCGCGTCGTGCTCGACACCGGCCTGGCCACGCCGGCTACTGCGCATGTTCTCGACGGCACCGTGCCGACCCTGGTCGTGCATGCGCCGGATGCGCGCCGCGCCAGGCACTTCGACAAGGTCGAATGCGCAGCAGTCGCCGTGCACGATGGTCGACTCGACCTGCGCGCCACGTTGGCCGTGCTTGCCGCGCGCGGCGTCAACGAGCTGCAGGTCGAAGCCGGCGCGACCGTGTGTGGCGCGCTGTTTGCGCAAGATCTCGTCGATGAGCTGTTGTTGTACGTCGCGCCGCTGCTCATGGGCGACACCGCACGGCCCTTGCTGACGTTGCCGCCTCTGGATGCACTGGCGCAGGCGCGGCGCATGCGCATCGTGGATCAGCGCCAAGTCGGCGGCGATTTGCGCCTGCTCCTGCGACAATAGCCAGATGTTCACCGGCATCGTGCAGGCAGTCGGCAAGGTGGCGCGCGTGCAAGCGCGCGGCGGCGATTTGCGCCTGCACATCGACGCCGTCGCGCTGGACCTTGCCGATGTTCGCCTCGGCGACAGCCTCTGCGTCAGCGGCGTGTGCCTGACCGTGGTCGAACGGGATGATCGCGGATTTGCCGCCGATGTTTCCACCGAAACGCTGGCCTGCACGACGCTCGGCAAGCGCCGCGCGGGCGACGGCGTGAATCTGGAAAAGGCGCTGCGCCTGTCCGATCGCCTGGGCGGACATCTGGTGTCCGGACACGTGGATGGCGTGGGCAGCGTCGTCGCCATCGAAGCCGATGCGCGATCGCTGCGTTGGACGTTCGAATTGCCGCCGGCGCTGTCGCGCTACATTGCGGCGAAAGGCTCGGTCTGCGTCGATGGCGTGAGCCTGACCGTCAATGACGTGGCGGGCAATCGTTTTGCCGTGAACCTGATTCCGCACACGCTCGATGCCACGACATTCCGCGACCGAAAGATTGGCGACGCCGTCAACATCGAAGTCGATCTCGTCGCACGCTACCTGGAAAGGTTGCAAACCGGGGAGGCGACATGAGCTTCGCCACGATTGCCGAACTGATCGACGAAATCCGCGCCGGCCGCATGGTCGTCGTCGTCGATGACGAAGATCGCGAGAATGAGGGCGATCTTGTCATGGCTGCGCAGTGCGTGCGCCCGCAGGACATCAACTTCATGGTCACGCATGCACGCGGCCTGGTGTGCCTGGCGCTCACGCGCGAGCGTTGCGCGCACCTGCGCCTGCCGCCGATGGTCAGCGACAACACCTCGCGGTACCACACAAATTTCACCGTATCGATCGAGGCGGCGCAGGGTGTGACGACGGGCATTTCCGCCCACGATCGCGCGCATACCATCCGCACTGCCGCCGCTGCCGAGGCGAAGCCTTCCGATCTGGTGCGGCCCGGGCATGTCTTCCCGCTCATCGCGCAGCCCGGTGGCGTGCTCACGCGCGCCGGCCACACCGAGGCGGCCAGCGACCTGGCAATGCTGGCGGGATTCGAGCCGGCCGGCGTGCTGGTGGAAATCCTTGCCGACGACGGACACATGGCGCGGCGCCCGCAGCTGGAAAAATTCGCGGCAATGCATGGCCTGAAGATCGGCAGCATCGCCGACCTGATTCGCCATCGGTCGGAAGCAGCGAGCTGTTGCGGGGCGGAATGACCATGGCGCTGGTTCCGCGCGGAATCCGCTATTACAGTTTCGGCAGCCTCAGCGGCTATGGACAGGCTGCCGCCGCCTACGTGCGCGCACTCGTCAATGCGGGCATCGCGGTGCAGTGGATTCCGCTGGAGTGGGGCCCCGAACGCATGGTGGTCGGTTCGTGGGTTCGAGCCGACGGCAGTCGCAGCGAATTGCTCGCGTTGTGCGGCACCTCAGGCAACCTGGCCGATGTGCCTACGCTGATCGCGCGCACTCGTGCCGCGATCGCGCATGACACGGTCGTCGTGCATGCGCCGCCGGAATGCTGGCCAGCACTGTTCGAGCCCGGCAAGCGCAACATCGGCATGACCGTGTGGGAAACCGATCGCGTGCCGGCGCATTGGTTGCCGTTGCTGGCCCGGGCCGACCGCGTGATCGTGCCCAGCCGGTTCAATCGCGACGTGTTCGCGCGCGGCGGCCTCGACCAACCCATCCATGTCGTTGCGCATGTCCGCCGCCATTGCTGGCGCGAATTCTCGCCGCTCGCGATCGCCGCGGCGCGCGCGCAACTTGGCATCGGCGCGGGCGACCGCGTTTACTATACGATCAACGCCTGGGACCCGCGCAAGAACCTGCCAGGCTTGATCCGTGCCTTTGCGCATGCCTTCGCGGCCGACGACGCCGTGGCGTTGTTGATCAAGACCGGCGTCATGGGGCATGGCGCCGCACCGTTGTATCCGTATCTTTCCACGCGTGAACTGGTGCGACGGGTACTCGATTCCGTGGCCGCCGAAACCGGTCGCCCGCCACCGCGCGTCGTCTTGCACAACGCGCAACTGGACGGCGACGCGATCGACCTGATCCACGCGCTCGGCGATGTCTATGTTTCTCTATCGCGCGGCGAAGGCTGGGGCCTGGGCGCGTTCGAGGCCGCGACACTGGCCAAGCCCGTGCTGATGACGGGATGGGGCGGGCAGTGCGAATTCCTCGGCGTGGATTGGCCCGGCGCCGTGCCCTATCGCCTGGCCCCGGTGCCGCTGTGGCCGCCGCAGCGGCCCTCGTATTTTCCGAGCCAGCGCTGGGCCGAGCCGGATTTCGATGCGGCCGTGGCGATGTTGCGTTCGGCTCGCATCGATGCAGAACCCATGCGCGGCGCCATGCGCGCGATCCGCGAACGCATCGTGCGCGACTTCGCCGAGCCGGTGGTGGCGGCGAAATTGCTGGAAGCACTGGCATGACGCGCCGCGATTTTCATTTCGTGTTCGGCTTGCGCGAGCAACGCGAACCTTTCCATTTGTTGCACTACCTTTGCCTGGCCTCGTGCCGCGCGGTGAACCGGCCCGATGCCATGCATTTCCACTTCCGCCACGAGCCGTTCGGACCGTGGTGGGAAAAAATCAAACCGGCCTTGCGATTGCACACTGTGGCGCATCGCGTCGATGGCTTCGAACCGGGGCGTTACGCCGACAGCGCCGAAGGGCGTCTCGTCGAACGCCTGGGTCTGGCCTATGCGCACGAGGCGGATTTCCTGCGCATGGACGTCCTGCTCGAACATGGTGGCGCCTATGCCGACATGGATACCCTGTTCGTGCGCGAATACCCGGATGCGTGGTTCGATGAGGAATTTGCGATAGGTGAGGAAAACGCACCGCAAACGCCGGGGCAACTCATCCGCCCATCACTGTGCAATGCCGTGGTGCTGGCGCGGCCGGGATCGCGCTTCGCCGCGCACTGGCGCGAGCGAATGGCGGCCACGTTCGATGGAAGTTGGAGCCGGCACTCCTGCGCCGAAGCGGCGCGCGCCTGGGAGCGCATGCCGGATGCACTGCGCGTGCTGCCGCGCGAGTACTTTTATCGCTACGGCAGCTCGATCGCCGGTTTGCGCACGTTGCTGGAAGAATCCGACACTGCGCGCGAAGACCTGTACAGCATGCATCTGTGGGCGCACTTGTGGTGGAGCGCCGAGCGCACGGATTTTTCCACGGTGCATGCAGGTCAGATTGACGAACACTGGATCCGCACGCGCGACTGCACATTGGCGAACCTGGCGCGGCGTTTTCTGGAGTAGAAGCATTCGCAACGCGCTTGCGATTGTGCGAGTGCGATGCGGTTCACACTATGAGGCCCGGATGCGGGGAATTGCTTGACTTGTGTGTGGGGGGGGGGGATACGGTTGATCGGGGGACTTCACCATATGGGAGAGTCCAAAGTGGTAGTCAAAGAATTAGGGACCAAGACAAGAAACGTGTTGCTGGCTTTGCTGATCGTCTGGATTGGTTTCGGCAGCAGTATCGCCGTTGCACAAGGGAACAGCGGGTTCGCACTGGATTATTTTCATGCCTACCGGGCGACCAGGACCTATGCGATTCAACTCCAGAACGGCTTGAGCGCAACGTTCGATTTTCGGCAGGACACGGCGACGCTTTACGCCGGCACGCAAACGATCACCCTGCCGCTGGATCAGGTTCTGTTGCAAGCCGCCAACGGCAATAGCAAACTCGCTGCACGAATGTACAATCAGATGTACGACGACATCACGGCCGCTCATTCGGACGCGATCATGAAGTCCACTGGTAGCCGTCGCGCAGGATCGAACTCTGCGCGCGCTTTGGCCCAGAACGCTCAGGGCTTGTTGCCGGGAGACGGAGGCGGCATCGGCGATCAAGACGATGCAATGTGGGGATTGCCGTCGGGTGGTGATTGCTGGCCAATACCCGAGCCGTGCGATCAATGGCCGGATGGAGATTCAGGTCCAGGATTGAGTACGTTCACGTATTGGTGGAACACACCGTACGGTAGCGATCCGCTCACTTCGCAGCCACCGAATCCGGACAACTGCGCACCTGGCGATAATGATTGTAGAGATTGGGAGAACAATCGAAAAAATGCGTGTGATAAAGATGTAGACGATGGATTGGCACTAACAGCCAGTGCTGTTTTGGCCAGCGCAGCTTGCGTTGGAGCACTTGAAAGTGGTGGACTTGCATCATATGCGTGCGCGGGCGCCTTTGCTGAAGCCGTTCGAACGGCATACAACAATCAAAAGGATGACGCGACGTGCAATACACCCTATCCCGGCCATCCGTAGTAAATCATCGGAATTTTGATATGCAAGATCAACTCGATCAGTCTCATGAGGACACAACAGGCCACCGGAGGCGACAAATATTCTCGTGGCTCATCATACTTGGCGTATTCACATCGCTGATTGCGGATACGTACAGAAGACATGCTGAAGGCGAAAGCTGGGCGTCCGCGTTCGGATTTCCCGTGGACTTGCGCTTCCTCACGGGATTTGTTGGCGGATTCGTGGTACCACTGGTTTTGACCATGGCGATGTTGCGCTATGCCAAGCGTTTGGCTCCCAGTCGCGAGAAGACGATTTTGACAAGGATCGGCTGGTCACTCTACGGGTACTTGTTTTTCTGGTCCGTCATTTTCACGCTGTATATTCAACGCTACTGATAGTCCTCGTTGCGAGGGCTGGCGCTGCTGTGTGCTGCATCGGCGCGCAGCGGCGATTTCCAGGTGTTCATTCAGTTTGGCGATCGCCATCCACTTATCGATTGCGCGGTGCCGATTTCCAACGCGCCATTTTCATGGGGCATGCGCACGGTCCCGAAACCCGGCTGGTATTCGCACAGGCGCTCGCGCAGCAGGCGTTCGCGCTGCAAGAGTGCAGCGTGGCCGAGCGCCTTGACGCGCGCGATCGCAGCGTGGTGCGCGCCATCGAAGGTGTTGGCGCCATGGTAGACGTAGACCGAACTCCAGCCGGCGCCGCGCAGGCGCGCGATGCGTTCGTTGCTGCGCAGGATCTTGAGCAGCACGTCGGTGTCTTCGCCACGCGCAAGATCGGCGTAGCGCGGCATGCGCACGCGCCGCGCGAGCAGGCTGCCCTGCACGACATTGAGCGGATACGCCTCGCGGTCCCAGTCGTCCCAGTACAGCTCGCCACGCGCGGGGAACCAGTGCAACTGGTCGCACAGGAAGGCAAAATCGGCTTCTTCATCGCGCAACGCCTGCCATTGCACGGCGAGGCGCTGCGGGTGATAGCGGTCGTCGTCGTCCCATTGGCAAATGAATTCGCCGGTGGACGCGCCCACGGCCGCATTGCGCAGCGCGCCGAGAGTCTGGCCGGATGCCTCGCGCAGCACGCGGATCGAACCCGGCATTGCTTGCGCCGCCGCATCGGCCAGCGCGGCATGGCATGCATCGTCGGCATCGTGCAGCACGATCAATTCGCGCGGTGCGTGCGTCTGCAGGGCGAAATCGCCGATCGCCAGCCGCGCCAGCGCCAGCCGCGAGGCTTGGGTTATCATCAGGCAACTGATCATGGCGCCCGATTGTACGGGACACGCGGTAACTCAAGGATGCAAAAGGCCAGCTACATCATGACCTTTCGCCAGGGCGACGGCGCGCAGCGGCGCGACAACCTCGTCGCCGTGCTGGCGTGGCTCGCGCAATATCCGCAGTTCGAGCCGATCGTGATCGAGCAGGACGACGCGCCGCGCCTGCAGGGTGCTTTGCCGCATCCGGCCTGCACGCAGGTGTTCGCTTACAACCCCGGTCCGTTCAACAAGAGCTGGGGGCTCAACATCGGCTTTCGCCTGAGCGTAAATCCGTGGCTGGTTTTCGCCGACGCCGATATCGTGCTCGGCGACGCGCTGGCCGAGGCTGCCACGCATCTGGACAAGGGCTATCAGGCGATCAAGCCCTACCGTCGTCTGATCGATCTTGACGATGCTGAAAGCATGCGCGTACGCACCGGCGACTTCGATTTCGTGCCGCAACGCGATGCCGCCGCGCCGAACCGCGAAGGCGTCGGCGAGCACATCGTGTTCGCCGGTGGCGTGGTGTTGATCGCGCGCGCGGCCTTCGTGCGCATGGGCGGCTGGGACGAGCGCTTCCGCGGCTGGGGTGGCGAAGACGATGCGATGAGCTACCGACTCGAACGCGCGCGTGTTGCCGGGATCGAGCTTGACAGCCGTCCCGCCGTGCACCTGGTGCATCCGCGTGCGCAGGAAACGACATTTGCGCAGCCACACTACGCGGACAATCGTGCCCTGCTGGAAGACTACCGGCGCATGGAAGATCCGCAACTGCAAAGGTTCGCGGAAATCCAGATGCAGATTATCGGCAACCGCGACAAGTATCGCCCCGAATGAACGCACCGGTGCCACGCCTGCTGATCGGTACGCCGGCCTACGGCGGCATGATGCACAGCGATTACGTCAGCGCCCTGCTGCGCTACCAGCTCGCGCAGATCGACTTTGCGCTGATGAGCATCGGCAATGAAAGCCTGATCACGCGTGCGCGCAACACGATCCTTTCCGAATTCCATGCGCGCACCGGCTTCAGCCACCTGCTGTTCCTGGATGCCGACGTGCTGCTGCCGCCGAACGGCCTGCGCCGCATGCTCGATTCCGGTTGCGATGCGATCGGCGCTGCGGTCGCGCTCAAGGGCCGCAACGCCGGCGGCGGACGCATCTTCAACATCGGCAAGCTGGTCGGCGAGGCCGGTTCGCTGTACAAGGTCGAACGCATCGGCACCGCCGCGCTTTTGTTGTCGCGTGCCGCGGTCGATGCCCTGGTGAACGATGCGCGCGCCGGTGGCCGCGTGTACTCGCGCGGTTACGATTTGCGCGGCGTCGAATTGAAATCGACCGTGCATTACGACGTGTTCCGCACCGGCGTGGTCGGCGAGGAATACCTGTCCGAAGACTACTGGGTATGCCGGCAACTGCGGCGGCTCGGTTTCGACATCCATCTGGATCCGACCATCGTCACCCGCCATTCCGGGATGCTCGAGGCGTGAACGGCGCCGTCGGGTAAACTGGATGCCTGTGCAGGAGGATCTTGCCGTGCCGGAAATCTCGGGCGAACTGCGCGCTGATCCGCAGGCGCGCTTCGCCATTGTCGCGAGCCGCTGGAATCCGGGTATCGTCGATGCCCTGGTCGAAGGCGCGCAGCGCGCGTTACTCGCGCATGGCTTGGTCGCGGCGGCGTTCGACACGATCCGCGTGCCCGGCGCCTGGGAAATCCCGCAAGTTGCGCAATGCCTCGCGCGCGGCGGCAAATACCATGCGATACTCGCGCTCGGCTGCGTGGTGCGCGGCGATACCCGCCACTACGAACACGTTGCCGATGAGTGTGCGCGTGGCCTGATGCGCGTGGCGCTGGAATCGGGCGTGCCGGTGCTCAACGGCGTGCTCGCGGTCGAACGCATGGACGATGCCCGCGCGCGCGCCGGCGGCACGCGTGGCAACAAGGGCGAGGAAGTCGCATTGGCGGCAATGGAAATGGCGAATCTCTACTCCAGGCTATGACACAACCGCAGCGCACCGATGGCATCGATCCGACCGCGCGCTCGCGCTCGCGCCGCCGTGCCGCGCAGGCCGTCTACGCCTGGCAGATCGGTGGCAATCCGATGCGCGAGGTGATCGAGGAGTTCCGCCACGAGCAGGACATGGAAATCGCGGACCTGCCTTACTTCGAGGACCTGCTGCGCGGCGTGGAAGCGCATTGCGCCGAACTCGATGCGGGCCTCGCGCCTTATCTCGACCGCGACATGGCCCAGGTCGACCCGCTCGAACGCGCGGTGCTGCGACTGGCCGCGTACGAATTGCGCCATCGCCCGGACGTGCCTTACCGCGTGGTGTTGAACGAAGCCATCGAGATCGCCAAGCGCTTCGGCGCCGAACACGGCCACACCTACGTCAACGGCGTGCTCGACAAGGCGGCGCGACAATGGCGTGCCGCCGAGGCTGCGCGCGGCTGACGTGGCCGAGTTCGACCTGATCGAACGCATCCGCGCGCGCTGCAACGTGTCGCGCGACGACGTCATCCTGGGCATCGGCGACGACGCGGCATTGCTCGAGGTTCCTGCCGGGCATGCGCTTGCGGTGAGCACCGACACCCTGGTCGCCGACGTGCATTTTCCGCTCGAAGCGGCCGCGTTCGACGTCGGCTGGAAAGCACTCGCGGTGAATCTGTCCGATCTCGCCGCGATGGGCGCGGAACCGGCGTGGGCGACGCTGGCCTTGACCTTGCCGGCGGCCGATGCAGCCTGGGTGGACGGGTTCGCCGAAGGATTCGCGGCGCTCGCCCGGCAGCATCGCGTGGCACTCATTGGCGGCGACACCACGCAGGGACCGTTGAGCATCACCGTCACGATCCAGGGTTTTGTACGCGCCGACGTCGCACTGCGGCGCTCTGGCGCGCGCGTGGGCGATGCGGTTTTCGTTTCCGGCACACTGGGCGACGCGGCGGCGGCATTGCGCAAGACACAATCAGGATCTGCATGTGATCCGCGGCTGCTCGATCGCCTGCATCGCCCCACGCCGCGCGTCGGGCTCGGTATGGCCTTGCGCGGGCGCGCCAGCGCCTGTATCGATGTATCCGACGGCCTTGTCGCCGATCTTGGCCACATCTGCGCGGCGAGCGGTGCCGGCGCGCAGATCGATGCCGACGCCTTGCCGGCATCGACCGCGCTGCGCGAGGTGTTCGACGCACCGACGCGACGCGGATTCCAGCTCGCCGGCGGCGATGATTACGAGTTGTGCTTCACGGCGGCGCAAGCGGATCTTGCTTGCATGGCCGGCGACGATTGCCCGATCAAATGCATCGGTCGCATCGTTGCCGGCGAAGGGGTGAGTGTGCGCGATGCACAAGGGCGCGCGATCGACGTGCCGCGTGCCGGCTGGGAGCACTTCGCATGAGTTTGCATGCATCTCAACGAAACGCGTTGTTGCGCCATCCCTTCGGCTGGATCGCAACCGGCTTCGGTTCCGGGTTGAGTCCGGTCGCGCCAGGAACGATCGGGTCGCTCGCGGCGCTGTTGCCGTGGCTGGCCCTGCGCGAATTGCCGTGGCCGTGGCTTGCCGCCGCACTCGTTCTGGCCTTTGCGCTGGGCGTGTGGGCTTGTGATTGGGCCGTGCGTGCGGTGAAGATCGCCGATCCCGGCTGCGTGGTCTGGGACGAATTCGTTGGCCAGTGGATTGCGCTTGCGCCGCTGGCGATATGGGCGCGTGGCGGCTGGTTGTGGATTTTGTGCGGATTTATACTGTTTCGCATATTCGACATTGCCAAGCCATGGCCGGTGTCGTGGGCAGATCGCACGATTCCCGGCGGCTTGGGTGTGATGCTGGACGACGTCTTCGCCGGAATCTACGCGGCGCTCGCGCTGATCGCGTTACAGCAACTCGTGAACGCGCTCGCGTAACACCGGCAGCAGATCGCGCTCGAACCAGGCATGGCGCTTGAGCCAGCCCTGGTTGCGCGGGCTCGGGTGCACCATCGGCAGATAGTCCGGCAGGTAGTCGGCAAATGCGCGCACGGTTTCGGTCAGCGACGCCTTGCGGCGCTCACGCAGGAAATACGCCTGGGCGTACTGCCCGATCAGCAAGGTCAGGCGCACGTTCTTCAGCATCGGGATGAGTTGCGGATGCCAGGTGCGCGCGCATTCCGGGCGTGGCGGATTGTCGCCGCCCTTGCCGCGACCGGGATAGCAGAACCCCATCGGCACGATGGCGATGCGCGCCTCGTCGTAAAACGTGTCGGCGTCGATGCCCATCCATGCGCGCAGGCGTTCGCCGCTGGCGTCGTTCCACGGGATGCCGGTGGCGTGGACTTTCGTGCCCGGCGCCTGGCCGACGACGAGGATGCGCGCCGTCGCGCTTGCGCGCAGCACCGGATTGGGCCCCAGTGGCAGGTGTTGTTCGCAGATCCGGCAGGCACGGATTTCGCGCAACAACGCATCGAGCTTTTTACTCACGGCGGCAGCAGCTTGCCCGGGTTGAGGATTCCATCCGGATCGAACTGTGCCTTGATCCGGCGCATGAAGGCGAGTGCCGCCGGATCGAGCGCCTGGTCGAGGAAGTCGCGCTTGGCCAGACCGATGCCGTGCTCGCCGGAGAGCGTGCCGCCAAGCGCGATCACGGCAGCGAAAACCTCGGGCAGCGCAGCTTGCGCGCGCGCGTGTTCGGTCGCATCGCGCGGCAGCAGGTTGACGTGGATGTTGCCGTTGCCGGCATGACCGAAGTTGACGATGGGAATCGAATGCCTCGCCGCGATTTCACGCAGGCGTGCAATCAGTTCCGGCAGTCGCGACACCGGCACGACCACGTCCTCGTTGATCTTGTCCGGCGAGATCGTGCGCAACGCGGGCGACAGCGCGCGTCGTGCTGCCCACAGCGTTTCGGCTTCGTGCGCATCGCTAGCGCTGCGCAGTTCGATGAGTCCTGCGCCACTCGCGGCAACAGACAGCGCCGCGATGGCACGCGGCAAGTCCTCGGCGTCGCCGTCGGCTTCCACGATCAGCAGCGCGCCGGTGGCTGGAATCGCATCGGCCGCATGCGCGCGCGCGAGGCGCAGCGCCGCGTCGTCCATGAACTCCAGGGCGCACGGCACGACCGGCTGCGCCATGATGCGCGCGACGGCAGCCGTGGCAGCGGCAACGTCCGCGTAACTAGCACGCAACGTCGCCTTGGCGGCGGGCTTGGGCGTGAGCTTGAGCGTGGCCTGCGTGATCACCGCGAGCGTGCCCTCCGCGCCGATCAAAAGGCGCGTGAGGTCATAGCCGACCGCACCCTTGGTCGTGTTTACGCCGCAGCGCAAGTCGTCGCCGGTGCCTACCACCGCGCGCAGGCCGAGCGTGTTCTCGCGGCAACTGCCGTATTTCACCGCGCGCGGGCCGGCGGCATTGCAGGCGAGGTTGCCGCCAATCGTGCAATACGGGCTCGAAGTCGGATCCGGCGGCCAGAAGAAACCTTGCGCGGCAAGCGCGGTTTGCAGATCGCCGTTGAGCACGCCGGGCTCGACGACGGCCAGGCGATTGTCCGCATCGATTTTCACGATGCGGTTCATGCGCTCGAACGAGACCACCACACCGCCATCGACCGGCACCGTCGCGCCCGTCGTGTTGGTGCCGCGCCCGCGCGCGATCAACGGCGTGTGCGCTGTGCGGCAGGCGTGCACCAAGGCCACGACTTGCTCGTGCGTCGTCGGAAATACCACGGCATCGGGTTGCGCCTGCCGGCGCGAATTGTCGTAGCCGTAGGCCAGGCACTCGGCAGGATCGGTCGTGAACGCGGCGCCAAAGATGTCGCGTAGCGTGGAAGCGGAGACAGGCATGCCGCCAGTTTACGCCGGCGGCACGCCGTTGCTCAGGCGTCTGTGGGTTTTCGCTTGCGCAGGCCGACGAGGGCGAGCAGGCCACCGAGCAGGCCCAGTGCCCAGGTCGAAAGCGTGGGGGTGGGTACTGGCGCTGCCGCCACCGCGCCGGCGCCGGCTTGTATCGCGCCGAGGTCGAGCGTGTTGTTGGTGGTGCGCGGGAATCCCGCGCCGCGCTGGTCGGTGGCCAAGCCGGCTGGAAGCAATGCGACACTCCCCGCGCCGATCGCCGGGCTGCCGGCATTGGGTTTCATGGTCAGCGTCGGACCGCCATTGTTCGCCAGCGCGCCGAGCCCCGGTGCGTCGTTGAACACATTGCCGCTTCCCGAATAACCCGGTTGCAGCGCCGTGCCGAACAGGTTGAATTGCGCGACGACATTGGAGCTGTTGTACACGCCCATGTCCGGCTGCGCCATCGCGGCTGCCGACATCGTTATCGCCGGGCGCTCCACTGCCAGCGCGGAGTTGCCCGACACGATGGTATTGAAAAGGTTGAGGCCGGCGCCGTCTTCCGCGCCGACCAGTATGCCGCCAGTAGCGGTGTTGGACGGCGCGGCCTGGTTGCCGCTGATCGTGCTGTCGTAGACCGCGCCGGATGCATTCGCCAAAGACATCGCGCCCGCGAGGTCATCCATGCCATTGGCAGTATTGCCGGTGATCGTGGAATTGGTCACGGTCAGGTCGCTATGCCAGACATACACGCCACCGGCGAGGTACGACTGGCTGCCGGAGGCACGGTTCCCCGAGATCGTCGAATCCGTGATGGTGACGCTGGAACTGCCGGTGATGTACACCCCACCGGCACCGTAGTTGCGGGTTGCGGTGAGCGTATTTCCGGAAACGGTACTCTGCTCGATGGCAACGTTCTGCCCATCGATGTACACGCCACCGGCGCCGACACCGGAGGTGCTGTTGCTGATGGTCACCCGATACAAGGTGACATCTGCCGGTGCGGTTGGCGCGGCCGGCTTGTTGCCATGCCTGTCTGCGTGACGGTAGCCGCCGCCACCCCCTTCGCCGGCGTAGACGCTCAAACCGGCGCCACGAGCATAGTTGCCGCCGGTCAGGGAAAGATTGGACAAGGTGACACTGGTAACGGCATTGCTGGTATCGATTGCCATCACCCGCGAATTGCCGCCGGCGTCGATGGTTTGTCCGCTGCCGCTGAGGGTCACGTTGCTGTCGATCAGCAGCTGGCTGCCCTGCAACGCGATCGTCGAGTTGGCGAGGGCGGATGCGAACACGATGGTGTCGGTGCCGTTGCCTGCCGTGCAATTGCCCTGCACGGAATCGGAATTGGCCGAATCGATGGCTTGGCGCAGCGTGCAGCTGGATCCGGTGCCGGCATCGCCGCCATCGGTTACGGTAATCGTTGCAGCATGCGCGCCGCCCGCGGCGAGCGCCAGGGCGACGGCTTGGCACAAAGGACGCAGCAGTCTGGATTCCATCACATTCCCCCGTATCGGTAATAACCGGCGAAGTCTACTCCCGGCCGGGGTGGAATGTGAAGCACGTCACCGTCGACTCAGTCCGTGTAGTCGAATACCTTGACGACCTTGTCCACGCCGCGCGTATTGCGCGCGACCTCGGTCGCGGCATCGGCCTCGTCGTGCTTGACCAGGCCCATCAGGTAGACCACGCCGTGCGCGGTGGTCACGTTGATGCGGGTCGGATCGAAGCCGGGCAGGCTGGTGATGTCGAGCAGGCCGGTCTTGACGCGCGCGGTCGTCGTCTCGTCGCCGCGCCGACGCCAGAATCCCTGCGGCGTGTCGGTGACCTCGATTTCGTCGACCAGGCGGATGACGCCGTCGAAGCCTTCCGCCGAGGCGTGCGCGAGCTGCTTGAGCGACTCGCTGCGCACCTGCCCGCACAGCAGCATCACGCCGTTGTAGACCACGACCTTGACGTTGTTGTCGTCGCGCGTGAGCTCGCGATGCTTGTTGATCGCATCGACCGCGCTCAACTGGATGTTGCGATCGCTGAGCACGGTGCCGACCGCGCGACGATCGTGCACGGCGTGCGCGCCGGCGATTGCGCCGCCGGCGACGACGGCGATGCAGCCGTGCAACAGCGGCAGGCAAGCCAGCGCGAGCAAGCATTTATACATTTTCATTGGTTCAATTCACCTCGAACGCATGGCGGATCCAGTCGAACTGCGGCTGTTGCGGCGTGCCGCTGCAACCGACCACGTCGAATCGGCACGCCTGGGTGGCGCGGCGCGGATGCGCCAGAAGCCAGACCTGCGCGGCGCGCAGAAGTTTCTCGCGCTTGGCCGCGCCAACCGACGCCACGCCATCGCCATGCGCCGCATCGCGCCGGAAGCGCACTTCAACGAACACGGTGCAATCGTTGTCGGCCATGATGAGGTCGATCTCGCCCAGGCGACAGGTGAAATTGCGCTCCAGCGTACGCAGTCCGCAGGCATGCAGGTGCGCTTCGACCGCGCTTTCCCAGGCCGCACCCGTGCCGCGCGTTGTCACTGCGCAGGTGCGGCACTGGTTTGCAAGCTTCCGGCCACTGGATGCGCGGCGCCGTTGTCGAACTGCGCCCAGGTGAGCAGGCGCTGGATGCGGCCGAGCCGATCTTCGGCGAGCTGGCCGGTCGCGCCCGGCAGGTAGCTGTCCGGATGCTGCGCCAGCCAGTCCATGTACGGCAGCAAGCGGTACGCATCCATGCCCATGGCGAACAGGCGGCCGCCCGCGCCGCGGGCGCTGTCGAGCGCGCGCACGATGGCGTCGTGGTTGGGCAGGCCGAGCGTGGCGTCGAACAACCACGGCGCGTCGCAGAACTGCACGCCGTCCAGGTCGCGGTCCAGGCCCGGGTTGTAGTTGCCGGCAAAGATGTGCGAGGTCGCGAACACCGGCACGCCGGTGTAGCCGGCGAGCTTGAGCTGCGGCAGCAACAGGCGCGCCTGTTGCGGGCGCATGCTGATGAAGATGCCCGTGTCCACCGGCGCTGCGGTCGGCGCATCGGAGGCGATCGGCGCCGCACCGGGCAGGGCGGGTGCGGCGCCGGACGTCGGTACGCCGGACAACGTTTGCCGGATCATGTCGGCGTAGTTGACCTGGTTGTCGGTGACGCGCGCCTCGCCCAGGACCTGCCCGTTGCCGGCCTCGAATTGCGCGCGGAAAGCCAACGCCGCGCGTTCGGCCCAGTCCTCGGTCGCCGTGATCACCACGGCGCGGCGAATGCCTTGTTGCAGCATGTGCTCGGCGGCCTGCGCGGCTTCGGCGTCCGGGTTCAGGCCGAAGGCCGCGCTGCCATGCGGTGGTGATTGCGCGCCGTCGGGCTGGTTGAGTGCGAGCACCGGCACCGGCAGGTTGCCCTGGGCGAACACCGCGGCGACGGCGTCGCGTGCGAGTGGTCCGACGATGCGGTCGGCGCCGTCGGCGACAGCCTTCTGGTACGCGGCCACGGCATCGGCCGGGCCGCCGCCGCTGTCGTACACCGTCACCGGTGCGCGCTGCGCGTTCGTGTCGGCGAAATACGCGGCGAAAAATCCGTCACGCACCGGCTGCGCAACCGCCATCAGCGGACCACTCTCGGGCAGCAGCAGGGCGATCTTGTGCGCGGGTGCGTAGCCTTCGCGCTGCGGCGGTTGCTGGCCCTGTGGAATCAGGGTCCCGACCGGCTGGTTCGGATGCAGGACGACGACCGGCAAGGCGCCGCCCCCGGCGCGCAGCGCCTGGTCGATCCATGGCCGCAGCGCATCGCCAGGCAACAGGGCAGCGGCTTCGTTGCGCAGTGCGTCCGGTGCCATCGTCTTGAGCGTGGCGACGATTTGCGCTTCGTTCTGTGCGCGATCGTTGCCGCCGAGCAGGCGGTCGAGGTCGGCGCGCGTGCGCGCACTGTCGAGCGCGTCGCCCTGCGCGGCCTGCGCACGTGCGCGCAATTCGAGCGCACGCATGCGCAAGGGCGTGGCCAGGTCCGCATCGGCAACGTGCAGGCTCTTCAGCGCGCCCGCAGGGTCATGGTGCGACAAGGCCACCTCTGCGGCGAGCAGGTCGTAGCGAACCGGTTCGTCGCCTTGCAGGTTGTGGCGGCGGATGTCCGGGAGCGTTTTCGCCACCGCGTCGATTTCGCCATTCTGCAGGTACGCCTCGGCCGCGCGCAGTCGGTAGAAGGCGCCATCGCGCGGGTGCGCGTCGGCCAAGGCCAGGAAATCCTGCGCGGCGGCGTCGAAATTGCCCTGCGCATAGTCATGGTCGGCGGCGACGGCATCGGGCGCCTCCTCGCGCGGCGCGCCGATCTGCGCGCAGCCGGCGATGACGACGGCGATGCAGCAGAACATCAAAGGCAATCCGCGTCGCGAGACCATGGCCGCATTCCTGGCGAACGAGTCCGCATGATAGCGGATCGCGCTAAGCTAGATCGCGATGATTCTCCACCCTGAAGGAAAACTCTGGATCGTGGCCACGCCGATCGGCAACCTGGCCGACCTGTCGCCGCGTGCGCAACAGGTGCTGCGCGAGGCCGATCTCATCGCTGCCGAAGACACGCGCCACAGCGCGGCGCTGCTCGTGCAATTCGGCATCGTCACGCGCACGGTCGCGTTGCACGAGCACAACGAGCGCGACAAGTCGGACGATCTCGTGCAGCGCCTGCGCGAAGGCGCACGGATCGCGCTGATCAGCGACGCCGGCACTCCGCTCGTAAGCGACCCGGGTTATCGCCTTGTGCGCGCGGCGCGCGCAGCGGGCATCGCGGTGAGTCCGGTGCCCGGCGCCTGCGCGGCGATCGCAGCGCTGTCGGTGGCGGGATTGCCGAGCGATCGTTTCGTCTTCGAGGGATTCCTGCCGGCCAAGTCCGCCGCACGGCGCGCGCAATTGCAGGCGCTCGTTGGCGAGACGCGCACCGTGATCTTTTACGAATCCAGCCATCGCATCGAAGAATGCTTGCGGGATTGCGTGGATATATTCGGCGCCGAGCGTCATGCCGTGCTCGCGCGCGAGCTGACCAAGTTGTTCGAGACGGTACTTGATGGCACGCTCGCGGACCTGGCGGCGCGCGTGGCGTCCGATGCCGACCAGCGCCGCGGAGAATTCGTGCTGCTGGTCGCCGGTGCCGATGCCGATGTCGATGTCGCAAAACTTGCCGAAGGCCGCCGCGTGTTCGAAATCCTGCGCCGCGAGCTGCCGCCCAGCCGTGCGGCCAAGCTGGCCGCCGAGATCACCGGCGCGTCGCGCAAGGCCTTGTACGAAACGCTAGAATAGGCGGCGGAGTCGGCCAGACAGTCGCGAGGCGCGCAAGCGCTTCGAGGAAAGTCCGGGCTCCACAGGGCAGGGTGCCAGGTAACGCCTGGGCGGCGCGAGCCGACGGATAGTGCAACAGAAAGATACCGCCGATGGCCCGCGAGGGATCAGGCAAGGGTGAAATGGTGCGGTAAGAGCGCACCGCGAGCCTGGCAACAGGCCGGCACGGCAAGACCGAATAGGGGAGCAATGGCGCGGCCCGCGTCGCTCCCGGGTTGGTTGCTCGAGCGCAGCGGCGACGCGGCGCCTAGAGGAATGACTGTCCACGACAGAACCCGGCTTACCGGCCGACTCCACTTTTCCAATTGTTTATTATTCCACAAGTGTATAATTACCATCAGGGATCCGTGGCAGACACTTCGTGCTGCGTCGCAGCACGCAATTTTTGCGTCACGGCCCACCGCTGATTCCAAAAAACCGAATGAATTCAATCGGCTTTTTTTGACTCTTCACAATTCACTCGAAATTTCCGCGAACCTGCGCTTTCCCCTTGATCTGCAAGCGATTTTTTCCTTGACAGGTGCGCTTGCCCGGACTAATGTTCGCTGCAAGTGGGATTTCGTGGGTTTTGGTGGGAAATGTTCCAGGGCGAAACTGCAATCACGCTCGACGACAAGGGCCGGCTGGCCCTTCCGACCGCCTACCGCGAGGCGGTGGCGCGCGCCTGCGCCAATCGCCTGGTGTTCACCTACAACCCCTTCGAGCCCGGCTGCCTGTGGCTGTTTCCGCATGGCGAATGGGAAAAGGCGCGCGATCAGGTCAACGAGTTGCCCGGCGTCAAGCGCGTGCATCGCGACATGCAATTGAAGATCGTCGGCGCGGCGGCGGTCGTCGAACTCGATGGCAATGCACGCGTGCTGGTGCCGGCCAGCCAGCGCAATGCGGCGGGCATCGAAAAGAAGGCCGTGCTGCTGGGCATGAACAACAAGTTCGAACTGTGGAGCGAACAGGCGCACCTGAACAAGATCCGCCAGAGCATCGCCGAGCACGAGCTGTCCGACGAAATGCTGGGCCTGAAATTGTGAGCGCCGCGTGCCGCGCTGCCCGGACCATGCCCATGCCCGATAACGCGCACGCCCCGGTGATGTTGGACGAGACGCTGCAAGGCCTGGCCGTGCGCGCTGATGGCACCTATCTGGACGGCACGTTCGGTCGCGGCGGCCACGCGCGGGAGATCCTGGCGCGACTGGGCGCACGCGGGCGCCTGCTGCTGATGGATCGCGATCCGGCGGCGGTGGCCGCGGCGCGCAATGAATTGGGCGGCGATGCGCGCGTAGCGATTCGCCACGGGAATTTCGCGGAAATGGCCGATTGGGATGCGACGCTGGCAGGGCTGGATGGCGTGTTGCTGGATTTGGGCGTGTCCTCGCCGCAGCTCGATGATGCAACGCGCGGCTTCAGCTTTCGCGCCGATGCGCCGCTGGACATGCGCATGGATCCATCCAGCGGTGAGAGCGCGGCGGATTTTCTGGCGCGTGCGGATGAACAAGAGATGGCGGACGTGTTGTGGAATTTTGGCGAGGAACGCATGAGCCGGCGCATCGCGCGCGCGATCGTTGCGCGTCGTCGCGAGGCGCCGATTGCGCGCACCGGCGAACTCGCGGAATTGATCGCCGGCATCGTCGGCCGGCCGCCTTCGGGCAAGCATCCGGCCACGCGCAGCTTCCAGGCGCTGCGCATCGCCGTCAACGGCGAGATGGAGGCGCTGGACAAGGGCTTGCATGCGGCGGTCGCGCGCCTGCGCGCCAATGGCCGCCTGTGCGTGATCAGCTTTCATTCGCTGGAAGATCGCGCGGTCAAGCAGTTCCTGCGCGACCAGTCGCAGGCGCCGGCCACGCGCCGCGGCCTGCCGCCGCCTGCGCCGGCAGCGTTGTCATTGCGTTTGATTGGCCACGCGCAGATGCCGGGCGATGCGGAACTTGCGCGCAATCCGCGCGCGCGCAGCGCCGTGTTGCGCGTGGCGCAAAGGGTGGCCGGATGAAGGCGATCGGCACCATCATCGTCCTGTTGCTGCTCGGCGCGGTCATGGCCAGCTCCATCGGCGTCGTCTATGCGCGCCAGCAAAATCGCGTGCTGTTCGGCGAGCTGACGCGACTGACCCACGAACAGGACGACCTGAACACCGAGTTCGGCCGCCTGGAACTCGAGCAGGCGACCTGGGCCGAGCCCAATCGCATCGAGCAGATCGCGCGTGGCCAGCTCGGCATGGTCAATCCCGGCGCGGCCGACACCGTGGTGGTCAAGCCATGAGCGCGCGGAGGCCGTCATGCTGCTGACCTCGCAACCGCTGCCGCCGCGCACGCGCAGCGATGGCGCGCGGGTCAAGCCGCGCACGCCGCCGGTCAACACGCGCGGTCGCCTGTACATCGTCTTCATGGTGCTGGCATTGGCGGCGTCGGCGCTGATCGTGCGCGCCGTGGACCTGCAGGTGGTGCGCAAGAACTTCTACCAGAAGCAGGGCGACGCGCGCTTCCTGCGCGAGGTGCCGATCCCGGTCTCGCGCGGCACCATCTTCGATCGCAATGGCGAACCGCTGGCGGTGTCCACGCCCGTCGAATCGATCTGGGCCGATCCGAGCACCGTGCTGGAGCAGCCCGAACGCATTCCGGAACTGGCCAAGGCGCTCGGCGTCGACGCGGCCGCGCTCAAGCGCAAATTCGAGCAGCACCAGGCGCGTGAATTCCTGTACCTGAAGCGCCAGCTCAATCCCGACGACGCGCAGGCGATCCTCGCGCACGGCATCGGCGGCGTGTCCAGCCAGCGAGAATACAAGCGCTTCTATCCCAGCGGCGAAGTCACCGCGCACGTACTCGGCGTGACCAATGTCGACGATCGCGGCCAGGAAGGACTGGAACTGTCCTTCGACGAATGGCTCGCCGGCGCGCCCGGCGCCAAGCGCGTGATCCGCGACAACAAGGGCCACACCGTCGAGAACGTGGAACTGGTGCGCGAACCCAAGCCCGGGCGCGACCTCACGCTCAGCATCGATCGGCGCATCCAGTACCTAGCCTACCGCGACCTCAAGGCCGCGATCATCGACCACCACGCCAAGTCCGGATCGATGGTGGTGCTCGATGCGCGCAACGGCGAAATCCTGGCGATGGTCAACCAGCCCTCGTACAACCCGAATGCGCCGGCGGCCGATCCCGCCTACCGCCGCAATCGCGCCGTGACCGATGTCGTGGAACCGGGTTCGACGATGAAGCCGTTCACCATCGCCACCGCCCTGCAGAGCGGCAAGTGGACGCCGGATACCCTGGTGGACACGAACCCGGGAACGTTCGTCCTTGCCGGACACGTCATTCACGATGTCGCCAATCATGGCTTGCTCACCGTGACCGGCGTGATCACGCATTCGAGCAACATCGGCGCGGCCAAGATCGCGCTGACCTTGCCGAACGAAGACTTGTTCGACATGGACCATCGTTTCGGCTTCGGCGAGTCCACGGGCAGCGGCTTCCCCGGCGAATCGCCGGGGCTGCTGCCCGCCGCGCGCACCTGGGGCGTGATCGAGAAAGCCACCATCGCCTATGGCTACGGCCTGAACGTGACAACGTTGCAACTGGCGCAAGCCTACGCCGCGCTCGCCGACGGCGGACGCCTGCACCAGCCGACCTTCGTCAAGGGCGTGCGCAATCCATCGGTGGCGGTGATCGATCCGCAACTGGCGCACTCGATCGTGAAGATGCTCGAAACCGTGGTTGCGCCCGGCGGCACGGCGTTGCGCGCGGCAGTCCCCAACTATCTCGTCGCCGGCAAGACCGGCACCTCGCGTCAGGCTGTCAATGGCGGGTATGAGAGCCGCTACATTTCATTGTTCGCGGGCATGGCGCCGGCAAGCAACCCGCGCCTGGTCGCCGTCGTGGTGATCCACGATCCGCAGGGTGGATATTTCGGCGGCACCGTCGCCGCGCCGGTGTTCAGCCAGGTCATGACCGGTGCATTGCGCCTGCTCGACATGCCGCCGGACAACGTGCAGCACTGGTATGCGGGCGGTCCCGACACCGGCGCGCCGATCCAGGCCGGCGCCAAGGCGCCCGACTACGCGCCGGGCGACAACAGTTACGAGGAGGCGGTGCCGTGAACGCGCCTTCGCGATCCCTGCGCGAATTGCTCGACGGCATCGCCGCAGCAGGCGACATCCGCGTGTCGGGCCTGACGCTCGACTCGCGCCGCGTGCGCGCGGGTGACGCCTTCGTCGCGCTCAAGGGCGCGCACGCGCACGGCATCACGTTTGCCCCGGCGGCGCTGGCGCAGGGTGCTTCGGCAGTGATCGCCGAAGGCCCTGCGTCCGCCGTTTCCGGATTTTCACCTCTCCCGCTGGCGGGAGAGGTCGCCGCGTGCAGCGCGGCGAGTGAGGGTGGTGCTCCGATCATCTGGGTCGACAACCTGCGCAACCTCGTCGGCGAAATCGCCGCGCGCTTCTATGCGCGTCCGTCCGCCGCGTTGCATGTGATCGGCGTGACCGGCACCAATGGCAAGACTTCGACCGTGCAATTGCTGGCGACGGCGCTGCAAGCGCTCGGCGCGCGCGCCGCCACGATCGGCACGCTCGGCGCGGGCCTGGTCGGCGCGATCGATGCGGGCGAACGCACCACGCCGGATGCGATCAGCGTGCATGGCCTGCTCGCAAGATTCCGCGACGCGGGCGCGAGCCACGTGGCGATGGAAGTGTCCTCGCACGCACTCGACCAGGGTCGGGTCAACGCGGTGGATTTCGATGTTGCGGTATTCACCAACCTGACCCGCGATCATCTGGATTATCACGGCACGATGGCGGCCTACGGCGCGGCCAAGGCGAAGTTGTTTGCGTGGCCGGGCTTGCGAACGGCGGTGGTCAATGCCGACGATGCTTTTGGATGCGAGCTTGCCGCAAAGATTGCCCCCTTCCGGTCTTCGACCACCTTCCCCCGCGCAGCGGGGGAAGAAAAAACCCAGTGCTTGCGCTACGCCATCGACGCGGAAGCGGAAATCCGCGCACGCAACGTGCGCACGCACGGCGATGGCCTGGGATTCGACCTCGACACGCCGTGGGGCCACGGCGCCATCGAAAGCCCCTTGCTCGGCCGCTTCAATGTGTACAACCTGCTCGCGGTGGCCGGATGCCTGGGTGCGCTCGGGTTTGCTTTCGCACAAATCCACACTGCGTTGGCGCAATTGCGCCCCATCGCCGGACGCATGAATCGCCTGGGCGGTGGTGACTTGCCACTGGTCGTGGTCGATTACGCACACACGCCGGATGCGCTGGAACAGGCGTTGACCAGCCTGCGCGCGCATTGCGCAGGGAAATTGATCTGCGTGTTCGGCTGCGGTGGCGAGCGCGATGCCGGCAAGCGTCCGCAGATGGGCGCGATCGCCGAACGCCTGGCCGATGCCATCGTCGTCACCGATGACAATCCGCGCGGCGAAGATGGCGACGCCATCGTCGCCCAGATCGTGGCGGGTTTGGCCGATGCATCGCGCGCGCGCGTGCAGCGCGACCGCGCCGCCGCCATCGCCCTGGCCCTGCATGAGGCCAAGGCCGGCGACGTGGTCCTGATCGCCGGCAAGGGTCACGAGCCGTATCAGGAAATCGGAGGCAGCAAACGCCCCTTTGACGACGCCGACATCGCGCGTCGGAGTCTGGAGGCGCGCGCATGAACCTGCGCCTGGCCGACATCGCGGTGTGGACACGCGGCACGCTGCAAGGTGCGGACGTCGCGGTGGAACGCGTATTCACCGACACGCGCAAGCCGGTGGAAGGCGCCTTGTTCGTGGCGATCAAGGGCGAATCCTTCGATGCGCACGAATTCGTCGCGCAGGCCAGGGCCGGCGGTGCGGTGGCGGCGCTGGTCGCGCACCCGGTCGCGGTCGAAATTCCGCAGGTCGTCGTCGCCGATACCTTGCTCGCGCTTGGCGACCTCGCCAGTGCGATTCGCGCGCAGCGCCGCGCCCGCGTGGCCGGCATCACCGGCTCCAACGGCAAGACCACGGTCAAGACCCTGCTCGCCTCGATCCTGGCGCAATGCGGCAAGACCCACGTCAACGCCGGCAATTTCAACAACGAGATCGGCCTGCCGCTGTCGATTCTCGCCATGCCTGACGACGCGCAATTCGCGGTGCTCGAAATGGGCGCAGGCAAGCCCGGCGACATCGCTTATCTGGCCGCCATCGCGCGACCGGAAATCGCCGTGGTCAACAATATCGCACCGGCGCACCTGGAACGCATGGGTTCTCTCGAAGGCATCGCGCAGACCAAGGGCGCGATTTACGAGGCGTTGCCGGCACAGGGCATTGCCGTGATCAATGCCGACGATGCCTTCGCCGGTTATTTCGCCGGCGTTGCCGGATCGCGGCGCGTGCTGCGCTTCGGCATCGATCGCGACGCCGACGTGCGCGCGCAAATCCACGCCGACGACGCACCGTCGCGCTTCACGCTGGTTGCGCCGGCCGGGCGCATCGACGTGAGCCTGCCGCTGCCCGGCCGGCACAATGTGCTGAACGCGCTCGCCGCGGCGACGCTTGCGCTGGCCTTTGATGCGCCGCTGGCGGCAATCCAACACGGGCTGGAGACGGCGGCGCCGGTAGCGGGCCGCCTGATCCGCCATGCCATGCCCGGCGGCTGGAGCCTGATCGACGACAGCTACAACGCCAACCCCGGTTCGACCGCCGCTGCCATCGCCACGCTGGCGGCGGACTCCGGCGAAACCTGGCTGGTGCTCGGCGACATGCGCGAACTCGGCGCCGACGCTGCAGAACTGCATGCGCAAACCGGCACCCTGGCCAGGCAAGCTGGCATTGCGCATCTGTACACGGTTGGCGAACTGTCCGCTCAAGCGAGCAACGCCTTTGGTGCCGGCGCGCGGCATTTCCCCAGTCAGCGCGAACTCGCCGCGACGCTCGCCGCCGCCGTGCGCCCCGGCGCCGTCGTGCTGGTGAAGGGCTCGCGCGGCTCGGCCATGGAACGCGTGGTACAGGCGCTGCTTGATCATGCGCGCATCGAAGCGCGCGCCGACGGCGCCCCCGCCGGCGGCGCCAATGGACACGGAGCGCGCCATGCTGCTTGAACTCGCGGACCTGCTGCGCGGACACCTCAACGCGTTCCATCTGTTCCAGTACGTTTCGTTCCGCACGATCATGAGCGCGCTCACCGCGCTTGCCGTCGCCTTGCTGCTGGGCCCCGACCTGATCCGCAAGCTCGCCACGCTCAAGGCCGCGCAGGTGATCCGCAGCGACGGCCCGCAGTCGCACCTGGCCAAGGCCGGCACGCCGACGATGGGCGGCGCGTTGATCCTGCTGGCGGTGGCGGTGTCGAGCCTGCTGTGGG
This sequence comes from Pseudomonadota bacterium, assembly GCA_018240565.1. Lineage (GTDB taxonomy): Bacteria > Pseudomonadota > Gammaproteobacteria > Xanthomonadales > Rhodanobacteraceae > Rudaea. The sequence goes on along the minus strand of JAFEFO010000044.1, from coordinate 14,404 downwards.
GCGATCTGCGCAACCGCTATCTGTGGATCGTGCTCGGCGTGACCCTCGCCTTCGGCCTGATCGGTTTTTACGACGACTACCGCAAACTGGTCCTGCAAGACAGTCGCGGCCTGCCGGCGCGCTGGAAATATTTCTGGCAATCGTTGTGCGGTTTCGCCGCAGCCCTGGGCCTGTACTTCGTGCTGAGTCAGGATTCACCCGCCGCGATCGCGTTGTACGTGCCGCTGTTCAAGCAGGTGGCGATTCCGCTCGGCGTCGGTTTCGTCGCCATCGGCTATTTCATCATCGTCGGCTTCTCCAACGCGGTGAACCTGACCGATGGCCTGGATGGCCTGGCGATCATGCCGACGGTGCTGGTCGCCTCCGCGCTCGGCGTGTTCGCCTATGCCTCCGGGCACAGCGTGTTTTCGCAGTACCTGCAGATTCCGGTCGTGCCGGGCGCGGGTGAACTGTGCATCTTCTGCGGGGCGCTGGCCGGCGCGGGACTCGGCTTTCTGTGGTTCAACGCCTATCCGGCGCAGGTATTCATGGGCGATGTCGGCGCGCTCGCGGTCGGCGCCGCGCTCGGCACCGTCGCGGTGATCGTGCGCCAGGAAATCGTGCTGTTGATCATGGGCGGCGTGTTCGTGATGGAAACGGCGAGCGTGATCCTGCAGGTGGCCAGCTTCAAGCTCACCGGCAAGCGCATCTTCCGCATGGCGCCGATCCATCACCACTTCGAACTCAAGGGCTGGCCGGAGCCGCGCGTGATCGTGCGTTTCTGGATCATCTCGGTGGTACTCGTCTTGATCGGACTGGCCACACTCAAGGTGCGCTGATGACTACCGCATATCCGAAAACCCGATTCACCGTCGTCAAATTGGTGCGCTGAAGATGTTTGGATTCGACCGCCAGGCGACACGTCGCGACGAGACCCGGGGCCGTTACGACCCGGTGTTGATCGTCGTCGCCATCGCATTGGCGAGCCTGGGCGTGATCATGGTGGCGTCGAGTTCGATCGCCGTTGCCGACGGTCAGCATGCGGGGCCTTTCCACTACCTGTTCCGCCACCTGGTCTTCCTCGGCCTTGGCGTCGGCCTGTGCGCATTGATGATGACGCTCGAGCTCGCCTGGTTCGAGCGCAACGCGTTGAGCCTGCTGCTCATCGCCATCATCCTGCTGTTGCTGGTGTTCGCACCGGGCGTGGGCATGCGCATCAACGGTGCGCGGCGCTGGGTGCGCCTGGGCATCGCCGGATTCCAGTCGGTCGAAGCGGTGAAGCTGCTGTTCGTGTTCTTTCTCGCCAGCTACCTGGTGCGCCAGAACATCGCCGTGCGCACGCGCTTCTTCGGCGTGATCAAGCCGATCGGCGTCGCCGCTGTGCTGGTCGTGCTGCTGTTGATGCAGCCGGATTTCGGCAGCGCCGCGCTGATCCTCGCGGTGTGCGTGGGCATGCTCTGGCTTGGCGGCGCGCGCATGCGCAACCTGGTGTACCTGGCCATTCCGGCGATGCCGGCGATCGGCTGGGCGGCGCTGACCAGCGACTACCGCGTCAAGCGCCTGACCTCGTTCCTCAACCCGTGGGCCGATCCGTTCAATGACGGCTTCCAGCTCACCCAGGCGCTGATCGCGGTCGGCCGTGGCGAATGGTTCGGCGTGGGCCTGGGTGCGAGCGTGCAAAAGCTGTTCTACCTGCCCGAAGCGCACACCGATTTCATCCTCGCTGTGATCGCCGAAGAACTCGGCTTCGCCGGCATCGCGCTGGTGATCGCGCTGTTTGCGGTCCTGGTCGGGCGTGCCTTGGCGCTCGGCCTGCGCGCGATCGATCGCGGCCAGTTGTATGCCGGCTATTGTGCCTTCGGCATCGGCCTGATGCTCGGCCTGCAGGCGCTGGTGTCGATCGGCGTGAACCTCGGCGTGCTGCCGACCAAGGGCCTGACCTTGCCCTTGATCAGTTCGGGCGGATCGAGCGTGCTCATGACGTGTGCGGCCATCGGCGTGTTGCTGCGCGTGAGTTACGAAGTGTCGCGCGCCTTGCCGGCGGACGCGCAAATCGCCAAGCCCGAAGCCTTGCTGCGGGGGACGCGCGCATGATGACGGACCCGCCCGTGCTGATCATGGCCGGTGGCACCGGTGGCCACATCTTCCCCGGCATCGCCGTCGCCAGGGAGCTTGAACGTCGGCGCGTGCCGGTGGTCTGGCTCGGCGGCAAGGCGGGACTGGAGACGCAGCTCGTACCGCAGCATGGCATCGATCTGCAGACGATCGCCATCCGTGGCGTGCGCGGCAAGGGCGTGGCCGCCATGCTCGGCATGCCGTTCCAGCTTGCCGGCGCGGTGCTCGGCGCACGCCGGGTCCTGCGCAAATTCCGCCCGCGCAGCGTACTCGCGCTCGGCGGCTACGCCGCGGCGCCGGGCGGCCTCGCCGCGCGCCTGCTGAAGATCCCGCTGGTCGTGCACGAGCAGAACAGCATTGCCGGCAAGACCAATCGCCTGCTGGCGAAAAAAGCCGCGCGCGTGCTCACCGGATTCGACGGGGTGTTTGCCGGCGCCGAGTGGGTCGGCAACCCGGTGCGCGAATCGATCGAACGGATCGCGCCACCCGAGCAGCGCTATGCGGGCCGCGAGGGTGCGTTGAAACTCCTGGTGCTCGGCGGCAGCCAGGGCGCGCAGAGCCTCAATGCGGCGTTGCCCGAGGTGCTGCGCCGACGCGGGTCGAAGTTGCCGGTGGCCGTGCGCCACCAGTGCGGCGAGGCGCATTTCGACAAGGCGCGCAATGCGTATCTGGCGGCCGGCATCGATGCGGAAGTGGTGCCGTTCGAGAAAGACATGGCCTCGGCGTACGCCTGGGCGGACCTGGTGATCTGCCGTTCCGGCGCACTCACGCTCGCCGAACTCGCCGCCGCCGGGGCGCCCTCGATTTTAGTGCCGTTCCCGCACGCCGTGGATGACCACCAGACGAAGAATGCCGAGGCGATGGTCGCGGCGGGCGGAGCGAAGCTGGTCGCCGAAGGCGCGGATTTCGCCGGTCGCCTGGGTCGTGCATTCGAAGCGATCGGCGATCGTGCCCACCTGCTGGCGATGGCACGCTCGGCACGCCGACAGGCCAAGCCGCATGCGGCGGCGCGCATCGCCGACGTGTGCCTGGAGGTGGCGAAATGACGCCGCGCCGCCTGACCAGCCATGCGGACATCATGACCGACTTCCGGCGCGTGCACTTCGTCGGCATCGGCGGCGCCGGCATGAGCGGCATCGCCGAGGTGCTGCACAACCTGGGCTATGCGGTTTCCGGGTCGGACAACAGCGACTCGGCGACGACGCGGCGCCTGGCCGGCATGGGCATGCAAATCCACAAAGGCCATGCCGCGGTGAATATCGCTGACGCCGACGTGCTGGTCGTTTCCAGCGCGATCCGGCCGGACAATCCGGAACTCGTTGACGCGCATGCGCGGCGTGTGCCCGTGGTGCCGCGCGCCGAAATGCTCGGCGAGTTGATGCGTTTCCGCCGCGGCATCGCCGTTGCCGGCACGCACGGCAAGACCACGACCACGAGCCTGACCGCCAGCGTGCTCGCGCAGGCCGGGCTTGATCCCACCTTCGTGATCGGTGGCCAGCTTCTCGCCGCCGGTGCCAACGCCCGCCTGGGCAGTGGCGATTACCTCGTCGCCGAGGCGGACGAGTCGGATGGCTCATTCCTGCTGCTCAATCCCGTCGTCGCCATCGTCACCAACATCGACGCGGATCATCTGGAAAACTACGGCGGCGATTTCGAGCACGTGAAGAAGGCGTTCGCCGATTTCCTGCACCGTTTGCCGTTCTATGGCGTCGCGGTGTTGTGCGTGGACGATGCCAATGTCGCGGAACTGGCACGCAATACGGTGCGGCGCACGCTGACCTATGCGATCGATGCCGAGTCCATGGCAACCGTCGCCGACGTGCGCGCCAGCAACGTCCGCCAGAGCGGTGCACGCATGCACTTCGACCTGCATCTGCCGAACCTGCCGGCGCAGGCCGTGGCGTTGAACCTGCCGGGATTGCACAACGTGCGCAATGCACTGGCCGCCGCCGCGGTTGGCTGGCAGCTTGGCGTGGATGCACCGACGATTGCGCAGGCGCTGGAGAAATTCCAGGGCGTCGGGCGGCGCTTCCAGGATCGCGGCGAGATCCGCATCGACGATGGCCGCGTGTTGCTCGTCGATGATTACGGTCATCACCCGCGCGAGCTCGCCGCCGTATTCGCGGCCGCGCGCGGCGGCTGGCCGGATCGGCGCCTCGTCGTCGTCTTCCAGCCGCATCGCTACACGCGCACCCGCGACCTGCTCGACGATTTCGCCGCCGTGCTGGCCGAGGTCGACGTGCTGGTGTTGACCGATGTGTATCCGGCTGGCGAAGCGCCGATCGCCGGTGCGGACGGCCGCGCGCTGGCACGCGCGGTGCGCGCGCGCGGCAAGGTCGATCCGGTCTTCGTGTCGCATCCGCGCGAACTGAAGCAGGCACTGCCGGCGCTGCTGCGCGCCGACGATCTGTTGCTGTTGATGGGCGCGGGCGACATCGGCGCGGCGGCGAACGACATCGCCACGGCCGGGACGCTGCAAACACGGAGGGCAGGCTGATGCGCATCGCCGATGCCAGGCAATTCGGGCGTGTCGCCGTGGTCATGGGCGGCAATTCCGCCGAGCGCGAGGTGTCGCTCAACTCCGGGCAGAACGTGCTCGCCGCGCTCAAGGCGCGCGGCGTGGACGCACACGGCATCGACGGCATTCCGGCCCTGCTCGATGCCTTGCGCGCCGGGCACTTTGCGCGCGTGTTCAACATCCTGCACGGTCGCGGCGGCGAAGACGGCGTGCTGCAGGGTGCGCTGGCCTCGCTCGGCGTGCCGGTCACCGGTTCCGGCGTGCTCGGCTCGGCGCTGTCGATGGATAAAATCCGCACCAAGCAGGTGTGGCAATCGCTTGGGCTGCCGACGCCGGGCTACGCGCGCTTCGCCAAGGGCGGGAATATCGGCGCAGCCATTGCGCAGCTCGGCCTGCCGGTCGTGGTGAAACCCTCGCACGAGGGTTCCAGCGTCGGCATCACGCGCGTGCGCAAGCAGGCCGATCTTGCCGCGGCAGTGGAGCAGGCCGCGCGCTACGACGGTGAATTGCTGATCGAACAGCTCATCGACGGCGACGAATTCACGGTCGGGATCTTGCATGACGCGGCCTTGCCATCGATCCGCATCGTGCCGGCCGGCGAGTTCTACGACTATCACGCCAAGTACGTCGCCGACGACACGCAATATGTATGTCCGGGACTGGACGAGGCCGGCGAACGCGAAATCCGTGCGCTGGCGCTGGCCGCGTTCACTGCGGCCGGTTGTTCGGGCTGGGGGCGCGTGGATTTCATGCGCGATCGCGCGGGGAAATTCTTCCTGCTCGAGGTCAACACCACGCCGGGCATGACCTCGCACTCGCTGGTGCCCAAGGCCGCGCGCGCGGTCGGCATCGATTTCGAAGAACTTTGCTGGCGCATCCTGGAGACGAGCGTTGCGGAAGGAGCGGCGCCATGAGCAGTCGCTTCGTGCTCAAGTCCGTGGCGTGGCTGATCGCCCTGGCACTGGTCGCCCTGCCGGTCGTCGGCGTGCTCGAAGGCTGGTTCGCGACGAATCGCTGGCCGGTGCGTTATCTGCAGGTCGAGGCCGAGTACAACCATGTCAGCGCCGAGCAGATTCGCGCCGCGGCAACCACGCAATTGGGCAAGGGTTTCTTCGCGCTGGACCTGGATGCCGTGCGCGCCGCGGTGGCGCGCCTGCCGTGGGTGGCGAGCGTGGAAGCGCGCAAGCGCTGGCCGGATACCCTGGTCCTGCAGGTACGCGAACGCGCGCCATTTGCGCGCTGGGGCGGCGGGCGCCTGATCGATCACGATGGCACGCTGTTCACGGTGCCCGGCGGCGATGCGCTGCAGGGACTGCCGCAACTCGACGGTCCCGACGACGCGCTGCCGCAGGTAGTCGATTTCTATTCGGACCTCGTGCACCGGTTTACCGGCAGCGGCCTGAGGCTGTCCGGCGTGAGCCTGAGCGCGCGCGGCAGCTGGACGCTCACGCTCGCCAATGGCGCGCAGGTCCTGCTCGGCCACAAGCTCGTCGATGCGCGGCTGACGCGTTTCCTCGCCGTGCTGCCGCAATTGAATGCGGCGCACGCCGGCGGATTCCAGCACGCGGACCTGCGCTACAGCAACGGTTTTGCGGTGTTGTGGGCCGCGACGCCTGCGCCGGTAGCACCGCCGGTGACGCCCTCCGACCAACCCAAGGCAAGTGCGCAGAACGCGCCCGAGACGCACACATGACCAAGGCCAAGAGCGACAAATCCCTGATCGTGGGCCTGGACATCGGCACGTCCAAGGTCGTGGCGATCGTCGGCGAGTACACGCCGGGCGAGACCGTCGAGGTGATCGGCATCGGCTCGCATGCCTCGCACGGACTCAAGCGTGGCGTGGTGGTGGACATCGAATCGACCGTGCAATCGATCCAGCGCGCGGTCGAGGAAGCCGAACTCATGGCCGGCTGCGAAATCCGTTCGGTCTACGCCGGCATCTCCGGCAGCCACATCAACGGGCGCAATTCGCACGGCACCGCGCCGATCCGCGATCGCGAAGTGACGGCGGCGGATATCGAGCACGTGCTCGACGCCGCCTGCGCGGTGGCCATCCCCGCCGACCAGCGCGTGCTGTACAAGGAACCGCAGGAATACATCGTCGACGGCCAGGAAGACATCCGCCATCCGATCGGCATGAGCGGCGTGCGCCTGGAGGCGAACGTGCACATCGTCACCGGTGCGGTGAGCACGGCGCAGAACATCACCAAGTGCGTGAACCGCTGCGGCTTGCAGGTCGACGACCTGATACCGGCGGCGATCGCCTCGAGCAAGGCGATCCTGGTCCCGGACGAGCGCGAACTGGGCGTGTGCATGGTCGATGTCGGCGCCGGCACCACGGACATCGCGATCTACATCCAGGGCGCGATCCGGCACACCGCGAGCCTGCCGATCGGCGGCGACCAGGTCACCAACGACATCGCCCATGGCTTCCGCACGCCGACCGCGCATGCCGAGGAAATCAAGGTCAAGTACGCCTGTGCGCTGGCCCAGCTCGCGCACGCCGAGGAAACCATCCAGGTGCCCAGCGTCGGCGATCGTCCGCCACGGCGGCTGGCGCGGCAGACGCTGGCCGAATGGGTGCAGCCGCGCTACGAGGAGCTGTTCGGCATGGTGCAGGCCGAGCTGCGCCGCTCCGGGTTCGAGAGCATGGTCGCCGCCGGCATCGTGCTGACCGGTGGCGCGGCACGGATGGAGGGCGTGGTCGAGCTCGCCGAGGAGGTATTCCACCTGCCGGTGCGCGTGGGACTGCCGCAGCACGTGACCGGATTGACCGACGTGGTCGGCAATCCGATCCACGCCACCGGCGTGGGCCTGTTGCTGTACGGCAGCCGGCAGGACAACGCGCGCACGCCGATGCCCGCTTCCGGCAGCGGCACCGGCAATGTGATGGAGCGGGTGATGCAGTGGATCAAGGGAGAGTTTTGACATGAATACCCTCTCCCCCATCGCAAAGCGATGGGGGAGAGGGGAGGGTGAGGGGGGATGCGCGTCGGTTGCCAGTGACGTTGCAGTAGCACGGAATGCTGCCCCCTCACCCCAGCCCTCTCCCCCGAACGAGTTCGGGGGAGAGGGGGCTACAACTTGGGCCGTCTCGCGCAAACGGGAGAATGGCAAAAGCACATCGCCGCGCACGGAAGCGCGGCAGGGTCCGAAACGGACCTGCGCCCGGCAACGGGCAACGCGCGGGGCATACGCCTGCTCCGCGCGGCTGGCGGCGTCAGGAGATGCCGACGGCGAATCACAACTATATCCATGCGGTTCAACTCAAGGCTTGCGGAGGTAGGGAATCATGTTCGAACTGGTCGAAAAACTCGCACCGAATGCGGTGATCAAGGTCCTGGGCGTGGGCGGCGGCGGCGGCAACGCGGTCGCGCACATGGTCGGCTCGCACGTCGATGGCGTGGACTTCGTCTGCGCCAACACCGATGCGCAGGCGCTGAAGATGAGCGGCGCCAAACTCACGCTGCAGCTCGGCAGCAATGTCACCAAGGGCCTGGGCGCCGGCGCCAATCCCGAAGTCGGCCGCCAGGCCGCGCTCGAAGATCGCGAGCGCATCGTCGAAACCTTGCAAGGGGCGGACATGGTGTTCATCACCGCCGGCATGGGCGGCGGCACCGGCACGGGCGCTGCACCCGTGGTCGCCCAGTTGGCCAAGGAAATGGGCGTCCTCACCGTGGCCATCGTCACCAAGCCGTTCCCGTTCGAAGGCCGCCGCCGCATGCAGGTCGCGCTCAAGGGCATCGAGGACCTGTCCCAGCACGTGGATTCGCTGATCACGGTTCCGAACGAGAAATTGTTGACCGTGCTCGGCCGCGACGTCACGCTGCTGAGCGCGTTCAAGGCCGCCAACGACGTGCTGCTCGGCGCGGTGCAAGGCATTGCGGACCTGATCACGCGCCCGGGGCTGATCAACGTCGATTTCGCCGACGTGCGCACGGTCATGTCGGAAATGGGCATGGCCATGATGGGTACGGGCGCCGCGCGCGGCGATGACCGTGCCGTGGCTGCTGCCGAAGCGGCGGTAAACAATCCGCTGCTCGAGGACGTCAACCTGTCCGGTGCCTGCGGGATTCTCGTCAACGTCACCGCCGGCGCCAATCTGACCATGCGCGAATTCAACGAGATCGGCGACGTTGTCCACCAGTTCGCCTCCGAAGATGCGACCGTGGTGATCGGTACCGCGCTCGATCAGGAACTGCAGGATGAGGTGCGCGTCACCGTGGTCGCAACCGGCCTGAACCGCAATGCGGCGCGCCAGGTGGTGCGCCGCGAGGAAGCAGCGGTCGCGCAGCGCCCGCAGCTGGTCAAGGTCAAGCGCACCGGAACGGACGACATGCCGGTCGACTACCTGCAACCGGCGCCGACCACGCCGGCCACGCGGGCCGTGGCCGATACGGCAAAAACGAAACCCGAGCCGCAACAATGGCTGGATATTCCCGCGTTCCTGCGCAAGCAAGCCGACTGACGCGTTGCTTGACGAGTAGAACTGCGGCACGGCGGCGTAGCCGTGCCGTCCTCCGCCAACGGCGGCGACCTTGTGTCGTCGCCGTTTTCTTTGGATCGCGGCGTGCGCCGACCGCAGCCCACATCGCCATGGATCGCGTGTTGTATTTGTGCAACAAAGTGTGGGAATTTTGCACCGATTTACTTTTCCGGCCGGTCAGGCTGTGTTACGATTCCGCGCGTTTTGCCGCTCCTGCCCCAGGGGACACATAAGAAAATGATCAGACAGCGCACACTCAAGAACGTGATTCGCGCGACGGGCGTCGGTTTGCATACCGGCGAAAAGGTGTACATGACCCTGCGTCCCGCCGCGGTCGATACCGGCATCGTGTTTCGCCGCGTCGACATGGATCAACCCGTCGAAATCCGCTCGTGCTGCGAGAACGTCGGTGATACCCGGCTATCGACGACCCTGGTAAAGGGCGATGTGCGCATCGCCACCATCGAACATCTGTTGTCAGCCATCGCTGGTCTCGGAATCGACAATGCCTACGTGGACCTGTCCGCGCCGGAAGTGCCGATCATGGACGGCAGCGCCGGTCCGTTCGTGTTCCTGCTGCAGTCGGCGGGGATCGAGGAACAGTCCGCGGCCAAGCGCTTCGTGCGCATCAAGAAGCCGATCATCGTGCGCGATGGCGACAAATGGGCGCGCTTCGAGCCGTTCGACGGCTTCAAGGTCGGGTTTTCCATCGATTTCGACCACCCCATCTTCACCCGCCGCACTTCCAGCGCGGAAATCGATTTTTCCACCACCTCGTTCGTCAAGGAAGTCTCGCGCGCGCGCACATTCGGATTCATGCGCGACATCGAAATGCTGCGTGAGAGAAACCTCGCGCTGGGCGGTTCGATGGACAACGCCATCGTCCTCGACGACTACCGCGTGCTCAACGAAGATGGTTTGCGCTACGAGGACGAGTTCGTCAAGCACAAGATCCTCGACGCCATCGGCGACCTGTACCTGCTCGGGCACAGCCTGATCGGCGCGTTCTACGGCCACAAGTCGGGCCATGAATTGAACAACAAGCTCCTGCGCGCCCTGATCGCGGAAAAGAAGGCCTGGGAAGAAGTCGTGTTCGAGGACCCGGCCAAGGCGCCGATTTCCTACGCCCATCCGGCGCAGGCGGTGTGAAGAGTTAGCTTCGCGGGAAGAAGAAAATCACTCGGCAAGGGATGCCAGACGGAGGTACGCGGCCCGGAGTTCCGGGTCGGCGACGGAATGCGCCGCTGCCTTGAGATGTTCCGCAGCGGTATGCGAAAGCGGTCTACGCCTGGTCTGCTCCGGGGGAACGGGGGGCAGGGGTGCCACTTTCACGGCGAATTTTCCGACGGGTGCGCCGGTGGTCAGGCGCGCCGCGGCCAGCAGCGCGGTTTGATGAAACCGCAGTTTGGCCGCCCACGCCGGGGATGACGCCAGAAAGACGAGCCGGCCGGCCCGCAGATCCGCCAGGCAACATTGGCGGCGCAGCGGATCCGGCAGGCACTGGCGCAAAGAGCGGTCCAATGCGTCCAACGCCTTCGCATGCGCGGCCAGCGCGGCGACGGCGGGAACTTCGCCAACGGTTTTGGCGGGTTGACGTTTTCTGGACGCGCTTTGCATGGTGGAACCCGGATGAAAGAGCCCGTCGGCATGAACATCATAATCGTCGCCAAGCCGCACGCCACCCCCAGGGCGCTGGACCTCAAATGCTGGCGCATGCGCGCCAAGCTGGCTGGCCTGGCCCTGTTGTGCATTCTGTGTTTCGGCGGCGCGGGGTTTGCCGCCGCATTGCTGTTCGCCAACCCGCAAAGCCGCGCCTTGCATGAGCTGCGCGCCTTGCAGGCGCAAATCGGCGTGCAACAGCAAAGCGTCAGCCAACTCGAATCCTCCTCGCAGCGCAACCTGAATGCACTGGCCGTCCAGCTTGGCTCGCTACAGGCGCGCGCTCTGCGCCTGGATGCGCTGGGCCAGCGCCTGGCCCAGGTCGGCAAGCTCGATCCGGACGAATTCGATTTTGCCTCCGAACCCGGCCTCGGCGGGCCGGAAGACGCGAATGCGAAGCCGTTACCGCTGAATGCCGATCTGGCGGACAACATCGCCAGTTTGCGCGGCCAGTTCCGCGACGAGGAAACGCGCCTGAACGTGCTCGAACAGCTGTTGCTGGATCGCCGCGTCGACAACGAGCTGATGCCCAAGGGCTATCCCGTGGCGAACGGCTATATCGGTTCCGGTTACGGCTCGCGTACCGATCCGATGGGCGGAAGCATCGAACACCACCTCGGCATCGATTTCGATGCGCCGGCGGGCACCGCGATCCACGCCGTGGCCGATGGCGTGATCACCTACGTCGGCCAGCGCAGCGGATACGGCAACGTGGTCGAGATCGACCACGGCAACGGTTACATGACCCGCTATGCCCACAACAGCAAGAACCTGGCGACCGTCGGCGAGCGTGTTCGCGCCGGGCAGACGATCGCGCTTGTCGGATCGACCGGTCGCGCCACGGGTCCGCATTGCCATTTCGAAGTCTGGCTGCACGGTCGCGCGGTGAATCCCATCGCCTATGTGAACGCGGCGACGAAGAAGATCTGATTTCGCGCTTTTTTTGAAATTCCCTTGAATGGGGCCGCGAGCGACCCCATTCCCTTGCAAACTGCGCGCAGCGCCGTATCATGCCGCGGCCCTTCGCCACGGCGGCCGACGCGCTGCCGTGTTCCATCATTCCTTCAAAGTCCTGCTTACCTCATGCTCAATCGCATCCTGACTGGCGTTTTCGGCAGCCGCAACGAACGCCTGCTGCGCCAGATGAACAAGACCGTGGCGAAGATCAATGCGCTGGAGCCGGGTCTCAAGTCCCTTTCCGATGACGAGCTGCGCGCCAAGACCGGTGAGTTCCGCAAGCGTCTGGCCGACGGCGCCAAGCTCGATTCCCTGCTGCCGGAAGCCTTTGCCGTGGTGCGCGAAGCGTCGCGGCGCGTGATCGGCCTGCGCCACTACGACGTGCAGATGATCGGCGGCATGGTGCTGCACCAGGGCAAGATCGCCGAGATGCGCACGGGCGAGGGCAAGACCCTGGTTGCGACCTTGCCGGTCTACCTCAATGCGCTGGAAGGCAAGGGCGTCCACGTTGTCACCGTGAACGATTACCTGGCCAAGCGCGACTCGGCGTGGATGGGCAAGGTGTATGGGTTCCTCGGCATGTCTGTCGGCGTGGTCTGGCCGGGCATGGAGCACACGGACAAGGGCCAGGCGTATGCGGCCGACATCACCTACGGCACCAACAACGAATTCGGTTTCGACTATTTGCGCGACAACATGGCGCTGACCCGCGAGCAGCGCCACCAGCGCGGCCTGCACTACGCGATCGTCGACGAGGTCGATTCGATCCTGATCGACGAGGCGCGCACGCCGCTGATCATCTCGGGGCCGTCCGACGACTCGCCGCAGTTGTACATCAAGCTAAATCGCATCGTGCCCAAGCTCACGCGCCAGGCCAAGGAAAGCGAGCCGGACAAGCCGCCCGTTCCCGGCGACTACTACGTCGACGAAAAGCAGAAGCAGGTGCATCTGTCCGAGGACGGCATGGAACACGCCGAGCAGATCCTGCGCGAGGACGGCCTCATCGCCGAAGGCGAAAGCCTGTACGACACCAAGCATCTGGCCATCGTGCATCACCTCAACGCGGCGCTGCGCGCGAATGCGCTCTACCACCGCGACCAGGAATACATCGTGCGCGACGGCGAGGTCATCATCGTCGACGAATTCACCGGCCGTACCCTGCAGGGGCGGCGCTGGTCCGACGGCCTGCACCAGGCGGTCGAGGCCAAGGAAGGCGTGCCGATCCAGCGCGAAAACCAGACCCTGGCGTCGATCACGTTCCAGAACCTGTTTCGCATGTACAAAAAGCTGGCCGGCATGACCGGTACGGCCGACACCGAAGCATTCGAGTTCCAGAGCATCTATGGCCTGGAAGTGGTGGTCATCCCGACCCACAAGCCGATGATCCGCAAGGACAACCAGGACATCGTCTTCCTCAAGCAGCACTACAAATACGACGCAGTCATCGAGGACATCAAGGATTGCCACGAACGTGGCCAGCCCGTGCTGGTCGGCACGACGTCGATCGAAACCTCGGAACTGCTTTCGGATCTGCTCAAGAAACAGAAACCGCCGGTCGCGCACGAGGTGCTCAACGCCAAGCAGCACGAACGCGAAGCGCAGATCGTCGCCCAGGCCGGCCGTCCCGGCGCGGTGACGATCGCCACCAACATGGCCGGTCGCGGTACCGACATCGTGCTGGGCGGTTCGCTCGATGCCGAACTCGCGGCGCTGCCGGCAGAAACCGGCGAGGCGCAGCGCGAACAGGTCAAGGCCGACTGGCAGAAGCGCCACGACGCAGTCCTCGCCGCCGGCGGCCTGCATATCGTTGGAACGGAACGGCATGAGTCGCGCCGCATCGACAACCAGTTGCGCGGCCGTTCCGGCCGCCAGGGCGATGCCGGATCGAGCCGCTTCTACCTGTCGCTGGAAGATTCGCTCATGCGCATCTTCGCTCCGGACTGGGTCACGCGCTGGATGCAACTGTTCGGCATGAAGGAACACGAGGCGCTCGAAGACCGCATGATCACGCGCGTCATCGAAAAATCGCAGCGCAAGGTCGAGTCGCACAACTTCGACATCCGCAAGCACCTGCTCGAGTTCGACGATACCGCGAACGACCAGCGCAAGGTCATCTACGAACAGCGCAACGAGCTGCTCGATTCGGACGACGTGTCGCAGAACATCGCCGGCATCCGCTATGACGTTTTCGCGGCGCTGTGCCAGCGCTTCGTTCCGCCGGACAGCGTCGACGAGCAATGGGACATCGCGGGCCTCGAGCGCGCGCTGGAATCCGACTTCGGATTCAAGTTCGACCTGCCGCACTGGGTCGAGCAGCAGAAGGATCTTTCCGCCGACGGCGTGCGCGAGCACGTACTCGAGGAAGTGGAGCGCTTCTTCCGCGAGAAAGAGGCGATGTACGGTTCGGAGATCATGCGCGCGGCGGAGAAATTCTTCCTGCTGCAGGTGCTCGACCAGTACTGGAAGGAACACCTGGCGGCGATGGATTACCTGCGCCAGGGCATTTACCTGCGCGGCTATGCGCAGGTGCAGCCCAAGCAGGAATTCAAGCGCGAATCGTTCATCCTGTTCGAGCGCATGCTCGACGAGGTCAAGGCCGAAGTCGTGCAGCGCCTGGCGCGCATCCGCATCCAGAGCCAGGCCGAAGTCGAAGCGATGGAAGAGCGCCAGCGCCAGGACGCCGAACGCCG
>JAFEFO010000043.1 GCA_018240565.1 Pseudomonadota bacterium | reverse complement strand
AGGGCAGCACGCTGCAGGCGACCAACCGCGTGCTGATCGAGCTTGCGCATGCGCTCGACGGCGTGCCCGAGGTGTTGAACTACCAGGGCTATGCGGGCACCGCCGCGCCGATCAATTTCAACGGCCTCGTGCGCCAGTACTACCTGCGCAGCGGTCCGATCGACGGCGACGTGCAGGTGAATCTCGTCGACAAGCACGAACGCCGCCGCCAGAGCCACGAAATCGCGCTCGCGGTGCGCCCGGCGCTGGCAAAAATCGGCGCACGCCATGGTGCATCCGTGAAAGTCGTCGAAGTGCCGCCCGGCCCACCGGTGCTGGCGCCGATCGTGGCGGAAGTCTACGGCCCGGACTACGCAACGCTGCGCAAGATCGCGGTCGGCCTCGAGCAGCAATTCCGCAGCGACAAGGACCTCGTGGACATCGACACCAGCGTCGAGGCCGATTCACCGCGCGAAGTCATCGTCGTCGATCGCGCGCGCGCGGCACGGCTGGGTGTCACGCAGGAGAAAATCGCGCGCAGCCTGCGCGCCGCGCTGTCCGGCGACGATGCGACGTACCTGATGGATGGCCGGTCGAAATATGCCGTGCCGATCCGCCTGCGCCTTGCCGCCGGCGATCAGGCTGCGCTCGAGTCGCTGCTGGCCTTGCGCGTGCGCGCGCAGGGCGGGGCGCTGGTGCCGCTGTCGGAAGTGGTGAGCGTGCGGCAAGCGGCTTGGGAAAAGGCGATCTACCACAAGGACCTGTTGCCCTACGCCTACGTGACCGGCGACGATGCCGGGCATACCGACAGTCCGCTGTACGGCATGTTCGCGATGGTCGGCAAGCTCGGCCGCGAAGCAGTCGGCGGCCGGCATCTGACGCAGGATTTCATCGCGCAGCCGACCGATCCGGCCGGTTATGCGGTCAAGTGGGACGGTGAGTGGCAGATCACCTACGAAACCTTCCGCGACATGGGCCTGGCCTATTCGGTCGGGCTTGTTCTCATCTATCTGCTGGTCGTCGGCCAGTTCCGCAACTACATCGTGCCGCTCATCATCATGGCGCCGATTCCGCTGACCGTGATCGGCGTCATGCCCGGGCATGCCTTGCTCGGCGCGCAGTTCACCGCGACGTCGATGATCGGCATGATCGCGCTGGCCGGCATCATCGTGCGCAATTCGATCCTGCTGATCGATTTCATCGACCACGCGCTCGCCGCCGGCCGTCCGCTCGCCGAGGCGGTGATCGAGGCCGCCGCGGTGCGCGCCAAGCCGATTGCATTGACGGCGCTCGCGGCCATGATCGGCGGTTTCTTCATCCTCGACGATCCGATCTTCCAGGGCCTGGCGGTGGCGCTGATCTTCGGCATCCTCGTTTCCACCGTGCTGACGCTGCTGGTGATTCCGCTGCTGTATTTCGGATATTTTGCGTCGCGCGCGAAAATCCGGTAGAACGCACTGTCCACTTCCGGAGCGTACGATGACCGCATCCGCAATCGCCGACGACCGCGAACTGCAAGACTTGGCCAACGCCGTCGCTGCGCTTTTCACGCAACGTGCCGCGAGTCTGGTCACGGCCGAATCGTGCACCGGCGGCTGGATCGCCAAGACGCTCACCGACATCGCCGGTTCCTCGGCGTGGTTCGAGTGCGGGGTCGTCGCCTACAGTTACGAAGCCAAGGAAGCGCTGCTCGGCGTGCGGCCGGAAGCGCTGGAGCAGTTTGGCGCGGTCAGCCGCGAAATCGCCATCGAGATGGTGTCCGGTGCGCTGGCGCGCTATGGCGCGAGCATGGCGGTGGCCGTCACCGGCATTGCCGGGCCTTCCGGCGGCACTGCGGACAAGCCGGTCGGCACGGTGTGGATCGGCTGGAAGCGCCGTGGCGGCTATGCGCAGGCCGAATTGTTCCATTTCGACGGCGACCGCGAGGCCGTGCGCCGCCAGACCGTTGCTGCGGCGCTGCGCGGAATTCGGAAAATTCTTACAAGCTGACGCGCGTCTTGCGCATGCGGCGCATCGTGCGCTGTGGGATACTTGCCGCGTGTCATCCCGGCATGGAATGCCGGGATCCAGAACACACGGATGTGATCGTCCGGCATCGCCCACGCCATCCATGGCAACTGGATTCCGGCAGTCCCTGCCGGAATGACGGCATAAATCGCAATCTGTGAGACGCGAGCGCCGGAAACTCGCTTCACCAGCCAAACTTCGAGGATTCACGCAATGGACGACAACAAGCGCAAGGCCCTGTCCGCCGCCCTGGGTCAGATCGAAAAGCAGTTCGGCAAGGGCGCGGTGATGCGCATGGGCGATCGCACCGCCGACGCCATCGACACCATTCCCACCGGTTCGCTGATGCTCGACATGGCGCTCGGCATCGGTGGCTTGCCGCGCGGTCGCGTGGTCGAAATCTACGGACCGGAATCCTCGGGCAAGACCACGCTCACCCTGCAAGTCGTCGCCCAGGCGCAAAAGCTTGGCGGCACCTGCGCCTTTATCGATGCCGAACACGCGCTCGATCCGGTCTACGCGGAAAAACTTGGCGTCAAGGTCGATGATCTGTTGCTCTCGCAACCCGACACCGGCGAGCAGGCGCTGGAAATCGCCGACATGCTGGTGCGCTCCAGCGCGGTCGACGTGATCGTGGTCGACTCGGTCGCGGCGCTGACGCCGCGCGCGGAAATCGAAGGCGAGATGGGCGATCAGTTGCCCGGCCTGCAGGCACGCCTGATGTCGCAGGCGCTGCGCAAGCTCACCGGCAATATCAAGCGTTCCAACACCATGGTCATCTTCATCAACCAGTTGCGCATGAAGATCGGCATGATGATGCCCGGGCAGAATCCGGAAACCACCACCGGCGGCAACGCGCTCAAGTTCTACGCCTCGGTGCGCCTGGACATCCGCCGCATCGGCGCGGTGAAGAAGGGCGAGGAAGTGGTCGGCAACCAGACCAAGATCAAGGTGGTCAAGAACAAGCTCGCGCCGCCGTTCAAGCAGATCGTCACCGAAATCCTCTACGGTGAGGGCATCAGCCGCGAGGGCGAGCTGATCGACCTGGGCGTGGACAACAAGCTGGTGGAAAAATCCGGCGCCTGGTACAGCTACGGCGGCGAACGCATCGGCCAGGGCAAGGACAACGCGCGCCAGTATTTGAAGGAAAACCCGCAGGCAGCGAAGGACCTGGAAGAAAAGCTGCGCGTGGCATTGGCGCCGAGCAAGGCCGCGGCGCCACCGGTGGAGATGGAGGAGGCGTGAGGTCGAGCTCGGCTCCGGTCCGTTCTTGATTTCCGAAATGACGTCATGCCGTAACCGGATTGGGGGATGCCCGTGAAATTGGAGGACATTCGTACGGATGCGGTTTTGTCCGGCATAGTTGCCGGCGAAACGGCGACCATACTCAGGGTCAAGCCCGTCGGCGACGACGCGATTACGGTGGTGTATGAGGCCGCCAGCGGTGCGATTGCCGAGCGCATGCTGCTGCGTTCCGACGAGCCGAGTCTTTCGCCGGCCATCGCCGGCAGGCCGTGGTCGTTTGATGCCAACGGCGCCGGTTTCAAGCTAGCCACGGAAGCCCTGCGAATCGAATTGGCACATCTGTTCGATCCGATGATGGCGGTTCACACGTCGAATGTGGAGCCGCTTCCGCACCAGATTTCCGCCGTTTACGAAGCCATGCTGCCGCGCCAGCCGCTGCGCTTCGTGCTCGCCGACGATCCCGGCGCCGGCAAGACGATCATGGCCGGGTTGCTGATGCGCGAGCTGCTCATGCGCGCCGACGCCAAGCGCATCCTGATCGTCGCGCCCGGTTCGCTCGCCGGCCAATGGCAGGACGAATTGCGTGAAAAGTTCGGGCTCGATTTCCAGATTTTCAGTCGCGAAAAGCAAGAGTCTGCGGTCAGCGGCAACTATTTTTCCGAGCAGGACCGCCTGATCGTTCGTGTGGACCAACTTGCCCGCAGCGAAGATTTTCGAGCCAAACTCGATGAAACCCACTGGGATCTCATCGTCGTGGACGAAGCGCACAAACTGGCGGCGCATTACTTCGGCAATGAGGTCAAGAAAACCCAGCGTTTCGAACTCGGCGAGCAGCTCGGCGGATTGTGTCGGCATTTCTTGCTGATGACCGCGACGCCGCACAATGGCAAGGAAGAGGACTTTCAACTTTTCCTGTCGCTGCTCGACAGCGATCGTTTTTTCGGCAAGTTTCGCGAAGGCGCACACAAGGTCGATGTCAGCGACATGATGCGGCGTATGGTCAAGGAGAAATTGCTGAAATTCGACGGCACGCCATTGTTTCCGGAGCGCCGCGCCTACACCGTCAACTACAAGCTGTCGTCACAGGAAGCTGTGCTCTACGAGGCGGTCACCAGCTATGTGCGCGAGGAAATGAATCGCGCCGACAAGCTCGATGGCCAAAGCAAGGGTACGGTCGGCTTCGCATTGACCCAGTTGCAACGCCGGTTGGCGTCCAGTCCCGAGGCGATCTATCAGTCGCTCAAGCGGCGCCACAAGAAGTTGCAGCAGCGCCTTGACGATGAACGCTTGAACAGCAAAAGCCATCGCGTTCGCGAAGAAGCCGAGCTCTACGTCGCGCGCCGTGTCGATCTGCCGGACAATATCGACGAAGCCGAAGACGAGCTGAGTCCCGAGGATTACGAGGACTATTCGCAGCAAGTCGTGGATCAGGCCACCGCCGCGCGCACGCTGGCCGAACTCGATACGGAAATTCAGATACTGAAAGGGCTCGAAGAGCAGGCCCGCACCGTCGTCGCCTCGCACGCCGACAGCAAGTGGCAGCAATTTTCAAAATTATTGCAGGACGACCCGCAGATGCGCGACGCCAGTGGCGAGCGGCGCAAGCTGATCGTGTTCACCGAGCACCGCGACACGCTCAATTACCTCAAGCAACGCATCATTGACGTGCTCGGCAATGCGGACGCCGTGGTATCGATCCACGGTGCGGTAAACCGCGACGATCGCGCCAAGGTGCAGGAATTGTTTCGGCAGGACAAGGGCGTGCTCGTACTCGTCGCTACCGACGCAGCGGGTGAAGGCGTAAACCTGCAAAACGCCAATTTGATGGTCAATTATGACTTGCCGTGGAATCCCAACCGCATCGAGCAGCGCTTCGGGCGCATCCATCGCATCGGTCAGCGCGAGGTCTGCCACCTGTGGAATCTCGTCGCCAACGAAACCCGCGAGGGCGCTGTGTTCCAGCGCCTGTTCGAAAAGCTCGAAATCGAGCGTGCGGCGCTGGGCGGACAGGTCTTCGATATCCTCGGTGAAGCCTTCGACAATGAATCGCTCAAGGATCTCTTGATCGAGGCGATCCGCTACGGCGATCGCCCCGATGTGCGCGCACGCCTGGACCGCGTCATCGATGGCGCTCTCGATACAGAGCATCTGAAGGAAATCCAGGAACGCAACGCGCTCGTGGACAGCGCCATGTCGCTGGACCAGTTGTACAAGATCAAGGACGACATGGATCGCGCTCAGGCGCGCAAATTGCAGCCGTGGTTCCTGCGCAGTTTTTTCCTCGAAGCCTTTGCTCGGATCGGCGGTGATGCGCGCCGGCGCGAGGGCGCGCGCTACGAACTGCCACACGTGCCCGCCGTGCTGCGCGAAGCGGATCGCCGCATCAGCGATACGCGTCGGCCCGTGCTGCGCCGCTACGAGCGCATCTGCTTCGACAAACAGGAAATCCACCTGCACGGCGCGCCGAACGCCGATCTGGTACATCCCGCGCATCCGCTCATGGCCGCGCTGATCGACACCATTCTCGTCGAGGATCGACCATTGCTGAAACAAGGCGCGATTCTGGTCGACCCCGTCGATCCGGGCGACAAGCCATCGCTGCTGCTGATTCTGGAACACAGCGTCAAGGAGGGCAGTGGCGGCAATGCGCGCGTGATTTCGCAACGCTTGCAATTTGTCTGGGCCGATGCCGATGGCGCGGTGCGCGCGGCCGATGCCGCCCCGCACCTTGGGCTGGACGCCTTGGCCGACGCCTACCGTCCGTTGTTGGCAAGACTGCTCGACGAGCCATGGCTGCAATCCGATCTTGAAGCACGTGCCATTGCGCACGCCGCGAATATGCTCGTTCCCCAGCATTACGAAGAGGTCCGCCGGCTGCGCCTCGACCGGCTCGACAAGACCCACGCCGCCGTGCGCGAACGACTCACGCGCGAGATCAACTACTTGAGCGAGCGCGCTGCGCTTCTGGACCTGCAAGTCGCCGCGGGCAAGCAACCGCGCATCCAGCCCGACAACCTGCGCAAGCGCGCGGAGGAACTGGCTGCGCGCCTGCAAGCGCGTGAGCGCGACCTTGATGCACAGCGCCAGATCATCTCGGCCACCCCGGTGGTGCGCGGTGGCGCGCTGGTGATTCCCGCCGGTTTGCTCGCGCGCCTGCGCGGCGAGCCTTTGCCGGCAAGCTTTGCTGTGGACGCCGCCGCACGCGCCGCCATCGAACGACGCGCGATGCAAGCCGTGATCGCGCGCGAGCAAGCGCTTGGTCACAACGTAACGGATGTTTCAGCCGAGAAATGCGGTTGGGACATCACCGCACAGCCGCCGATCGCGAACGGCGTCTTGCCCGAGTCGCGTCATATCGAGGTCAAGGGCCGCGCCAAGGGTGCCGACACCATCACCGTCAGCCGCAACGAGATTTGCACCGCGCTCAATCAAGGCGACAAGTTCATGCTCGCCATCGTGCTGGTTGATGGCGACGCGGTGGACGGCCCGCACTACGTGCGCCAACCGTTTACCCAGGAACCAGAGCTCGGTATCACCTCGATCAACTACGAAATCGCCAAGCTGCTGGCGCGGGCCGGCTCGATGTGAAACCTCGGGGTTTCGAATCAACCCGTCTGGTGTAGAATGGAATGCATTCCTTACCGTAAGGACGTAATGACGTGAACGCCATAGCCAAGATCACCGCCAAGGGTCAGACGACCATTCCCGCGGATATCCGCGAAGGTCTGCACGTGGCACCGGGCGATACCCTCATCTGGGAACTCCAGGACGACGGCACGGCGCGGGTGCGCCGGGTGCAGCCGCTGGACGTCGAATACCTCAAGGCCATCGAAGGCACGCTCACCGAGTGGGCCACGCACGAAGACGCGGACGCCTACCGTGGCCTTTGAACGCTGGCAGGTAGTGCGCGTGCCGTTTCCGTTCACCGATCGCGCGGCCAGCAAGAACCGCCCGGCGCTGGTGCTCTCCTCGGCGCAGGCGTTCAACACGCCCGCGGGCCACGTGGTGCTGGCCATGATCACCTCGGCCCGGCATGCCCCGTGGCCGCTGGATTGCGTGCTGGAAGACCTTGCCACCGCCGGCCTGCCGGCGCCATCCATGGTGCGCATGAAATTGTTCACGCTCGATGTGCGCCTGATCCGCGACCCGTTGGGTCGCCTTGCTGGCGCCGATCGCAAGCGGGTCGAACATGCGCTCGCACAGTTGTGGGGCGACCGTTGATTTTGGCGACCCACAAACAAGGACACCCGTGCGCAACTGGCGTTCGCGTAGCTGGCGACGTTCAATCTTGCGCTGCTGTTTTGCGTCCATGGGCTCGCAACGTCAATGTCTGATCGAGTCTACGAATTGATTGTGGATATTCAGTCGCGCGTGCGTTCCACATCGCGCGCACATCCCGATGTGGTCAGTCGGTTCCCGCACGCGATCGAGATGGAGGAAGCAGCCATCGAGCCGGTGGAAACAACCGAACCGGCTTCTACCGTTGGTGATGACATCGACTCTTCAATGGAACCAGCGGGGCCTGGGCCCGAAGACGATGACCACCGGCAGGGTAACGATGAACGAGCAAACAGTGGGCGTATCGGCAAACCTGTGTTGGGGTTTCCAGAGGCCGCTGACGGCAACCGTATTCTGGATGGCATCACGCCGGTGCATGGTGTGCAGTCCACCGATGCGCTCGCATTCTACCTGCCGTTCCACTTCGTCAAGGACAACTGGGGTATTTACATTCGCGAGCGTGGATTGCTGCAGCTTGCTGCCGCCATTCGCAGCCTTGCAGCCCAGCGCGGTCAAGCGCTTGATCCGAATTTGCTGTTGGACTTTGCATACCAGGTCCTCTGGAGCCACGAGGTCTTCCACTTCAAGACGGAAGTCGCGTGCAGTCGATTGACGGCATCGTGTTGGCTTCGCGCGCCTTTGTACGACGTTTTCTTTCGCAACGTGGATGCTGCACGTGACGAAGAAGCTCTGGCCAATGCCTACGCACTGATGCAGGTGATGAACCTGCAACCGTATCCGGATGGGAGCACTGCCCGATCCTGCGTGCGGCGATGGTTCCGCGGTCAAGGTCCCGGTTACTGCGACTTCGCTGCGTTCGAGCGTGCCGGTCATGCGCCGGGTAAGGATCGCTTGGTCGATCGCATGGCTTTGCCCTTGCTGTCGCGGCGTCCCGCATTTCGGGGTCGGCTTTTGTACCGCGAAATTGCGGCGACCCACGCGCCCGTCTACCTCATCGTCGACGGTGGTGGGGTTGTTGCGCTGCGTCGGTCGTTTTCCGTCTGGGGTCCGCTTCGCGTGTGGGCCTACACCAACGATCACAAACCGCCCCACGTACACACGGGAACGGGCCCGGGTGATGCACAGAGCCTGCGGTTCGAATGGCCGAGTCGTGCGAACATGGACGGTGCATCTGCGCGTATCGAGAGGCAGTTCAACACCTACGCCGATCGCTACAAGAATGAAATCACCAAGAAGGTAAACAGCATTGTCTGGAAGTGACGTGGCTTTCCCCATCAAATCCCCCCGCAAGCTGATCGAAGTGGCGTTGCCGCTGGATGACATCAACGCCGCTGCAGCGCGCGAAAAGTCCATCCGCCACGGGCACCCCAGCACCCTGCACCTGTGGTGGGCGCGGCGGCCGCTGGCGGCGGCGCGCGCGGTGCTGTTTGCGCAACTGGTGAACGATCCGGGCCATGAAACTGGCGGCGGGTTCCAACGTGGCATCAACAAGAAAGACGCCGCACGTGAGCGCGAACGCCTGTTCGGCATCATCCGCGAGCTGGTGAAGTGGGAGAACACGAACAACGAAACCGTGCTCGAAGCCGCGCGCGCGGAAATCCGCAACAGTTGGCGCGAAACCTGCGAACTCAACAAAAAGCACCCGGACGCGGCGACGCTGTTCAATCCGGACAAGCTCCCGGCCTTTCACGATCCCTTTGCCGGCGGCGGCGCGATTCCGCTGGAAGCCCAGCGCCTTGGTCTTGAAAGCTACGCCAGCGATTTGAACCCGGTCGCGGTGCTGATCAACAAGGCCATGATCGAGATTCCGCCGAAGTTCGCGGGGCGCAAGCCCGTCGGCCCGCTGCCGAAATCAGCCGAACCCACGGCGCGCGAAACCGAAGAAATGCACGAGGATTGGTCCGGTGCGAAAGGCTTGGCCGACGACGTGCGCCGCTACGGCCATTGGATGCGCGAAGAAGCGCAAAAGCGCATCGGCCACCTGTACCCGCCCATCGAAATCACCGCGGCGATGGCGAAGGATCGCACGGATCTCAAACCCTACGTCGGCAAGAAACTCACCGTGATCGCGTGGCTGTGGGCACGCACCGTGCGCAGCCCCAACCCCGCCTATGCGCACGTCGCCGTGCCGCTCGCCAGCACGTTTTTGCTATCCACCAAGAAGGGCAAGGAAGCCTGGATCGAGCCGGTGATCGAAGGCAGCGACTATCGTTTCGCCGTGCGTGTGGCCGATGGCAAGCGCAAGCCACCGGTCAGCGCGAAGGACGGCACCAAGCTCTCGCGCGGTGCGAACTTCCGCTGCCTGATGTCGGATACGCCGATCGAGCCCGATTACGTCAAGGCCGAAGGAACTGCCGGCCGCATGGGCGCGCGCCTGATGGCAATCGTGGCCGAAGGCGAGCGCGGCCGCGTATACCTCGATCCGACCGACGCGATGGAAGCTATCGCCGGTTCGGCCAAGCCGACGTGGAAACCGGACACGCCGCTGCCGGACGACCCGCGCAATTTCTGGACGCTGGCGTACGGCCTGAAAACCTACGGCGACCTGTTTACCCCGCGCCAACTGGTCGCGCTGACCACCTTCTCCGACCTCGTGGGCGAAGCCCGCGAGCGCATCCGCGCCGATGCCGTCAAGGCCGGTATGCCAGATGATGCGCGCGGCCTCGCCGCCGGCGGCACCGGCGCCAGCGCGTATGCCGAAGCGGTGGCGACGTATTTGGCGTTTGCATTGTCGAAACTCGCCGATCGCGGTAGTTCAATTTGCACGTGGTTTACCGAGCGTGACTCGACGCGAAACACGTTCGGGCGGCAAGCCATACCGATGACGTGGGATTTCGCAGAGCTCAATACGTTGCTCGCTTCAACCGGCAGTTTCCTGGGTGCGGTTATATGGACTGCGGAAAGCATTGAGGGTTGTGGCGGCCAATCCCGCGGGGCCGTCGGAACTGCGACGCAGGCGAGTGCAACGACGCAAGAGATCAGCGACGGCAAACTCGTTTCCACCGATCCGCCGTATTACGACAATATCGGCTACGCCGACCTATCCGATTTCTTCTACGTTTGGCTCCGCCGAAGTCTGCGCGCGACGTATCCGCAATTGTTTGCGACCGTCGCAGTGCCGAAAGCCGAGGAATTGGTTGCGACGCCGTATCGTCACGGCAGCAAGGAAGGCGCGGAGCAGTTTTTCCTCGACGGCATGACCGCGGCGATGCACAACCTCGCCGAACGCGCGCACGGCGCATTCCCGGTCACCATCTACTACGCGTTCAAGCAGTCTGAAACCAAAGATGCCGGCACGGCCTCGACCGGCTGGGAAACCTTCCTCGCCGCCGTGATTCGCGCAGGCTTCGCGCTGACCGGCACCTGGCCGATGCGCACCGAACTTGGCAACCGCATGATCGGCAGCGGCACCAATGCGCTTGCCTCCAGCATCATCCTCGTCTGCCGCCGCCGCGCCGACGATGCGCCCACGGTGTCGCGCCGCGACTTCCAGCGCGAATTGAAAGACGCGCTGGCGGAAAGCCTGGAAGCGATGCTGGGCGGCGCGGGCGGCGCCGCCGCGATCGCGCCGGTGGACCTCGCGCAAGCCGCGATTGGTCCCGGCATGGCGGTGTTCTCGCAGTATTCCGCGGTGCTGGAAGCCAACGGCGAGGCCATGAGCGTGCATACCGCGCTCACACTGATCAACAAGCAGGTGGATCAGGTGCTGGGCGGCGAAAACTTCGACGCCGATACCAATTTTTGTCTGGGCTGGTTTCAGGATGTCGGCTGGTCCGCCGGCGCCTTTGGCAGCGCCGACGTGCTGGCCCGCGCCAAGGGCACCAGCGTTGATGGCGTGAACGACGCCGGCGTGATCGAATCCAAATCCGGCAAGGTGCGCCTGTTCAAGCCCGCCGAGTATCCCGCCGACTGGGATCCGCGCACCGACAACCGCACCCCGGTGTGGGAAGCCCTGCACCAGCTCGTGCGCGCGCTCACCCAAGGCGGCGAATCCGCCGCAGGTTCGCTACTTGCGCGCATGCCCGAACGCGGCGCCGACATTCGCCGCCTCGCCTTTTGGCTGTACACCCTGTGCGAACGCAAGGGCTGGGCCGACGATGCGCGCGGCTACAATGAGCTCGTCACCGCGTGGAATGCGATCGAAGGCGCATCGCGCGAGGTGGGGGAGATAAACGTACAAACGGCACTGGACGTGTAAGGAGCAAGTCGTGACCGATCATCCAGACGCGCAACGTCCCAAAGACTTCTTCATCGCGGATTTCAAGCAGCTACCAGAGGAAAAGCGAGCCGCGTTCGCGGACAAGTTCATCGATCGTCTGTTCGGTTCGGGATTTGGCGTGCTCAACAAAAAGGAGATCGAATTGGCGGTTCTCTCTCTGATGGAAGAATCGGGCGCACTCAAAAAGCGCACCAACAACGAATTGAGCCTCGCCTTCGGCATCAGCGAAACGCGCGTGCGCAACATCCTCTACGCGGCGAGGCTGCGCTACGGCGTCGACGAGGAGAGCTATCTGCGCGATCGCTTGCCCGAACTTTTGACGCAGATGTCGCCGGAGCTGATCACCAAAGATGGCATAGAGCGTGTACGCTTTGTCGTCGAGGACGGGCTGCTGCAGCAAGCGTTCAACGCACGCGTAAAGGCAATGAAGGGGGTGCCCGACAAGGAACTCAACGAGGAAATTTGCCAAGTCAGTTTGGGCAAATTTACGGAGGTGGTAGCCAGTTTGGTGCCAAGGGAAGTCCAAGAGCAGCTTGAGCGAAAATTCAAGAAGAACTGGCAGGCGAAGCTGGGTGAGCTGATCAAGAAGACCGTAAAGACCGCCTCCGAGGAAGGGTTCAAAACGATGGTAGCCGCCGGGACCGTACCAGCTCTCACCACGGCGTGGAGCCTCGCTAGCCCTCACGCGGCTTGGTTGGCCGAGCTTCTCAAGGCAATCGGAATTGCACTATGACATTGAAACCCTGGCGTGAAATCGCCGTCCCGCACAAGGACGTTTTGCAAGGCACTTTCCAGCAAGCCGAGTTCGCGGCGGACATCACGCGCGTGCACGATGGCTCGGCCACGGCCGAGTATCAGGATCCGGTGCTGTTTTTCCAACGCACCTTCATCACCGAAGGCATGGGCAAGCTGCTCGCGTCGGTTGCCGAGCGCCTTGCCGGCAAGGGTGGCGACCCGGTCATCCAGTTGCAGACCGCGTTCGGTGGCGGCAAGACGCACTCGATGCTCGCCGTGTTGCATATGGTGGGTGGCGTGCCGGCGAATGAATTGCCCGGTGTACCCGCGGTATTGAAAGCGGCCGGCGTGACGCAGTTGCCGAATGCACGCATTGCCGTGCTCGACGGCAACAAGCTGGCGCCGAACCAGCCGCGGAAGATCGATGGCCATGACTTGCGCACCTTGTGGGGCGACCTGGCGTGGCAACTGGGTGGCGCGCAGGCCTACGCGCGCGTGGCCGAGTCGGATGCCGCAGGCACCTCGCCGGGCAAGGATGTGCTGGCTGAAGTAATCCGTGCGGCGGCGCCATGCGTGATCCTGATCGATGAGCTGGTCGCGTATGTGCGTCAGTTCGAAGACGGCAAGACGTTGGCCGGCGGCAGTTACGATTCCATTTTGTCGTTTGTGCAGGCACTGACCGAGGCGATGAAGGCAGTGCCCAATGCGGTATTGCTGGCGTCGTTGCCAGAATCCGATCGCGAAGCCGGAAGCACGCGCGGCATTGCGGCGCTGCATGCCTTGGAGCATTACTTTGGCCGCGTGCAGGCAGTGTGGAAGCCGGTGTCGGCGGGAGAATCCTTCGAGATCGTGCGGCGTCGGCTGTTTGCCGAGATCACCGATGCCAAGGCCGTTGAAGCAGTCTGTCTCGCCTTTGCAAACCATTACGTCACGCATGCCGCCGATCTGCCGGGCGAAACCCAGGAAAGCCAGTACTTTGATCGGCTGCGCAGGTCCTACCCGATACATCCGGAGGTCTTCGAGCGACTCTACCGCGACTGGTCGGCGCTGCCGAATTTTCAGCGCACGCGCGGCGTGCTGAAATTGCTGGCGCGCGTGATCCATCGGCTGTGGCAGGACGACAACCGCGACCTGATGCTGATGCCAGGCAGTTTCCCGCTCAACGACGGTGCCGTGCGCAACGAGCTGGTGACCTACTTGCCGGCAGGTTGGGATCCGGTATTGGATCGCGATGTCGACGGCGAGCATGCCGAGCCGGTGCTGATCGACCAAGCCGATTCCCGCTTCGGTGCAGCGCAAGCGTGCCGGCGCGTGGCGCGCACGATTTTCCTTGGCAGCGCGCCGAGTGGAATCAACGAAGTCGCGCGCGGACTGGAAACCAACCGCGTCGTGCTTGGCTGCCTGCAGCCGGGCCTGCAGCCGCACTTGTTCCGCGACGCATTGGGTCGCATCGAGAATCGGCTGACGTATCTGCACAAAGGGCAGGATCGCTGGTGGCTGGATGTGCGGCCCAATCTTCGTCGCGAAATGGAAGATCGCAAACGGCATGTCGACGACGCATCGGTGCGCGAAGAAGTCGCCAAGGCCTTGCGCCGTGTGCAAGGCACCTGTTCGATCGATCAGTTTCATATTTTTGCGCCAGCGGCGGACATTCCAGACGAATACGCGCTGCGCATCGTGGTGTTGCCGTTGGACAAGGCGTGGGCGCGCAGCGGGCCGAATTCGGCGCGCGACGCGGCAGTGGAAATTCTGCGCAACCGCGGCAACCAGCCGCGTCAAAAGCAGAACCGGGTGTTGTTCCTGGCGGCGGATGCCGATCAGGTGATGCATCTGAAGGACACCGCGCGCACGCTACTCGCGTGGCGCAGCATCGAGGACGACGCGCGTGAGCTTCGCCTGACGCTGGACAACCAGAATATGCGCCAGGCAACCCAGCATCGCGAGCAAACGCAGGAGGCGTTGCTGCGAGGCGTGCGCGAGACATTCAAGTGTTTGGTGTCGCCGACGCAGACGCTCGGCAAGAGCAACACACCCGGTGACATCGAGTGGGAGATGCACACGCTCAATCCCGCCACACCGGGGCTCGGCCGGGAAATTGATCGCGTGCTGGCCGAAAGCGAATTGGTGATCCGTGAATGGGCACCCGTGCATCTGGTCAAGCTGCTCAGACACTGGTTCTGGAAGGACAGCGTGAACGAAGTCGCGGCACTGGATGTTTGGCAAAAGAGCTGTCAGTACCTTTATTTCCCGCGCCTTCTCAATTCGCATGTGATGCAGGCGACGGTCTCGCAAGGTGCAACAAGCCGCGACTTTTTCGGCTTGGCAACCAGTCGGGATGCTGACAAATATCTTGGCTTCTCGTTCGGCAGATCGGCAGCGATCTACATGGATGCGCTGTTGCTGATCGAACCGAAAGCCGCGGCCGACTACGAGAAACAAACCGAACCCAAGCCAGAACCGCCCTCACCAAACGGACCAAGTCCTGTCTCCGATCCGCCGAAAGTGCCGGGTCCTACGCCAAAAAATGAGACGCTGCGTCCAACACGGTATTTCGGCACAGTGGAACTCGATCCGGTGCGTGCATCCTTGCAGTTTGCGAAGATTGTTTCCGAACTTGTGGAGTTGTTTAGTTCCAAGCCGAGCGGCAGCGTGCGCATCAAGGTGGATATCGAAGCACGGGATGCACAAGGTTTCGACGAAACGACCATCAGGGCGGCGAAAGAAAATGGCCGGACTTTGGGTGTGCAAAATTCGGGGTTCGAATAGCGCTGCAGTATGGCTGCGAACAAAAAACCCGCGGCGCTTTCCGCCTACGACAAGGCCATAGCCTTGCTCGCGCGCCGCGAGCATTCGGCGCGCGAGTTGCAATCGAAGTTGGCGCGAAAAGGGCTTGCTGCGGATGAAAGCGCGGCGGCGTTGTCCGCGTTGCAAGACAAGAACTATCAATCCGATGCGCGTTTTGGCGACATGCTGGTGCGCACGCGCATCGCCGGTGGTTATGGGCCGCGCTGGATCGTCGCCGAACTGAAGACGCATGGTATCGGCGACGCGGCGGCACAGGTGCTGATCGATGCCGCCGAACCGGACTGGCCGGCGCTGGTGCGCGATCTCGTCCGACGTCGTTTTGGCACCCGGCCGGCGGCCAACCTCGCCGAACGCCGCAAACGCGCCGCCTTTCTTTTGCGTCGCGGCTTCGACGCGGCCACGGTACAATCGGTAACCCGCGCGCAGGGACTGGAATCGCAGGCTGACGAGCTGGATTGATTGCTCGGTTGCCGATCGCCAGTCTGGCGCTTCCGCAAACCGTCTTGATCGATCCCATGCAAACCAGCGCGCAAATCCGCCAGACCTTCCTCGACTTTTTCAAGTCCCGTGGCCACACCATCGTGCCCTCGGCGCCACTGGTGCCGGGCAACGATCCGACCTTGTTGTTCACGAACTCGGGCATGGTGCAATTCAAGGACGTGTTCCTCGGCGCGGAAAAGCGCAGCTATGTGCGTGCGGCCGACGTACAACGCTGCCTGCGCGCGGGCGGCAAGCACAACGACCTGGATTCGGTCGGCTATACCGCGCGGCACCACACGTTCTTCGAGATGCTCGGCAACTGGTCGTTCGGCGATTATTTCAAGAAGGAAGCCATCGCCTGGGCCTGGGAACTGCTCACCGAGGTCTACAAGCTGCCCAAGGATCGCCTGCTGGTCACGGTGTATCACACCGACGATGAAGCCTACGACCTGTGGCACACGATGATCGGCCTTCCCGCCGAGCGCATCGTGCGCATCGGCGACAACAAGGGCGCACCGTACGCCAGCGACAATTTCTGGCAGATGGCGGACACCGGCCCGTGCGGGCCGTGCACCGAGATCTTCTACGACCACGGCGCGGAAATCCCCGGCGGCCCACCGGGTTCGAAGGACGAAGACGGCGACCGCTACATCGAAATCTGGAACCTCGTCTTCATGCAGTTCGACCGCGCCGTCGACGGCACGCTGTCGAAACTGCCGGCGCCGTGCGTGGACACCGGCATGGGCCTGGAGCGCCTCGCCGCCGTGTTGCAGCACGTGCACAGCAATTACGAAATCGATCTGTTCCAGCGCCTGATCAGCAAAGCGGCGCAGCTGACCGAAACCCGGGATCTGGAAAACAAATCGCTGCGCGTGATCGCGGACCATATCCGCGCATGCAGTTTCCTGATCGTGGACGGTGTGCTGCCTTCAAACGAAGGTCGCGGCTACGTGCTGCGCCGGATCATCCGCCGCGCCCTGCGGCACGGTTACATGCTCGGGCAGAAAAAACCGTTCTTCCACAAGCTGGTACCGGCGCTGGTCGCGGAGATGGGCGAGGCGTATCCGGAACTCGCGGCCAAGCGCGCGACCGTCGAAAAGGCCTTGCAAGCCGAAGAAGAACGCTTCGGCGAGACGCTCGAACACGGCATGAAGGTGTTCGACGAAATCGCGGCACGCGTGCGCAAGACGATTCCCGGCACGGAAGCCTTCCGCTTGTACGACACCTACGGTTTTCCGGTGGATTTGACCGCCGACATCGCGCGCGAGCGTTGCCTCGACGTGGACATGGCCGGCTTCGAGAAGGCCATGAACGAGCAGCGCGAACGCGCGCGCGCGTCCAGCCAGTTCGAGACGCGCACATCGCTTTCCGCCGATCTGGTGCAACGCCTGAAGCCGACGCAATTTCTCGGCTATGCGGCGCTGGATGCCGATGCGCTGAACGTCATCGGCATCGTCCATGCCGGCAAGGATGCGGGCGAATTGCGCGACGGCGACGAGGGCATGCTGATCCTCGACGCGACGCCGTTCTACGCCGAATCCGGCGGCCAGGTCGGCGACACCGGCGAACTGTCCAATGCCGATGGACGCTTCATCGTTACCGATACGGTCAAGCTGGCCGGCGCGTTTCATGGCCATGTCGGCAAATGGCACGGCAAGCCGTTGCGCCTCGGCGCGCCGCTGGCGGGGTCTGTCGACGCGTCGCGCCGGCAATCGACGGTGCTCAATCACTCGGCGACGCATCTGCTGCACGCGGCGCTGCGTCAGGTATTGGGCGAACATGTCGCGCAAAAGGGATCGCTGGTCGCGCCGGATCGCCTGCGTTTCGATTTTTCGCACTTCAAACCGATTGCGCGCGAGGACTTGCGCCGCATCGAGGAGATGGTCAATGCCGAAGTGCGGCGCAATGTCGAGGCCGAAGTGCACGACATGGCCTACAACGACGCCATCGATTTCGGCGCAATGGCGCTGTTCGGCGAAAAATACGGCGATCGCGTGCGCGTGCTGCGCATGGGCGAGTTTTCCACCGAACTGTGTGGCGGCACGCACGTCGCCCGCACCGGCGACATCGGCCTGTTCAAGATCGTGTCCGAATCCGGCGTCGCCGCCGGCATCCGCCGCATCGAGGCGCTGACCGGCGCTGGCGCGCTGGCCTACGTCGAGGACGAGGAAAACCGGCTCGGCGAGATCGCGCATTTGCTGTCCGCGGGCAGTGGCGATGCGATCGAAAAGCTGCGCCAGGTGCTGGATCGGCAGAAGAAACTTGAACGCGAACTCGAGGCGCTCAAGGCTCGGTCGGCGAGTGCGGCGGCCGGCGATCTCGCGGCGGGCGCTGTCGAGGTGCATGGCATCAAGGTGATCGCCGCGCGCTTGCCGGGTGCCGACGCCAAGACCCTGCGCGACAGCGTCGATGCGTTCAAGCAGAAACTTGGCGATTGCGTGGTCCTGCTTGCCGGCAGCGTGGAAGGCAAGGTCGCCCTGGTCGCTGGTGTCCACGGCAAGGCACTCGGCAAGGTCAAGGCCGGCGAACTTGTGGCGCATGTGGCCGGTCAAATCAACGGCAAGGGCGGTGGTCGTCCGGACATGGCGCAGGGCGGTGGCGAAGACTCACCGAAGCTGGATGGCGCCCTGGCCGACGTACCCGCCTGGTTGGGCGCGCGTCTTGCATGATGCTCTGGTAGGATGCGACGGCGGCACGATTTGGCGCGTCCATGACTTGGGTCACTGGTGCGCGTTACGCGTTCAGCTATTCTCGTTGCATCGAACAATGGACGTGCGCCGGGGGACGGCGCGAACCTGAAGGAGTATCGTCATGCTGATATTGACGCGCAGGGTAGGCGAGACATTGATGATCGGCGATGCCGTCAGCGTGACGGTGCTCGGCGTCAAGGGAAACCAGGTGCGAATCGGCATCAACGCACCCAAGGACGTGGCCGTGCATCGCGAGGAAATCTACCAGCGCATCAAGCATGAGCACGACGCGCCCGGTGGCGATACGCCGCCGGCGGCGCAAGGTTGAGCTTTACCCCGGACGGCCTAGCCGTTATCCTTCGCGCCCTTGACGGAGAGGTGCCCGAGAGGTCGCGGTTCGCGCCAGCGAATCGCGGGCGAGACAGGATGTCGAGCGGGAGCGCTTCAGGGACGAACGAAGCGAAGGATTTCAAGTTC
This sequence comes from Pseudomonadota bacterium, assembly GCA_018240565.1. Taxonomy (GTDB): domain Bacteria; phylum Pseudomonadota; class Gammaproteobacteria; order Xanthomonadales; family Rhodanobacteraceae; genus Rudaea. The sequence continues at coordinate 50,933 of JAFEFO010000043.1, read as the reverse complement.
GGAGAGGTGCCCGAGAGGCCGAAGGGGCTCCCCTGCTAAGGGAGTATAGGGTCAAAAGCTCTATCGAGGGTTCGAATCCCTCCCTCTCCGCCAGTTGGTTTTGATCGGATTTTCGTTGACGGAAAATCGCGTCGACGTGATAATTAGCGGTTCCACGCGCCCGTAGCTCAGTTGGTCGAGACGCGAGCGTTGCGCGATGCCTTGAATGGCATCGCGTGCGAGCGGCGAGGAGCAGGCATGGATGCCGACTGGAAGGCTGCACCAGGGATGGTTGGTTGAAGGACTTTTACAACGCGCCCGTAGCTCAGTTGGATAGAGTACCAGGCTACGAACTTGGTGGTCGGGAGTTCGAATCTCTCCGGGCGCGCCATATTCACGAAGGATGTTTGCGCATCCTTTGCCATTGCGAGGTGATGATCGGCGCGGCAGCCGAGCGGGTCGAACGATCGGGGTATAGCTCAGTCTGGTAGAGCGCCAGCTTTGGGAGCTGGATGTCGAGAGTTCGAATCCCTCTACCCCGACCAAACGTGTTAGCAGGTGGTGCGATAGACTTCACCGGTTGCGCCCGTAGCTCAACCGGATAGAGCACCGGCCTTCTAAGCCGGCGGTTGTGGGTTCGAGTCCCGCCGGGCGCGCCACGGCACTATTGGGAAGTTGCAGTTTCGATGGTGGGCGTAGCTCAGTTGGTTAGAGTACCGGATTGTGATTCCGGTTGTCGTGGGTTCGAATCCCATCGTCCACCCCAGTTTTGACAATGCGGGCCGTTAGCTCAGTTGGTAGAGCAGGAGACTCTTAATCTCTTGGTCCTAGGTTCGAGTCCTAGACGGCCCACCACTTTTGACGCGACGATGCAGGATGCCGCCCTCACCCCTTGCCCTCTCCCGCAAGCGGGCGAGGGGGAGTGATCGTCGCGCTTCACGCGACACGGTGGCTTTTTTGAAGCGGCGAAAGTGGCGGAACTGGTAGACGCACTGGATTTAGGTTCCAGCGGGGCAACCCGTGAGAGTTCGAGTCTCTCCTTTCGCACCAGATGAAACGGATTGACGCTTCGCCATCGCCGAGTCCCGCCGGAAGCCGAAGCGCCCATCGACAAACGAAGATTTTGAGGTCACGAACATGCAAGTTTCGGTTGAAAACGTCGGCAAACTCGAGCGCAAGCTGGTCGTGCGCCTCCCGGCGGACGCTTACGAATCCACCGTGCGCTCGCGCATCGCCGATGCCGGTCGCAATGTCCGCCTCAAGGGCTTCCGTCCCGGCAAGGTCCCGGCGCGGGTGATCGAGCAGCGCTTCGGCGCGCAGATCCGCGGCGAGGCGATGTCGGAGCTCGTCCGCACCAGCTTCCAGCAGGCGGTGAGCGAGCAGAAGCTGCGTCCGGCGGCGTCGCCGGCAATTTCCACCAGCGGCGAGCCGGTGGACGGACAGATCGAATACACCGCCACGTTCGAAGTGCTGCCTGAACTGGGCAAGCTCGACGTCGCCGCACTGGCGATTTCCAAAGCCACCGCCAGCGTAGCCGATGCCGACGTGGATACGATGATCGAAACCCTGCGCCAGCAACGCCGCGCCTGGGCGCCGGTCGAGCGTGCCGCGCAGGCCGGCGACATGGCCCTGTTCGAGTTTGCCGCGCAAGGCGAGGGCTTCGCCCATGAACGCGAGCGCGTTGGCACCATCATCGGTTCCGGCGCAATGACCGCTGACCTGGAAAATGCCTTGGTTGGACATGCCGTTGGCGACGAATTCAATGTCGACGTGAATTTCCCGGCGGATTTTCGCAATGCCGCCCTTGCCGGCAAGGCCGCGAACGTCGGCGTCAAGATGATGCGCGTGCAGGAAGCGAAGCTGCCGGAGGTCGACAGCGCGTTCATCGCCAGCTTCGGCATCGGCGAGGGCAATCTGGAAAAGTTCCGCGCCGACGTGCGCGCCAACCTTGAACGCGAACTGGCCGGCATGCTGTCCATGCGCCTGAAAAACGAGGTCGTGGAAAAGCTCATTGCCACCCACCCCGACATCGAACTGCCGCAAGGCATGGTCGAGACCGAGGCGCGCGCGCTGCACGGCCAGGCACAAGCCCAGGCGCAGCAACAGGGCGCACCGTTCACGGCGGATGTCTCTGCATACCTCGATATGGCGCGGCGCCGCGTCTGCGCCGGCGTGCTGATCGGAGAGTTGGCGCGGCAGAACGACATCCGCCCGGATGGCCGGCGCGTGGCCGAACTCCTGGCCACCATCGCCTCCACCTACGAGGAGCCGGCGCAGGTGGTTGAACTTTACCAGCGCGATCCCCAATTGATGGGTGGTTTGCAGAATCGCGTGATGGAAGACCAGGTGGCCGAGTGGGTTGCCGCGCACGCGCAAACGACCGAGCAAGAGTTGAGTTTCAACGAAGCGATGCGCCAGGCCTGACCGGCGCGTCCGGAGAAAAACGGCGATGAGCAACGAAATCCGCGGCTTGAACCTGGTGCCGATGGTGGTCGAACAGACCCCGCGCGGCGAACGTGCCTACGACATCTATTCGCGCCTGCTCAAGGAGCGCGTGGTGTTCTGCGTCGGCCCGGTCGACGACTACATGGCCAATGTCATCGTCGCGCAGATGCTGTTCCTGGAATCCGAAAATCCGGACAAGGACATCAATCTCTACGTCAATTCGCCGGGCGGTGTGGTCACCGCCGGCATGGCCATCTACGACACCATGCAGTTCATCAAGCCCGACGTCAGCACGATCTGCGTGGGCCAGGCGGCCAGCATGGGCTCGCTGCTGCTCGCCGCGGGAGCCAAGGGCAAGCGCTATGCGCTGCCGAATTCGCGCATCATGATCCACCAGCCGCTCGGCGGCTTTCAGGGCCAGGCCTCGGATATCGCCATCCATGCCAAGGAAACGCTGACGATCAAGGAACGCCTGAACGCGATCCTGGCCCGCCACACCGGCCAGCCGATCGAACAGATCACCAAGGACACCGACCGCGACAACTTCAAGAGCGCGGCCGAGGCCAAGGACTATGGCCTGGTGGACGAAGTGCTCGAGCAGCGCCCGACCGAATCCGTCAAGACGGCATAAGTCCCTGATTCCCCCCGCCTGCGCAAAGCCACCGCCCGTCGGCGGGGGCTTGATTTGCGTGGGCCTGTGGTATTCTCCCAAAAGCAATGAGTTACTAAGGTTCCCGGACATGAGTGACGAGCGACAGGGCCGATCCGGCGACAGCAGCAAGATTCTGTACTGCTCGTTCTGCGGCAAGAGCCAGCACGAGGTGCGCAAGCTGATTGCGGGCCCGAGCGTGTACATCTGCGACGAATGCGTCGAGCTGTGCAACGACATCATCCGCGAGGAACTCGAGGAAAAGAACGCCGGCAAGCGCAGCCACCTGCCCAAGCCGCGCGAGATCATGGATGTGCTCGATCAATACGTGATCGGGCAGGGCCGCGCGAAGAAGGTGCTCGCGGTTGCCGTCTACAACCACTACAAGCGCCTGGAATCACGCAAGGCCAACGACGAGGTCGAACTGGCCAAGTCCAATATCCTGCTGATCGGCCCGACCGGCTCAGGCAAGACGTTGCTTGCGGAAACGCTGGCGCGCCTGCTCAATGTACCGTTCACCATCGCCGATGCGACCACCCTGACCGAAGCCGGTTACGTGGGCGAGGATGTCGAGAACATCATCCAGAAGCTGCTGCAGAAGTGCGATTACGACGTCGAGAAGGCGCAGTCGGGCATCGTCTACATCGACGAGATCGACAAGATTTCGCGCAAGAGCGAAAACCCCTCGATCACGCGCGATGTCTCCGGCGAAGGCGTGCAACAGGCCCTGCTCAAGCTGATCGAAGGCACCATGGCTTCGGTGCCGCCGCAGGGCGGACGCAAGCATCCGCAGCAGGAGTTCCTGCAGGTCGACACCAAGAATATCCTGTTCATCTGTGGTGGCGCGTTCTCGGGCCTGGAAAAGGTCATCCAGCAGCGTTCCGAATCCACCGGCATAGGATTTGCCGCCGAAGTGCGCAGCAAGACCAATCTGACCAACATCGGCAAGGTGTTGCATGACGTGGAGCCGGGCGACCTGGTCAAGTATGGACTGATCCCGGAATTCGTCGGTCGCCTGCCGGTCGTGGCCACGCTCGAAGAACTCGACGAAGCCGCGCTGATCAAGATCCTCACCGAGCCGAAGAACGCCATCGTCAAGCAGTTCCGGCGCATGTTCGAGCTTGAAGGCGCCGAACTGGAATTCCGCAATGACGCCCTGCTTGCCGTCGCGCGCAAGGCGCTCAAGCGCAAGACCGGCGCGCGCGGCCTGCGCACGATCCTCGAACAGGTGCTGCTCGACACGATGTACGAGCTGCCATCGCTCGAACACGTCTCCAAGGTCGTCGTCGACGAAGCCGTCATCAACGGCCAGGCCGAGCCGTATCTCATCTACCGCGGCATGCAGGCGCGCGCAGCGTCGGAATAACCCCCGCTTCGTCATTCCGGCGAAAGCCGGAATCCAGTTCCTTGCTCCTGCTTGAGCGAAAGCTTCCGCCCGTCCTGCGGACGGCCGGGTGGCTTTCTTTGCTCGTGCAAAGATAGTTACCAAAGATACTCGTTCAGAGCGGCGCACGCCCCAGGAGGAGCCGCACGCTGAATCGGCAGGCGGACACGCATTTCATTGAATTCGGTCGATCCAGTTCGGAAGCTTTGCTTTGAAGAGCAAGAGAGCAGCGCCGCAGTGCGCTGATTTCGCTATCATGCGCGAGTGCCGTGCATCCACTCGTTACCCCCCGAACTCGTCAATCAAATCGCTGCCGGCGAGGTGGTCGAGCGGCCTGCATCCGTGGTCAAGGAACTGGTCGAGAACGCGCTGGATGCTGGCGCTACGCGCATCGAAGTCGACATCGAGGACGGCGGTGCGCGCCTGATCCAGGTGCGCGATGATGGCGGCGGCATTGCGGCGGAGGATCTGCCGCTGGCGCTGGCGCAGCACGCAACCAGCAAGATCGCCTCGCTCGATGATCTGGAGCATGTGCGCACCTTGGGGTTTCGCGGCGAGGCGCTGGCTTCGATTGCCTCGATCGCACGTTTCGCGCTGACTTCGCGTCGCCACGATGAATCGACGGCGTGGACGATTGGTGCGACGGGAGAAGCGCCGCGTCCGGCGCAGCATCCGCCCGGCACCACGGTCGAGGTGCGCGACCTGTTCTACAAGGTGCCGGCGCGGCGCAAGTTTCTGCGCGCCGAGCGCACCGAGTTCGGCCACATCGATGAACTCATCAAGGCCGTGGCGCTGGCGCAGCCGCGCGTGGAATTTCGCCTGACGCACAATGGCAAACCGGTGCGGTTGCTGCGTCCGGCGGCGGACGATGCGGCGCTGATGGCGCGCATCGGCGAGATTTTCGGCACGGATTTTCCGGCGCAAAGCCTGCGCATCGACCACGCCGGCGCCGGCATGCGCCTGTCCGGTTGGGTGGGGTTGCCGACCGCGTCGCGCGCGCAGGCCGACCAGCAGTATTTCTACGTCAACGGTCGCCTCGTGCGCGATCGCGTGGTGACGCATGCGGTGCGCCAGGCCTATGCGGATGTGCTGTTTCATGGGCGCCATCCGGCGTATGCGCTGTTTCTGGAAATCGCGCCCGAGGCAGTGGATGTGAACGTGCATCCGGCCAAGTCCGAAGTCCGATTCCGCGAGGGCCGGCTGGTGCACGATTTCCTGTATCGCACGTTGAACGAGGCGTTGGCGCAGACGCGCGCGGGCGTTGGCCCCCATCCGGTTCATCTTTCATCACAGTCGGCCCACCTTCCCCCGCCGGCGGGGGAAGGGAAAGACAGCCTCGCTTCGCAGCCGTGGCGCGCGCAATCGGGACTGGGCTTGGCTGTGCGCGAATCGCCCGCCGATTACGCGGCATTACTCGGCACGGCATTGCCGCGATCGACAAGCAACACCGTGGCATCGGATGAAACCGCATCGAACGACGTGCCGCCGCTCGGATTCGCACTGGCGCAGCTTGCAGGCATTTACGTGCTCGCCGAGAACGCCAACGGTCTGGTGTTGGTCGACATGCACGCCGCGCACGAGCGCATCACCTACGAAAAACTCAAGAATGCGCGTGCCTGCGACGGCATCCGCTCGCAACTGTTGCTGGTGCCGCTCTCGCTCGCCGTGAGCGAACGCGAGGCGGCCTGTGTCGAAGATCACGCCCAACATCTGGAAGCATTGGGTTTCGACATCGCCCGCGGCGGACAGCAAAGCGTGATCGTCAAACGGTATCCGGGCATCCTCGAAGGCGCCGACGTCGCGGGCCTGGTGCGCGACGTACTCGCGGATCTCGTTGCACACGGCAACTCGCGTCGCCTCGAGGAAACCCAGAACGAAATCCTCTCGACGATGGCCTGCCATGGCTCGATCCGTGCCAATCGGCGCTTGACTTTGCCGGAAATGAACGCACTCTTGCGCGAGATGGAGGCGACCGAGCGTTCCGGCCAGTGCAATCACGGCCGCCCGACCTGGGTGCAGCTTCCGGTCGCCGAGCTGGACAAGATGTTTCTCAGGGGCCGGTGATCCCGGCTGATTGAATTGCGGAGAATCCCATGATCAATTCGATGTTGCTCGCGACAGCGGTATTCGCCGCAACCGCTGGTATTGCGGCTGACTCGGCCTATGTAAGGCAGATCCAGGACTGGCAGTCCAAACGCGTGGAGCGACTGCGTGCGCCCGGCGGTTGGCTCACCCTGGTCGGGCTGGATTGGCTCAAGGACGGCAACAACACGCTGGGTTCCGCCAAGGACAGCGACATCGTGCTGCCGAAGGCGCCGGCACGCCTGGGCACGATCACGCTCGATCACGGCAAGGCCGCGATCGTGCTCGACGCCAAGTCTGGCGCGACGATCGACGGCAAGCCGCAGCGTGAAGCGATTCTGCTCGACGACAGCCATGACAAACCGACCATGGTTGCCTGGGGCACGGTGAGTTTTTACCTGATCCAGCGCGGCGACAAATTCGGACTGCGCGTGAAGGATACGGACGCGCCGACGCGCACGCAGTTCGCCGGCCTGGAATACTTTCCGATCGACCCGTCGTGGCGCATCGAGGCGAAGTGGGAGGCCTACGACCCGCCCCACGAGGTCGAGGAGCCGAACGTGCTGGGCCAGATCGACAAGGTGGTGGTCCCGGGCGCGGCGGTGTTCGAGCGCGACGGCGTGGCGTATCGCGTGGAGCCGGTCGTCGAGACGCCGGGTGACACCGAGTATTTCCTGGTTTTCGCCGACAAGACCAGCGGCCACGAAACCTATGGCGCGGCGCGTTTCGTCTACACCGAACCACCCAAAGACGGCAAGATCGTCATCGATTTCAACAAGGCTTACAATCCGCCCTGCGCGTTCACGCCATACGCGACCTGTCCGTTGCCGACTTCGCAGAATCGCCTGAAGCTGCGGGTGACCGCGGGCGAGAAGAAATATCGCGGCACGCACGAATAAACCCTATCAACGTACGGAAGAATCATGGGCAAGTCGGTAGTTATCCTCGGCGCACAATGGGGCGACGAAGGAAAAGGCAAGATCGTCGACCTGCTCACCGAGCGCGTCGGTGCTGTGGCGCGTTTTCAGGGCGGCCACAATGCCGGCCACACGCTCGTCATCAAGGGCAAGAAGACCGTTTTGCACCTGATTCCCTCGGGCATCCTGCGTGAAGGCGTGCAATGCCTGATCGGCAACGGCGTCGTGCTCTCGCCGGCGGCCTTGCGTCAGGAAATCGGCGATCTCGAAGCGCAGGGCGTCGACGTGCGTTCGCGCCTGAAAATCAGCCCGGCCACGCCGCTGATCATGCCGTACCACATTGCGCTGGACCAGGCGCGCGAGAAGGCCAGTGGCAAGAATGCGATCGGCACCACCGGTCGCGGCATCGGCCCGGCCTACGAGGACAAGGTGGCGCGGCGCGGCATCCGTGTCGCGGACCTCATGTACCCGCACGAGTTGCCGGACAAGTTGCACAGTGTGCTCGACTACCACAACTTCGTGCTGAAGAACTGGCTCAAGGCCGACGCGGTCGACTATCAAAAGGTTCTCGACGAAGCGCTGCAATTCGGCGACTACGTCAAGCCGATGATTGACGACGTCGCCACCACGCTGCATGAGCTGCGCCGCGCTGGCGCGAATATCCTCTACGAAGGCGCGCAAGGCTCCCTGCTCGACATCGACCACGGCACGTATCCGTACGTGACTTCGTCCAACACCACGGTCGGCGGCGCCTATGCCGGCACCGGCGTGGGTGCGGGCGACATCGACTACGTGCTGGGCATCTGCAAGGCCTACGCGACGCGCGTCGGCGGCGGGCCGTTCCCGACCGAACTCAACGACGCCACCGGCGAGGCGCTGCGCAAGCGCGGCAACGAATTCGGCGCCACCACGGGTCGCCCGCGGCGTTGCGGCTGGATCGACCTGGTTGCACTCAAGCGCGCGGTGCAGATCAGCGGCATCAACGGATTGGCCATCACCAAGCTCGACGTGCTCGACGGCCTGCCCTCGATCAAGGTTTGCATCGCCTACGAATACCGCGGCAAGCGCCGCGAGCTGGCACCGCTCGACGCGGCCGGTTGGGATGAGTGCAAGCCGGTGTACCTGGAGTTCCCCGGTTGGGAAGAATCCACCTGCGGCATCCGCGATTTTTCCAAATTGCCGCCGGCCGCGCGCGCCTACCTGCGTTCGGTCGAGGAATTGGCGGGCACGCACATCGCCCTCGTCGCCACCGGTGCGGATCGCGACGACACGATCGCGTTGAAGGATCCTTTCGACTAGTCAGGACGCATTGCGACCGAATTGCAGGAGAATGCACATGTTCGCCAAGCCGATTTGTTGCTGTCTCGCCATCGTCGCATCTGCATTTGCACCGTCATTGCCGGCGGCGCCATCCGACGACACTGCCAGCGCCATGAACTGGCGGCTCGTCGGCCCGTTCCGCGGCGGCTGGGCGACGATGGCCGACGGCATCGCGGACCAGCCGAACACGTTCTACTTCGGCGCTGCCGGCGGTGGCGTGTGGATGACCGATGATGCCGGTGCCACGTGGCGCTCGGCGGGCGACCTGCCGGCGGCGGCGGTCGGCGCATTGGCGATCGCGCCGTCGAATCCGGACACGATTTACGTCGGCACCGGGCAGGTCGCTGCACGCTACGACGTGGCGGCGGGAACCGGTGTATACAAATCCGCCGATGGCGGCAAGCACTGGAATTCGGTTGGACTCGCGGCGACGCGCCACATCGGCAAGGTTCTCGTCGATCCGCGCGACGCGAATACGGTCCTGGTCGGCGCGCTCGGACACTATTTCGGTCCCAACAAGGAACGTGGCGTATTCCGCTCGACCGATGGCGGCAAGACCTGGAAGCAGACCCTGTTCATCAACGCCGATACCGGCGTGGTCGATCTCGCCGCCGATCCGAACGACGCGAATATCGTCTACGCGGCGGCGTGGCAGGTGCGCAACTATCCGTGGCTGTCGTATTTCCAGCCCAACGCAGGGCCGGGCAGCGGTGTATACAAATCCACCGATGGCGGCATCAGCTGGAAGCGCATCGCCGGGCACGGCTGGCCGCAGGCGACGCTCGGTCGCATCGGTCTAGCTACCGCGAATGGCGGCCGCGTCTACGCGGTCGTCAATGCCGCGCCATACTCGGGCAACGTGCCGCATGCCGGCGCGGTGGACGAGGGCGGGTTGTATCGCTCCGATGACGCCGGTGCGAATTGGACGCGCGTGAGCGGCGAGAGCTGGCTGGAGAACGACTATTTCTGCCGCATCGCCGTCGATCCGTCGAACCGCGAACGCATCTATTCGGCCGGACAGTCGATTCGCGTATCCGACGACGGCGGCAAGACCTGGCAGGTTTTCAAAGGCGCGCCCGGTGGCGACGACTACCACTTCGTGTGGATCAATCCGAAACATCCCGATCACATCATCACCGCCAGCGACCAGGGCACGGTGGTGAGCGTGGATGGCGGCGCGCATTGGAGCGACTGGTACAACCAGCCGACCGGGCAGTTCTATCACCTCGCCGCCGACAACCGTTTCCCCTATTGGATCTATTCCGGCCAGCAGGATTCCGGAACGGTCGGCGCATCCAGCCGCAGTGACTATGGCGCCCTGAGCTTCCGCGACTGGCATCCGGTCGGTGGCGACGAGCGTGACTACGACATTCCCGATCCGCAGGATGCCAATATCGTGTACGGTTCCGGCCTCGGCGGACGCCTCTCGCGCTGGGATGCGCGCACGGGCGAGGTGCAGAACATCTCGCCGTGGCCGGTGATGAGCTACGGCATGCGGCCGACCTCGGTGAAGTACCGCTACACCTGGATCACGCCGATCGCGGTGTCGCCATTGGCGCCTTATCCGCTGTACCAGGGCGCGCAGGTGCTGTTCCGCTCGCTCGACAAGGGCGCGACCTGGCAGACGATCAGTCCGGATCTGTCCGCGAAAGAACCGCAGGCGAAAGTTTGCACGGGCGACCTCGGCGCCGCTGCCGCGCGCACTTGCGGCTACGGCGTGATTTTCTCCATCGGCCTGTCGCCGCGCGACAACGATGAAATCTGGACCGGCACGGACGACGGCACCCTCCAGCGCACGCGCGATGGCGGCAAGACGTGGAAAAACGTGACGCCGAAACTCGTGCCGGCGTGGGCCAAGATCGCCAGTGTCGATGTTTCCGCCGCGCAAAAAAATACGGTCTATGTCGCGGTCGACAACCATCGCCAGGACGATTTCACGCCGCGCCTGCTGCGCACGCATGACGGCGGCAAGACGTGGGTCGACATCAGCGCCGGCTTGCCGGCCGGTCATTTCGCCGACGTGGTGCGCGCCGATCCCGTGGTCGCCGGTTTGCTCTATGCCGGCACCGACGCCGGCGTTTTCGTCTCCTTCGACGATGGCGCACACTGGCAATCGCTGCAGAACAACCTGCCCACCGCCTGGGTGCGCGATCTGCTCGTGCACAAGGGCGATCTGATCGCCGCCACGCAAGGCCGCGCGATCTGGGTGCTCGACGATGTCACGCCATTGCGCCAGCATGCGAAGCTGGCGGCGAATGCCGACGTGCTGCTCGAGCCTGCAACCGCGATCCGCGTGCGCGGCAGCCAGAACAAGGACACGCCGCCGCCGGCCGACACCGCGCTGGGCGAGAATCCGCCGACCGGCGCGATCATCGACTACCGACTCGCGCATGCGGCAAAAGTCGTCGCGCTGGAAATCCGCGACGCCGGCGGCAATGTCGTGCGTCGGTTCGCCAGCGATACGCCGCAAACCGTTCCCGATGCAGAACGCTACTTCACGCAATCCTGGATCAAGCCGCCCGCGCAGTTGTCGGCGGCCGCCGGCATGCATCGCTTCGTATGGGATTTGCGCCTGCCGCGACCGCGCGCGGTGAGCCACGACTACGGCATCAATGCCGTTTTCCATGACGGCACGCCGATCGTGCCGCTGGGCATGCTCGTCGCGCCAGGCGCATACACCGTGGCGTTGACGGTCGATGGCAGGACGCAGACCGCGCCGCTGCAGATCGTGCCGGATCCGCGCGTGCCGCTGGACGCCAAGGCGCTGGATGCCGCACTCGCGTTCGGCAAGGACGTTGACGCGGCACTGGATCGCGACTTCGTCGCCTATGCACAAGTCCACGATGTCGGCGCACAGATCGAAAGACTCGGTCCTGACGCGAAGAATGGATCCGTCGCTGACGCGCTGGCGAAATATCATGCCGCCATTGCGCCGCTCCAGGCCGGTGCGGGCCACGACAGCGAAAACCTTGGCGATATCGGCGGCATGCTGACCGCCGTCGCCGGCGACGTGGAGGGCAGCGACCGTGCGCCGACGCAGCCGCAGCGCGATGTCTTTGCGGCGGCGGATGCGCGACTGGATCGTGCGCTCAAGCGTTGGGATGGCGTGCAGAAAGGCGAACTGGCCGCGTTGAATGCCGCGCTCACGTCCGCCGGACAAGGACAAATCCACGTGCCGCCAGCCGATAAGGTGCAACTGCACGACGTGCCGGAATCGAAGGATCTGCCCTAGCTGCGTGGCGATCGCCCTTGCGGTTGTGAACGGGATGCAGCCATAATTGCTTCGGGGATTACGGGCATGGGAATGTCCTGCAACTGAAGCCGCGCTGGCGCTGCGCTCGGAGTGCGCACGCTGGCGCAAGCACACTCTGGGGTTTCAATGAAGACGAAAATTCTGTCGGCCGCGATCGCGGCCGCGTTGGTATTGGGTGCGAGCGATTTGCGTGCCGGCAACCCGCTGGCGCAGCCGGTGCGACCGGCTGATACGAAGGGGGCGAGCCAGCAGTTGCCGTCCTTGCTCGATTTGCAGCTGGACACGTATCGCAGCGCCGGCGACGAACACAAATTCATCGTGTCGCGTGATTCGAAGTTCCGCCGCGCGGCGACGCCCGGCAAGGCGGTGGACTACGACGCGTTCAGCCTGGTCCGGATGGCGACCGGAAGTTCCGCACAAACGTTTTCCGGCGCCGTACTCGCCGACCGCATGAATCTTGTCCTGCTCAATAGCGGCGCCCTGGATACGACCGGCGCCGTAGCGCGCGAACGCGCGCAACGCAGCTACGGCAAGCCCGGCGGAACCGGCATGGCGCTGGTGCAGTTCAGCGGCCCGATTCGCCCGGAATGGTACGCTGCCCTGGCGCGCAGCGGCGTGGATATCGTCACGCCGATTCCGGAAAATGCCTATCTGGTCTACGGCAGGACGGAAACCCTGCAGCAGCTTGGTACCTCGCTGGCCTCGCGCCTGGCGGCGAATGTGCTCCAGTACGCGGCACCTTATGCCGAGACCGAGCGCGTGGATCCGGGTGCGCTGCGCGTCAACGAGCAGGGCGGCTTGCTGTCCGTGCAGTTGTATGCGGATGCTGCCGTCAACGCGGAAACCATCGCGTCGCTGGGCAATGCGCGCATCGTCCAGGACTTTGCGATCGGGCAGTACCGCAACCTCGTGGTGGAGCAGCAGCCGGGACAACTGGCGGCACTCGCCGCACGCCCCGACGTGGTGTCGATCCAGTCCTACGCCACGCCGCACAAGATGGACGAGCGCCAGGATCGCATCATCACCGGACAGATTTCCGGCAACAATCCGGTCGCCGGCAGCCACCTGCAATGGTTGGCCGACCATGGCTTCACGCAGGCACAGTTTGACAGCAGCGATTTTCGGGTGAACCTGTCCGATTCCGGCATCGACAATGGCACCACCGCGCCGAACCATTTCGCCCTGCGCCTGGGCGGCGTCTACAACGGCCCGAGCCGCATCGTCTACAACCGACTCGTCGGCACGCCGAACTCGGGAAGCACGTTGGCCGGCAAGGATGGGCATGGCACCTTGAACTCGCACATCATCGGTGGCTATGTCGGCACGGCCTCGCCGTTCAATGCCGCGCCGCATGCCGACGCATCCGGCTTCCGTTATGACTTGGGCGTGGCGCCATTTGTGAAGATCGGGTCGTCGGTCATCTTCGATCCGGACACCTACACCAACCCGAACCTTGCCACACTGGAAAGCAATTCGTACAACGATGGCGCGCGCATCAGCAGCAATTCCTGGGGCGCGACTTCCAGCAGTTACACGGCCAATGCGCAAACCTTCGACAAGCTGGTTCGCGATGCCCAGAGCGGCACCACCGGTAACCAGGAAATGGTGGTGGTCTTCGCCGCCGGCAACGCTGGCTCTGCCCCCGGCACCGTCGGTTCGCCATCCACCGCGAAAAACGTGATCACGGTCGGCGCGTCGGAGAACGTACAGGCCTTCGGCGCCGCCGATCAATGCGGCACAACCGACGCCGAAGCGGACAGCGCCAATGACATCGTCGCGTTTTCCTCTCGCGGCCCCACCAGCGACGGCCGCAAGAAGCCCGACATCATGGCGCCGGGCACGCATGTGAGCGGTGGCGTCTGGCAGCAGAGCCTGCTCGATCCCGCCGTGTCGGTCAACGGCGCCGCTTCGCCCACGTTCGATGCCACGGGCGTATGTGCGGGACCGGGATCATCGAACTTCTTCCCGACCGGCGGCCAGCAGTGGTACACGGCATCCAGCGGCACGAGCCATTCCACACCGGCCGTTGCCGGTGCGGCGGCACTGGTGCGGCAATGGTTCATCAACCAAGCCCTCGCGGCGCCATCGCCGGCGATGACCAAGGCGTTCCTGACCAATGCCGCGCACTACATGAATGGCACGGATGCCAACGATACCTTGCCATCCAACAACCAGGGCCTTGGTTTGATGGACCTGGACCGTTCCTTCGACAACGTGTCACGCATCCTCAGTGATGAGGAAGGCGCAAGGATGTTCACCGCAACCGGACAGTTCCAGGTCTTCACGGGGACCGTGGTTGATGCGTCCCAGCCCTTGCGCATCAGTCTCGCGTGGACCGATACGCCTGGACCGACCAGCGGTGCGGCCTGGGTCAACAACCTGGATCTGATCGTCAGCGTGAACGGCAGCGACTACAAGGGCAATGTCTTCAGCGGCGCGACTTCGGTCACCGACGGCAGTGCCGATGCGAGCAACAACCTGGAAAGCGTGTTTCTGCCCGCGGGCATTCCCGTCGGCACTGCGGTTTCTATCAGGGTGGTCGCGTCGAACATCGCCGGCGATGGCGTCCCCGGCAACGCGTCCCCCCTCGATCAGGATTTTGCTCTCGTCGGTTACAACCTGCAGGCGACGACCGTACCCGTCATTGCGGCCGATGGTTTGGCGCAAACTGCCGAGAATGGAACGCCGACAAACGGCGTGCCGGATCCGGGCGAACTGGTCGCCTACGACCTGTCACTGCACAACGTGGGTACGGGCGACACGTCCGACCTGGTGGCCGAACTGCAACCCACCGGTGGCGTCGTGCAGACCGATCTGCCGCGCGACTATGGCGTGGTGACGGCGGGCGGCGCATCGGCTGTGCGCAATTTCCCGTTCCTCGTCGATCCCGGTCTGACTTGCGGTGCGCCGCTGGTGCTGACCTGGAATCTCAGTGACGCGGGCAATCCGCTGGGTACAGTGGTGAAGACCCTCACCGTGGGCGGTACGGCGACGACTACGACCGCGATCGAGAATTTCGACGGCATCACGGCTCCCGCGTTGCCGTCCGGATGGGTCAATGTCAATACCGGCGTCGGCAACCCATGGGTGACCACCACGACCACGCCCAATTCCGCACCCAATGCTGCCTTTACCGACGACCCGAGCAATGTCAGCGACAAGAAGTTGACGACACCTGTCATCGCCGTTCCGGTCGCAGTCGAGACCCATCTGAAGTTCCGCCAGAAGTACGATCTGGAAGCCAGCACCAGCACGACCACGGCATGGGACGGCGCGGTGCTCGAAGTCAGCCTGGATGGCGGCGCCACGTTCAACGATATCGTGGCCGCAGGCGGTACGTTCGTGACCGGCGCCTACAATCGCAAGGTCTCGTCGAGCTTCAGCAATCCCCTGGGCGGTCGACAGGCGTGGTCGGGCAACAGTGGCGCTTACCAGGATGTGGACGTCCTTCTGCCATCAGCGGTTTCCGGGCAGAACGTGCAGTTCCGCTGGCGCGTAGGTACGGACAGCACCACAGCCAAGACCGGCTACTGGTTCGATGATGTGCAGTTGACCAGCAGCAGCCCGTCGTGTGCCACCGCGCCATCGACCAGTGTCGATCTGGCGGTCACGGTGCGCAACCAGCGTGTCAATGTGCAGGAAGGTGGCAGCGCGACCTACACGGTGGTCGTGACCAATGTCGGCACGACGCCAACGGCCAATGCACGCGTGCTCGTTCCGGTACCGACCGGGATTGCCAGTTTTAGCGCGTGGACGTGCACGGCCACCGGCAGCGGTTCGTGCGCAAGCGCGAGCGGCAGCGGCGCGATCGATACCACGGTGTCTTTGGGTGCCGGCGAATCGGCCACGTACTTGATCACGGCGAATATCGACACCATCGAGCAGATGGTCGATTTCACCGCATCGGTGGTGCCGCCGCTGGGCCAGATCGACGCCAATCCGGCCGACAACACGGCAACGGACAGCGACCCGGTCGTGCTGTTCGCCGATGGTTTCGACGAGGTACCGCCCAACGAGTGATTCGGTTGATGGCACAAACAAGAAAGGCCCGCGCAATGCGGGCCTTTTTCATTTCATTGGTGCCCAGGAAAGGACTCGAACCTTCACGGTTTTACCCGCTAGTACCTGAAACTAGTGCGTCTACCAATTCCGCCACCTGGGCAGGTGCGCGCGCCTGTTTGCACAGGGCCGCGAATGATAACCGGCGCGCGTCGCGCTGTCCATGCCATGGCGCTGTTATCATCGCGCCGGTTGTTCCACACATTGGATTGTCGTGAAGAAGAAGAGCCCGGCCCGTGCCGGAAAAGGCAAGCCGGCGCCCAAGCGCCCGGGCTGGATGCCGGATCTGCCAGCTGCAAAGTCCGTGCGCAAGCCTGCGAAAAAGCCCGTGCGTTTCCAGGATCCGCAGGCACAGCGCGAAGCGCAGCGCTACGAGCATCCGATCCCCAGCCGCGAGGCGATCCTGGAATTCCTCGGCAAGCACGGGGAATTGCTCAAGCTTGACGCCTTGGCGCAGGGGTTGGGGCTTGCCGACGAGCGCGATCGCGACGCGCTGTCCAAACGTCTCGCCGCGATGTTGCGTGATGGCCAGCTTTTGCAGAATCGCCGCGGTGGCTACGGCGTCGCGCAAAAACTCGATTTGATCCCGGGCGTCATCTTGGCCAATGCCGAGGGTTTCGGATTCCTGCGTCCGGATGCCGGCGGCGACGACATTTATCTTTCGCCGGCGCAGATGCGTCGTGTGCTGCACGGCGATCGCGTGCTCGCCAGTGTTGTCGGCGTCGATCATCGCGGGCGCAAGCAGGGCGCGATTGCAGAAGTCCTGGAACGGCGCGCGTCACGACTGGTCGGGCGCGTGGCGACGGAAAATGGCCTCGTCGTGGTGACGCCGGACGATCGCCGCCTGCACCAGGATGTGCTGATCCCGCCGGGCAAGGACCGCGGTGCGCGTTCGGGCCAGATCGTGGTTGCTGAAATCACGCAGCCGCCGACCGCGCAGCGCGGGCCGATCGGCGAGATCGTCAGCGTGCTCGGCGAACGTTTGCAAGCATCGCTGGTTGTGGAGATGGCCATCGCCAGCCACGGCTTGCCGCACGATTGGCCGCAAGAAACGTTGCGCGAAGCCGCGCAGGTCGAGCCGAATGTTTCGCGCGCGGAAATAGACGGGCGCCTGGATTTGCGCGACCTGCCGCTGGTCACGATCGATGGCGAGGATGCGCGCGATTTCGACGACGCGGTGTACGCCGAACCCACGGCCGATGGCTTTCGCCTGGTCGTGGCCATCGCCGATGTATCGCACTATGTGCGGCCGGGCACCGCGCTGGACGAAGAAGCCGTCAAGCGCGCGACCTCGGTGTATTTTCCCGGCTTTGTCGTGCCGATGTTGCCCGAGACGCTATCCAACGGCATCTGCTCGCTCAATCCGAAGGTCGAGCGCATGTGCATGGTTTGCGACATGCGCGTGAATCGCGACGGCGAGGTGACGCGCTCGAAATTCCACGCCGCGGTGATGCGCTCGCATGCGCGCCTGACCTACACGCGCGTGTGGCAGGCGCTGGGTGAGAAGAATGCGCAGGCACGCGCGGAACTCGCCGATGTGCTGCCGCACCTGGAACACCTGCATCAGCTCTACCGGATTCTGGCCAAGGCGCGGCAACGCCGCGGCGCCATCGACTTCGACAGCCGCGAGGTCAAGTTCCGCCTCGACAAGGCCGGCGCCGTCGTGCAGTTGGGCGCCGAGCCGCGCAACGACGCGCACAAGCTGATCGAGGAATGCATGATCGCCGCAAACGTGGAGGCGGCAAAGTTCCTGGACAAGAGCAGGATTCCCGCCTTGTATCGCGTGCACGCGCCGCCGCCGGAATCCAAGTACGAAGACCTGCTCGAGTTCCTGCGCGAGTTCCACCTGAAAATGCCGCCGCATGCGCAGGTCAAACCCAAGGATTTTTCCAGCCTGCTGAAGAAGATCCGCGATCGCGTGGATGCGGGATTGATCGAATCGGTGCTGCTGCGCTCGCAATCGCTCGCCGTGTACAGCCCGCAGAACTCCGGGCACTTTGGCCTCGCGCTCGATGCCTACGCGCACTTCACCTCGCCGATCCGCCGCTATCCGGACCTGCTCGTGCACCGCGCGATCCGTTACGCGTTGGCGCGCGGCAAGCCGGACGCCTACACCTATACGCCGGCGCAGATGGCAGGCCTCGCCACGCATTGTTCGAACAACGAGCGCCGCGCCGACGAGGCAGAACGCGACGTCGACGAGCGCTACAAGTGTGCATGGATGGAAAAGCACATCGGCAGCGAGTTCGATGGCGTGGTGTCCGGC
Organism: Pseudomonadota bacterium; assembly: GCA_018240565.1. Lineage (GTDB taxonomy): Bacteria > Pseudomonadota > Gammaproteobacteria > Xanthomonadales > Rhodanobacteraceae > Rudaea. Next base: position 32,579 of record JAFEFO010000043.1, on the reverse strand, counting down.
GTCACCTCGTTCGGATTGTTCGTGGAGTTGACCGATTCGCAGGTCACGGGACTCGTGCACATCACGCAACTGCCGAACGACTACTACCATTTCGATCCTGTGCGGCACCTGCTTGCGGGCGAACGTCGCGGTCTGAAATTCCGCCTCGGCGACGCCGTGCGCGTGCAGGTGCTGCGCGCTAGTCTTGAAGATCGCAAGATCGATTTTCGCTTGGCGGCGGAACAACGCGCGAGGGTCGGATCCGATAGGAGCAAGGCATGAGCGGCGAACTGATTTTCGGCATCCACAGCGTCGAAGCGGCGCTCACGCACGATCCGGCCAATATCCTCGAACTGTATCTTGAAACCGACAGCCACAATGCGCGGCTGAAGGAATTGTCCGATCGTGCGCGCGATGCCGGCGTCAAGCCGCATGCGCGCGACAAGGCGGCGCTGGACAAGATGACCGGTGGCGCGCGCCATCAGGGCGCAGTCGCGCGCTATCGCTTGCCGCCGCCGCGCAGCGAGAATGATCTGACTGCTTTGGTGGAGAGCGCCGGCGCCGGCGCGCTGCTGCTGGTGCTTGACGGCGTGACCGATCCGCACAACCTCGGCGCCTGCCTGCGCAGTGCCGAGGCCGCCGGCGTCACCGCCGTGATCGTGCCCAAGGACAAGGCGGCCGGAATCACGCCAACGGTGCGCAAGGCCTCGGCAGGCGCGGCGGATCGGATCGCATTTTTCGCCGTGACCAATCTTGCGCGCACGTTGAAGAGCCTCAAGCAGGCTGGCGTGTGGCTGGTCGGTCTTGCCGGTGATGCGAACCAGGATTTCTACGCGCTCGATCTCAAAGGTGCGACGGCGATCGTGATGGGCAGCGAAGGCGAGGGGATGCGCCGGCTCACGCGCGAATCCTGCGATTACCTGGCGCATATTCCGATGCGCGGCAGCGTCGAGAGCCTCAACGTGTCGGTCGCAACCGGCGTGGCGCTGTTCGAGGCGCTGCGGCAGCGCGGAGCCAAACCATGACCATCCCCATGCATTGGCCCGATGCCGTCGGTCTGCTCGGCGTGGTCCTGGTCCTGCTTGCCTATTTTCTTTTGCAGGCCGGGCGCCTGCACGGCAATGGCTTGCCGTATCAGCTGCTCAACGCAACCAGTGCGATCCTGGTGCTGGTGTCATTGCTGTACGCCTTCAACCTGTCGGCGTTCCTGATGGAGTCGGCGTGGTTGGTGGTGAGCATCTACGGCATTGCGCGGGGGCGCAAGCGCCGCGCCTAGTTTGTCATCCCGGCAGGGAATGCCGGGATCCAGAACACAGGGATGTGGCTTTGCCGTCCATGGCCTCTGGATTCCGGCAGTCACTGCCGGAATGACAGAATCTTACAAATCCGCCAGCTCGACATCCGTGCCTTCGTTGATGCCCTCGAACAGGAACGTCGACAGGTAACGCTCGCCTGTGTCGGGCAGCATGGCGAGGATCACGTCGCCTTGTTTGGCGGACTTGGCTACTTCCAGCGCCGCGGCAAACGTGGCGCCGGACGACAATCCGCAGAAGATGCCTTCCTTTTGCGCGAGCGCACGCGCGGTGTCGCGCGCCACGACATCGGCGACGGTGACGATGCGATCGGCGATCTTGCGGTTGAGCACGGCGGGCACCAGATCCGGCGTCCAGCCCTGGATCTTGTGCGGCGACCATTCCTTGCCCGACAGCATGGCCGCGACTTCCGGTTCGCAGGCAACGACCTTGAGTTCGGGGCGGGCGAGCTTGAGCACCTCGCCGGCGCCGGTGAGCGTGCCGCCCGTGCCCCAGCCGGTGACGAACCAGTCCAGGCGTTTGCCGGCGAAGTCCTGCGCGATTTCCGGCCCCGTCGTGCTGCGATGGTAGGCCGGGTTCGCCTCGTTCTCGAACTGGCGGGCCAGGAACGCCTTGTGCCTGGTCGCGTAAGCCTGCGCGCGCTTGATCAGGCCGGTGCCGCGCTCGGCGGCCGGAATGAGTATGACTTTCGCGCCGAGCGCGCGCATCAACTTGCGGCGTTCGATCGAAAACGTATCGCTCATGAAGGCGACGAACGGATAGCCCTTGGCCGCACACACCATGGCCAGCGCGATGCCGGTGTTGCCGGAGGTCGCTTCGACCACGGTCTGCCCGGGCTTGAGTTCGCCGCGCGCCTCGGCGTCGAGGATGATGCCGATGGCGAGGCGGTCCTTCACCGAGGACATCGGGTTGAAGGCCTCGACCTTGACGTAGATGTCCACGCCCTTGGGCGCCAAGCGGTTGATGCGCACGATCGGCGTGCGGCCGATGGTTTCGAGTATGTTCTGGTAGATCATGGTTCACCTGTTCGGTTGATGGTGGGGCGGACGCGGAAGACGCGCGATGGCGTACATCGCGTCAACGCGAGCAGGCGGGGTGCACAAATGTGTGGTTGGCGTGCGTGCATGATTCGAGCCTAGCGTATCCGCGCGGCAGTTGCAATTTGGACGTATAGACATCCATGTTGACGATCACTTGTCGCTGATGAACTTCGGCCCCTTGCCATACGCCTTTTCGTACACGCCCTTGCCGGCGCGGCGGTACTGGGTGAAACCGTGTTTCTCGGCGTGGCTTTCCTTGAGCAGGCCGGCATGACCGATCGCCACGTTCGGCGCGGAAATGACGCGCTGCACGGCAGCGCCGCATTCAGGACACTTCGTCAGCGCTGCCTCCGAGAGCTTTTGCAGCACGTCGAAATGCGCCTCGCAGCACGCGCAACCCCGGGTGACGGCCGCGTATTCGTAGATCGGCATGGGTCAAACCGATCCCGCGGTCGCATCGCTCATGTGCTTCCAGCGATTGACGATCTCGCAGAACAGCATGGCCGTGCGTTCGGCATCGTAGACGGCCGAATGCGCCTCGTTGGCGTTCCAGTCGAAACCGGCCGCCTGCACGGCGCGGCTGAGCACGGTCTGGCCGTAGGCAAGTCCGCCGAGGGTCGCGGTATCGAAGCAACTGAACAGATGGAAGGGGCTGCGCTTGTGCGCGGTGCGGCGGATCGCCGCATTCACGAACGACAGATCGAAGGCCGCGTTGTGGCCGACCAGGATGGCGCGCTGGCAGCCGTATTCGCGCAACGCCTTGCGGATCGGCCGGAAGATCACGTCCAGCGCCTCGCGCTCGGGGACCGCACCGCGGAACGGATGCGTCGGATCGATGCCGGTGATTTCCAGTGCGCGCGGATCGATGTTGGCGCCGGGAAACGGTTCGACGTGCGTCGACACGACCGGCGCCGGATGCACCGTGCCGGAAGCATCCATGTCGATGACCACGGCGGCGATTTCGAGCAGGGCGTCCTTCTCGCAATCGAAGCCGCCGGTTTCCACATCGACCGCCACCGGCAGGAAGCCGCGGAAGCGCTCGGCATATTTTGGCGCGGCGTCGCTCATGCCCCGAGGATACGCATTGCCGCCGGCGACGACAATGCGCCGCGGGTCATCGACCGGCGTTGGCCAGGGCGTTGAGCACCAGTGCGTAGCTGCCAACGGTTTCGCCGCGCCACAACGGATTGCTGGCGAACAGCAGCACCGTGCCCTTGCCATAATGCGCCTGCACGACCGCGGCGCGGCCGGCCATGGCCTCGCCATGATCGAGCAGGCCCGAGATCAGCAAGTCCTTGGCGTCGGCCCAGCGCACGATCACATCGGGCCGTTGCGCCGCGGGAATCAGCAGCGGATTGTTGCGTTCCTGCTCGGCATTGAGCGGCAGCGCCTGCCAGGGCTTGGCTTCCGGCAATGGCGGCGGCGCAGCATAGGGCCGGCCCTCGGGAACGTCGGCGTCATGCGGGCCGCCGCGACCGGTGACACGCTGGAACTTGTCCGCGCGCGGCAGGCCACGGTCGCCGCCGATCATGTTGCTGACCGTGAACGACAGGCCGCTTTCGCTGTACATGGCGAAGGTCTGATCGTAACCGCGCGCAATGGGATCGTCCTTGTTCACCAGTTCCGCGCGCAAGACGCTGCCGACCACGCGCACGTCGCCATGCGGCGTCACCGACACGCCGGGCGCGAGGCCGACGTCGATGGCGAACTTCGCGGTGTCCTCGGATGTGATCAACAAACCACCGTCGGCGACGAAGCGCTTGAGGTTGGCGAGGCCTTCCTCTCCCAGTCCGGGGCGGATATCGGGCGTGGAATCGATGCGACCGAGATTCGGCGTGAGCTTGGTCTTCTGCCACGGCATCGGATTGCCGTACATCGGCAAGCCGTCGACGATCATGCGCGTACCGACGCCTTCGCCCACGGGTCCGAACAGGATCGCGTCGTACTTGCCGCGCAGGTTCTTCTCGCGCGCCACGGTCTGCGTGGAGATGTAGTCGTACCTGACGCCGAGCTTGTCCAGCGCCATGCGCCACCAGCCTTCGGTCTGTGTGCTGATCCAGGTGTGCACGATGGCGATGCGCGGCATCTTGCCGGCGACGCCCAGGCCCGCCGGGTCGAACGCCGGTGTCGCCGGCGCCTGCGCGCTGCGCATGGCGACTTCCAGCATGGCCGGATCGGTGACGCGAACGACACCCGTGCCGAAAAGGTCGCCCATCGACCAGCCGGTGTCATCGTAGGGATGTTTCTGCGGATCGTTCGGCGCCCAGTATTGGCGATCGAGCAGGGTGTCGGCGATGCGCGAATAGGGCTGGTCCATGCGCACGATCCAGCTGCCGGCCGGGAAGTTGCGCGCAACGGTTTTGACCGCCGGCGGTTCCGTCGGCGGCGCACCCTTGTCCGGTTTGGCATCGGCCGGCGCAGGCGCCTGCACGCTGAACGCGGCGTCGGCACGGTGCAGTTCGACGTGCTGCTTCGCCAGCACGCGCAACAATTGCGCCTGTGCGCCCGGATGCGCGTCGTCCGCCGGCAGTACATAGGCGGCAGGGCCGGCGAGTTGCGGCTTCTCGATCGAGCGCTTGGACTTCAGCCAGAAGTTGTGCAGGAATTTCGGCGCGTTGTGGGCGAAATAGTCCAGCGCCGTGAGCAGGCCGGTTTGCGTGTAGTTGTTGTTGTCGCGCTGCGACCACAGCACTTTCGGCAGCGGCGGATTCGGCTTGTACCAGGTGCGCGAGTATTCGTCCGGCGCGAGGGTACGTTCGAGCGTGTCGGCGCCGTTGTTGCCGAAGGTCTCGTACAGGCGGCTGATGCCGTTGTGGGTGGCGGCGATGAACATGAGGTAGCCGGGACTCCAGGTGTCGAAGCCGCCGTGCGTGAACACGCCGGGCATGCCGAACTTGGTCATCTGTTCGACGTTGTTCCAGCCCAGCTGCTGCCATTCGCCGGTCAGGATCGGATCGATCCAGGCGTTGTAGGGACCATCGCCCACCGTGTTGTCGTAGAGGAACGGCACCGATTCGTGCAAGTCGTGCAGCACCTGCGCGTGCCAGCCGACGTAGGTATCGAGCACGTTCTTCGTCAGGTCCAGGGTCACGCCCATCGCATCGCGGTTGTTGTCGTGGGCGACATAGTGGCCCCAGTACAGCAGGCGCGAGTAGTTCTTGCCGGGATTGGCGCGATGCCAGTTGTACAGGTCGACCATGCGGTCGCGGCCGTCGACTTCGACCACCGGCGTGATCAGCGTGATCACGTGCGAGCGGATGTAGCGGATATACGGCGCATCGTCCACAGCGAGGCGATAGGCCAGTTCCATCACCGAGGTCGGCGAGCCGGTTTCGGTGGAATGGATGGTCGCGGTGATGTAGTAGACCGGCGTCGTCTGCTGGATGATTTGCGCGGCTTTCGCATCGTCCATGCCGAGCGTGCGCGGGTCGGCCAGTTGCGCCAGGCGCGCCTTGTTTGCGTCCAGGTCCTTGATCAGGGATTCATCGGCGACGGCGACCGCGATCATCTCGCGGCCTTCTTCGGTATGCCCGATCGTGAACACTTTCACGCGCGGCGTGGATTTCTCCAGCAGGCGGAAATAGCGGTACACGTCTTCCGCGTACGGCAACATGTTCGGCGCGCCGGAAACATCGCCAAGCACTTTTTCCGGCGTCGGCACGGTTGCGGATGCCGGCAGGTAATCGGTCAGCGGCGAATTGAAATACGGCGCGGTCGTGTATTTGGCGATCTTCGCCGTGTAATCCGCGTCGACCGCCTGCTGCGGATCGCGGGCGTAAGGATTGGACTCTTGCGCGAGGAGCGTGCCGATCGGCAGCAAACAGGCCGCCATGGCGGCGGCGAAGAAAAACGACTGGCGCACGGCGAACCCCTCTTGCTGGCTGGATCGCCTAGCTTAGCCGCAGTGCGGGGCTGCGGCATAGGCTGGAAGTCAGGAGTCGTCAGAAGCGGTAACTTGCCTCGACGCCCCACATGCGCGGCTCGGTGATGCCGGCGCTGGTCACGCCGAGCACATTGGTGACGATGTTGTTGAGGCCGGTGACGTATTGCACGTCGAACAGGTTGTTGACGAACAGGCCGAAGCTCCACGGCACGTCGGGCGCAGACCAGCCGACGTGGAAGTCCGCGCGCGTCCGGCTGCCGCCGAGCTTGAATGGCGTGGCCAGCACGCAGGTGCCTTGCAACTGGGAATCCGAATTGCAGCGGCCCTTGCCGGTGTAGGCGCCTTGCAGGGTGAAGTCCAGGTTGCCGCCGGCGACGTTGCGCACGACGTAGTCGGCGCCGAGCGTGGCCGACAGGTAGGGCAGTCCGGTGGCCTGGCCGTCCAGGTTCACGCCGGCCGAGGTCGTGTAGTTGCTGTAGGTCTGGTTGATCCACGCCGCGGCGGCGTTCAGGCGCAGGCTTTCGGTGGCCTGCCAGCGTGCTTCGACTTCCAGGCCCTTGGCTTCCTGGTCGCTGGGCAGGATCTGGTACTGCGGCAGGCCGCCGTTGCCGGCGCCGTTCTGCACCAGGGTCAGGTTCGGCAGGTTGGAATATTTATAATAGTATACCGAGGCATTGAGCAGCAGTTTCTGGTCGGCGAAATAGCTCTTGATGCCGGCCTCGTAGCTGCGCACGTTCTGTGGTCGGTACACGGTGCCGACTTGCAGTGCGTTGAAGCCACCGGCCTGGTAGCCCTTGGCGGCCGAGGCGTAGAGCATCATGTCGGGCGTCAGCTTGTAGTCGAGCACGACGCGCGGGCTGGTGTCGGTCCAGCTGCGATTCAAGCCGCCCGGTTGGCCCTGCACCGAGGGGTCGGTGAAGTAGATGTTCTGCTGGAACGTCTGGATCGGAATGCCAAGCGCATCGAGGATGCCCGCTGCCTGCAACTGCGCCAGCGTCGCGTCGAGCTGCGTGGCAACGCGCGCCGGCTCGTACCAGGTGAAGTCGCGCTCGTCGTGGGTGAAGCGCGCGCCGGTGGTGAGGTTCAGACGGTCAGTGAGATGCCAGATCACGTCGCCATAGACCGCGCTCGCGGTCGCGGTATTGCGGTTGACCATGCTCTCCTGCCACGGATCATCCAGCAGCGAGAAGGGCAGGCCCATGCCCTGCAAGGCGCCGGTGATCGGGCCGTACAGGCCGCCGGGCGCGATGCCGAGGTTGTTGAACAGCGTGTCGATCGTGTTGGTGAGGAAATTGATCTGGCTGGCCTGGTGGCCGTCGTCGCGATACCAGCTTGCGCCGGCAACCCAGTCGGCGCGATCGGTCTTGCCGGCGAGCTTGAATTCCTGCGACCAGGTCTTGTGCCGCTCGATGTTGGTGTCGTCGAAGTACAGGTAGGCGAGGTTGGTGGCCGCCTGCGCTTCGCGGTTGTAGGTGTGGTAACGCTGGAACGAGGTCAGCGAGGTGAAGTCGCCGAACGGCAGCGGATGTTCGACGCGCAGCGCGAATGAATCGTAGGTGCGCGCTTCGCCGGAATCGGTCACGTTGTTGTAGAGCGGCGCGTGGCGCGGATCGAGGTAGGCCGGGTAGTCGGGGGTGGTCGACGGCAGGTCCGGATAGGCCGGTATCGGCGATACGTTGATCGTCGGGCGCGGCGGCTGGTGGAGGCGTTCGTGTTCCCAGGCGAAGTTGACGCTGGTGTCGGCAGGGCCGTTCCATTGCAGTTGCGCGCGCGAACCCCAGTCGTCGTTCTTGTTGAAATGCTGGCCGGTGTCGGCATCGCGCAACCAGCCGTTGCTCTGGTTGTCGACGAAACTCATGCGGAAGGCCAGGTCGTTGCCGAGCGGCGTGTTGAACACGCCATCGACGTAGCGTTCGCCATAGTTGCCAAGGCGCATGGTCGCGTTCGCCTCGAACGTATTGGCGGGCGCATTCGTCGTCACCGAGATCGCGCCGGCGGCGCTGTTGCGGCCGAACAGCGTGCCCTGCGGGCCCTTGAGCACTTCGACGTGGTCGATGTCGTTGAACATCAGCAGCGCGCCGCCGGTCTTGCCCATGTAGATGCCGTTCTCGTAGACGCCGACCGGCGCGTCGGTGCCGATGCCGAAGTCGCCGGTGCCGATGCCGCGGATGTTGAAGTAGGGTTGCGTGGGCTGATCGCCGTCGACCGAAACGCCAGGCAGGTACATGCTCATCTTCGACAGATCGGTGGCGGCGAGCGTGTCGATCTGCTGTGCGGTGACAACCTGCATGGCGATCGGCACGCTCTGCACTTCCTGGCTGCGGCTTTGCGCGGTCACCGTGATGTTGCCAAGCTGTGTCGCCGTCGAGTCCTTTTTGGCAGTCGCGTCGGAATTGGACTGCGTATCCTGCGCGGTATCGGCCAGCGCGGGCAGGCCAAGGCCCAGCATCGATACGGCAGCGCCATGCAGCAGCGCCAGCCGCAGGCGGGTCACCAGCGTGCGTTGAGTCGGAATCATGGAAAGGTCTCCCCTTGTGTGATTATTGTTTTGTCACGGACTGCCGCAGGTTCCCGGCAGCGATGCGATCCATGCGCGGATCAGTTCGACGCCTTCCCGATCCGTCGTGTTGCGGCCCATCTCCGGCATCATCACGCCCGGTTCGTTGGAGGTGATACGGTACACGAGGATCGAATCGTCCGGTTTTCCGGGCACGATGTCGAGCAGGCGGTCGCCGGTGCCGCGACCGGCAGCGACCGGCGGCTTGCACACGCCCCACAGGCGCGCATCGGTATTGACCGAGCGCAGGTCGAGCGCCGTGGTATTGGCCGGGCCCGCCGGGTTGTGGCAATGGCTGCAATTGATGTCGAGCCAGTCGCGGGCGCGTGCGTCCAGTGGTGCGGCAGTGTCGTTCCAGGCGGCATCGCGCGGTACGTCCGTCTGCGGCAGGCCGGTCAGGTAACCGACCTTGACCCAATGCTCGAGCTGGTTTTGCGTGCCCGTCGCGTAAGCGTAATCGTGGTTGAGGTGGCGCGCGCGCGGACCCAGCGGATCGATGCGCTTGGCCTGCACGTTGGTGACGTGGCAGCCGGCGCACTGGTTGGCATTCGGCACGACATACGGGAAGGCTTCGCGCTGGCCCGCGGCATCCACGAGATCGAGCGGGATCGCGTCGCCCGTGCGCGCCAGGTGCGCATCCTTCTGGTTGGCGTCCCAGACATACGGAATCGCTTCCCAGCCGTTTTCGCGGCGTACCAGTAGGCGCGTTTCGATCAGGCGCACGTTGGCCAGATCCAACGCATCGTGCGCCGTTCCCGGCGCAAAATCGCGCGCGGTGTCCCAAGTGCGGGCGACGGCCTTGCCATCGCGCGGGTCCTTTGCCGGCAGCGGATAGAAAAACGTCTTGGTCAGCACCGCGCCGACCGGGAAATCGAACGGGCCGTAGGCATCGTACTTGGCGGCACTGCCGGCGGGCATCCACACCGTGCGGAACTTGTGCGCGTAGTCGCTGAACAACGGCGTGGCAAGATCGTAGGGCACCACGCCGGTATTCGGCGCGAGCTTGCCGCCGCGCGCCTCGACCAGGTGCCAGTCGCTGAGTTTCGCCGGATAGCCTGTCGCGAAGTAGTGCACCGGTTGCGGCGCCTGTGCGCAACCGCCGAGCAATGCCAACACGCCGAGCGCGATCGCCGCGCCGGCAAAGTGCGATCGTTTCATCAGGCTTTGCCCGGCAGTTCGACGGCGGCCAGTGGCGGCAGCTCGCAATGGACTTCGTCCTTGAGCACCTTCGGGTGCACGAACTTGTTCGGGCCGTCGACGTTGAGGATTTCCACGTCGGCATTCTTCACGCAGATGCGCTGGGCGGCGGGATACTGGCCATCGACCAGCGCCTTGGTATCGACGTAGCCGTCCCAGATCACGTCGGGGAAGTGCCCGGTGATGCCGAACATCGACACCTTCAGCGCCTTCCATTCGAGCCCGTCGGGCGCATCGCCGCCGCCGGAGAAGCGATTGTCGTGGATGTAGATCGACTTCGGATACGGATCGTAGCCGGCGCTGGGCGTCTTGTCGGCGAAATTGGTGATGAAGTAGCTGGAGATGATCACGTTCGCGGTGCGGTTGTCGGCGATGTCGTTGTCGAAGACTTCCACGTTCGGATTCGACATCACGATCACGCCCGATCCCGCCGGCACGCTGGCCACGGCGGTGCCCTTGGCGGCGAAATTGCCGAGGTTGTTGGCGATGATCTTGTTCTTGAACACGCGCGCATGGCTGCCGTGCAGGGTGAGGTCGGGCATGTTGAAGACGAGGATGCCGCCGGTGTTGCCCGTCGCGTTGTTCTCGTAGACGTCGGCACGCACCGAATTTTCGATCTCGATGCCGGCGACGTTCTTTTCGGCGCGGTTGCGGCGCACGATGATGTCCTGCGACTGGCCGACATAGATGCCCGCGTCGCGCGCGCCGATCGAGGCCGAATCCTCGACCAGCACGTTCTTGCACTTGACCGGATAGATGCCGTAGGCGCCGTTTTCCAGCGACGGTCCGCGCGTCCATTCCACGCGCACGTCGCGGATGGTGATGTTGGTGCCGTCATTGATCTTCAGGCCGTCGCCCTTGGAATCCTCGATCGCGAGTTTCTCGATCGTGAAGTCGTTGGCATACACGAGCATGCCTTCGGGGCCGGAGATCTCGTGCTTGAACGAAAGGACGGACTTGTCCGAACCCGCGCCACGCACGGTGACGCCGTCGGCGCGCAGCGTGAGCACGCGATCCAGATTGTGCACGCCGGCCGGAATCTCGATCACCGTGCCCGGCTTGGCATCGAGGAATTGCTGCTGCAACTGATCCTGGAACGCCTTGTCGGCGTCACTGAGACCTTGCGGAGTTTCCTTGCCGCCTTGCCCGCAGGCAGCCAGAAGCGTGCCGAGTCCGGCAATCAACCACTTGCGCATTTTGCCACTCTCCCTGGACCGCGCCCACGCGCGAGGCCTGCATTGCAACCGCATTGTCCACGGCTGGCGAGGGCAAAGCGGGCAACAAAGGGGGGCGAAGCGGTCATTGCGCGTGGTGTCGGGGCGGGCGCATCGCGCGCGGCGGTCCGCCCGTCCAGCGCTTGAATGCGCGCCGGAATTCGCGCGGATCGCTGAAGCCGACGGCGTTGCCGATCTCGCCGATGCGCAATGCACCGGCGCGCAGCAGTTCGAGCGCGCGCTCGGTGCGAATCCGATCGTGGATGTCGCGGAAGACCTGGCCGCAGGCGGACAAATGCCGGCGCAGGGTGCGCTCGCTCAGGTTCAGGCCGGCGGCGATGTCGCCCAGCCGCGGGTGTTCCTTCAGGTGCGCGCGCAGCATGCGCTCGACCGATGCCACCACATCGTTCTGCCGTTCCAGGCTGGCCGATTGCTCGCGGCAGATCGCCAGCGCCTGCTTGGCGCTGACCGGATGGTGCGTGGGCAGTTCCATGCCCAGCCACTGGCCATCGACCACGGCGCGGTTGTGCGGCGTGCCGAAGCGTACCTCGCAACGGAACAGGCGGCGATATTCGGCGGCCCAGGCGGGTTCCGGATAGGTCAATTCCAGTCGCGCCAGGCGAAATCCCGGCCCGAGCAGGCTGCGGCACAGCATCAGGGAACTGGCGAACAATTCCTCGCACAGGAACGGCAACAGGGTTTCGCCGGACGCGCGCGGATGCGCAAGCAGTGCGGCGTCGCCGTTGTCCATGAGTTCCAATTCAAGGTCCATCAAGGCGCCGCTGACCGGATGGTTCTCGATGCCGATCGCCATGGCCTGCCCGAAGGTGCGCTGGGTCATCATCGCCAGGCCCAGCACGCCGAACGTGCCCAAGGTCTGGCGCGCGCCCACGCGCAGGCCGATGTCGGGGTAGGGCAAGGTGCGCAGTGCGCGGCGGATGATGGTGATCGTCTGCCGGTACGAGATGCGTGTCGCCGCGGCATCGATCTGCTCGCGCGACAGGCCGAATCCGGCGAGCCAGGGATCCACCGCGACGCCCAATTCGTCGGCGGTTTGCGCGAGTACGGCCAGGATCGTGGTCGGGATGGTGGCGCTGCTGTTGCGCGCTTCTTCTTCCGCCGGCGGCGTGAGGAATCTGGGCGCTTTCAGGGGGTGACGCATCGGTCCGGGTCGCTTGGCGTGGGCCGGCGCATTATCCACCAAGAATCCGTCGATGCGGTTTGGTGCACTGCCGCACGATTGAATGCGGCGGGGCGCCGTGCGAGAATCGGCGCATTGCGAAATCAAGGTGGCGCGCGGGCAACCGGCGTCCAGTGTGCGACATGTCGACTAGGACTGCCAACGAATAGCCCCGACGCATGCGCATTACTTCGAAAAGGGCGCGTTGCGCCCTTTTTGTTGCACGATCAATTATTGAATTGCGTCATTCCGGCAGGGATTGCCGGAATCCAGACGGCAGGGATGCCAACGAGACGCTTGAGCAATCCAATCTCTTGCCGTCCATGGCAGCTGGACTCCGGCATTCCATGCCGGAGCGACGAGCAAAGAGGAATTCCACATGTTCAACATCACGCTTCCCGACGGCAGCAAACGCGAATTCGAAAATCCCGTGACGGTCGGCGATGTCGCCGCGTCCATCGGCGCCGGTTTGGCCAAAGCCGCACTCGCCGGCAAGGTCGATGGCAAGCTGGTCGATACCAGTTTCCGCATCGACCGCGACGCCAACCTTGCGATCATCACCGACAAATCGCCCGAGGCGCTGGACATCCTGCGCCACTCCACCGCGCATCTGCTGGCGCAAGCAACCCAGCGCCTGTTTCCGGATACCCAGGTGACGATCGGTCCGGTGGTGGAAAACGGTTTCTATTACGACTTCGCGCGCACCACGCCGTTCACGCCGGAAGACCTCGACAAGATCGAGGCCGAGATGAAGAAGATCGTCGCGGAAGGTTTGCCAGTGCAGCGCAGCGTGATGGCGAAGGACGATGCGATTCGTTTCTTCAACGACAAGGGCGAGAAGTACAAGGCGCAGATCATCGACGAGATCATCCCGCCGGGTGAAGAAATCTCCCTGTACGGGCAGGGCGAGTGGATCGATCTGTGTCGCGGCCCGCACGTACCGAACACGAACAAGCTGCGCGCGTTCAAGCTGATGAAGGTCGCCGGCGCGTACTGGCGCGGCGATGCCAAGAACGAAATGTTGCAGCGTGTGTACGGCACGGCCTGGCTCAACGACAAGGACCTGAAAGCGTATCTGACGCAAATCGAAGAGGCCGAAAAGCGCGACCACCGCAAGATCGCCAAGCAGCTTGATCTGTTCCATCTGCAGGAAGAAGCGCCGGGCCTGATCTTCTGGCATCCGAAAGGTTGGGCGCTATGGCAGGTGGTCGAGCAATACATGCGCCGCGTTTATCGCGAAACCGGCTACGGCGAGGTCAAGGCGCCGCAGGTGCTCGATGTGACGCTGTGGAAGAAGTCCGGCCACTGGGACAACTACAAGGACAACATGTTTTTCACCGAGTCGGAAAAGCGCACCTACGCGCTCAAGCCGATGAACTGTCCCGGACACGTCCAGATTTACAACCACGGCTTGCACAGCTACCGCGATCTGCCCATCCGCTACGGCGAATTCGGCGGCTGCCATCGCAATGAACCTTCGGGTGCGCTGCACGGCATCCTGCGTGTACGCGGCTTCACCCAGGACGACGGCCACATCTTCTGCACCGAGGATCAGATCGAGTCCGAGGTCACCGCCTTCCACGCGCAGGCAATGAAGGTGTATTCCGACTTTGGTTTCAGTGACGTGCAGGTCAAGATCGCGCTGCGCCCGGAACCTCGCCTGGGCGACGATGCCACCTGGGACAAGGCCGAAAACGCCTTGCGCTCGGCGCTGCGTGCAGCGGGCGTGCCCTGGCAGGAACTGCCCGGCGAGGGGGCGTTCTATGGCCCCAAGATCGAGTATCACCTCAAGGATGCCATCGGCCGCACCTGGCAGCTCGGCACCATGCAGGTCGATTTCATGATGCCGCAGCGCCTGGGCGCCGAATACGTCGATGAACATTCGCAGCGCCGCCATCCGGTGATGCTGCATCGGGCCATCGTCGGCTCGATGGAACGCTTCATCGGCATCCTGATCGAGCACCACACCGGCGCGTTCCCGGCGTGGCTGGCGCCGGTGCAGGCAGTGGTGATGAACATCACCGATGCGCAGGCCGACTACGTGGCCCAGGTCGTCGCGGATTTGCAAAAGCTGGGCTGGCGCGTTGAGGCCGATCTGCGCAACGAGAAGATCGGCTACAAGATCCGCGAGCACACCTTGCAGAAGGTGCCGTATCTGCTCGTGGTCGGCGATCGCGAAAAAGAGCAGGGCATGGTGGCCGTGCGCACGCGCGCGGGCGAGGACCTTGGCACGCTCGCGCCAGCCGCATTCGCCGAGCGTTTGCGCGATGGCAAATAGGGCGCGTAAAGCCTTGTAAATCAAGGGTTCGTGTTGCACGGGCGCGCGTTTGCCGATAGAATTCGCGCCCCGCATTGGAATGCGCGCGGCGCCGCCTGGACGTCGCGCGCAAGTTGTTGAAATTACAGGCTTGTTGGAGGGTGGGTTATCGTCACCGAAAAAGCTAACCGCAAGAACATGGAAATCCGTGTTCCGCGGGTGCGCGTCATCGGCGCAGATGGAGAACAGGTCGGCGTGCTGTCACGCGACGAAGCGCTGAGCATGGCCCAGGATGCCGGCCTGGATCTGGTCGAAATCCAGCCCAATGCCGATCCGCCGGTTTGCCGCATCATGGACTTCGGCAAGTTCAAGTTCGAGATGCAGAAAAAGGCGCACGCGGCCAAGCGCAAGACCAAGCAGGTCGAGATCAAGGAACTGAAGTTCCGGCCCTCGACCGAAGACGGTGACTACAACGTGAAGATGCGCAACATGAAGCGCTTCCTCGAAGAAGGCGACAAGGTCAAGGTCGTCGTCCGTTTCAAGGGCCGCGAAATGGCGCACACGGAACTGGGCGAACAGATGGTCAAGCGCATCCAGGCCGACATCGTCAACGAATCGGTGATCGAGAGTTTCCCGCGCTTCGAAGGCCGGCAGATGGTGATGATGGTGGCGCCCAAAAGAAAATAAGTCGCGCAAAGCGCGACGCGAACTGTTCCCCTCTCCCCCAAGCATGCTTGGGGGAGAGGGCAAAGGGTGAGGGGGAAGTGTTGCAAGGGTCGATGCGTCCAGTCGTTGGATGAGTCGCCCCCTCACCCCAACCCTCTCCCCCATCGCTCGCGATGGGGGAGAGGGGAAAAGCAGTACTGGAACCTGCCTCGTGAACGTTGCGAGGCTTAAACAAGCTGAGTTCGAGCAGGATGGAAAGTGCGGAGTAATCCGCCGCTCGGGCGAGTAAACAAATCAACGAAAGGAGTTGGGTCATGCCCAAGATCAAGACCAATCGGGCCGCTGCCAAGCGGTTCCGCAAGACGGCGTCCGGCAAGTTCAAGGCCGGTCACGCGTTCAAGAGCCACATCCTCACCAAGAAGGCCACCAAGCGCAAGCGCAACCTTCGCGGTACCAACATCGTGCGCAAGGAAGACTCCGGTCGCATTGCGCGCATGCTGCCCTACGCCTAAGGAGACACGACCATGGCACGAGTAAAACGTGGCGTCGTCGCACGTCGCCGGCACAAGAAAATCATTTCCCGCGCGAAGGGCTACTACAACGCCCGGCGCAAGGTCTTCCGCGTCGCCAAGCAGGCGGTCATCAAGGCGGGTCAATACGCCTATATCGGCCGCAAGCAGAAGAAGCGCCAGTTCCGCGCCCTGTGGATCGTGCGCATCAATGCCGGCGCGCGCCAGTTCGGCCTGTCCTATAGCCGCCTGATGAATGGCTTGAAGAAAGCCGGCATCGAGGTCGACCGCAAGGTGCTGGCCGACATCGCCGTGCACGACATCAAGGCGTTTGGCGCGCTGGCGGAAAAGGCAAAAGGCGCTTTGGCAGCATAAGTTTCGGCTGGAATCCGCGATCGACAGCGCTCGCGGTTCCGGTTTGGCTGATACTTGCGATGGGGCCGGCATGTGCTTGGCCCCTTCGTTTTTTGCGGGATGGGAAAATGGCGCAATCGCTGGATCAACAAGTCGACAAGGCCTCGGCCGACATTGCCGCCGCGTCGTCGTTGGATGCACTTGAAGCGTTGCGCGTGGCGCTGCTCGGCAAGAGTGGTCTCGTCACCGAGCAACTCAAGGCGCTGGGCAAGCTGCCGCCGGACGAGCGCAAGGCGCAGGGTGCGCAAGTCAATCGCGCCAAGGAACTTCTGCTCGACGCCATCGCGCAGCGCAAATCGGCCCTGGAAAACGCCGCCTTCGATACGCGCCTCGCCGGCGAGAAAATCGACATCACACTGCCCGGCCGCAATGCGGACCTCGGCAGCATCCATCCGGTCACGCGCGCGCTGGAACGCATCGTCGACATCTTCTCGCGCCTGGGCTACGCGCAGGCCGATGGTCCGGAAATCGAAGACGATTATCACAACTTCGAAGCGCTGAATTTTCCCGCGCACCATCCGGCGCGCGCGATGCACGACACATTTTATTTTCCTGATGGCAAGCTGCTGCGCACGCATACTTCGCCGGTACAGATCCGCGCCATGCGCGCGTCGAAGCCGCCGTTGCGCATCATCGCGCCGGGCAAGGTCTACCGCAGCGATTCGGACCAGACCCACAGCCCGATGTTCCATCAGGTCGAAGGTTTGCTGGTCGATGAAACGTCCAGCTTCGCCGACCTCAAGGGCACACTCGCCGAATTCGTGCGCGCGTTCTTCGAACGCGATTTCGACATGCGCTTCCGGCCGAGCTATTTCCCGTTCACCGAGCCATCGGCGGAAGTGGATATCCGCTGGGATCGTGAAGACGGTTCCGAGCGCTGGCTGGAAGTCCTTGGCTGCGGCATGGTGCATCCGAACGTGCTGCGCGGCTGCGGCATCGATGCGGAAAAGTATACGGGCTTCGCGTTCGGCCTCGGCGTCGAGCGCTTTGCGATGTTGCGCTATGGCGTGACCGATCTGCGTGCGTTCTTCGAGAACGACGTGCGCTTCCTGCGGCAGTTCGGTTGAGGATGAGCGATGAAATTTTCCGAAAATTGGGCGAGCCCGGAATTCACGCAATGCGTTGAAGCGCATTGCGTGCGGGCGAGCGACCGGGCATGGATGCCCGGGCCGGCGCCACGCGCCAGGGATGGTTCAATGCGGATACCAACATGAAGTTCAGCGAGAACTGGTTGAGAACCCTGGTCAATCCGCCCGTTGATCGCGACGAGCTGTGCCGGCGCCTGACCATGGCGGGTCTGGAAGTTGAAGCGGTCGACGCGCTTGGCGCCGGTCTGGATGGCGTCGTCGTCGGCGAGATCGTCGAGTGCACGTCGCATCCGAACGCGGACAAGTTGCGCGTGTGCAAGGTCGCGGTGGGCAAGGGCGAACCCGCGCAAATCGTCTGCGGCGCGCCGAACGCGCGTGCCGGGTTGAAGGCGCCGCTGGCGACGATCGGCGCGAAGCTGCCGAACGGCATCGAGATCAGGAAGGCGGCACTGCGCGGGCTGGAATCATCCGGCATGCTGTGTTCGGCCAAGGAATTGGGCATCGATGCCGACGCGTCGGGGCTCATGGAACTGCCGGCCGACGCACCCACTGGAAAACCGCTGGCGGAATATCTGGCGTTGCCCGATGCGCGCATCGAATTGAAACTCACGCCCAATCGCCCGGATTGCCTGGGCTTGCGCGGACTCGCGCACGATGTGGCCGCGCTGTTCGATGTGGCCGTCGCCGAGCCGCAGACCACGGCCGTTGCCGCGGGTTCGAGCTCGCAACATGAGGTGAGACTCCAGGCTGGCGCGGATTGTCCACGCTATGTCGGCCGCGTCATCGAAGGCGTGAATGCGGCGGCGAAATCGCCCTTGTGGCTGGCAGAACGCTTGCGCCGCAGCGGTATTCGCCCGATCGGCGCGATCGTGGATGTCACCCAGTACGTGATGCTGGAACTTGGTCAGCCCATGCACGCCTACGACCTGGCGGCGCTCGATGGCGCGATTCACGTGCGCCACGCGCGCGCGGGCGAAACGACGAAACTGCTCGATGGCAATGAACATTCGCTGGCGCCGGAATTCCTGGTCATTGCCGACGAAAAAAACACACTCGGGCTCGCCGGCATCATGGGCGGATTCGACTCTCGCGTCGTCGATGGCACGCGCGACATCTTCCTCGAAGCCGCGCATTTCGCGCCTGCCGCGATCATGGGCCGCGCGCGCAAGCTGGGATTGCACACCGATGCCTCGCACCGTTTCGAGCGCGGCGTCGATCCGCAATTGCCGCGGCTGGCGATGGAACGCGCGACGCGCCTGATTCTCGACATCTGCGGCGGCAAGCCCGGTCCGGCCGTCGAAACCACGCTCGCCGATGCCTTGCCAAAACCTGCCGTTGTTGGCTTGCGCCGCACGCGACTGGCGCGCGTGCTGGGTATCACGGTCGGCGATGTGGACGTCGAGCGCATCCTCGGCAAGCTCGACATGCGCGTGGAAAAGACGGCCGATGGCTGGCGCGTGACGCCGCCATCGCGGCGTTTCGACATTGCGATCGAGGAAGACCTGATCGAGGAAATCGCGCGCATCCACGGTTACGACCGGATCCCGACGCACGCGCCGAGCGGCGAATTGCGCCTGCATCTTGCGCCGGAGGCCGATGTGGCTCCCGCGCGCGCGCGCGCGCAACTCGCCGCGCGCGGTTATCGCGAGGCGATCTGCATGAGTTTTGTCGCGCGCGAACTGCTCGAGCGCTGGTCGCTGCACGATGGCGCGGTCGCGCTGGCCAATCCGCTCAGTCCGGAACTGGCGGTGATGCGTCCTTCGCTGCTGCCCGGACTCATCGAGGCGCTCAAATACAATCGCAATCGTCAACAAGAGCGCGTGCGCCTGTTCGAGACGGGCCTGGTTTTCCATGTTGACGGCGAACTGCGGCAGTCACCGCGGCTGGCAGCCGTCGCCTGCGGCCGCGCCACCGCGGAGAGCTGGGGCACGGACAAGCGCGATGTCGATTTCTACGACGTGAAGGCCGACCTCGAATCCCTGGTCGCATTGGCCGGCGCGGGCCGCAAGACCGAGTTTGCGCCGGCGGCCGAGCCGTGGCTGCATCCCGGGCGCAGTGCGTGCTGCATGATCGACGGCAAGCCGGCGGCGATCGTGGGCGCGCTGCATCCGCGCCTGCTCAAGGCGCTGGACCTGGATTGCGACGTGTACGCGATCGAGGCCGATTGGGCGAGGCTGGCGGCCGGCACGGTGCCGAAGGCGCGACCGGTTTCGACGTTTCCTTCGATCCGGCGCGATATCGCGGTCGTGGTCGATGAGGCTGTTTCCTACACCGTGATCGAATCCTGCGTGCGTGGGGCGGTTGGCGCGACACTCGCGGAAGTCATTGTTTTTGATCGCTACGCAGGCCCAAATCTCGGTTTAGGTGCAAAAAGTCTCGCTATAGGCTTGATTTTGCAGGACGATTACCGCACTCTTACACTCGAAGAAGCGGATCGTTGCGTGGCACAGGCGGTGGCGGCACTGGAAAACCGGTGCCAGGCCAAGTTGAGGGGGTAGCATGGCGTTGACCAAGGCGGAGATGGCCGAGCGGTTGTTTACCGAAGTCGGCCTGAACAAGCGCGAAGCCAAGGAATTCGTCGATGCCTTCTTCGATGCCATACGCGATGCGCTGGAAAAGGGGGAGCAGGTGAAATTGTCCGGTTTCGGCAATTTCGACCTGCGCCAGAAGAACCAGCGTCCGGGGCGGAACCCCAAGACCGGCGAGGAGATTCCGATCTCCGCGCGCCGGGTGGTCACGTTCCGGCCGGGACACAAGCTGAAAATCCGGGTCGAATCCTATGCTGGATCAGGGCAGCAATAGCGAACTTCCGGTCATACCGGCCAAGCGCTACTTCACCATCGGTGAGGTGAGCGAGCTGTGTGGCGTCAAGCCGCACGTGCTGCGCTATTGGGAGCAGGAATTCCCCAACCTCAAGCCGGTCAAGCGCCGCGGCAACCGGCGCTATTACCAGCGCCACGACGTGCTGATGATCCGACAGATCCGTTCGCTTCTCTACGACCAGGGCTTTACCATCACCGGCGCGCGCGCGCGCCTGGAAGGCCAGCAGGCCAAGATGGAAGTGAGCATCTCCAACCAGATCGTGCGCCAGGTGCGCATGGAGCTGGAAGAAGTCCTGCAAATCCTCAAGCGTTAATCGCGTATAATTCCCTCCGTGTCGGGGCGTAGCGCAGCCTGGTAGCGCATCTGCCTGGGGGGCAGGGGGTCGTGGGTTCAAATCCCGCCGCCCCGACCAAATCATCGAACGGGCCCATGCGGCCCGTTTTTCTTTTCTGCAGCTTCTGGATTCAGGGTGCGATCTTGCGCTTGAGCGCCTGCGCAATGCCGCGTGGCAGGCTGGGCAGGGCGCGCAGCATCCATGGCAGCACGCGGCGTTTGGCGCCGCTGAGCGATTCGGGCACAACGGCTTCGATCAGATGCGGTCCGGGATTGTTCAACGCATAGTCCAGCGCCGTGCAGAAATCCTCCGCCGTATCCGCGCGCGCGGCGTGCACGCCCATGCCTTGCGCGAGCCGCGCGAAGTCGAGCACCGGGCCATGCAGGTCGAGTTGGGACTTGGCCTTGGGTCCGATCGCGTCCGCACCGACGCGCTCCAGTTCCACGTTGAGCACCGAATACGAAGCATTGTTGAAGATGATCGCGGTGACGTCGAGGTGTTCGCGCGCCATCGTCCACAATGCCTGGATGGTGTACATCGACGAGCCATCGCCGATCAGCGCGACTACCGGTCGCTGCGGACAGGCGACGGCGGCACCGACCGCGCTCGGCAGGCCCTGGCCGATGGCGCCGCCGGTGAGGGTGAGCAGGTCATGGCGCGGGCATCCTGCCGTCATCACGCCCAGCATCAGTCCGGAGGTAATCGCCTCATCGACGATGATCGCGTTGTCGGGCAAGAGATGACCGACTGCCTTGCACACCTTGGCGGCGCTGAGTTTGCCGCGCGGGCGACTCGGTCGCTGCGTAGCCTGCAGCGCGGGTTGCGCGGCGGATGCACCAAGCGCCGCGCCAAGTCTTTCCAGGCTGGCGACGGCATCTTGCGCCGGCGTGGCGAGCGTGTGCACGGTGCAGGTGTCGGGCACGAGATAACTCTTCTTGCCTGGATAGGCGAAGAACGACACCGGCGCCTTGGCATCGACGAGGATCAGGTTCTTCACGTCCGCCAGTTGCAGGCTGGCAAGTTCGGCCAGGTAAGCGATGCGTTCGACCGCTGGCAAGCCCGCACCGCGCTCCAGTCGCGTTGGAAAAGTTTCGGCAAGCAAGGTCACGCCGTTGTGCGCGGCGATGCGGGCGGCGGCGAGCAGCGCCGGCTCGCGCATTGCGGTGCTGCCAAGCAGGAGTGCCGTCCTGCCGCCGGCGCGGATCGCCTGTGCGATCGCTTGCACGGTGGCGTCGTCGGCGGCTTGTGGCGCGGGCGCAGGCGCGGGCGCGCAAGGCGTGCCGCCTTCGCTCCACGACACATCCGCGGGCGCGCAGGGCGTGCCGCCTTCGCCCCACGACACATCCGCGGGCAGGATCAATGTGGCAACTTGCCCCGGCAGTCCACGCGCCGCGGCGAGCGCATCGGTTGCGTCGCGGCACAGGTCGGCGGTTGATTTCGTGGTGCGCACGAAACCGGGCGAGACGTTGCGCGCCACGGTTTCGATGTCCGACTGCAACTGCGCATCGTATTGCACGTGATAGGTCGCATGGTCGCCGACGATATTGAGCATCGGCACCTTGCCCTTGCGCGCGTTGTGCAGGTTGGCCAGGCCGTTGCCGAGGCCGCAACCCAGGTGCAGCAGCGTGCAGGCAGGCTTGCCAGCCATGCGCGCATAGCCGTCGGCGGCGCCGGTGGCGACGCCTTCGAACAGGCACAGCACGGCGCGCAGGCGCGGTTCGCCATCGAGCGCGGCGACGAAGTGCATTTCCGACGTGCCCGGGTTGGTGAAGCACACGTCGACGCCGGCGTCGGCCAGGGTTTTCAGCAGGGCTTGTGCGCCATTGGGCATGATCGATTCCTTGGGCATGTTGTCAGTTGCGGTCCAGATGCCGCGCATCGATGTCGGCGATGCGCGTAACGCCGGCGAGCGTCATCGCCAGCACCAGTTCACGGCGCAGGGTGTCGAGCAGGTCGCGCAACCCGGACTCGCCCGCGCCGGCCAGCGCCCACACCCACGCGCGGCCGATCAGCACGCCGCGCGCGCCGAGCGCCAGGGCCTTGAAAATGTCCGTGCCGCTGCGCACGCCGCCATCGAGCAGCACGTCGGTCTTGCCGCCGACGGCCTGCGCGATCGCGGGCAACTTCGCGATGGACGATGCGACCGAGTCGAGCTGGCGTCCGCCGTGGTTGGAGACGACGATGCCGTCGGCGCCGGATTCCACCGCCGCGCGCGCATCCTCGACGTCGAGAATGCCCTTGATCAGGAGTTTTCCCTTCCAGCGTTCGCGCACCCAGGCGATATCGCGCCAGGTCACGCTGGCGTCGAACTGCGCGTTCACCCAGGCCCAGAACGCGCGCAGGTCGCTCGCATCGCGCACCTGCTCGACCAGGTTCCCGAAGCGCAATGGTCTGCCGCGCAGCGCCACGTTCCAGATCCAGCCCGGACGCACCAGCAGCTGGCGCGCCTTGAGCATGGCCGCGCGTGCGCCGCGTGCAGGCACGCCGTTGCGCGTGTCGCGGTGGCGCATGCCCGGTAGCGGCAGGTCGACGGTGAACACGAGCGTGCGGCAACCGACGCTCCACGCGCGTTCGAGCAGGGCGGCGATGACCTCGCGATCGCGGATCATGTACAGCTGGAACCAGAATGGCGCGTGGCTCGCCGCGGCGACTTCGGCGAGCGGACAGATGCCCACGGTCGAGAGCGTATACGGCACCCGTGCCGCATTGGCCGCGCGCACCGCTTGCGCCTCGCCGCGCCGCGCGAACATGCCGGCCATGCCGACCGGCGCGAGCGCCAGCGGCATTGCGCAGGCCTCGCCGGCGAGCGTGGCGGCCGTGTCGATCCTGTCGACGTCGACGAGCACGCGCTGGCGCAGGCGCACGGCGGCGAAGTCCGCGACATTCGCCGCCAACGTCAGCTCGTCGCCGGCGCCGCCATCGATGTAGTCGAACAGAAAGCGCGGCAAGCGGCGCTGCGCGAGGTGGCGGTAGTCGCTGGCGGTGGCCGGATAATTCAGTCCCATGGACGTTTCTCCCGTCCGCTCAGCCGGACACGATGGAGCGCGCCGCCGCGCGCGCGGTCAGGATGCATCCGGGCAGGAAGGTGCCTTCCAGCGAACGCTTGCCGCTGGCGCCGCCGCCGCCGAAACCGGCCGCTTCGCCGACGCAGTACAAGCCGTCGATGGCCTGGTCCTGCGCATCGAGCACGCGGCTGTGCAAGTCGGTGCGCAACCCGCCCAGGCTCTTGCGCGTGATGAGCTGCATCTGGATGGCGATGAAGGGACCCGCACCTTGCATCTGCAACGGCGCGGGCTTGCAGGTGCGCAGGCGATCCGGGCCCCATTGGCGCGCATGCACGATGCGGCGGATCTGGTCGTCATTCTCGAGCTTGTCGGCATTGGCGAAATTGGCGTCGAAGGCATCCGCCGTCGCCTGCAGGACAGCCGGATCGACATCATGCGATTCCGTCAGCGCATTCATTCTTTCGGCGAGTCCCGCCAGCGTGGCGTCGACGAGGAAATGCGGACTCTCGCGTTGCATCTGCCGCACCAGCCGGTGATTGCCGAACAGGGTCTCGACGAGGAATTGCGGAAACTGCCGGTCGCGGATGCGCTGGTTGTGCTCGGCGCCGGAAATGGCGAACTCCTTCGCCGCGATGCGCCAGTTGAGCAGATGCCAAGTCCAGGGTTTTTCCTGTTCGGCCACGCGCCGACACAGCCAGTGCGTGTCGAAGCCGGTGACCAGCGGCTCGGGGCCGATGCGCTCGCCGCGATGGTTCAGCCACAGCGCCGACTTGCACGGAATCGTCGACAGCCCGTGTCCATCGAAGTGCGGGAATGGATGCGGAAAGCCCGCGGCGTAATTCCACATTTCACCGGCGTGGTCGATTTGTGCACCGAATCCGGCTGCCAGACGATGCAACTTGCCGTCAGCAAAGGGATGCGCGCCGTTGAGCATCATGGACGGCAGCGGTCGATCGCGCGGCCAGTTCGCGCGCACCTGTTCGTGCGAGCCATTGATGCCGCCCATCGCCAGCACGACGACCGGCGCATCAAGGCGAACCTGCCCGCCGGTTGCCTCGTCGATCGCCACGGCGCCGCTGATGGTTCCGGCGCTGCGTTGCAATTCCACCACGCGATGCCGATGCAGGATCGTCAGCCGCCCATTGTCGGCGGCGCGCAAAGCCGCGATCAGGCGTCGCGTCATCTCGCGCGACGTGCCCCAGATGATGTGGTAGCGGGGCAGGGAGTTGCCATCGCCGAAGCGGCCACGCTCCACCCAGTTCACCGCCGGCATGAAGCGCACGCCTTCGCCCAGCAGCCAGTCGTGGACCTGCGACCGCGAATGCTCGACGTAGTAACGCGCCCATTGCATGGGATGCCTGGCGTCCGGATCCAACTCGCCGAAGCGGATCCAGTCGCGCAGGGCGATTTCCGGCGTGTCGGGAATCCTCTTGCGCGCCTGCAGCGGCGTGCCGACCAGGGCCATGCCGCCGAAGGCCCACAACGCGAGTCCGCCGAAACGCCCGGGCGTGTCGCGGTCGACCACGGTGACGCGCTTTCCCGCGCGCAGTGCTTCGAGCGCGGTGACGATGCCGGCCAGGCCGCCGCCGATCACCAGGATGTCCGATTGCGCCGTCGCCATGCACCTTGCCCCGAATTCAAACGTGCGTTTCGCATCCTACGCTACGGCGGGATTTCGCGCGAGATTCCGGCGCTGAAGGACGCGCGAGCATCCGGCGGCACGGTTCGCTATCCTAGGCATTCGCCCTGCACGGATCGCCTGCCATGCCTGCCGCACGACGTACCTTGTATCCCGAAATCGAACCCTACGACAGCGGCATGCTGCCGGTGTCCGACCTGCACACGCTGTATTACGAGCAATGCGGCAATCCACGCGGCAAACCCGTGGTGTTCGTGCACGGCGGACCGGGCGCGGGGTGCAATGCGAACAGCCGGCGGTTCTTCGACCCGGCGCATTACCGCATCGTCCTGTTCGACCAGCGCGGCAGCGGGCGTTCCACGCCGAACGCGGAACTGGCGCAGAACACGACCTGGGACCTGGTCGCCGACATGGAGCGCCTGCGCGAGCATCTGGGCATCCAGCGCTGGCAGGTATTCGGCGGCTCGTGGGGTTCGACGCTCGCGCTCGCCTATGCGCAGGCGCATGCCGCGCGCGTGACCGAACTCGTGCTGCGCGGCATCTTCATGCTGCGCCGCTGGGAACTGGATTGGTTCTACCAGAAGGGCTGCGACGCGATCTATCCGGATGCGTGGGAGGCCTACCGCGACCACATCCCGGCCGCCGAACGCGGTGATCTGGTGCGCGCCTACTACCAGCGCCTGACCAGTCCGGATCCGGCCGTGCGCTTGGCCGCGGCCAAGATCTGGTCGACGTGGGAAGGCGCGACCAGCTATTTGCACCAGAATCCGGAATACATCGCCTCCACCGGCGCGGATGAATTCGCGCTCGCCTTCGCGCGCATCGAATGCCACTATTTCGTCAACGGCGGGTTTTTCGCATGCGACGACCAGTTGCTGCGCGACGCGCACTTGCTGAAAAACATTCCGGCCGTGATCGTACAGGGCCGCTACGACGTCGTCTGCCCGATGCGCAGCGCGTGGGACTTGCATCGTGCCTGGCCGGAAGCGGATCTGCGCATCGTCGCCGATGCCGGACATTCGGCGACCGAGCCGGGCAACACGCACGAATTGGTCCTGGCGACGGATCGCTTCCGCTGAGTCTTTTTGCGCAAGACCTGTTGTTGACTTCTTTTCGGGGGGGGGGGTACAGTCCGGTGCGCAGGGAGAGTATTTATTGAAGGAGGATTTCATGAAAAAATTGTTGGGGATAGTCTTGTTTTTCGCAATTTCTCCGGCGTTGACTGCGCAACCGAATTTGGTTTGGTGCAACAATTGTACTGATGCGCAAATGCAGGAGGCTGCGATTCGAACACCTGCTGGGAATATTACTTACGTAGGTGACCTGATAGAACAAAAAGTTAATGCATACCAAGTCTATTTTGATGTTGAGGACACGAATCCGACGACACGTAAGAAGATTGCGGATCAGATTTCACCTGATCAGAATCTGGTCAAGGCCGTCACCCAGATAATTAGTTACTACAGCGCCAGCCCAGTCGGTCTGGCGAAGAAAATTCCTGTGTATACGAACCGGCCAACGGCAAATCAAGTCTATGTAGAAGATCCGAATGTCTCGGTCTACAACGTAGTCAATGCAGGTCGAAGTCAGAATATATTCAACGCATGGTTAAACAGCGGAGTTAGCCCAACAGTCGACGCAAAAATTGAATTAATGACTTTAGCTGCGCAGGCATCGCTTAGTTTTAACAACGTTAGCGCGTCGATTGGTCCATCTCTGACCGTGGACGTGTTTTTTAAAGACGGATCGTATGTAGCTGCAATTTTCGATAAAATCGCAAATGGCATAAGAGTAGACCCGTCGACGGCTGTGGATTCCCAAGGCAATCCTGTTGGGTACCTTGGTTCGGATGGGTCGATTCACAATTTGGGCGGCGTCTTCAATTTTAGCGGCACTGGCGGCTCTGACAATTTGCAGAATTTTCTCAACCAGTTGGCGATGATGGGTGTTCCGATTACCGACGGCAGTTCGCAGCAACACGGTTGGGCGTGCACCAGAGTTGGCGATGGCGAATACGTCTGCCAGCGCTTTTGAGAAGTCGCGTGGGTAAGCGCGGGACAAGAAAAACCCGGCCGCAAGGCCGGGTTTTTCGTTGCGCGAAAAGCATCTTTCAGTGTGCCGCGGGGGCTGCTTCGTGTTCGCCCTTCAGGCACGTGCTCATGAAGGTCTTGCGCGCGGCGCCCTTGAGCGCCTTGGTCTTGGCTTCGGCGTTGCAGGTCTTCATTTTTTCCTGCTGCGTTTCGTGAGCGGTCGCGGCTGGCGCCGCCGCCGTCTTGGTCGCTTCCGGAGCGGCCGCTTCGCCGCCCTTGAGGCACGTGCTCATGAACGATTTGTATTCCGCGCCCTTGAGGCCCTTGGCGTGCGCGTCCTTGGAGCAGGTGCTCATTTTGGTCTGCTGGGCGGTCATGGGCTTGGCCGGCGTGCCGGCAGCAAACGCGCTGCCGACGGCGGCAGCGAGGGCGAAGGCGAGTGAGGTAACAGCGAACTTCATGGTGATCTCCTGGAGTGGTGGCGGTGCTGCCGCCGGAGTCTACGCCGGCGGCATTGCCGTGCGTAGCTGCGGCGCACAATGATGCCAGCACGCTGAATCGCGTCTGTAGGAAATCGCCGATAAGCGCTGTCCGTTCAGCGCCGATTTTGCCGATGGGTGATGGGTCGGACCGTGGCAGAACCGGCGGCTGGCCTCAGGCGGCTTTGGCCATTCTCGGGCCGTTCAACAGCGCCTGCTTGACGGCGTCAATGACGAGGTCGACCTCGGCCGAGGTCACCATGAAGGTCGGCGTGAAACGCAGCGAATTGGCGCCGCCGTGGATCACGCCGATGCCGTGCTCGCGCAGCCATTCCTCGGTGCTGCCGGCGCCAAAGCATTTGAACTCCGGTGCCAACTCGCAGGAAAACAGCAGGCCGGTGCCTTGCACCTTGGTGACCATGCCGGGCAGTTCGGTCTTGAGCCGGCCCAGCTTGTCGAGGAACTCGGCGCCACGGTCGCGGATATTCGCCTTCAACTCCGGCGTGACCATGCCCAGCACGGTGCTGGCGATGTCCAGCGCGCGCGGATTGGCGGTCATCGTGTTGCCGTAGATGCCCTTCTTGTACAGCGCGGCGGTTTTTTCCGTCACCGCGAGCACGGACAGCGGGTACTGGCCGGCGTTGAGCGCCTTGGAATAGGTTTCCATGTCCGGCGGATCGAGCTTCTCGAAACCGGGATAGTCCACGATCGACAGCACGCCGTGGGCACGCAGGCCGGCCTGGATCGAATCGACGAGGAACAGCGAACCATGGCTGCGCGTGAGCTCGCGCGCGGCGGCGTAAAACTCCGGCGTCACCGCGCGGCCCGGGTCGCCTTCGCCCATGACCGGTTCGAGGAACATGGCCTCGATGAACCAGCCGTTCTTGTCGGCATCGGCGAACACCTGGCGCAGCGACTCGACGTTGTAAGGCTCGACCGTGAGCACGCTGTGCTCGTCGCGGAAGCTGGCGAGGTTCTGCACATAGGCCTTGCGCGAGGAATCCGAATACAGCGCCGGACGTTCGGTGCGACCGTGGAAGGCGCCCTTGACGACCACGCGCTTGATCGTGCGCCCGGCATATTTGCCGCCCGCGTCCGTCATCAGCTTGGCGTTGACATCGGCGATGCGGCAGGCCAGCGAGACCGACTCCGAACCCGAGTTCAGGCACATGAATTTCGTGTACGGACAGGCGCCGCGCGAACGGCCGACATGCGCCTTGAGCGCGCGCGTGAAGCGGATCTGGCTCAAGCTCGGGGTCATGATGTTGGCCATGGCCTGTGGCTTGGCCATCGCCGCGAGCACGGCCTTCGGCGCGTGGCCGAAGCCGAGCATGCCGTAGCCGCCCGAATCGTGGACCACCGCGCCCTTGAGCGTGACCACCCACGGTCCGCGCGCGGCCAGCGCGACGTAGGGATTGACCGCATCGTCGGCGTAGAAATTGACGAAATTCGCCTGCACGTAGGCCAGTTGCGCGGATTCATCGAGCTTGACCAGGTCCGGAAACTCCGCGGCCAGCGCCTGCTGCGCAACGAGCGCGTCGTCGACGGCTTCCACCAGTTCGGGAAATTGCGCCGCCAGGCGTTCGAGGGTGGCGTCCGGCAGGCCGTGCGTGCGGATCGAGCCGCCGGCACGGCGCAGTTGTTCGAGTTTGGCGATGATGGTCATGGCGTTTCCTCCAAAATGCGTGGCGCGCGCCGCGTGCGGCACGTGCCTTGAATGTTCGCAATCCCCTGTCCGATGCCTATTTTAGCATCCGCAAGTGGCCCGTAGCAGGGGCCGCTTGTTGGCGCAGCCGGCGGAGCCACTTGGCTGACAGTTGTCACCCGCGATTGCTGACGGTCCGGCCTGCCGGAAGGCGCAGGCGCGGCGTACGCTGCGAACACCCGACGGAGGAAGTGCGATGTCCGATTCGAACGTGGTGGCGATGCTGCAAGGCGCGAGCCGGCAGTTCGGCCAGGTGCGCGCGCTGGACGCGCTGGACCTGACGGTGCGGCGCGGCGAGGTGCTGGCCGTGCTCGGGCCGAACGGCGCGGGCAAGACCACCGCCATGGCCTTGTTGCTGGGCCTGCAAACGCCCGATGCCGGCAACGCGACGTTGTTCGGCCAGGCGCCGCAGCGGCTGGATGCGCGCCGTCGCATCGGCGCGATGCTGCAAACCACCGCCGTGCCGGACACCTTGCAAGTCGGCGAATTGATCGCGCTGTTCCGCAGCTACTACGCGTCGGACAAAAACGGGCAGCCGCGTACCGTTGCCGACATCACGGCATTGGCCGGTGTCGGCGATCTGCTCCAGCGCCGCTACGGCAAGCTATCCGGCGGCCAGCAGCGGCGCGTACAGTTCGCGCTGGCCATCGCCGGGCGCGTCGACATCCTGTTCCTCGACGAGCCGACGACGGGCCTGGACATCGATGCGCGCACGACGATGTGGAAGACCATCCGCACGCTGGTCGCCGAAGGTTGCGCGGTGGTGCTGACCACGCATTACCTGGAGGAAGCCGAGGCGCTGGCCGACCGCATCGCCGTGCTGGCGCAGGGGCGCATCGTCGCCGAAGGCAGTGTCGATGCGATCCGGGCGCGCGTCGCCCAGCGCCGCATCCGCTGCGTCAGCGGCATCGACACGGCAACGATCGCGCAGTGGCCGCATGTGCGCAGCGCCACGCGCGATGGCCAGCGCGTGGAGATCGTGACCGAAGTGGCCGAGCCGGTGGTGCGGCAACTGCTTGCCGCCGATGCCGACGTGAGCGAGCTGGAAATCCAGCGCGCCGGCCTTGCCGATGCGTTTGTCGAAATCACTCGTGAGGCCGCGTAATGAACGCCATCGTCGACACACCCATCCAGCCCACTGCCGCACCGCATATGCTTCCTGCTTACTTGCTCGAAGCCAAATACGAGTTCCTGCGCGTGTTGCGCACGCCCTCGTTCGCGTTTCCGACGCTGATGTTTCCGCCGCTGTTCTATCTGCTGTTCGGCTTGTTGCTCAATCACGGCAACGTCGGCGCGGCGCATTACCTGTTCGCCACCTACAGCGTGTTCGGCGTGATGGCGCCGAGCCTTTTCGGTTTCGGCGTAGCCATCGCGATCGAGCGCGAAAAGGGCTGGCTGGCGTTGAAGCGCGTGGCGCCGATGCCGCCGGGTGCCTACCTGCTGGCGAAAATGGCGATGGCGATGCTGTTCGCGGTCATCATTTTCATCGTGCTGGCGGTGATGGCGATGACGCTCGGCGGCGTGCGCCTGGCGTTCATGCAATGGCTGACGATCGGCGCGGTCGCGCTGGCCGGCGTGCTGCCGTTCTGTGCGCTGGGCCTGATGATCGGAGCGCGCGCCAATGCTTCGGCGGCGCCGGCGTTCGTGAACCTGATCTACCTGCCGATGGCGTTCCTGTCCGGATTGTGGATGCCGTTGTCGATGCTGCCGCACGTGCTGACGCAGATCGCGCCGCTGTGGCCGGCCTATCATCTGGCGCAATTGAGCCTGATGGCGGTGGGGCAGGTGCCGGCGAGCGGGATCGGCGGGCACCTGCTGTGGCTCGTCGCATTCACGGCGATCTGTTTTTTGATCGCACGGCGCTGGTTGGCGCGAGCGGCTTGAATGCGGGGATAATGCGCCATGTTCGATCGATTCTTCCAGGCCGATCTGGACTCGATTTCCTGCCTTCGTGATCCGCGCGGGAAGGATCTGTCGCAGCGCTTTCGCCTGTTCAATCTGGTCTGGACGGTGTGGGTCTTCGCCGACCTGATCTTCGACGGCACGATCAACGCGAAGTGGATCATCGCCACGGCAACGAGCTTCCCGGTATTCCTTGTCCTGTACCAGTTGGCGAATGTGCGCCCACGGCGCCAGATCGGCTACTACGCGGCGGCGATGGCCGCGCTCGGCTACGTGGTGATGACATGGAACCATAGCGGCGGCACGACCTATGCCATTTACGCGTGCGCCTATTTCGCCTTTTTCGGTTCGGTGCGGCAAAGCGTCGCCGGCATTGCCGCGACGATTGCGGTTTTTGCATTGTTTGGCCAGTGGCATCATTGGCCTTGGGTGGCCACGATCATGATGGCGATGATTGGCGCCTCGGTCGGCGCCGGCAACCTGTTCTATCGGATCAGCTCGCAAAAGGACGCCGAACTGCGCATGAGCCACGACGAAGTACGCCGCCTCGCGGCGACCGCCGAGCGCGAGCGCATCGGCCGCGATCTGCACGATCTGCTCGGCCACACGCTGTCGTTGATCACGCTCAAATCGGAACTCGCCAACAAACTGTTCGATCGCGATGCCGCGGCCGCGAAGCGCGAAATGCTCGATGTCGAGCGCGTCGCGCGCGATGTGCTGGCGCAGGTGCGGCACGCGGTCACCGGCATTCGCGCGGCCGGTTTCGCCGCGGAACTCGCGTCGGCGCGACTGCTGCTCGAATCCAATGGCGTGCAGTTGCGTTATGCGCTCGCCGATGTGGCGCTGCCGGTGGATGTGGAAACGGTGCTGGCGATGACGGTGCGCGAAGCCGCGACCAATATCCAGCGCCACGCGCGCGCGACCAGCGCCAGCGTCGATCTGGCGCACGATTCCGGACGCCTGGTTCTGCGCATCAGCGACGACGGCCGCGGCGGCGCCATCAAACCGGGCAATGGCCTGAATGGCATGCGCGAGCGTCTCGCCGCCATCGGCGCCGAGTTGCGCGTGGATTCGCAACGAGGCCGCGGCACCACGCTCACGGCGAGTTTGCCGATGCCGCAGCCGGTTGCCGGTACTGCAACGAATTCGTTGCAACAGCCTCAAGCGCATTCCGCATGATTCGCGTCTTGCTTGCCGAGGATCAGGCCATGGTGCGCGGCGCGTTGTCGGCCTTGCTCAAGCTCGAATCCGATCTGGATGTCATCGGCAGCGCTTCCGATGGCGAGGAAGCGTGGCAGTTCACGCAGCGCGAGAAGCCCGACATCGTCGTCACCGACATCGAAATGCCCAGGCTCACGGGACTGG
>JAFEFO010000042.1 GCA_018240565.1 Pseudomonadota bacterium | reverse complement strand
GCGGCGCGCCAGTTCGCTGGCCAGGCGGCCGAGCGTCTTGTTGCTGGCGTCGACCAGATACCAGTCGCGCTTCACCGTCTCAGCTTTGGCGCTGATCGTTTTCATGGGGAATCCTGTGCCGATGCGGCAGTGGAACGAAAGACTGCGAAGTATACGGGACGGCCGGGTGGCGCGCAATACCGCCCTTGACTCGAAATGGGACTGCGGCGGACAGTTCGGCGATGTCCACGATCCTCGTTTTCGGCGCCAGCGGCGCGATCGGCCGCTTCGCGCTGCCCCTGTTGGCGCCGGACCATCATGTCCTGCCGGTGAGCCGGGCTGCGCGCGCCGATTGGATTGCGGCTGACCTGAACAATCCGGCAGCGACGTGGCCCGCTGCAGAAATCGTGCTGAGCCTGGGTCCGCTGGACGCCTTCTCCGCCTGGCTGGAACGCACGCCGATGCCAGGCCTGCGCCGGGTCATCGCACTCGGTTCCATGAGCGTACAAACCAAGGTGGACTCGCCCGATCCTGCCGAGCGCGCCCTGGCCGCGCGCTTGCGCGGGGCCGAGGCGCGCGTGCGCGAAACCTGCGCCACGCGCGATATCGCCTGGACGATCTTTCGTCCGACCCTGATCTACGGCGCAGGCGTCGACTCGACCCTGGCGCCGCTCGCACGTTTTGCCCGGCGCTGGCATGTGTTGCCGGTCCCGCTGCGTGCGCGCGGCCTGCGCCAGCCCGTGCATGCGGCGGATCTGGCGGCGGCGTGCGCCGCCGTCACCGCCAATGCGGCGACCTTCGGCAAGACCTATGAACTGGGTGGTGGCGAGCGCCTGCGCTTCGGCGCGATGCTCCGGCGCCTTCGGCAAGCGTCGGCCGGTTTCACGCTGACCGTGCCGATTCCATTGCTCGCATTGCGGCTTGCGCGCGTGGCGCCGGGCGCGCTGGCGCGGGTGCAGACCGCGCTGGTCGCGGACAACACGGCGGCCATCGCCGATTTTGGCTATTCGCCCCGGCCTTTTCGCGCCGATGAGGTGCTGCCGCCAGGCTAATATACTTTTCCACTTTGCAGCATGTCGCCTCGCATCGTGTTGCAATGCAACAGCGAAAGGCATAAGGAAACCGTTAAGTTGGCGTTGCCAACGCTCGTTTGAACTGCCTATGATAGGCCTGCCGTTGCGCTCCCATATTCACTATCAGGAATCCGTCATGCAGACCCGACTGAGTTTGCTCCTAGCCATTTCTTCATCGTTGCTGTTGTCCGCCTGCGGCGGCGGCAGCAATGCGTCGCACGGATCCGATTCCGGCGCCTCCAACAGCGGCGGTTCGCCGGTCACGGCGGTGATCACCGCGCGCTTTGATCCGACCAATTCGGTGGTGCCGTTCCCGACCAACCTGCTGCTTTCCGGCACCAAGGATCTGACACTGAACATCCCGGTCGCCAACCCGGCCAACCTCGGCGATCCAAAAGTGGCGATGAACGCGCTCGACGGATTTTCCACCACGGCGCCGTGGAGCACGAGTTTCAGCGCCGCGCCGAAAGCCTCGACGATCGTTGCCGGCTCCGGCGGCACGGTGCGCGTGTTCCAGGTGACCCTGACCGGCCCCGGCGGCGGCGTCACCGGCATCACCCGCGAACTGAAATCGCCGCAGGAATTCGTCGCGCTGATGTCGCCGTCGGACACCAGCGGCCGCACGCTCGCGATCATTCCGACCAAACCGCTGCAGCAGCTGACCTCGTACATGGTCGTGCTGCTCGGCAACGGCGGCAAGCTCAATCCGGCGCCGTCGCCGAGCATCACCGATGGCACCGGCAATGACGTCACGCCGGACACCACCTATTTCCTGGCCAAGCGCACCAGCCCGTTGTGCGTGAACGGCGCCTCCACCGAACCGCTGCTGCCCGCCTCGCAGGCGTGCGCGCTGGAACCGCTGCGCCAGCTCGTCAATTCGCAGGAATACGCGGTCGACAAGTTCGACAATGCCTCCACCGACCAGCGCATCGTGCTGTCGTGGGTGGCGACCACGCAGAGCATCACCCCGGTGATGCAGGCCGTGGACAGCCGCGTCGAGCAGACGCCAGCGCCACAGGCGACGATGGCTCCGACCGGCATGAACCTTTCCGCGCTCGGACTCGGCCTGCCGCCGGTGGCCGACATCTACATCGGCGTGCTGCCGATCCCGTATTACCTGAGCGCACCGACGACGGCCGACCCGACCGCGCCGCTGCATGGCTTCTGGCACGCGGCGCCCGGCGCCTACGTGCCGCCGTTCAACGCCGCCGGACTCGATCCGACGTCGACCCTGGTCACCTTCGCCAATCCGTTCCCGGTGGCGACCTCGACCCAGGTCATACCGGTGCTGATGACGGTGCCGAACGCCAATTCCGGCAAGACCCGCCCGGCGGCCGGCTGGCCGATCGTGATTTTCCAGCACGGCATCACGCGCAACCGCACCGACATGTTCGCGATCGCCGCGACGCTGGCCGGACAAGGTTTCGCGGTCATCGCCATCGACGCACCGCTGCATGGCATCACCGACAAGACCAACCCGTTCTATATCGGCAACACGCCGTTCGCGGCCATGGGCGCGCGTGAACGCACGTTCGACCTGGACCTGCAAAACAATGCCACCGGCGCCGCCGGTCCGGATGGAAAGATCGATCCGTCCGGTTCGTACTTCATCAACCTGCAGGCGCTGTTGACCTCGCGCGACAACCTGCGCGAGGCCAATGCCGACCTGATGTCGCTCACGCGCGCGATCCCGGGCATCAGCCTGGACGGCAGGACCACGGCCTTCGACGGCTCGCGCATCGAATTCGTCGGCCAGTCGCTGGGTTCGATCATCGGTACCGCCTTCCTGGCCATGGATCCGCACGTCAACGTCGGCGTGCTCAACGTACCCGGCGGTGGCGTCGCCGGCCTGCTGGCCGCCTCGCCCACGTTCGGCCCGGTCATCAACGCGGGACTCGCCCAGGCCGGCATCCAGCCCGGCACGCCGGACTACGCCTCGTTCCTGATGGCGGCACAGACCGTGGTGGATTCGGGCGATTCGATCAACTTCGCCTTCGCCACGGCGGGCAAGAGCATCCTCGCCCAGGAAGTGGTCGGCGACGCGAATCATCCGACCGACCAGGTGATCCCCAACTCGGTGGCTTCGGCGCCGACTTCCGGTACCGAGCCGCTGCTGGCGGCGCTCGGCCTGCCGAGCATCAAGTCCACGACGCAGGCGCTGAGCATCCGCGGCGCGGTGCGCTTCACCCAGGGCACGCACGGATCGCTGCTGGATCCGACCAGTTCCCCGGCGGTCACCGCTGAAATGCAGGGCGAAATGGCCAGCATGATCGCCTCCGGCGGTCAGGCCGTGATCGTCGCCAATCCTTCCGTCATCGTTACCCAGTAACCGGGGATCCCATCATGACCATCCACCACAACACCGCTGTGCGTTCCCGCTTGCTGCCGCGCGGCCTGAGCGCCGCCATCACCCTGGCACTGGCCTCGTTCGCAATCGCGCCCGTGCACGCCTTCGAGTTCGGCGATCCGGACGCCTGGCATGGCACGCTCAATACCACCCTGTCCTACGGCGTGGCGTACCGCACGCAGGCGGCGTCCAGTTCACTGATCGGCAAGGCCCACTTCAATCCGACGATCGGCGCCCAGCCGCTCGGCGGCAGCGCCCAGCGCGCCGCCATCGGCCGTTGGTCGGTCAACGGCGACGATGGCGACCTCGCCTATGGCCAATGGACGCCGATCTCCAACGCGGTCAGCGCGAACATCGAATTGAACCTCAAGTATGGCGAGGACTGGGGCGCGTTCATCCGCGGCTATGCGTTCTACGACAACGAAAACGACGGCCGCTACAACCTGCCCGACGCCGCCGAGAAGAAAATCGGCAAGGACGCCAAGTTCCTCGACTTCTTCGTCTGGCACAACTTCAATTTCGACGGCCATGCCGGCGCCGCGCGCCTGGGTCGCCAGGTCGTGAGCTGGGGCGAGAGCACCTTCATCCAGGGCGGCGTGTCCAGCGCGATCAACCCGGTCGACGTCTCCAAGCTGCATGTCGCCGGCGCCGAGCTCAAGCAGGCTTTCGTGCCGATCAACATGCTGTGGGGATCCTTCAGCTTCAATGATGCACTGTCCGCTGAAGCGTACTACCAGTTCGAATACCAGCAGACCGACCCCGATCCCGTCGGCAGTTTCTTCTCGACCAACGATTACGCCACCATCGGCGGTCGTTACGTGATGCTCAACTTCGGCACGGTGCCGCAACCGGTGATCAATCCGGACCGCTACTACGACGTGTGCTATGGCCGCAACTACCAGGACAGCGACACCGGCCTGCCGCCGGCGCTGGTGCAGGCCGGTTGCGCCGCGTCGTTCCCGCGCGGCCGCGATCGCTACCCGAGCGAATCCGGGCAGTTCGGCGGCGCCTTGCGCTACTACGCCGACTGGCTCAACAACACCGAGTTCGGTTTCTACGCGATCAACTACCACAGCAAGTTGCCGCTGGTCAGCGGCGTCGCCGTCACCGCGCCGCCGTCGGGCGTGCTGCCGGTCGCCGGCAGCTATTTCGTGGAATATCCGAAGGACATCCACCTGTTCGCGATGAGCTTCAACACCCAGCTCGTGGACAGCGGCATCGCGCTGCAGGGTGAAATGAGCTATCGCCCGAACATTCCCTTGCAATACCACAGCGTGGAGTTGCTGTTCGCCGGCCTGTCGCCGCTCAATGCGGTGCTGCCGGCGCCAGGCCTGCGCTTTTACAGCCAGCTCGGCGATTTCTCGCCGGGCCAGGAAATCCAGGGCTGGGGCCGTTACAAGATGTCGCAATTGCAGTTCACTGCCACCAAGGTGTTCGGCCCCGACAACCTGTTCCGCGCGGATCAGATCGCGCTGGTCGGCGAAGTCGGCTTCGACGAGGTGTGGAACCTGCCCAGCGACCTGCGCTTCAACGGTGACGGCACCGACACCGGCGGCGGCGCGGATGTCACCAGCGGTTCGCTGCGCAATCCGATCACGCAGACGATCGGCTTCCCGACCAAGTTCTCGTGGGGCTATCGGGTGGCCGCGCGTGGCGACTACAACAACGTGTTCGGCACGCCGTTCATCGTGTCGCCGCGCATCGCGTTCGGCCACGACGTCGGCGGCATCACGCCGGGACCGGGCGGCAACTTCATCCGCGGCCGCAAATCGGTAACGCTCGGCGCCGAGGCCAACTACCAGAATCAGTGGGCGTTCGACCTTGCCTACACCAACTACTTCGGGGCCGGCGACATCAACCTGATTCGCGATCGCGATTTCGTCCAGTTCTCGGCCAAATATTCGTTCTGATGCATCGACGGAGGCATGACATGATTCGATTCCAACATTGCAAACTCGCGGCCCTGGTGGCCTGCGCGGTCTTTGCCGTCGGTGCGCAAGCCAAGGCGCCGCCGGACGAGGTCGCCAAGCTTGGCCTGACCGGCACGCCGCTCACGCCGGTCGGCGCCGAACGCGCCGGCAACAAGGACGGCACGATCCCGGAATGGACCGGCGGCATCACCACGCCACCGGCCGGCTACAAGGTCGGCATGCACCATCCGGATCCGTTCCCGAACGACAAGCCGCTGTTCACGATCACCTCGAAGAACTACAAGGACTACGCCGACAAGCTGTCCGCCGGCCAGATCGCCATGTTCCAGAAGTGGCCCGAGTGGCGCATGGTCGTGTACCCCACGCGCCGCAGCGCAAGCTACCCGCAGCGCACCTACGAGATGACGATGAAGAACGCCGCGACCGGCGAGCTGGTCGATGACGGCGAAGGCGTGGCCGATGTCGCCGAAGGCCTGCCGTTCCCGATCCTGGACAAGGATCCGTCCAAGGCCGGCATGGAGGCGATCTGGAACCACAAGCTCAAGTACAAGGGCGTGACCTTCGAGCGCTGGAACGACCAGGCCATCCCGACATCCTCCGGCGCCTACACGCTGATCCGTTTCCACGAGTTCGGCCTGGGCCTGTACTACAAGCCCGGCAACACGCTCAAGGACATCCACAACATCCTGCTCTACTTCCTCGAAGACGTGGTCTCGCCGCCGCGCCTGGCCGGCCAGGTGCTGCTCGTGCACGAAACGCTCGACTCGAAGAAGGAACCGCGCCAGGCGTGGATCTACAACCCCGGCCAGCGCCGCGTGCGGCGCGCGCCGAACGTGGCCTACGACAATCCCGGCACGGCCTCCGACGGCCTGCGCACGAACGACATGACCGACATGTTCAACGGCGCGCTCGACAAGTACAACTGGAAGCTGATCGGCAAGAAGGAAATGTACGTCCCGTACAACTCGTACAAGGCGCACAGCGACAAGACCCTGGTCAAGGACCTGATCCAGCCGCACTTCATCAACCCGGACCTGTTGCGCTATGAACTGCATCGGGTATGGGTCGTCGAAGCCGACCTCAAGCCCGGCCAGCGCCACATCAATCCCAAGCGCACGTTCTATCTCGACGAGGACAGCTGGCAGATCCTGGAGATCGATCACTACGACAGCGACCTGAAATTGTGGCGTTATTCCGAGGCACCGAGCGTGAACTACTACGAGGTGCCGGTGTTCTGGTCGACCTTGGAGATAGCCTACGACCTGAAGGCCGGACGCTACCTGGTGCAGGGCCTGGACAACCAGGAACCGGAATACAACTTCTCGTATCCGGCCACGCCCGAGATGTTCTCGCCCCAGGCGCTGCGCACGCGCGGCATCCAGTGACACGGCGCACAAGCGTCGCATGAAGACCCCGCCGGCCGCTGTTTAGCGGCCGGCGCGTTTTTGCGGTAACGTAGCGGCAGCATCGCTTCACGAGGCAGGGAAATGAATCGATCGGGTTTTGCGCACTGGCCGCGGGTGGCAATGTTCGGTGCCATCATCGCCACGCTGCCCGCGCATGCCGACGACACCTTCACCTGGCCCGATCCGGTGGACAGTCCCGCGCAAATCATGCCGCTCGCTGCGCAATCGCTGTTGCTCGGACTCGCCCGCACCGCGAATGGCTATGTCGCCGTCGGCGGGCGCGGCGACATTCTCTTGTCCGCCGATGGCGCGCGCTGGAAGCAGGTCGAGGTGCCCACGCGCTCGACGCTGACCGCCGTGGCGGCGGTCGACGCGAACGTCTGGGCGGTCGGCCACGATGGCGTGATCGTGCACAGCGCCGACAACGGCGAACACTGGCAGGTGCAGCGCAAGGATCCGTGGCGCAAGTCCGACGCGTCGGCAAGCGCCGACCCGCGTCGCGGCGCGCCGCTGCTCGGCGTGCTGTTCGCCGATGCCAGCCATGGCTTCGCGGTTGGCGCCTACAGCCTCGCCCTGCGCACCGACGACGGCGGCGCACACTGGCAGGAAATCACCGTTGCGCCCCAGCCCAAGGACGACGCCGATGATGCAAGCGCGGACGACACAGCAAGTGCCGCGCCGGCCGATGGCGACAAGTCCGACAACGGCAAGTGGACGTTCAACCAGAGCCAGCTCAAGATCGGCCAGGAAGGCACGCCGCACCTGAACGCCATCACGCGTACCGGCAGCGGCGCGCTGTTCATCGTCGGCGAGCGCGGCGCGGCCTTTCGTTCGCGCGACGACGGCAAGACCTGGCAGCGCCTGCAGTTGCCCTACGACGGTTCGATGTTCGGCGTGATCGGCTACGCCGGTGAACATGTGCTCGCGTTCGGGCTGCGCGGGCACGTCTTCGAATCCACTGACCTCGGCGATCACTGGACGCAGGTGCCCACCGGCACGGAACTGAGCCTGATGGGCGGCACGGCGCTGCCTGACGGCGGCGCTGCGATCGTCGGTGCCAATGGCATCGTACTCATGCGCGCCAAGGCCGGCGAACCGCTGGCCAGCCGGGTCGACACGGCCGCCGGCACCATCGCCGAAGTCCTGCCGCTGGGCGATGCCGGCGAACTGCTGCTCGCCGGCGAGAACGGCGCCAGCGTGTACAACCCCAAGTAATCCAGGAAGACCGATTCCGTGGCCGCCCCGATCAACCCCAACGCCCAACCCAATGCCCTGCAGCGCTTCGCCGAACGCCTGGTCTTCGGCAACCGCATCATCGTGCTGCTGATCTTCGCCGCGATCACCGTGGCGATGGCCTACTTCGCTTCCCAGCTGAAAGTCGACGCCGGCTTCAAGAAGCAGATTCCGCTCGGCCACGAATACATGAAGACCTTTCTCGACTACGAGAAGGAATTCGGCGGCGCCAACCGCATCCTGATCGCGGTGATGGACAAGCACGGCAACATGTTCAACCTGCCGTTCTTCCAGACCTTGCAGAAGGTCACCACCGACGCGTCGAAGATCGACCACGCCGACCCGTCGCGGATCAGCTCGATCTTCACCCCGAACGTGCGCTTCGTCGAAGTCGTCGAGGATGGGTTCGCCGGCGGCAACGTGATCCCGGACTCGTTCACGCCGGATCTGGCCGGCTTCCAGCCGACGCCGGAACAATTCGCCACGATCAAGGCCAATATCGAGAAGGCCGGCATCGTCGGGCGCCTGGTCGCCAAGGATTTCTCCGGCGCGATGGTGTGGGTCGACCTCGTGCCCGAGGACCCGGCGCACGGCGTCAAGATCGACTACGACAAGGTCAACGCCCAGCTCGAGGCGATCCGGCACAAATACGAAAACGCCGACACCACCATCGCCATCATCGGCTTCGCCAAGATGGTCGGCGACATCAGCACCGGCGCCAAGTCGGTGATCTGGTTCTTCTTCATCACCATCGCCTTCACCTGGCTGCTGCTGTTCGCCTATTCGGCGTCGACCAAGCTGGCCTCGCTCACCGTCGCCTGCGCTCTCGTTGCCGTGATCTGGATGCTCGGCGCGCTGCGCCTGCTCGGCTTCGGCATCGACCCGATGAACATGCTCACGCCGTTCCTGATCTTCGCGATCGCGGTCAGCCACGGCGAGCAGATGATCAACCGCTTTCGCGGCGAACTGTTCTTCGGCGGCCTCGAGGACGGCTCCGTCGAGGAACTGCGCCAGCGCAAGGGCGTCGATCCGCAAACCGCCGCGCGCCTGGCCTTCCGCATGCTGCTGGTGCCCGGCGCGGTCGCGCTGATCGCCGGCTGCATCGGTTTTGCCACGATCCTCATCATCCCGGTGCGCATCATCTTCGAACTCGCCGTCACTGCCACCGTCGGCGTCGCGCTCACCATCCTCACCGACCTCATCCTGCTGCCGGTACTGCTGTCGTTCTGCGCGCTGCGCAACCTCGAAGGCAAGCGCAACTGGCGCCTGCGCCAGCTCACGCAATTCGACAAGCTGTGGACGATCCTGGCCAACTTGAGTCGCCCGGTTCCCGCTGCCATCGTCATCCTGATCGGCCTTGGCATGTGGGCCGCGGCCTCGCATTACGGCAGCCGCGTGATGATCGGCGATGCACAGAAGGGCGTGGCCGAATTGCGCCCGGATTCGCGCTACAACCGCGACGCCGCGCTGATCAGCGACAAGTTCGCGCTCGGCGTGGACATCCTCAACGTCATCGCCGAAGCCGCGCCGAACGCGTGCACGACGAGCTATCCGGTAATGGAAACCATCGACCGCTTCGCCTGGCACATGCGCAACGTGCCGGGCGTGGCCCAGGTCATCACCCTGCCGATGGCAGCCAAGATCGTCAACGCCGGCTGGAACGAAGGCAACATCCGCTGGCGCGAATTGCCGCGTGACAACGATGCGCTGCGCCAGGACACGCAGGGCTTCGAGACCGACACCGGATTGCTCAACGAGGATTGCAGCGCCATGCCGGTGATGATGTTCCTCGCCGACCATCGCGCCACCACGATCGACCGCGTGATCGACGCAGTGAAGAAATTCCGCGCCGACAACCACGACTTCGCCGGCCCCGGGGTCAACCTGCGCAAGCAGCTCACGCAGGAGTTCAACGACGCGCAGGCCCAGGGCAAGACCTTCGTCAGCGATCGCGTCAACCTGCGCCTGGCCACGGGCAACGTGGGCGTCATGGCGGCGATCAACGACGAGGTGCGCGCGGTCGACCACACCATGATGTACCTGCTCTACGCCGCCGTGTTCGTGATGTGCCTGCTCAGCTTCCGCAATCCGCTGGCGGCGCTGTGCATCGTGCTGCCGCTCGTGCTGGTAACGGAGCTGGGCCACTCGCTGATGGTGGAAATGAGCATCGGCAAGAAGGTCAACACCTTGACCGTGCTCGCGCTCGGCGTCGGCATCGGCGTGGACTACGCGATCTACATCTTCGCGCGCATGCGCGAGGCCATGCGCGCGGGCATGACGCTCACCGAATCCTACTTCAGCGCGCTCAAGACCACCGGCATCGCCGTGTTCTACACCGCGCTCACGCTCGCCGTCGGCGTCGGTTTGTGGATTTTCTCGGACCTGAAATTCCAGGCCGACATGGGCGTGTTGCTGACCTT
Organism: Pseudomonadota bacterium; assembly: GCA_018240565.1. Taxonomy (GTDB): domain Bacteria; phylum Pseudomonadota; class Gammaproteobacteria; order Xanthomonadales; family Rhodanobacteraceae; genus Rudaea. The sequence goes on along the minus strand of JAFEFO010000042.1, from coordinate 109,070 downwards.
CATGTTCGTGGTCAACATGATCGCCGCGATCGTGTTCCTGCCGGCGCTTTGCCGCTGGTTGCTCAGGCCGAGGGAGCACTCCGCAAATTGACCGAATGATTTTTCGGAACGGCGAACGTTTTTCGCGCCGTTTTTCGTTTCAACAGGGAGCTGACCGGCAAGGACGTCGTGGACGCAAGACACGCAGGATGCCAATTCAACCAAACCGTACTTTCACTTTCGGGGAGAATCCATGGGTACCGCACTGGTTTACGCAATCGTTTTCATCATTGTCGCCATCGTCGTCGGCGCGCTCATCGTGCAGTTGGCGACCAAACTGGCGGCCGGCTTCAAGCCGTCGCTGGGCAATGCCGTCGCTACGGTCATCGTCGGCCTGATCGCCAGCTGGATCGCGAGCTGGATCCTGCATATGGTGTTGTCTGGTGGCACGGGTTCGCTGATCGGCATCGTCGTCGCGTTCCTGGTCAACGCGCTGGTCATCAACTTCATGATCAAGACACCGGCCGGCGGGCAGATGGGTTACGGCAAGGCCTGCCTGGTCAGCCTGATCCAGTACATCATCTACATCGTGCTCGGCGCGATCGTCGCGTTCATCTTTGGCGCCGCGGTCATCGGCATGATGGGCGGCGTGCACTGATCGAGTCCGCGACCGTGTGAACGCAAGAAGGCGCCGATGGCGCCTTTTTGCTTTTGCGGTTCCTTGATTTGCGCTTGCCGCCGCATTGGCCGATCATGACGGCTTGTCTCGCCGGATCGTTGCCATGAACCACAAGACCCTGCTCGCCGCCGCCATCGCCTGCGGCATTGCCGCCTGCTCGCAAGCGCCGGCTCCACCAGCACCCGCCGTGAAAACCGCGCCCAGCGCACCCGCCCAGCCCGCTGCACCGGCGCCGTCCATCGGCATCGACCTGGCGGCGATCGACCACGGCGTCAAGCCTGGCGACGATTTCTTCGCCTACGCGAATGGCGCCTGGGTCAAGGCCGCGACGATTCCGCCGGATCGATCCAGCACCGGCACGTTCTTCGAGGTGTTCGAGAAAGCCGAGAAGCACACCAGCGACCTGATCCGCAATGCCGGCGCGTCGAACCCGGCGGCGGGCAGCAACGCGCGCAAGATCGCCGACTACTACGCCGCGTACATGGACGAGGCCGCGATCGACAAGGCCGGTCTCAACCCGCTAAAGCCGGAACTCGACGCCATCACCGCGATCAAGACCCGCGCGGACCTCGCGCGCGTGCTCGGCAGCGGACTGCGCGCGGACGTCGACCCGATCAACGCCACGCATTTCCACACCTCGAATCTGTTCGGCCTGTTCGTGACCAAGGGCCTGGAAGATGCCTCCACCAACATGGCCTACCTGCTGCAAGGCGGATTGGCCATGCCCAGCCGCGACTACTACCTGTCCACCGACAAGGCCATGGTTGCGTTCCGCGGCGAGTACAAGGATTACGTCGTCGCCCTGCTCAAGCAGGCAAACATCGCCGAGGCGGAGTCCAAGGCAACGAAGATCCTCGCGCTGGAAACGAAGATCGCGCAGGCGCAGGAAAGCCTCATCGACAGCGAGGATCCGCACAAGGCCAACAATGTCTGGGCCACGGCGGACTTCGCCAAGAAGGCGCCGGGACTGGACTGGAACGCCTACTTCACCGCGGCGGGACTGGATCAGGTCAAGCAGATCGACGCCTGGCAGGCCAAGGCGATCACGGCGCTGTCCGCGTTGACCGCGCACGAGCCGCTCGACGGCTGGAAGGATCTGCTCGTGTTCCACACCCTCGACGGCGCGGCGCCGCTGCTACCGAAAGCCTTCGCCGACCTGCATTTCGGCTTCCACTCCCACATCCTGCAGGGCACGCCGCAGCAGCGCGAGCGCTGGAAGCGCGCGGTCGAGGCGACGAATACCGACCTTGGCGATGCCGTCGGCAAGCTGTATGTCGCCAAATATTTTCCGGCCTCGTCCAAGGAGCAGGTGCAGGCGATGGTCAAGAACCTCGTCGCCGCCTTCGACAAGGGCATCGACAACCTGGTCTGGATGGCGCCGGAAACAAAGGCCAAGGCCAAGGAGAAACTCGTCACCTTGAATGTTGGCGTCGGTTATCCGGAAACCTGGCGTGACTACGCCACGCTCGAAATCAAACCCGGCGATGCGCTCGGCAACCACCAGCGCGCGGTCGCATTCGAGTACGCGCACCAGAAGGCCAAGATCGGCTTGGCCGTAGACCGTGGCGAATGGTGGATGACGCCGCAGACGGTGAATGCGGTCAACCTGCCGTTGCAGAACGCGCTGAACTTCCCTGCCGCGATCCTGCAACCGCCGTTCTTCGATCCGCAAGCCGACGCCGCCACCAACTACGGCGCGATCGGCGCAATCATCGGCCACGAGATCAGCCATAGTTTCGACAACACCGGTTCCGAGTTCGATGCGCAAGGGCGCCTGGCCAACTGGTGGACGCCCGCGGATGCCGCGCATTTCGAGACCGCGACCGACGCGCTGGCCAAGCAGTTCGATGCCTATGAGGCGCTGCCGGGGCTGTACGTCAATGGCAAGCAGACCCTTGGCGAGGACATCGCCGACGTATCCGGCCTGACCGCTGCCTATGCCGCCTATCATTTGTCGCTGGACGGCAAGCCGGCGCCCGCGATCGACGGCCTGACCGGCGACCAGCGTTTCTTCCTCGCCTTCGGCCAGGACTGGCGCAGCAAGATCCGCGACGCTGCGTTGCGCCAGCGCATCGCCACCGACGTGCATGCGCCCGCGCAGTTCCGCGCGCAGACCGTGCGCAATATCGATGCGTGGTATGCCGCGTTCGACGTCACTTCAGGCGAGAAGCTGTACCTGGCGCCGGATCAGAGGGTGAAGATCTGGTAAGCCCACTTCTTCCCTTCTCCCGCATGCGGGAGAAGGTGGCGCGAAGCGCCGGATGTGGGGAAGCCGCCAGACTGATTGACAAATTTCCCCTCACCCCAACCCTCTCCCGCAAGGGGAGAGGGGGAAACAATCAATCCACCACGATGCCGGCGAGCTTCTGCAACGCCTGCGCATACTTCGCGGAAGTTCCTTGGATCACGCTTGCCGGAAGCTTCGGCCCCGGCGCGGTCTTGTTCCAATCGAGTGTTTCCAGGTAATCGCGCACAAATTGCTTGTCGTAGCTCGGCGGGCTGATGCCGACGCGATATTCGTCCGCCGGCCAGAAGCGCGAGGAATCGGGCGTGAGCATCTCGTCCATGACAAAGAGCCTGCCGGATTCGTCGGTGCCGAATTCGAACTTGGTGTCAGCGATGAGAATGCCGCGCTGCGCCGCGTACTCGGCTGCGAACATGTAGATCTTCAGGGTCGCGTCGCGTACCTGTTCGGCCAGATCGGCGCCCACGGCTTGCACGACCGCATCGAACGAGACGTTTTCGTCGTGCGTTCCCTTCGGCGCCTTGGTCGATGGCGTGAAGATCGGTGTGGGAAGTTTTTCCGCCTGGCGCAATCCGGCGGGCAATTTGATGCCGCACAAACTGCCGGACGCTTGATAGTCCTTCCAACCCGAGCCGATCAGATAACCGCGCGCGATGGCCTCCACTGGCACCGGTTTCAGGCGCTTGGTGACGATGCTGCGCTTTGCATACAACGCTGCATCCGTCCCGGCCGGCAATGCGTCCGCGACATTCTTCCCGGTGAGGTGGTTCGGCATCAAGTGCGCGGTCTGGCCGAACCAGAAATTGGAAATCTGGCACAGCATCTCGCCCTTGCCCGGAATCGGATCGGGCAGCACCACGTCGAACGCGCTCAAGCGGTCCGTCGCCACGATCAGCAGTTCCTGCGCCGACAACGCGTAGACATCGCGCACCTTGCCGCGATGGATCAGGTCAAGACCAGGCAAGTCCGCTTGCAACAAGGTTGTCGGCACGACGGTTCTCCGCAAAGGGCGTCATTGTAGCCGCGTTGCGGCTGCTAAAATGCGCGCTGTTTTCTCGCGGTCGTGTCCCATGCGTATCGTCCTGGCCTGCGCGCTTGCCGCGTTCATGTTCCCGCTTGCGTCCCGGGCCGACGCGCCGCCCAAACTCGGCCTGTGCGCCGCCTGCCATGGCGAGAACGGCCATGCCAGCGTCGTGGCGCATCCCAACCTGGCCGGGCAAAACCTGGCCTATCTGCGCGATGCGATCGCGCAATACCGCTCCGGCAAGCGCGATTTTCCGGCGATGCGCGCAGCACTCGGCATGCTCAACGCCGCGGAAGCCGACGCGATCCTGGCCTGGTACGCGCAGCAACCCGCGCAAGCAGCGCAACCATGAAAATCACCGGCAAACTGATCGGCGCATTGCTCGGCTGGATCCTGCTGCGCAATCCGGCCGGCATCGTCATCGGCGTGCTGTTCGGGCACCTGTGGGACATCGGCGCGATCGGCGGCGGTAGCCGGATGGCATCGCCACGCGATTTCATCGGCCCGCTGTTCGCCCTCGCCGGCGCCATCGCCAAGTCCGATGGCCGCGTGTCGGAGCCGGAGATCGCCGCCACCGAAAACCTGATCGCGCGCCTGGGCCTGTCGGCCGTACAACGCGGCGAGGCGATCGCACGTTTCAAGGACGGCAAGCAGGAATCCTTCAACGCCGATCGGTCGATCGCGGAGTTGCGCGGCTGGTGCGGTGGCCGCCGCGATCGCGCCTACATCGTGCTCGACCTGTTGCTGGAAATCGTCTTCGCCGAAGGCACGCTGGCGCCGGAAAAACTCACGCTGGTGCGCAAGCTGTGCGCGACGCTGGGCGTGCACGAACAGGAACTGGCGGCGCTGGCGGCCATGCGCGGCTACGGCTTCGGCCACGCCGGCGGCTACCGGCAATCGCAACCGCCGCCGGGCGCCACGCCGCAGGGCAAGGATCCCTACGCCGTGCTCGGCATCACGCGCACGGCCAGCGAACAGGACATCAAGACGGCCTACCGGCGCCTGATCAGCCAGCACCATCCGGACAAACTCGGTGATGTGCCCGAGGCACTCAAGCGCCGCGCCGAGGAGCGCGCGCGCGAAATCAATGCCGCGTATGAGAAGATACGCGCCGAACGCGGAATCAAGTGACGCGCACAGCGTGTCATCCCGGCAGGGATTGCCGGGATCCAGACTGCACGGATGCTTTGTGTGCTAAGACGTTGTTGCCATCCATGGCAACTGGATTCCGGCAGTCCCTGCCGGAATGACGAACAAGGGACACCGCAATGAAACTTCCCGCCGTCATCGCGCCATCCATTCTTTCCGCGGACTTCGCCCGGCTCGGCGAGGAGGTGGACAACGTCCTCGCTGCCGGCGCGGACTGGATCCACTTCGACGTGATGGACAACCACTACGTGCCAAACCTGACCATCGGTCCGCTGGTGTGCGCGGCATTGCGCAAGCACGGCGTGAAAGCCCCGATCGATGTGCACCTGATGGTCAAGCCGGTGGATCGCATCGTGCCGGATTTCGCCAAGGCCGGCGCCAGCCTGATCAGCTTCCATCCGGAAGCGAGCGAGCACATCGACCGCACGCTCGGCCTGATCCATGAGCACGGCTGCAAGGCCGGGCTCGTCTTCAACCCGGCCACGCCGCTGGATCATCTGGATTACGTGCTCGACAAGATCGATCTCGTCCTGATCATGTCGGTCAATCCCGGCTTTGGCGGGCAGAGCTTTATCCCGACAGCGCTGGAAAAACTGCGCCGCGCACGCGAGATCATCGATCGCAGCGGTCGGCAAATCCGGCTGGAAATCGACGGCGGCGTGAAGGCCGACAACATCGCCGAGATCGCCCGCGCTGGCGCCGATACCTTTGTCGCTGGCTCGGCGATCTTCGGGCAGAAGGACTACACCGCCACGATCGCGGCGATGCGTCGCGCGATCGGATAAAAGCGCGCCGGGAAGCCTTCGGAGGTTGGGGGAGGAACCGGCTTCCGCGGCGCGGGCAAAGCGAAACTACAACACCTGCCAGGACGGATCGGGGTCGTCGTCGCTATCCGTGGCGTGCTCATTCCTGGGTTCAGCACGCGTCGCATCGCGCCAATCCTCCAGTTCGTCGCGCAACTTCAGGTATTCGGCGGGCAGATAGGTATCCATGGTCGTCTCCGGTCGGATCGCGTATGGTCAGAAGCGCAAGCTGGCAAGCAGTCCCAGCAGCAAGGCGCTCAAGGCAAACACGATGCGCAGCGGCTCGAAGTTGCGGGACAGTTCGGCATTGGCCTGCACGTTGGTCTCGGGGCGTTCGGTCTTCATGGCGGTCTCCTTGGGTGAGCGTGGCCAGATTGAACGCACCGCGGGCGCGGGCGCCGACACGCGCAAGGCGCGATGGCGACGAAATATGGCAAATCGCTGACGCGTGCGCGACACCGATTGCCGCGCGTCGTGCCGCACCGTAAGCTGGGCCAATCCATTCGAGGCAAGCACCATGGGTCGCAGCATCGCCATCGTCGAGGACGAACCCGCCATCCGCGCCAACTATGTCGAGGCGCTCACGCGCATCGGCTACCAGGTGCAAGGTTTCGGTTCCCGCCCGGACGCCAGTCGCGCCTTCGCGCTGCGCCTGCCGGAGCTGGTCATCATCGATGTCGGCCTTGGTGACGAGCCCGAAGGCGGATTCGAATTGTGTCGCGAATTGCGCGCGAAATCCGCGGCGTTGCCGATCATCTTCCTGACCGCGCGCGATTCGGATTTCGACATCATCTCCGGCCTGCGCCTGGGCGCCGACGATTACCTGACCAAGGACGTGAGCCTGCATCATCTGGCCGCACGCATCAGCGCGCTGTTCCGGCGCATGGATGCGCTGGGCAAGCCGGCATCGAAGGAAACCGTGGTCGAACACGGCCCGCTCAAGCTCGAGGCCGAGCGCATGCGCATCACCTGGAACGGCGCCGAGGTACCTTTGACGGTGACCGAATTCTGGATGGTGCACACGATGGTGCGCTTCCCCGGCCACGTGAAGAACCGCGACCAGCTCATGCGCGAGGCACAGGTCGTCGTCGATGACGCCACGATCACTTCGCACATCAAGCGCATCCGCAAGAAGTTCATCGCCATCGATCCTGGGTTCGATGCGATCGAGACTGTTCACGGTGCGGGATACCGATGGAAGCCGTGATCTGCATGCTCGTCATACCGGCAGGGACTGCCGGTATCCAGACGGCATGGATGCCATCCGTGGCAACTGGATTCCGGCAGTCCCTGCCGGAATGACGTCGCTCAATTTTGACAGTCACGATTATGTCGCTGCGATTCAAGCTCCTGCTGATTGCCCTGTCCACGCTGGCGTTGCCGCTGGCCGGCTGGCTGTTCGTGCGCCAGATGGAGCAGCTGCTGCGCCAGGGCCAGGAACAGACGCTCATCGCCACGGCGAACGCGCTGGCGCAAAGCCTCGACGTGCTCGGCGTGCCGCTGCCGCCCACGGGTTCGGCGTTGTACGTGCATCGCGCGCCCGGGCGCATGGTCGTGGACGGCTACGATGACGACTGGAAGATGCTCGCGCCTTTCGCCCAGAAGCTCGGGCCCGCGAACGATCCGGCGAAGCTGAGCGTACTGCTGTGCGATGACGAGGCCTGGGTGTACCTGTATGCCCGCGTGCGCGATGCCACGCGCGACCGCGTCGACGCGAACGATCCGCGCGCCGCATTCGCCGATCACCTGACCCTGACGCTGCGGCGCGGCGACCTCACCCGCCGCTACCTCATCGCCAGCGCCGGACCCGGGCACTTCGACGCGCTCACGCTCGGCGACGCCAGCGACAATGCCTTGCCGACCATCGTCGAAGGCGTATGGCAGGAAGACGGCTCCGGCTATCGCGTGGAATTGCGCCTGCCGCGCGCGCAGATGCCGGACCGGCTTGGCTTGACCGTGTTCGATTCCGCGGCGCCGATGCCGGATTCGTCCGACACCTTGCCCTTGCTGCACGATTCGCATGCGCTGTCGGCGCAACTGAATCGCATCGTGCCGGATGGCATGCGCGTGCGCCTGATCAGCGACGAAGGCTGGGTGCTGGGCGCGGCCGGCAAGCTCGCCGACACGGCCGGAACGCGTGGCGCGCGCCGGCGCTGGCTGGAAGGTTTCGTCTACCGCAGCCTGATCGCACCGCAGGCCAGCCAGTCCGCGAATTTCGCGCCGAGCCTGCCGCGACTGGATGCGACCGAGGTCTGGCAGGCGCTGTCCGGCGTCGTCGCCACGGCCTGGCATCGCGGCAACGCCGATGGCGACGTCGTGCTCGCCGCCGCCGTGCCGCTGCAGGCCAACGGCGAAGTCCATGGCGCCCTGCTGCTCGAACGCACCAGCGCGACGCTACCGCTGCTCACCAATCGCGCCCTGCTCAGCCTCGGCGGCGCCAGCCTGCTCGCGCTCATCATTGCGGGGGCCATCCTGTTCGCCTTCGCCAGCGTGCTGAGCTTGCGCATCCGGCGTCTGCGCAATGCCGCCGAGCGCGCAGTTCGCGCCGGCGGGCGCAGCGATGTGGCGTTGCCGCTGACCGAGTCGCGCGACGAGCTGGGTGATCTGGCACGCAGTTTTTCACGCCTGCTCGACGAATCGGCCGCCTATACGGACTACCTGCGCACACTGGCGAGCAAGCTCTCGCACGAGCTGCACACGCCGCTCGCCATCGTCAAATCCTCGCTCGAGAACCTCGATCATCAATCCCTGCCGGCCGATGCGCGGCCGTACGTCGCGCGCGCCCGCGACGGTGCGGAAAGACTCGGCGCGATCGTGCGCGCAATGAGCCAGGCCAGCCGCATGGAACGCGCGATTGCATCCGCCGAACCCGAAGACTTCGACCTCGCCGCCGTGGTGCGCGGTTGCGTGGAAAGTTATCGGCCTCTGGTTGCGCCGCGACGCCTGGATGCCGAACTGCCCCTCGATCCCGTGCCGATGCACGGCGCGCCGGAGCTGATCGCGCAGGCGTTGGACAAGCTTGTCGACAATGCGCGCAGCTTTGCGCCGGAGTCCGGCTGGATCCGCATCACCCTCACCGCCATCCACGGTGGCGCGCGCATCGCCGTCGCCAACAGCGGCCCACCGCTGCCGCCCGCGCTGCAGGATCGCCTGTTCGATTCATTGGTCAGCGTGCGCGATGCCGGCGCGCGCGGCGAAACACCGCATCTGGGCTTTGGCCTGTTCGTCGTGCGCCTGATCGCGCAGGCACATCGCGGCAGTGCATCGGCCCGCAATCTGCACGATGGCAGCGGCGTGGAATTCGTATTGGAACTGCGCGGTGTGCCAAGAAGGCCGCTGGCAGGCTGAAGACAGAACTCAAAGCAACCCGCGCTCCAGCGCGATCTGGTGCAATTCCAGTTCGTTGCGCGCGCCGAGTTTGGCGTACACCGTGGCGCGATGCAGATAGGCGGTCTTGTCGCTGATACCCAGTTCCATGGCGACCTGCTTGGGCTTTGCGCCGCGCGCCGTCAGCAGGAAGACCGCGCGTTCGCGCTCGCTCAGGCTCTCCAGCGCGGGTTCCGGCGATGGTCGGGGTTTTTCCAGGTCCGAACTCAAATAGACCTCGCCCGCGCACACCGCACGAATGGCGGCAACCAGTTCGTCGGTGGCGGCGCCCTTGGTCACATAACCGTGCACGCCGCGGCGCAAGGCCTCGAATACGTACGGCTCACGATCGTGCATGCTCAGGCACAGCAGGCGCAACTCCGGCATCGAAGCACGCAAATCCGGCACCAGCGAGAGCCCGCCGCCGGGCATGGCGATATCGAATGCCAAGACATCCGGAACGTGTGCAGCCACCATCGCGCGCGCCGCATCGGCGCTGTCGCACTCGGCGACAATCGCCATGTCGGGTTCTTCCTCGATCAGCGCGCGGAAACCCGTACGTACGATGGCATGGTCGTCGGCGAGCGCAATGCGGATCATGCGTGCATGATGGCGCTTCATGCCGGGTTAGCCAACTGGAATATTTCTAGTCCCGATACTGCCCGCGTCGGCTACCATCACGGCATGCGATTGCCTTTACCCCGCTGGGTGCGTGATGCCATGCTGGCCTGTGCCGGAGGCGTGGCGTTCTACCTGTTGCACTGGGGAGCGCATTCGTTCTGGTATCTGCCGGCGGGTGCGCGCTTTGCCACTTTGCTGTTCTTGCCGGTGCGCAGTTGGCCGTGGTTTCTTGCGGTGAGCGAGCTGCTGTTTGTTCCGGAAGCGCGCACGACCGGATCCGTCGCCACATTCGAACTCGACGGACTGATCCTGTTCGCCGCCGCCTGCAGCGGCCCCTTGTGGCTGCGCAGTTCCGCCTGGTCGATCCAGCCCATGCGCTTTGCCGCGATGGCACGCCTGATCGCGGCGATGGCGCTGAGTGCGCTGCTGTGCGCGCTGTTCAATCCGTTCGTCGCCACGTTCGTTGCATTGCCGCCGATGCCCTGGGTGCAATTGCACCTGCGGTTGCTGTTCGGCGATTTCATCGGCATGCTGGTGCTGGTGCCGCCCTGCGTGATGCTGCTGCAAGCGCGGCCGAATGCCGTGCATTGGCGACGCTGGCGAGTCGACGTTCCGCTGGTGCTGATACCGGCACTGCTGCTGTATGTCGGCCTGAACACACAGGCAACCCAGGCGCAGGTCTATTTCCTGCTGTCGCTGCTGGTGTTCGTGCCGAGTATCTATTTCGCGGTGCGCAGCGGCTGGCGCGGTGCGGCGCTGGCGCTTGCCGTCTCCAGTGTCACCGTCGCCTGCTACCGGGTGTGGATCGGGCATGCGGACTCGAGCATCGAATCGCAGGGATTGCTTGCAATTGCCGGCAGCGCGGCACTGCTGCTGGGCGCTTCGCGCGACGCGTTGGTGCGCAACCAGCAGGAGCTCGAAATTCGTCATGCGCATCTTGCTGCCGCCTATGCACGGCAAGATCGTCTCACGGCGGAATTGCAGGACGCCGCGCGCCGCAACCTGGAAATGGCCGAAGAGCTGCGCCGTGGCATCACCGCCGAACTGCACGACGAGATCGGTCAGAACCTCGCCGCCGTGCAGGCACGCGTGCGCCTGCTCGAACGCAAGGCTGGCGCGGAAGGCGGCGAGCTGGCCGCGGAAATCGCCACGACACTGACACGCATGCGCCATGCCGTTTCCGGATTGCTGTCCAGCCTGCGCCCGGCGGGGCTGGACGATTTCGGCCTTGTGCACGCGCTGCGCGAAGGTACGATCCGCAGCACCGTCGAAAGCGCCGCCTTGATCTGGGACCTGCGCATCGACGATGAGGATGATCGCCTCGACCGACTCGACGACGGCACGCGCACCGCGCTGTACCGCATCATCCAGGAATTCGCCACGAACACCGTGCGCCATGCGCAGGCAAGGCGCTTGCGCGTACGCCTGCGCGCACGCGATGAAGCAACCGGCACTCGCATCGTGCTCGCCCTCGCCGACGACGGCCATGGCTTTGCTTCAAACCGGAACGCAAGCGGCATCGGCCTTGTCGGCATCCACGACCGTGTACGCGCGATTGGCGCACACATGCGTTTGCGCAACGGCGCATTTGGGACGCGGTTGTGGGTGAGGGTCCATCTTCCGGGCGGCGGCTAGAAATTTTCTAGTGGACGTTTCCGAAGTTGCGGGTGCATCTTTGGCTCCACCAGCGTCGATATGCGACGCAAATGGAGCAGAGAAAATGATCAATTTCGCGCCACGGCTGTATATCATTTGGATGTGTGGACTACTTTTTGTTGCAATATCGTCGTCGGCAATGGCAGCCGGTTCTGGAGAGCAAACGATTCGCGTTGTACTCCCTCAGCTTCCAAACTATTCCTTTGGGTCAAGCAGTCTCGACTTTTACGGCAACATCTCTGTCAGCGAAGACAGCACGAATGCCCATATCTGGATTTCCCGAATTTTCAATTCATCTTACACCAACACATCCGGCTCGTTGCGCATCGAACTTTGGGCTGTCAGCACGCCAGTTACCAAAAGCACGACTACAATTACTGGGCACGTCATGGCTTCCATCCGCACCAATCAAATTTCTGGTGGATCAGACACGCTTACTCCTCGCGCAGTTATGGACAGCACACAACTGACGCTTCCCTACACGTCAGGCACCCCGTCAGAGATCTATCAAGTGCTTTTCCTAGAAGAATATCAAGCTAATCCTAGCTGTGACGGCGGATTTTGTGTCGTCGCTTTTCTCCCGGCGGATATGCTTTTCCGCGATGGTTTTGGCGACTATGCATCGCCGTAATTGCGTTTGCCAGCCGCAAGGTCAGGCGACATTTACTCGCCGCCTGACCTTGCGCGCGCAACAGCCTCACAGCTTTGCGATCGAACGAGACAAAGCCGCAGTACAAGGCGCGATCATTTTCGCAATCCCGCTTCCTTCGCTGCCCTGAGCATGTTGGGGTAGCACGCGGCGTACAGTGCGCCCATGATCGGAGAAGACTTGAGTGCTCCCGTCTCGCCGGGGGCATTGACGAGAGCGAGCGGCGCCTGCTATGTCCGCTCTGGCAGCCGCGCCGCCTTGCCCTGCGCGCGCAACAGCTTCACGGCCTTTCGGTCGAACGAGACGAAACTGTCGGCACCGAGCCAGCTTCCTTCGTAGGCGATCGCGCCGTCGGCGAAATCGCCGCCCGCGCGCAACATGGCAAGACCGGCTTCGGCAGCTGGCCGATTGACGAGGACATTCGCGCTGTCGATCAGGCGCTCGACCGTGGCGACGATTTCTTGCTGCGGTATCTTGTAACCCTTGGCCAGCACCCAGACCAGTTCGCACAGCACTGGTACGGCGATCGCAATTGCCTGCGCGCGCGCAAGTTCGGCTTGCGCCTGCCGGCTTTGCGCCGCGTCGTCGCCGATGATGGCGCGTAACAGGACATTCGTGTCCGCTGCGATCTTCACCGTGGTCTTGCCCAGCCGCTCGCCGCGATGTTCTCTATCTGCGCGAGCGACAATTTGGCACCCTTCGGCTTCTTGAGTGCGTTGAAGACGTCCGTGATCTTTCCGGCCGACCGCTCGGCATGCACTTCGACGCGACCATCCGGCAGCTTGTCCACAACAAGCCGGCTGCCCGGATGCGCGCCGAGGTGATGCAAGACGTCCTTGCGCAAGGTGACTTGCCCTTTTGCGGTGACGGTCAGAATGCCCATGGCCTTTCTCCCTGATGGGTAAGGCTATTATGCCTTACGTGCATATGCTCTGCAATCGACCGGATTCCGTGCTGTGCTATCGTGCACGGCCCGAGTTCGGGTTTGAAGCATGATCTCGCACGACCAATTCGCCGCCTTCGCCGCACAAGGCCACAACCGCATTCCGGTTGTGCGCGAGGTGTTGTCCGATTTGGATACGCCGCTGTCGGTGTACCTGAAACTCGCCGACGGGCCGTTTGCGTATCTGTTCGAGTCGGTCGAAGGCGGCGCGCGTTGGGGACGCTACTCCATCATCGGCCTGCCCGCGCGGCGCGTGATTCGCGTCCACGGCAAGCGCCTGGTGATTACCGACGAGCGCGAGGTCGTCGATGATCGCGTGGTCGTCGATCCACTCGCTGAGATCGCGACGATCAAGTCGCAATACCGCGTGCCACAAATCGAAGGACTGCCAAAATTCGCCGGCGGACTGGTTGGCTATTTCGGCTACGAATGCGCGAGCTACATCGAACCGAAAATCCGCGCCGATGCGAAACCCGATCAACTCGGCATGCCGGATATCTGCCTGATGCTGGCCGAGGAACTCGCCGTCTTCGACAACTTGAAGGGCAAGCTCTACCTGATCGTCAACGCCGATCCGGCCGAGCCGCGCGCCTATGCGCGCGCGCAGCGTCGGCTGGATTCGCTTACTCATCGCCTGCGCTCGACCGGCGCGGCGTATCCGGATGCGGTCGACACCAAGGCCATCGACGAATCGCATTTCGTGTCGAGTTTTCCCAAGGCCGATTACCTCGCCGCCGTGGAAAATGCCAAGGAACACGTCTTCGCCGGTGACGTTTTCCAGGTGCAGTTGAGCCAGCGCCTGTCGGTGCCGTTTCGCGCGCGGCCGCTCGATGTCTACCGCGCGTTGCGCGCGCTCAATCCCTCGCCGTACATGTATTACATCGACTTGGGCGGCGAGCAGATCATCGGTTCCTCGCCGGAAATTTTGGTGCGAGCGCAAAGCGGCCAGGTCGTGCTGCGACCGATCGCCGGCACGCGCCGACGCGGCCACACACCGGACGAAGACGCGGCGATGGAAGCCGAACTGCTCGCCGATCCCAAGGAACGCGCCGAGCACGTGATGCTGATCGACCTCGGTCGCAACGACGTCGGCCGCGTCGCGCAGACCGGCAGCGTGGAACTCACCGCGAACATGATCGTGGAGCGCTACTCGCACGTCATGCACATCGTCTCGGAAGTCGTCGGCAAGCTGAAACCGGATTTGAATTTCATGGACGTGTTCCGCGCCACGTTTCCCGCCGGCACGCTGACCGGCGCACCGAAAGTGCGCGCGATGCAAATCATTTCGGAACTGGAAACCGTCAAACGCGGTGTGTATGGCGGCGCGGTCGGCTACTGGGGCTGGAACGACGAAGCGGATCTGGCCATCGCCATCCGCACCGCCATCGTCAAGAACGGCGAGCTGCATGTGCAGGCCGCCGGTGGCGTGGTTGCCGACTCGGTGCCGGAACTGGAATGGAAGGAAACCATGAACAAGTGCCGCGCCCTGTTCCGCGCGGTGCAGGAGGCGGTGGGGGGATTGTGATTTTTCGTCTATCACGTGCGCCGGCTTGCCGTCGTATTCATTATTGAATATATTGAATACACTCGTAGCAACATGAGCAAGCCATGTCGAAGATAGCCACCACGACCATGACGGTTCGCCTCAGCGGTGCCCTGAGCGACTTCGTTGCCGCCAGCGTAGGCGAGCATGGCGCATACGAGAACGTCAGCGAGTACATGCGGGATCTGATTCGCCGCGACAAGGAACGCTCCGAGAAGGAAGCATTCGAGCGCCTGAAAGCGGAACTGAGCCACGCCTATGCGGCGCCGGAATCCTCGTACAGACCGTTGAAGGCAGCTGACGTGATCGCGCGCAATCGGGCCTGATATCGTGGCCAAGGCGCACGTCAGAATTCAAGAAGCGGCGTCCTTTCGACTCGATGAAATCTACCGATACACACGGGACCATTGGGGAGTAAGACAGGCCGATCGCTACATCACCAGCCTGTTCAGGGCCTTCGACGGAATCCAGACGCGGAAAACGCCGTCGAAACCCATTCCAGCGCAGTTCGGTATCGAAGGCTATTTTTTTCGCCACGAGCGACACTTCGTCTACTGGCGCAGACTCTCAAACGGCGATATCGGCATCGTGACGATCCTGCACGAGCGCATGCACCAGATCGAACGTTTCAGGGAAAGTTTTGATTTGTAGCAGCGCACCGTCAAACGCATTCGTGTCCGACACAAGGTTACATGCACCATGCTCCTGATGATCGACAACTACGACTCCTTCACCTTCAACCTCGTGCAGTACCTGGGCGAGTTGGGCGAGGACGTGCGCGTGGCGCGCAACGATGCGTTGAGCGTGAATGACATCCGCAAGCTCGCTCCGGATCGCATCGTGATTTCGCCGGGTCCCGGCACGCCGGACGAGGCCGGCGTGACGCTCGCACTTATCGAAAAACTCGGCGGTGCGATTCCGATACTCGGCGTGTGCCTGGGTCACCAGAGCATTGGCCAGGCCTTCGGCGGACGCGTGATCCGTGCGCCGCAGATCATGCACGGCAAGACCTCGCCGATTCACCACAACAATCGCGGTGTATTCGCGGGCCTGGCCAATCCATTCACGGCCACGCGCTACCACTCGCTGGTGGTGGAGAAATCCAGCTTGCCGGCGTGCCTTGAAGTTACGGCATGGACGCAGAACGCGGATGGCAGCATCGACGAGATCATGGGCCTGCGCCACAAGACGCTGCCGATCGAGGGCGTGCAGTTCCATCCCGAATCCATCCTGACCGAGCACGGCCACGACCTGCTGCGCAATTTCCTGCGCGCGCCCTTGCCCAAGGCGGCATGAACATGGCGATCACCCCGCAAGAAGCGCTGCAACGCACGATCGAGCATCGCGAGATCTTCCACGACGAAATGGTCGACCTGATGCGCCAGATCATGCGCGGCGAGGTCTCGCCGACGATGACGGCGGCGATCCTGTCCGGCCTGCGCGTGAAAAAGGAAACCGTCGGCGAAATCGCCGCGGCGGCCAGCGTGATGCGCGAAATGGCGGTGCGCGTACATCTGCCGCCGTATCGGCATTTCATCGACATCGTCGGTACCGGCGGCGATGGCGCCAACTCATTCAACATTTCCACCGCGGCGATGTTCGTCGCCGCGGCTGCCGGCGCGCGCGTCGCCAAGCACGGCAACCGCAGCGTGTCGAGCAAATCCGGCAGCGCCGACGTGCTCGAAGCACTCGGCGCGCGCATCGACCTGGCTGCCGAGCAGGTGTCGCTGTGCGTGGAGGAAACCGGCATCGGCTTCATGTTTGCGCCGAATCATCATCCGGCGATGCGCGTGGTCGCGCCGGTGCGCCGCGAAATGGGCGTGCGCACGCTGTTCAACATTTTGGGACCACTGACCAATCCGGCCGGCGCGCCGAACATCCTGATGGGCGTGTTCCATCCGGACCTGGTCGGCATCCAGGTGCGCGTGCTGCAACGCCTCGGCGCCAATCACGCACTGGTGGTGTGGGGCCGCGACGGCATCGACGAAGTCTCATTGTGCGATACCACCCTGGTCGGCGAGTTGAGCGACGGCAAAGTGCGCGAATACGAATTGACGCCGGAGCAGTTCGGCTTTGCGCGCGCGGCGCGCGAGGATTTCATGGTTGCCGATGCGGCGGAGTCGAAACTGCGCGTGCTTGCCGCGCTGAGCGACGAGCCGGGACCGGTGCGCGATATCGTGTTGCTCAATGCTGGCGCGGCGTTGTATGCCGCAGGCGCGGCGGACTCGATCGCCGCTGGCGTCGAGCGTGCGCGTGAAGCAGTCGCCAGCGGCGCGGCGCGCGCCAAACTCGACCAGTTCGTCGCCAGCACGCGGCGGCTCGCCGGCGCATGAGCGACATCCTGCAACGCATCCTCGCACGCAAACGCGACGAAGTGCGCGAGCGGCTCGCCCGTACCTCGCTGCGCGAGCTGGCCGCGCGCATCGCCGATGCACCACCGCCACGTGGATTTCGCGCCGCACTGGAGGCGAAGCTTGGCGCCGGCCTGCCCGCGGTCATTGCCGAGGTGAAAAGAGCCAGCCCGAGCCAGGGCACGATCCGCGCCGATTTCGATCCGGCGGCCATCGCGCGCAGCTACGCCGCCGCCGGCGCCGCTTGCCTTTCGGTGCTCACCGACATGGATTTTTTCCAGGGCGCAGATGCCTATCTGGTCGCCGCTCGCGCTGCCGGTGAAATTCCGGTGCTGCGCAAGGACTTCGTCATCGACGAATACCAGATCTACGAAGCACGCACACTCGGCGCCGATTGCGTGCTGCTCATCGTGGCGGCGCTCGACGATCCGCGACTGGCGGAATTCACCGCGCTGGCGCGGGACCTGGGCATGGATGCGCTCATCGAGGCGCACGACGGCGCGGAACTCGATCGCGCGCTGGCGACGCCGGCACCGCTGATCGGCATCAACAACCGCGACCTGCGCACGTTCAAGACCTCGCTGGATACGACGCTGAACTTGCGTACACGCGTGCCGACGGATCGCCTGCTCATCACCGAGTCCGGCATCCACACGCGCGACGATGTGGCGCGGATGCGCGGGGCGGGCGTCAATGCATTTTTGGTCGGCGAGACCTTCATGCGCGCGGATGATCCGGGCGCGGAGCTGGCGCGGTTGTTCAACTAGCGCGTCCCGAACACCACGATCGTCTTGCCAGCGACCGAAATCATGCCCTGCTGCTCGAGTTGCTTGAGCACGCGCCCGACCATCTCGCGCGAGCAGCCGACGATACGGCTGATCTCCTGGCGCGAGATGCGGATCTGCGTGCCCTTGGGGTGCGACATGGCATCGGGTTCTTCGGTCAGGTCGATCAGGGTCTTGGCGACGCGGCTGGTCACGTCCATGAACGCCAGGCGGCTGACCTTGCGCGAGGTGTGCAGCAGGCGGTTGGTCAGTTGCGTGCCGATCGCGAACAGGACCTTGGCGCATTCGTCGCGCAGCGGTCCTTCGAACAACTGGAACAGGCGCTCGTAATTGATCTCGGCCAGGTCGCAACTCGTGCGCGTGCGCACCATCACCTCGCGGCGCGGCGTTTCCACGAACAGGCCCATCTCGCCGATGAATTCACCGGCATTGATGTAGGCAAGGATCAGTTCGCGGCCTTCTTCGTCCTCGGTGAGCACGCTGACCGAGCCGTCGATGATGAAATACAGGATGTTGGCCGAATCGCCGGGACGGATGATGGCCGTTTTGCCGGGATAGCGGCGGCGATGGCAGTGCACGAGGAAGCGATCCATCGCCGCCTGGTCGAGCACCAGCGACGACGGCGCCTGCACCTGATTGACCGCCCGCTGCAGTGTGTAACGAAGGTCCACCATGCGTACCTCGTTTCCCCCGAAGCCCTGAATCCGGTCGGTGCCGGCCGGACGCCATCTTAGACGAAAAACCGCGCGCCGCGGCAATTCGCTGGCCGGCATGCATGAAAACGGTTTCCCCCGCGCGGCGATTGGCCCATAATTTGCGCCTGTCGCCGACCTGCCGTTCGAGGTACCCACCGTGGTCAAACCCCTTCCGCGCCTGCAATTGCAGGGTTTCAACAACCTGACCAAGGCGCTGTCGTTCAACATCTACGACATCTGCTACGCGGTGACCCGCGAACAGCGCGACCGTTACATCGACTACATTGACGAGCAGTACGACTCGGACCGCCTGACCAAGATCCTCACCGACGTGGCCGAGATCATCGGCGCGAACATCCTCAACGTCGCTCGGCAGGACTACGATCCGCAGGGCGCGAGCGTGACGATCCTGATTTCCGAGCATCCGGTGGTGGACAAGCTCGGCAAGGACGTGATTTCCGATGCCGTGGTCGCGCACATGGACAAGTCGCACATCACCGTGCACACCTATCCGGAAACGCATCCGCACAACGGCATCGCCACATTCCGCGCCGACATCGATGTGGCCACCTGTGGCGTGATTTCGCCGCTGAAGGCGTTGAATTACCTCATCGACAGTTTCGAATCCGACATCGTGATCATGGACTACCGCGTGCGCGGCTTCACCCGCGACGTGCGCGGCAAGAAGCACTACATCGACCACCGCATCAACTCGATCCAGGAATACCTGGCCAAGCACATCCGCCAGAAATACGAGATGTTCGACGTCAACGTGTACCAGGAAAACATGTTCCACACCAAGATGCACGTGAAGGAATTCGACCTCGAAACCTACCTGTTCGAGGCGCATGCCGAAGACCTCTCTTTCAAGGATCGCCAGCGCATCGAGGTCTTGCTCAAGCGCGAGATCGAGGAGCTGTTCCACGGAAGGAATTTGACGTAATCCGGCTCGTCATCCCGGCATGGAGTGCCGGGATCCAGGTTGCAGGATGCATGCTTTCAAGTTTGTTGCGATTGCCTTCCTTGGCTTCTGGATTCCGGCACTCCATGCCGGGATGACGCATATCAAACCCGGTACGCCACCGCCTTCATCACCGCGCTGGCGAAACGCATCAGTGCCGGAATCGGCGCCGGCAATTCGATGCCACCGGACGCCTTGGCCATTGCGCCATGGCGCGCCTCATCGGCCTGCATCTGTGCCACGACGGCGCGGCTGGCAACGTCGGCGGCGGGGAGTTTTTCCAGGTGTTCGCCCAGGTGCGCCTCGACCTGGCGTTCGGTCTCCACGACGAAACCCAGGCTCACCTTGTCGCTGACGAGCGCGGCGACGGCGCCGATGGCAAAGCTGCCGGCATACCACAGCGGATTGAACAGGCTCGGCCGGCTCGCGAGTGCGTCCAGACGCTCGCCACACCAGGCCAGGTGATCGGTTTCCTCGGCGGCCGCCTGCAACAACTGCGCACGCGTCGCCTCGTCCCGCGCGACCGCGGCCTGCCCGGAATACAGGGCCTGCGCGCAGACTTCGCCCGTGTGATTGACGCGCATCAGGCCCGCGGCATGGCGGCGATCCGCCTCGTCCAGCGGACCTTCGGCAAGGCCGGAAGCGGGCGACGGGCGTTGTGCCTCGGCCTTCGCATCAAACGATGTCGCCAGCGCTCGTTCGATTTCAACGAGGACGCGGTCGATGGGGGAAAGTTCACGCGCGAACATGCGTCAATTCTCCAATTGGCTCGCCAGCAATACAAGCGGATGCGTGATCTGCGTTTGCGCCTGGCGCTCATGCAATCCGTTGCCCAGAAAGACCCGGCAGCCGACATTGCTGGTGACGAGTGTCTGCGGCGACTGCACCAATGCGACGTCCAGCGTTTGCGTACGCAGCATATCGGCGGTTTGCGGATGCCGCAGGAAATAGTCCCCGGCCGCGCCACAACAGCCCGGCGACGCGGGCAGCGGCTCGGCCTGCAATTGCGGGATGCGCGCCAGCAGGCGCGCTATCGCGCCTTCCGCGCCCGCCACGTTGCGCTGCGTGCACGGCGTGTGCACGGCGATGCGTTCGGGCAGGGCTCGAAATCTCAACACGTCGACGCGCGAATCCGCGGCGATGAATTCATGGATCTCGCGCACGCGGATTCCAGAATCCGCAAACATATGATCGCGCAGCGTGCCGAAGCAGCCGGATGCGGATACCAGCACGGTATCCACGCCCACATCGCCGAACACGGCTCGCAACACATCGCCCAGCGACGTCGCCTGCGTCATGTCGCCATTGTGCAAGGCCAGTGCGCCGCAACAGCCTTGCCCATGCGGCACAACGACCTCGTAACCCAGCGCGCGCAACAGCCGCGTCGCCGCGGCATGCACGTCGCGATCCACGCTTGCCGCGACGCATCCAAGGAACAATCCGACGCGACCGCGCGGGGATGCCAAACCCTGCGATGACGCGACTTGGACGCGTGGCAAGCGCGGCAATTCGGCCAGCGCGCGATCCAATCCGAACGGGCGCAGCAAGACTTGCATCGCGTGACTGCGCACAACGCTTCGCACGACCGGCCAATTCGCCACGCGCAGCAGTGCACCCAGCAGGCGTGGTCGCGCCACCAGCCAGCCGAGAGTTCGTGCATGACGCGAAACAGGGGCCGTATCGCACAGCCATGCCCGCGTCGTCGTGATCAGCTCGCCGTATTGCACTTTCGACGGACACACGCGCTCGCAGGCCATGCAGGCCAGGCAGTTGTCCAGGTGCACCAGCACGGACGGCGAAGGATCGAGCTTGCCCTGCGCCAGCGCCTGGGCAAACGCGATGCGCCCGCGCGGGGACTCAGCCTCGCTCGCGGCAAGGCGGTACGTCGGGCAATGCGGCAGGCACAGGCCACATTTGACGCATTGGCCGGCCAGCGCGGCGATGCGCTCTTCCACGGCCGATGCCGCCTTTACGTTTGCTTGCATGCGGCGATTGTAAACGCCGCGGCCGCAGGTGCGTTGTCCCGGATCAAACCCCATCGGAATTGGCCATGAAACCCACCCGCATCCGTGCTGCCATCAGCGTCGCCCTCCTCGTCGCGGCCAGCGGCACGCAGGCCGCCAGCCCACCCAGCCACGCCGACCTGCAGTGGCTGGACCGCATCACCTATGGCGTGAACTCATCGAGCCTGGCGCAATTGCAACAGGCCGGTCGGCAGGGGTTCCTCGATGCACAACTGGCCGCGCGCGACGAGCGCCTGCCACCCGCCGTGCAGACGCAGATCGACGCCATGCCGATCTCGCACGAGTCCATCGGCGATGATATCGCCGCCCTCGTCGCCGCGCGGGCCAAACTCAAGACGATTTCCGATCCGCAGGCCAAGGTCGCGGCGCGCCGCGCACTGCGCAAGCAAGGCGTCGCGTTGGCCTTGCAGACACAACAACGCGAGCTGCTGCGCGCGATCTATTCGCCGGCGCAGCTCAAGGAACAGATGGTCTGGTTCTGGCTGAACCATTTCAATGTGTTCGATCGCAAGGGGCCGGAAGCCTGGCTGGATGCCGATTACGTGGAGAACGCCATCCGCCCGAATGCGCTGGGCAATTTCCGTGACCTGGTCATGGCCACGCTGACGCATCCGGCGATGCTCGTGTATTTGGACAACGCCCGCAATACCGCAAAACAACATAACGAAAACTATGCGCGCGAGCTGATGGAACTGCACACGCTTGGCGTGAATGCCGGCTACACCCAGAACGACGTGCAGGAAATGGTGCGCATCCTCACCGGCGTCGGTGTCGCGCTGAATCCGCAGCCGCCGCGCGCGCGGCGTGCGATGCAGGGAACCTGGGTCAGCCGCGACGGTTTCGAGTTCAATCCGGCCAAACACGACTTCGGCAACAAGGTCCTGCTCGGCCACAGCATTCGCGGCAGCGGCTTCGACGAGGTGCGTCAGGCGGTGGATCTGCTCGTCGCGCAACCGGCCTGCGCGCATTTCATCTCCGGCGAACTGGCCACCTATTTCGTTTCCGACAATCCGCCGGCGGCACTGGTCGATGCGATGGCCGACACATTCCAGCGCACGCACGGCGATATCCGCTCCGTGCTGCGGACCTTGTTCGATTCGCCGCAGTTCGCCGCGTCGCTCGGCACGAAGTTCAAGGATCCGATGCACTACCTCGTCTCGTCGGTGCGCCTTGCCTACGACCAAGGCAACGTGCCCGATCCGCGCCGCCTCGTGGTCTGGCTCAACAGCCAGGGCGAAGGCGAGTTCGGCCACCAGACGCCGGACGGCTATCCGCTGGTTTCCAGCGCCTGGGATTCATCCGGCCAGATGAGCGCGCGCTTCGAGCTGGCGCGCGCGATCGGCAATGGCGACGTGCACCTGTTCGACGGCGTGGCGATGCCGAGCACGCCGCAATTGTCCGGTCCGCTGTTCGCGCAGGCGATCAAGCCGTGGCTGTCGCCGACCACGCTGGCTGCGCTGAACCAGGCGCAATCGCCGCTGGAGTGGAACACCTATCTGCTCGCCGCGCCCGAATCCAACTATCACTGATTCACTTGTCGTTGAGGAGTCGATCATGCAACGCCGCCAGTTCCTCGCTACGCTCGCCGCGCTTCCTGCCGCCGGGTTCGCCGGGCGCCTGTTCGCGACGCCCACCACCACGTCGCGCTTTCTGCTGGTGTTCCTGCGCGGCGGCTATGACTGCGCCAATCTGCTGGTGCCGTACTCGTCGGACTTCTATTACGAGTCGCGTCCTTCGATCGCCATCGCCAGACCCGATTCCGCGGCGGCCGGCGCGCTGCGCCTGGATGCGGATTGGGCACTTGCACCGGCGGTGCGCGAGGCGCTGGAACCGCTGTATGCGAAGCGCCAGCTCGCCTTCGTGCCCTTTGCCGGCACGCCGAATTTGTCGCGCAGCCACTTCGAGACGCAGGACGACATCGAACATGGCTTGCCGGAAAACGACCATGCCGACCGCTCCGGTTTTCTTGCGCGCCTGTCCGGCGCCTTGAACGGCGTCGCCGCACCGATCGCGTTCACGCAAT
This sequence comes from Pseudomonadota bacterium, assembly GCA_018240565.1. Lineage (GTDB taxonomy): Bacteria > Pseudomonadota > Gammaproteobacteria > Xanthomonadales > Rhodanobacteraceae > Rudaea. The sequence goes on along the minus strand of JAFEFO010000042.1, from coordinate 85,574 downwards.
CCCTGCCGCTGAGCCTGCAAGGCGGCGGTGACGTACCCAACATTTCCCTGGCGCGCGTCGGCAAGGCGGCCTTCGATGCACGCCAGTCGACAATCCTCGCCGGCATGTACAAGGACACCGCGCTGGCCGATCCGGTCGCCGAAGGCCTTGCGCTGCGCCAGCAGGTCGCCGGCGAATTCGCGGACGAAATGATGAAGGCCAGCCGCGGCGCAGTGAATGCCTACGGATTCACGCAACAGGCGCCGCGCATCGCGCAGATGATGCGCGACAAGTACCGGATCGGTTTCATCGACGTCGGCGGCTGGGACACGCACGTCGGCGAAGGCGGCGCGCAGGGCGCGCTCGCGAACAACCTCGGCAACCTGTCGCGCGGCCTCGCCGCGTTCGCGCAGGCGATGGGCGATGACTGGAAGGACACCACCGTCGTCGTCGTCTCGGAATTCGGTCGCACCTTCCGCGAAAACGGCAACAAGGGCACCGATCACGGCCACGGCTCGGTGTACTGGGTGCTCGGCGGCGGCATCAGCGGTGGCCGCGTCGCCGGCGAACAGGTACGCGTGACCCAGGAAAACCTGCTGCAGAACCGTGATTTCCCGGTACTCAACGACTATCGCGGCTTGCTCGGCGGCGTGTTCGCGCGGTTGTGGGGCATGAACGCCACGCAGCTTGCGAAAGTGTTCCCGCAGACCAAGCCCGAGGACTTGCGCCTGGTTTGAGTGGTCGCGTGACGTTGGGCACTGCCACGCCGTGGCGTACCGGGATTATCCTTGCGCAATCTGCCGGAGAATCCCATGACGCGCCGCTTTGCCGCATCCGATGCCATCGAGAATTACGTCTGGGCGCATTCGCGCGAGGGCAATGTCGCCGCTCGCCTGCGCGAGGAAACCGCGAAGCTGCCGCAGGCCGGCATGCAGATCGGCCCGGATCAGGCCGCGTTCCTGGCCCTGCTCGTGCGCGCGATCGGCGCCAGGCGCTGCATCGAGATTGGCACTTTCACCGGCATGAGCGCACTGGCGGTCGCATCCGCCCTGCCCGCTGACGGCAAGCTGGTGTGCTGCGACATCAGCGAAGAATGGACGGCCATCGCGCGGCGCTACTGGAGCGAAGCCGGCGTCGCCGCGCGCATCGACCTGCGCATAGCGCCCGCGCTCGACACCCTGCGCGATCTCGCGACGTCGCAACGCGGCCAAATCGATTTCGCCTTCATCGACGCCGACAAGGCGAGGTACGGCGACTACTACGAGGCGTGCCTTGACCTGCTGCGTCCCGGCGGCGTCATCGCGCTGGACAACATGCTGTGGTCGGGCAAGGTCGCCGACGCGCATGTGCACGACGCCGACACCGATGCGATTCGTGCGTTGAATGCGAAGATCCACGCCGATGCGCGCGTGGATGCATCGTTGCTGACGCTGGGCGATGGCGTGATGCTGGTGCGCAAACGCTGATCAGCGCTACTTGCGCGCCGGCATCCACTTGTCCGCGACGAAACCACCGACTTCGAATTCGGCGTTGAACTCGCCAATGCCTTTTAGTTTCACGCCAACGTCGACGGTCTTGGCTTTTTCCATCTTCGCGATGAAACCCTTGTCGTCGTCGATGAACAGGGCCGGTTCGCCGGTCGGCGGGACCGTCGCCTTCATGCGTTGCGGTTTGCCGTCGTCGAAACTCACCGGCAACGTGGCGCATCCGCCCTTGCAATCGAACGTGGCGTTGTCGAGCAGCAGGTAGACGCTGCGTCCCCACTTCGGATGCTGGCGCAACACCAGGCGCAGGCGTGCGTTCGGCTGATTCGGCGCCTGCTTCGACGCGATCGCCGCGGCGTATTGCGTGCCGCCGTCTTCGGCCGTGGCGGTGTAGCTCCACAGTTGCGCCAGGCGTCGCGTGTTGGCGATGACTTCCGCCTTGGTACGCGTCTCGTCGATGGTCTGTTGTACCCGCGCCGCGGCTGCGGTGCCGGGGAAATTGGCCAGGACCTCGCTGCCCAGCGATACGGCAAGATCCCAACTGCCGTTCTGCCGCATCTGCTCGTACAAGGCGGCTTCCTTGTTCGCCTTGGCTTCCGCCGCGGCCTTCGCCGCAATCGCGGGATCCACCGGCGGCGGCGCGTTGCCGCCCGAGCAGGCCGCGAGGATCGCGGCGCACAAGGCAAACAGCAGGGAATATTTCGATCGCATGCGGCACCCCATGTCGCTGGCTGCCAACGATACCGCATTCGCGCGTCATGCGCAGGGATCGCGGCCGAGATTCTTGTCGTAGGTCGAAACCTGTTCGTCATATTCGTGGCCGCCGCGACCGATGGAACCGGCCCGGCGCATCTGCATGCAGGCTTCCTCGCGCGGGATCGCGTGGCCGGAAACGCCGACCGATGAACCACCACTGCGGCCGCGGCCCTTGCCGCGGATCGTACTGTCGCCTTCCGCCGCCAGCGAGCGCGGACAGGCGCCGAGGCGATAGAACACGCGGCCATCGCTGGCGCGGCATTCGTAGCCCATGCCGCGAGCGGAGGAACGTGGCGCCGGGTGCTGGCTGCGCGAATTCTCGCGCCGTGGATGCCCTTCGACCGCGTACTTGGGCGGCGGCGCAAAGGCCGGAGCCGGCGCGATCTCCACTTCACTCTGTGCCTGCACCGTCGTGCAGATCTGGTCCTGGAACGTGACGGCGCCGTTCGCATCCACGCACTTGTAGACCGATCCCGCGCGCACACCGAATGCCGCGCCAAGCAGCAGCAGGCCCGCCAGCCATTCGTACCAGCGCATGCTGCGCCCGCTTGCCACATATCGATCGTGATGCATGTCGCGCCCTCCGGTGTGTGGCAGACAGCATCGCGATCCGGCCGCAATCCGCCAATCGGCGCGCGCCGCGCGTTCGTGTAGGAAATCGACTACGCCGCGCGCACAATGCGGATGAGCAACCTTGAAAAAACCGTCGCGAGCGAAGGCAGGTCGCGCGCCGTCAGCGCGCAGGAACCGGAGCATACAATCGAGTATGTGAGGATTCCGAGCACTGCCGGAGCGCGAGATGCCGAGCGCAGCAGGTTTTATGCGAAAGATCGTGCACATCGACATGGACGCTTTCTACGCCAGCGTCGAGCAGCGCGATGATCCCAAGCTGCGCGGCAAACCTGTCGTCGTCGCCTGGCGCGGCGCGCGTTCGGTGGTCTGCGCGGCGTCCTACGAAGCGCGCCGTTTCGGGGTGCGCTCGGCCATGCCGGCGGTGCGCGCCGAGCGCCTGTGTCCGCATGCGATCTTCGTGCCGCCGGATTTCTCGCGCTACCGCGCGGTGTCGAAACAGGTGCGCGAGATCTTCCTGCGCCACACCGAACTGGTCGAACCGCTGTCGCTGGACGAGGCGTATCTGGATGTCACGGCGCCAAAGTCGGGACTGGATTCGGCCACGGCGGTCGCCAGATCCATCCGCAAAACCATTGCGGATGAAACCGCACTGACCGCCTCGGCGGGCGTCGCGCCAAACAAATTCCTCGCCAAGATCGCCTCGGATTGGCGCAAACCCGACGGCTTGTTCGTGATCCGTCCGCATGAAGCCCAGGCCTTCCTCGCGCCGCTGGCGGTGGCGAAGATTCCGGGCGTGGGCAAGGTCATGGACGCACAACTGGCCAGGATCGGCATCCGCACCTGCGCGGATCTGCGCCTGCGCGATGTGCGCGACCTGGAACAGCGTTTCGGCCGTTATGGCCGCCGCTTGCACGAACTCAGCAGAGGCATCGACGAGCGACCGGTCGAGCCCGACCAGCCGGTGCAGTCGATCTCGACCGAGGATACGTTCGAGCGCGACCTGCCGTTGTCCGCGATCGAAGCGACGATCCGTACGCTGGCCGCCAGAACCTGGGCCGCGAGCCGCAAGACGCCACGCATCGGCCGCACCGTGGTGCTCAAGCTCAAGACCGCGGATTTCCACATCCTCACGCGCAGTCACACGCCATCAACGCCGCCGCAGTCGGAAAGCGAATTCGTGGAGATTGCCGCGTCGCTGACCGAACGCGTCGGCATGCCGCAGACGACGCTGTACCGACTCGTCGGCGTGGGCTTGCACAATTTCTGCGATGCGGACGAGTTGCCGCAGCCGGAGTTGTTTGGCTAGCGGCTTTTGCCTGTCGGCGAAACGCTTCTTTGCTCGTCATTCCGGCATGGAATGCCGGAATCCAGTTGCCAAGGATGGCATCCATGCAGTCTGGATGCCGGCATTCCCTGCCGGCATGACGTGCCTCTGTCTTGTTAAGATCCGCTGAATTACTTCAACCAGTCGTGGAATTTCTTTCTGAACTTCGCCACCTTCGGCGCAATCACGAGCTGGCAATACGGTTGCGTGCCATGCAGGCGGAAATATTCCTGATGGTAGTTTTCCGCCTTGTAGAACACCGTGAACGGCTCGACCTGCGTCACGACCTTGCCGGAATACTCGTGGCCGGCGCGCGCGATGGCATCCTCGATCGCCGTCTTTTGCGCGGCGTCGCGATAGAACGCGATCGAGCGATACTGCGTGCCGACATCGTTGCCCTGTCGATCGAGCGTGGTCGGATCGTGGATGGTGAAATACACGTCCAGCAACACGTTCAACGGCAGAACCTGCGGATCGAACACGAGCTGGACGACTTCCGCGTGCCCGGTGGTGCCGCTGGAAACCTGCTCGTAGTTTGGATCGGCGACGTGCCCGCCGGCGTAACCCGAGGTCACGCTGGCGATGCCCTTCAATTCCTCGAACACGGCTTCCAGGCACCAGAAACAGCCGCCGCCGAGCGTGATCGTTTCGGCGTGCGCCGGCGCGGTCGGGCGTTCCACGGGCGCGGCCTGCGCCCCGAGCTGGGTGGCGATCATGAGCAATCCTGTGGCGAGAAGTTGGCGGAGCATGGGGGTTTCCGGCTGGGCATTTGGGCGTACTGAAAGCAGGTGATGCGCATTTTATGCTCGTCATTCCGGCAGGGACTGCCGGAATCCAGTTGCCAGGATGGCATCCATGCCGTCTGGATACCGGCAATCCATGCCGGTATGACGCTACGTATTTCCACAAGCCTGGATAAAGACCCGGATGCGCGGACTTCGCTTTCAATCGCGACGGCTATTCGTCGAAGTAATCCGAATCCACGCGCTTGATGTCGTAGCTCGCGACCGGCGTCACCGCGAGGCCGTACTGGATCATGAGCGAGCCTAGCGTATCGCCGTCGATCAATACGACTTTTGCACCGATCGTCTCGACGTACTCTCGCGCTTCTTTGGAGAATTCCGAGGTGGTGATCAGCACGCCCTTGTTCGCACGCTTGCCGGCAAGGCTGCCGACGAAGCCCTGCACAACCGGCCGTCCCACGGTGTTTTCCCAGCGTTTGGCTTGCAGATAAATCACGTCGAGGCCGAGGCGATCCTCGTTGATCACGCCGTCGATGCCGCCGTCACCGGAACGGCCGACAGTCCTGCCTGCATCCTCGCGCGAACCGCCGTAACCCATGCGGATCATCAGGTCGACGACAAGCTTTTCGAAGAATGCAGGCGATGATGCCTTGATGCGGTCGAGCAATTCCTGCGCAAGATCGTCGCGTAGTTGCTTGTAGACACGATTAAGTGTGTCTTCGGGTGATTCCGCCGCAATATCCTTGGTAGTTCCTGCTGAATCGTCATTGCGGCGCGACCCACGAAAAAATTCCTCAAATTCAGGAAATTGTCGAAGGTAAGCGTTATCGATAACCTGCCCCGAATTCAGGGCAGCTTTCCCCCGTTCGGTGATTTGAACAATCCCTCTCGCGGGAGCCGTAATAAGTCCGGCCTTTTTCATGTACGCCCGCGTCCACCCAATTCGATTCTTGTAGACAGGCTGCCCGGTAGTAAGCGTCTCGCTCCGATCTTGATCGGACAACCGCAGGTCTCCGCTCAATGGCTCATACAAATCCGCGAGCGCATGAGCTTTCCCATCCTCAATGCGCCGTAGAAACGGAATACGCCACTTTTCAAACGTAGGAACAGCCATCACACCCCCAACGGATTCGGCTTCTCCGCGTCGAGTTTCCAGGTCTTGATCGCGCGGGCGACGTCCTTGGCGCTCATCTTGCCGTCGGCGGCGAGCGCGGCGATGGCGGCGTGGGCGATCCAGCGACGGTCGATCTCGAAGAACTCGCGCAGGTGTTCGCGGGTGTCGCTGCGGCCGTAGCCGTCGGCGCCGAGCGCGGTGAAGGGGCGATCGGCGGGGATGAAGGAATGCAACTGGTCGGCCACCGCGCGCACGTATTCGCTCACCGCCACCACCGGGCCATCGTGGCCGTCGAGGCATTGCGCGAAGTGCGAGACGCGCGGCTTGGCTTCCGGATGCAAACGGTTCCAGCGTTCGCAATCGTAGGCGTCGCGCGACAGCTCGCTGAAACTCGGGCACGACCACACATCGGCCTTGACCGCGAATTCGGCGTCGAGCATCTGCGCGGCGGCAACCGCTTCGAGCACCGAGCCGCCGGCAGCCATGAGTTGCACGCGCGGCTCGTTCTTCTTCGGCTTGCCGGCGTCCTTGAACAGATACATGCCCTTGACGATGCCCTCGTAGCAGCCTTCGGGCATGTCCGGATGGTGGATGTTCTCATTCGTGGTGGTGATGTAGTAGAAGACGTCGTGCTGGTCCTCGTACATTTCCTTGATGCCGTGGTGCAGCAGCACCGCGACTTCATACGAGAACGTCGGATCGTAGGCGCGGCAGTTCGGCACCGTGCCGGCCATGAGTTGGGATGCCGCGTCCGAATGCTGCAAACCTTCGCCGGGGAAGCTCGCGCCGGCGGTCGCACCGATCAGGAAGCCGCGCGCACGCTGGTCGCCGGCCGCCCAGATCAGATCGCCGACGCGGCGGAAGCCGAAGAACGAGTAGTAGATGAAGAACGGCAGCATCGGCTTGTTCGAGAACGAGTAGCTCGTGCCCGCCGCGATCCATGCCGACATGCCGCCGGCTTCGGAGATGCCTTCCTGCAGCACCTGGCCGTCCTGCGCCTCGCGGTAATACAGCAATTGATCCGCATCCTGCGGGCGATATTTCTGCCCTTCCGGCGCGTAGATGCCGATCTGGCGGAACATGCCTTCCATGCCGAAGGTGCGCGCCTCGTCCGCGACGATCGGCACCACGCGCGGACCGATTTCCTTGTCGCGCAGCAGCAGGTTCATGCCGCGCACCAGGGCCATGGTGTTGGAAATCTCGCGATCGCCGGAACCCTTGGTGATCTGCGCGAACGCGGACAAATCCGGCGCGTGGCATTTCTCATCGGTGTGGCGGCGCCGCTGCGGCAGGAAACCGCCGAGCGCGGCGCGGCGCTCGAGCATGTATTTGACCTCCGGCGAATCCTTGCCGGGATGGTAATACGGCACATCCGCGAGCTTGTCGTCGGCAATCGGAATCTGGAAACGGTCGCGGAAGTGGCGCACCGAATCGTCGTCGAGCTTTTTCTGCTGGTGCGTCGGATTCTGCGACTCGCCCGCCGAGCCCATGCCGTAGCCTTTCACGGTCTTGGCCAGCACCACCGAGGGCATGCCTTCCGTGTGGGTCGCCGCGTAGTACGCCGCGTAGACCTTGTGCGGGTCGTGCCCGCCGCGGTTAAGGCGCCAGATGTCGTCGTCGGACAGATTGCGCACCATCTCCAGCGTGCGCGGATCCTTGCCGAAGAAATGCTCGCGCGTGTAGGCGCCGCCGAAGGCCTTGCAGGCCTGGTATTCGCCGTCGACGGTGTCCATCATGACCTGGCGCAAGGCGCCGTCCTTGTCGCGCGCGAGCAGCGGATCCCAGTAGCTGCCCCAGATCAGTTTCAGCACGTTCCAGCCGGCGCCGCGGAACACGCCTTCGAGTTCCTGGATGATCTTGCCGTTGCCGCGCACCGGGCCGTCGAGGCGTTGCAGGTTGCAGTTGACGACGAAGATGAGGTTGTCGAGCTTCTCGCGCCCGGCGAGGGAAATCGCGCCGAGGGATTCGGGCTCGTCCACTTCGCCGTCGCCGATGAAGCACCAGATCTTGCGGTCGGATTTCGGGATCAGGCCGCGGTTTTCCAGGTACTTGAAGAACTGCGCCTGGTAGATCGCCTGGATCGGTCCCAGGCCCATCGACACCGTCGGTACCTGCCAGTAATCGGGCATCAGCCACGGATGCGGATACGAGGTCAGCGCGCGGCCGTGGCCGATCACGTCGGCACGGAACAGGTCCATCTGGTCGGCGCCGATGCGGCCCTCGAGGAACGAGCGCGCATAGATGCCGGGGCTGGAATGGCCCTGGTGGTAGACCAGGTCGCCCGGATGATCGGCGTTCGGTGCGCGCCAGAAGTGGTTGAAGCCGACGTCGTACAGCGTCGCGGACGAAGCGAAACTGGCGATGTGGCCGCCGAGCGAACCCGGCTTGCGATTCGTGCGCACCACCATCGCCATCGCGTTCCAGCGGATGATGCTGCGGATGCGCCATTCCATGTTCGCGTCGCCGGGGCACTTGGCCTCCATCTGCGGCGGAATCGTGTTGATGTACTGCGTGGTCGGCGCGAACGGCAGGTGCCCGCCGGCACGGCGCGTTTCATCGACGAGTTTCTCTAGCAGGTAATGCGCGCGGTCGGTGCCTTCGGCATCGATCACCGCCTCGATGGATTCGAGCCAGTCGCGGGTCTCGGACGGATCCGGATCCTGGTTGAGCATGTCGGTGAGGGGATTGTTCATGCGAGTCTCCACGCAGCGCCCTTGGCGCCGCCATTGATTGTGATCACATGCCGCCAGTGTAGCTTCGACGCCATGCGGCGTCGATTTTTCAGGCTGGTGACGTCTGCGCCCGGATCTGCGCCTCGACGCAGGCGATCGCGGTCATGTTGACCACGCGACGCACGGTCGAGGCCGGGGTGAGCACGTGCGCGGGTCGCGACACGCCCATCAGGATCGGCCCGATCGCCACGCCCTCGGTGAACTGGCGCGCCATGTTGTAGGCGATGTTGGCGGCGTCCAGGTTCGGGAACACGAATACGTTGGCGCGGCCACGCAGCAGCGAGTGCGGGAAAATGCGCGCGCGGATTTCGTCGTTGAGCGCGGTGTCGGCCTGCATCTCGCCGTCGATTTCCAGATCCGGCGCCTTGGCGCGGACGAGTTCCAGCACGCGCCGCATCTTGCAGGCGCTGGGGTTTTCGTGGCTGCCGAAGTTCGAGTGCGACAGCAGCGCAACGCGCGGCACGATGCCGAACAGCTTCAGGCGCAACACCGCCTGCAGCGTGGCTTCGGCGATCTGTTCGGCACTCGGATCGTACTGCACGTGCGTATCGACGAAAAACCAGGTGCCGCGGTCGTTCTGCACCGCGGTCATCGCCGCCGGCGCGCTGACGCCGGCATCCAGCGGCAGCACGTCGAGGATGTGGGCGAGCTGGCGCTGGTAGCGGCCGACGATGCCGCAGACCATCGCGTCCGCCTCGCCGCGCGCGAGCATCAGGGCGGCAATCAGCGTCGGCCGCGAGCGCACCAGCGACCTGGCCAGCGCCGGCGTGATGCCGCGGCGCTCGGCGAGCTTCAGGTACTGGTTCCAGTAATCGGCATAGCGTGGATCATCGTCGATATTGGTCAGCTCGAAATGTTCGCCGGCGCGGATGCGCAGCCCCAACCGCGCGATGCGCTTTTCGATGACCGCGGGGCGACCGATCAGGATCGGCCGCGCCATCTTTTCATCCGCCAACGTCTGCACCGCACGCAGGATGGTGTCTTCCTCGCCCTCGGCATAGACCACGCGCTTGACGTCGGACCGGGCGCGCTCGAACACCGGCTTCATGACCATGCCGGTGCGGTAGACGAACTGCGACAAGCGCTCGCGATACGCACCCATGTCGGCGATCGGTCGCGTGGCCACGCCCGAATCCATCGCCGCGCGCGCCACGGCGGGCGCCAGCGACACCAGCAGGCGCGGATCGAACGGTTGCGGGATCAGGTAATCCGGACCGAACGACATCAAGCGGTCGCCGTAGGCACGCGCGGCGATATCGGAAACCTCGCGCCGCGCCAGTTCCGCGATCGCGTACACGCAGGCGACCTTCATCGCCTCGTTGATTGTGGTCGCGCCGACGTCCAGCGCGCCGCGGAAAATGTAGGGGAAGCACAGTGCGTTGTTGACCTGGTTCGGGTAATCCGAGCGCCCGGTGGCGATGATCGCGTCGGGCCGCGCTTCGCGGGCCACCTCGGGCAGGATTTCCGGTATCGGGTTGGCGAGCGCGAGGATGATCGGTCGATCTGCCATCGCCTTGACCATGTCACCGGTGAGCACGCCGGCGGCGGACAGTCCCAGGAAGATGTCGGCGCCGCGGATGATTTCGGCCAGCGAGCGCGCTTTCGTGTCGCGCGCATAGCGCTGCTTGTCCGGGTCCATTTCCTGCTTGCGACCGGAATAGATGACGCCCACGCGATCGGCAACGAGGATGTTTTCCGGCTTCACGCCGAGTTGCACGAGCATGTCCAGGCAGGCGATGCCGGCCGCACCAGCGCCGGTGGAAGCGACTTTCACCTCGCCGATCTTCTTGCCGACCACGGCCAGCGCGTTGATCACCGCCGCGCCGACGATGATCGAGGTGCCATGCTGGTCGTCGTGGAATACCGGAATCTTCACGCGCTCGCGCAACCTGCGCTCGACGATGAAGCATTCCGGCGCCTTGATGTCTTCCAGGTTCATGCCGCCGAACGTCGGTTCCAGCGCGGCGATGATATCGACCAGTTTGTCCGGATCGCGTTCGTTGACCTCGATGTCGAACACGTCGATGCCGGCAAACTTCTGGAACAGCACGCCCTTGCCTTCCATCACGGGTTTGGCGGCGAGCGGGCCGATGTCGCCCAGCCCGAGCACCGCGGTGCCATTGGAGATGACGCCGACGAGATTTCCGCGTGCGGTGAGCGTGGCCGCCTCGCCGGCATCGGCGACGATCGCCTCGCAGGCCGCGGCGACGCCGGGCGAATAGGCCAGCGAAAGGTCGCGCTGCGTCACCAGCGGTTTGGTCGGTGCGACCTTGATCTTGCCCTGCGGCTTGCGGCGGTGGTACTCGAGGGCGGCCTGCTTGAGGTCTTCTTTGATGGACATGCTCGACACTCGCAAACCCGCATCCGATGCGGGCTTGCGAGCTTAGCACAGCCTGCGGGGGCTCAATCGCAGGCGTCGAAACCGTTCCAGAAGATCGCGTCGCTCGGGCGGCCCTGCGCGGTAACCATGACGTAGTTTCCGTCCGCATCCTGGGTACTGAAATAGGCCTGGTAGCGCGAGCCCTTGAGCACCATCTCGACATCGGAGAGCTTGCCGCCTGGCGCCGCATCCAGCGGCTGGCCGTCGATGGTGACACTCGATGGATCGGGAAACACGCCGACGGGCGTCGACCAGGTCGTGCCGTTGTCGGTGGATTCGACGTACCAGATTTGCTGGTCGAGGCGTGCGTAGGTGTTCGCGTCGCGAAATGCGTAGTACGTGCCGATCGTGACGCCGTCGTCCTGGCGCAACGTGCGACCGACGTTGTGCACATAGGCCGGGATGCGTGGATCACTCGTGCCGCAACCGGGCGTGAGAAACCAGCAATACGGCGTGCCGTTGAACAAGTTCGCGCTGGTGAGTTCGCTGCCGGTCGACGGTTGATTGGCGCCCGTCCACGGGTAGGCACCATCGGTGTAGGCAAATTGATCCGCGCCGCCGTCGGTATCTGCGCGCAAATACAGCATGCCGTCGACCAAACCGAACGTGCCGACATGATTTCCGGCTACCGGCGTTTTCAGCGGTCCTTGATGAACCACATTCGTGGTACCGGCTACGGTACCCAGGTCATTGACCGAGGTGTTGTAGTTGTATTGGCCAAAGCGCGAATTGGGCGGCTGGTCGTTCTCCGTCCAGTTGAACAGCTTCCAGGTGCCGGTTTGCGTGTCGTACACGGCGCGGAAGAAATCCAGCGGTGGATCGATGCTCGCCGCGTAATTCCCGTAGTAGGCGCTGCCGAAGGCGTAACTCAGGTTGCCGTCGCTGGTGAAGTGGACACCATCGCTGGAAGTCGCGTGCACGACCGCGCGCAGCGAGGAAGCCGCCGAGGGAAAGTTGGCATCGTCGGCGAGAAACCCCCAGAAATGCCAGCGATGCGTGAGCGGCTCGTAGGCAAACGTGTTGCGCTGGTCGGCGCCACCAGGCGTGAGCACGGTATCCAGCCGATTGCCATCGACCGACACCGAACAAGCCTGGGTGTGGACGACGGGCGGCAGGGCCAGAGCCGCCTGGGCCGTCAGCAGGAACGAGACACAACCGGCGAGTGGCAGGATTTTCATGGTGGAACCTCCGTTCGATGGCTGAATACCAAGCGAATTTCATGCCATTACTGGCTGTTCGCATGCCCCAGGAAGTCCAGCGCCGCCTGCAGCATGGCCGTCGCGCCCACCTTGAGCGCGCCTTCGTCGAGGAAGAACTTCGGCGAATGATTGCTCGGCGCGGTGGCCGGGTCCACGCCGACAGGCGTGGCGCCGACGAAGAAATACACGCTCGGCGCGTGCGCGCCAAGGCCGAAGTACGGGAAGTCCTCCGATGCCGTCCAGCGCGGGGACTCGATCACGTTCTGCTTGCCGAGCGCGGTTTCCAGGCTCGTGCGCACGCGCGCGGTCAGCGCCGGATCGTTGGTCAGGACCGGATTGCCGCTGTCCGCCGACAGCGGAATCTGCGTTTCCACGGTGGCGCCATTCGCCGCGGCGACGTTCTCGGCGATGCGTTTCAGGCTCGCCAGCGCCTGCTTGCGCATGGCCTCGTCGAAGGTGCGCACCGTGCCCTGCAACTCGGCGGTTTCCGGCACGATATTGAAGCGCTGGCCGCCATTGAACACGCCGAACGTGACCACCGCCGGTTTCTGGCTGATGTCGAGCTGGCGGCTGACGATGGTCTGCGCGCTGGTGACGATCTCCGCGGCGGTGACGATCGGATCGATCGACAGCCACGGCATCGCGCCGTGGCTCTGGCGTCCGTGCACGACAATGCGGAAGGTGTCGGAACTGGCCATCGCGCCACCGGGGCGCACGCCGGCCGTGCCGACCGTCATCGTGCTCACCACATGCATGCCGAAGATCGCGTCAGGATGAAAGTCGGCAAACACGCCATCCTTGACCATCAGCGGCGCGCCGCCCTGCTCGCCCGGCGGCGCGCCTTCCTCGGCCGGCTGGAAGATCAGCATGACGCTGCCGGGCAAGTCCTTGCGCATGCCGGCGAAAATCTCGGCGAGTCCGAGCAGCATTGCGGTGTGCGCGTCGTGGCCGCAGGCATGCATGACGCCGACGGTCTTGCCCTGGTATTCGCCCTTGGCCTTCGATGCGAACGGCAGATCGACCTGTTCGGTCACCGGCAGCGCGTCCATGTCGGCGCGGATCGCGAGCTTCGGGCCCGGCTTGCCGCCGATGAGCACGCCGGTCACGCCGGTATGCGCGATGCCGGTGCGCACGGTGTAGCCGAGTTTCTTCAACTCATCGGCGACGAGCTTCGAGGTGCGCACCTCGCGGTTGCTCAACTCCGGATGCTGGTGGATATCGCGCCGCCACGCCGTGACCTGCGGCAACACCGCCTGCACGCGCTGCGCATCGGTTTCCACCGCTCCGGCCGTACCCACGCCCGCCAGCAATACCGCGGCAACAATCAGCTTTGTATACATTTTCATCCCTCCCGATCAGATCCCGAGCACCAGGTCCTCCGCCTCGACACGATCCAGGCGAATCTTGTTGGCGAACAGCGAAAACGCGAGCGCCCCGGCCAGTCCGTTCGTGCGCTGCATCCACGGCGGCAGGTAAACCGGCGCGGCGATGTAGCCGGAGTCGAACCATGGCGCCAGCGCGATCACATCGTGCAGCGCCATCTTGCCGGCGAACAGGTTGCGACACCATTGCAGCTTGCGATTCTTCAACGCCCAGCGGAAGAACGTGTGTACCGACAGCAAGCCGTGCAGATACACCGCGTCCTTGGTGAACGCGCAGCCGCCCGTGAGCGGCGCGCCGCGGAACACACGCGCCGCCGAGGCGAAGCTGTCGGCGTCGGTCTGACCGGATTCGAGGAAAAACTTGAACACGTCGATGAAATCGGCACCGGCCAGCGCCTTGTCGATGGCGAGGATGCGCAGGGAAATGCGCTTCATGCGGCCGATGTCGATCGATCCGGACATGAGCTCGGCGAACGTCGCCAGGCCTTCCTGCGTGGCGGTGATGCGCGGCGAGTTGGTGGCGAAGGAACCCAGGTTCGGCTGCGCGCGGCCATTGAGCGCGGTCAGCGAATGCACGAACGCCTCGTGTTCGAGCAACTGGCTCTTGTCGTATTCGGAAAAGCACGTCGCCGAGCGCAGGCGGATGCGCGTCGCGCCGGCCGCGGCCTTGGCGATCAGGTTCGGATCGGTTTCCACGCGCACCACGCCGGCGCCGAAAAACGCGTCGAGGCGCTGTTGCAATTCCTGCTCCAGCACATCGGCGGGAATGCAGTAATCGGCCTCATGCGCGGCGATCTCGCCGCCGAGTTCATCGGCGAGCTCGATGAAATGCCGCGCCGCGTCGAGCGTGCTGACCGTGCCGCCCGGCAGGCGATCGTTCGGGCGGCCAAACAGATTGAAGGAATGCTGCGCAATATCGCCGGTGCCGGCGGCATCGAGCAGTTCCGTGGCGATGCGCCAGGACTGCGCGCTGCGGCGCAGGTAATCGCCGAGCGGATGCCCGGCATCGGCGGCGAGATAGACCACCTCGAGTTCCTCGCGCGTGCGCGAGAAATCCGATCTTGCGTAATCGACGTCGGGCAGTCGGGGATTTTTCTCGCGCCAGCCGGCGAGGAAGGCTTCCTGCACCCGCGCCGGCCAACTCAGAGCGGCGAGCAGCTTGACACCCTTGATCGCCGCGACGAGGCGGCGATCGAGTTCGGCGATGCCTTGCGGAACGGCGACGGCGTCCATCGCGTGCACTATAGCGCGTACCGGCTATCTCGCCGCAAACGGCGGCAAGCCAAGCTCCGTGCGCAAGGGGTCGAGCAATGCGCCGTACCGGTTCGCCCGCGCCGTGTCCTTGCGGATCGGCTCGCGCACCTGCGCGGCGCTGGCGGTGCGCACACTATGCTGCGCCTCCCAATAACGCAGGCAGGCCGGATCGAAATCCAGACCGCAGAAGTCCAACAGCTCGCGCGTCTGCGCTTCCGGATCGGCCACCAGCGCCTCGTATTGCTGCGCGCGGAATGCCTTCGGATACAAGGCCTGCCAATGCCGGCTGGCGCGATCGTAGTCACGCCAATACGCGGCGATGTCGCCGAGCTCGTAGCTGAATGGCTGGTTGGCGTGGCTGAACAAGGTGCGGAAGCAGGAAAAACACGATTCCACCGGATCGCGCCGGCAATCGATCACGCGCGCACCGGGAAGCATTGCGAAGATCGCGCCGACGCGCAGCCAGTTACCCGGCAATTTGTCGGTGAATCGTTGCCCGGGTTTGCGCCAGCGCTCGGTGAGATCCAGGTAGTGCCGGCCCATGCGCAACCAATCTTCCGGCGTTGCGGCTTTGACCCACAGCGGAAAAGGCTCGCCACGCCGCGCCGATTCGGTGTCGATCACGACGGTGGTCGAATCCAGCTCGCCGGCGCCGACGACCTTTGGATGCGATGCGAGTATCTGCTCGGTCAGGCTGGAACCGGATCGCGGCAGGCTGACGATGAAAATCACTTCGTCGCCCTGCTGGCCGGGGATATCGGCAACCGGGCGTGCAAACGCATGCAATATGTCGTCGACGAAGGCGCGGAAAAGCCCGGCATCCCAATGATGGATGCGGCGCGTTGCCGCGTTGCCATCGACGTACGCGGCAAATGCCTGCTCATAGAGGCGTTGATCATCGTACGACTTGGCAAGGGCGAACAACAGCGATATGCGTTCGCCGGGCTTCAGGTCCGCCCGTTGCAGCAATGCCTGCATGCGCGCGGAATCACTCTTTTTCAGCGGCCGGGTCTTGAGTCCTGCCAGGGCGAGCCAGACTTCGTTGTCGGCAGGTGCGTCGGCAAGCATGGCGCGCAGCCGCTGTTCGGCTTCATCGATGCGCCCGATCGCACGCAGCGCATGCGCCAGGCGAATGCTGCTGGCCGCATGCGGCGCAATGCGCAGTGCGTGCTCGAGCACCGGGATGGCTTCCTCGAACTGGCTGTAATCGCCGAGCGTCTTGCCCAGGTTTGCCCACAACACCGCCGCTTCCGGAGCAAGTTCGCAAGCTCGACGGAAGGCCGCAATCGCCGCCACGCGGTCGCCGGATGCATCCAGCGCGGTGCCAAGTCCATTTTGCATCATCACGTCATCCGGCCAACGATCTGCCGCCTGGCGCAGCAATTCGAGCGCCTCGCCATTCATGCCCTGCATGCGCAAGGCGATCGCCAGCAGGCGCTGGACTTCCGGATGTCCCGGCGCCTGCGCCAATGCCGCACGTAGGTTCCGTTCCGCGTCGCCGGCCTGCCTGGCGCGCAGCGCCTGCATGGCGGAACGCACCTGCAAGGCGGCGGCCGGCGCCAGACCTTCGAGGCGTGCGCTATCGGATGAGGGTTTGCTTGCGTTCGCTTTCAAGGTCGGCAATGTCCGTGAGGGGAGTCGGATTCAACATCATGCGCGGCACTCCCCTCAGCGCCTTCCATACTTTTCAACCAGCCGCTTCCCCAAAGCCTTGTTCTGCACGCGCGCCGCGGACTTGCGCTTGAGCTGTGCTTCCAGCGCATCGCCGGCGGCGGCGATCTCGCCGCGCAATTTCAACCAGGCTTGCCAGCGCTCGGCATCCAGTTCGCCGGATTCGCGCGCCGCGCGCACCGCACAACCGGGTTCGTTGCCGTGGCCGCAATCGCCGAAGCGGCAATCCAGCGCCAGGGTTTCGATGTCCGCGAAATTCGCCGCGCCCAATTCCTCGTTGCCGGTGAACTTGATCTCGCGCATGCCCGGCGTGTCGATCAGGCAACCGCCGCTGGGCAATTGTACCAAGGCGCGATGCGTGGTGGTGTGACGGCCGCGACTGTCATGGCCACGCACGGCGGCGGTGGCATGGCGCTGGACGCCGAGCAGGGTGTTGGTGAGCGTGGACTTGCCCGCGCCGGACGATCCCACCAGCACGGCGCTGTCGCCGGGTTGCAGGTAGGCGAGCAGTGGCGCGATGCTGGCGGCGTCCTTGGCGTTGATCGCGAGGATTTGCGCGCCGGGCGCGGCCGCAGCCAGTTCCGCGCGCATCGCGGTCGATGCCGCGTTTTCCACTTTGTCGAATTTCGTCAGCACGACCACGGCGCGCGCGCCGCTGCCCTCGATCAGCACGAGATAGCGCTCGATGCGGCGCGGATTGAAATCGCCATCCAGTCCCATCAGCACGAACACGGTGTCGATGTTCGCGGCGATGACCTGGCGACGATGACGTTCGCCGGCGGCGGCGCGGGCAAGCAGGCTGCGCCGCGGCAGGATTTTCTCGATGACCGGCGGCACCGTGCCGGCGAGGACGATGAAATCCCCGACCGCCGGCCGCTCGACCGGGTCGACGTCGCGACGCAGGAAACGCGGCGCCGGCTGAGCGGCGAACTCCATCGCGCCATCATGCACGCGATAGCCATTGCGATGCTGGGCGACTACCCGCGCCAGGCGCTGGCCGGGCGCCACGTCGGGCAGGTCGCCACGCCAACCGATGGCGGTCAGGCGGGCGTGGTCGTGGATCGGCTGCATGCCGGCATTTTACCTGCTGCGGTGCATCCGGCTTGAAATCGCATGGGATTTGGCTAGCATGCTGCGCCACAACAATCTTGGCGCCTGATCCATGTCCGTGCCCCTGCCCCGTCCCCCGGTCCGCGCCAACCCCCGTCTGGCCGACGTGCGTTACGACATCCGCGGCGAGCTGTCGCGGCGCGCGCGCGAGCTCGAAGCCGCCGGCCGCGACATCGTGCACCTGAACATCGGCAATCCCGGGCGCTTCGGCTTCGCCGCGCCGGAGCACCTGCGCGCGGCCGTCGCGGCACATGTGTCCGATAGCGAAGCGTATTGCCCGCAGCAGGGGCTGCCGTCCGCGCGCGAGGCGATCGCGGCGCGTGAAACGGCGCGTGGCGCGCACAACGCTTGCGCCGCGAATATTTTCGTCGGCAACGGCGTGAGCGAGCTCATCGACATGAGCCTGCGCGCCCTGCTCGATGCCGGCGACGAAGTCTTGCTGCCGAGCCCGGATTACCCGCTGTGGAGCGCCGCGGTTGCGCTCAATGGTGGCAGCGCGCGCTATTACGCCTGCCCTGCCGAGCGCGGACATCTGCCGGATCCGGATGAGATCGAAGCGCTGATCACGCCGCGCACGCGCGCCCTGGTCGTGATCAATCCGAACAATCCGACCGGCGCGGTGTATCCGCGCGAACTCCTCGCTGCACTCGTGGCCATCGCCGCGCGCCATCGACTGGTGCTGCTCAGCGATGAAATCTACGACGAGATTCTCTACGACGATGCGCGCTTCGAGCCACTGGCGCCGCTTGCCGGCGAAGTGCCGACGCTGACGTTTGGCGGCTTGTCCAAGGTGCACCGCGCCTGCGGCTGGCGCGTGGGCTGGGTCAGTCTTTCCGGTGCGCACGAAGCATTGGCGGAAATCCATCACGCGCTCGACCTGCTTTCCAGCCTGCGCCTGTGCGCGAACGTGCCCGGGCAGTGGGCGATCGCACCGGCGCTGGCCGGGCCGGACACGATCACGGCGTTGACCGCGCCGGGCGGACGTTTGCACGAGGCGCGCCGCGCCGTGATCGAACATTGCGCCAGCAGCGAATTCCTCGACGTGGTCGCGCCACAAGGCGCGCTGTATGCGTTTCCATCGGTGCGTGCGGCTGCGCTGGCGGAGTTCGACGACCACGCCTTCGCGCTGGACTTGCTCGAAGCCGAGAACGTGCTGATCGTACCCGGCCGCGGTTTCAACATCGCCCAGGCGAACCACTTCCGCGTCACCTTGCTGCCGCCGCCTGCGCAAATGCGCGAGGTGTTCGCGCGCATCGAGCGCTGCCTTGGGCGGATGGCCACGACGCAGCGGCGCCATGTGGCTTAGCCTCGCCGCTGGCGCCATGCTCGCTGCCGGCGTGGCAAGTCCGTCGCCACGCTTCCTTGCCCTCGGTGACTCGTACACGATCGGCGAAGGCCTGCCGGCAAGCGAAAACTGGCCGCACCAACTTGCCGCCCTGTTGCACCTTGGCGCACCTGAAATCGTCGCGCGCACCGGTTGGACCACGGACGAACTCTCCGTCGCGATGGACGCGCATGCCTTCCACCCGCCGTACGACCTGGTCACGTTGCTGATCGGCGTCAACAACCAATATCGTGGCCGCGACCTGGAGAATTACCGAACCGAATTCCGCATGTTGCTCGAGCGCGCAATTGCGTTTGCGGGCGGCAATCCGCAACACGTGGTCGTCGTTTCCATTCCGGACTGGGGCGTGACCCGCTTCGGTGCGCAAAGCGGCCGTGATGTAGCGCAAGTCGCGCGTGAAATCGATGCGTTCAACGCGGCGGCTACGGAAATTTCAGCGCGATCGCACGTGCACTTCGTCGACATCACCGCGACCTCACGCGACCGCGGCGGAAATGCGGACATGCTCGCCGCCGACGGCCTGCATCCTTCCGCGGCCATGTATGCGCGCTGGCTTGCAACCATCGAGCCCGCCGCACGAAGCGCCTTGGCTGCGCCCTAGCGCGACGCGACGACACCCTCTTGGGTCCATTGCGGTAGTATCGGACGCGAGCAGGCACCCGCAGCGGCGCACACACGGGAGGGCGCAATGCACATCCGCACCATCCTCATGTTGGGTTGTTGCGCCTTGCTGGGTGCGTGCAGCCCGAGTCGCAACGACAACGCGGCCAGTGCCTGCAATGCAGAAATCGCCCGGCGCATGAACGGCCGCAGCTTCGCGCTGGACCTGAAGGATCTGGCGGCGCATGCCAAGTCCGAATCCGCCGACACCCTGCTGCTGACCTCCACGATCGTGCTCGACAAGGGCTTGCCGACGCAGGACAGGCAAAGTTACGAATGCCGCGTGCGTTTCGACGCGCAGGGCAACGCCAGCGTGCTGTACCTGCAGTTCAACTTCAACAACGCCGACTTGCGCAACGCGCAATAATCTTGCTTTTCCGCGCTCGCGGCGGATGATAGGGGCTCGACCGACCCCATCGCGGTGCGCCCATGATCCTCACGTTCATCCTTGCGCTGATCCTGCTCAGCACGCTGTTGTTCCTCGGCTACGGCTTCTATGCCTGGACCGGCGCAGTCGCCGTCTGGCTGATCGGCTGGCGGATCTGCGGCATCGCTTCACCGCTGTTGTTCGAAGTTACGACAATCGTATTCATCGTTTTGGCCGCGATTTTCGGTTTGCCGCCTCTGCGCCGCCTGCTGGTTTCGCGCTTCGCCATGAAACTGATGGCGCCGGTGCTGCCGCGCCTGGGCGAGACCGAGCGCATCGCGCTCGACGCCGGCACCGTGTGGTGGGATGGCGAGCTGTTTTCCGGCCGGCCGCACTGGCAGAAGTTGCTCGATTTCAAACCTGCGCCATTGACCGCCGAGGAACAGGCGTTCATGGATGGCCCCGTGCAGGAACTGTGCGCCAAGCTCGACGACTGGCAGGTCAACCAGCAACGCGACTTGTCCGCCAGCATCTGGGCGTTCCTGAAAACCAACCGCTTCCTCGGCATGATCATTCCCAAGGAATATGGCGGCCTGGGATTTTCCGCGATCGCGCACTCGCGCGTGGTGACAAAAATCTCGTCGCGTTCGATCACGGCCGCGGTGACGGTGATGGTGCCCAATTCGCTCGGCCCCGGCGAACTGCTGCTGCATTACGGTACCGACGAACAGAAAAAATATTATCTGCCGCGTCTGGCTTGTGGCGAGGACGTGCCCTGCTTCGGCCTGACCGGCCCGGAAGCCGGCTCCGATGCGGCGGCAACGCAATCCACCGGTGTGGTCGAGAAGCGCGTCATCGACGGCAAGGAAGTGCTCGGCCTGCGCCTGAACTGGAAGAAGCGCTACATCACCCTCGCCCCCGTCGCGAGCCTGATCGGCCTTGCCTTCCGCATCCAGGACCCGGATCACCTGCTCGGCGACAAGGAAGACCTCGGCATCACCTGCGCGCTGATCTCGCGCGACCTGGACGGCATCGACATCGGCCAGCGCCACGACCCGATGGGCGTGCCGTTCATGAATGGACCCATTGTCGGCAAGGATGTGTTCGCACCACTGGATTGCATCATCGGCGGACGCGAAGGCATCGGCCACGGCTGGCGCATGCTGATGGAATGCCTCGCCGCGGGACGCTCGATTTCGCTGCCGGCGCTGTCGGTCGGCGCGGCGCAGATGATGACGCGCATCAGCGGTGCGTACGCGACGGTACGCGAACAGTTCGACACGCCGATCGGCCGCTTCGAGGGTATCGAGGAACCGCTCGCACGCATCGCCGGCAAGACGTACTACATGACCGCCACGCGCACGCTCACCTGCGGCGCGCTCGACGCTGGCGAAAAACCGGCGGTGCTGTCGGCGATTGCCAAGGCCTACCTGACCGAAGGCATGCGCGAGGTCGTCACCGACGCGATGGACATCCGCGCCGGCGCGGCGATCCAGAAAGGCCCGCGCAATCCACTCGCGCGCACCTGGGACGCGGTGCCCATTGGGATTACGGTGGAAGGCGCGAACATCCTCACGCGTTCGATGATCATTTACGGCCAGGGCGCGATCCGCTGCCATCCGTTCGTGCAGCACGAGATCAACTCGATCGCCGAGAAAGACCTGAAGAAATTCGACAAGGCGATCTTCGGCCATGTGAACCTGTTGTTCCGCAACGCGACGCGCGCAAAATTGCTGGCGTGGACAGGCAGCCGCCTTGCCAGTGCGCCGCGCACCGAGGACACCGTGCGTTACTACCAGCACCTGTCGCGTTTCTCGGCCGCGTTCGAGCTGTTGTCAGATGTCGCGATGGGCACGCTCGGCGGCACGCTCAAGCGCCGCGAGAAGATTTCCGGTCGCCTCGCCGATGCGCTCGCCTATTTGTATCTGGCCTCGGCCGCACTCAAGCGCTACCACGACGAAGCCAAGACCACGCCGAACTACAGTCTTGTACGCTGGAGCGTAGACCTGTGCCTGTACCGCATCCAGGAAGCGCTGCTCGGTGTATTGGAAAACCTGCCGATGCGCGCCGCCGCGTGGTGGCTGTCGTGGGTGATCTTCCCGCTCGGCGCGCGCTTCCGCCCGCCCTCGGACAAACTCGGCTCGCGCGTCGCGCGCGACATCCTCGAAGACCGCGAGGCGCGCATCAATCTCACGCAGGATATCTTCGTGCCGCCGCCGAACGAAGTCGGCCTCGGCGCGCTGGAAGCGGCGCTCGCCAAGGCGGTGCGCGCGATCCCGGTGGAAACGAAACTGCGCGACGCCGTGCGCGCCGGAAAACTCGATCGCGCGCCCGGGCACATGCTCGACGAAATGGGCCTGAAAGCCGGCGTGATCACGCAGGCCGAATACGACCTGATCCAGGAAGCCGACGCCGCACGCAACGAAGTCGTCGCCGTGGATGCGTTCGATCCGGAAGTCTACAAGACGCTGCATTGAACGCCATGCCGATGCGAATTTCACGGCATTTCGTACTCGCGCTGGGCATCATCGCCGGCACCGCAAGCGCGACCGAAGTGTACAAATGCACGACGGCGCAGGGCGAGGTCGCGTTCCAGGATCGGCCTTGTCCGCAAGATGCGAAGCAGGCGGAAGTCTGGTTGCCTGACACACCGCCAGTGGCGGCGCGAGCCGCCGCAGCGCCCGCACCTTCGCCGCCGGTCGCCGATGCGACCCCACCGGCAGTTGCCGCGGTCGTCAAGCCACCGGCGCCACTGCCGCCGCTGTGGATCTGCCGCAAAGCCGAAGATGGCTCGACCTACTTCAGCCGCAACGGAACGCCACCCGTGCGTTACGTGCCGCTTGGCGTGCTCGGCTATCCGGGGCACAGCCTCGCGCAAGCCTATGGACCGGGAGGTATCGGCGTGTCTGCGCCGGAGTTGCGGCAAGTCCCGATCAGCACATCGCCGCACGACGCGATCGCGAGCGGCTACACGCCATTGCAGGACGAATGCATGCGCGCCTCGCGCGAGCAAACCTGCAGCTGGCTGCAACAACAATACGACGACGTCACGCACAAGCTGCGCAATGCGTTCAAGGATCAGCGCGCGATCCTGCAGCCGCAAGCCGATGAGTTGGATGGCCAGATCAACGGCTGTTGATCACGGCGCCAGCGCGAAGGCCGAGTGCTTTTGTTCGAGATCCAGCAGGAATTTCTTGTTCGGCAAACCGCCACCGTAACCGGTGAGCGTGCCGTTCGCACCGATCACGCGATGACAGGGAACGACGATGGCAATGGGATTCTGTCCGTTCGCCGCGCCGACCGCGCGCGAAGCATGCGGCTCGCCGACGGCGCGTGCGATGTCGCCGTAGCTCGCGGTCGCAGCATACGGAATGCGCAGCAATGCGAGCCACACCCGCTGCTGGAAGTCGGTGCCTTGTGGCGCGAGCGGCAAATCGAACTCGCGCAACTTTCCGGCGAAATACGCTTTGAGTTGCGCCCGTGCTTCGTGCAGCGCGCCGGGACCACGTTGCCAGTCGTCCGAGACCGATGTCGGGTGTCGGCCGTTTTCGAACGCGACATGGCGCAGGCCTTGGCCGTCCGCCACCAGCAACAGGCGCCCCACCGGGGAATCGAGATAATCGTAGTACACGTCGGTCATTGTACGAGTCCTTCAGTTCGAGTTGCGCCACAAATGCATCACCGCGTAAGCGCGCCACGGCCGCCAGCGTTCGGCGAGGGATTCGACCGCACGCACCGACAACAGCGTGCCGCCATCGCCCAGCATCTTGCGCAGCACCAGATCCGCGGCGGGGAATGCGTCCGGGTGGCTGAGCGCGCGCATCGCGATGTAATGCGCGGTCCACGCACCGATGCCGGGCAGTTCGCACCAGCTCGCGACGAAACCATCCAGCGATTGTTCCGGACGAAAGCCGACAGTGCCGTCGGCGACCGCACGTGCGATCGTGTTCAGCGTCGCGGCGCGTGTGCGCGGCAAGCCGACTTTTGTCAGGTCCGCCTGCGCGAGCATTTCCGGCACGGGAAACAAGTGGAACGTATCGCCATTCGGCAAAGTCGTTGGCTCTCCGTAACGATCGAGCAGGCGCGTCGCGAGCGTACGCGCAGCGGCAACGCTGATCTGCTGACCGAGGACGGCACGCACAGCGATCTCGAAGCCATCCCAGCCACCCGGCAGGCGCTGGCCGGGATGGCGACGTACGAACGCGCGCAGGCGTGGATCGCGCGCAAGCTGCGCATCGATCGCCGCGATGTCCGCATCGACATCGAACAGGCGGCGCACGCGTGCGCAAATCGCCTGCAGGCGCGACGCGTCGGCGCAATCCACTTCCAGCGCAAGCGCATCCGTACTGCGCATCTGCGACACGCGCAGCGATCCGGCATTGCCATCAAACGCGAAGCGGCGCGTATAGCCGTGCGTCTCAACGTGTTCAATGCCAGGAACCGCACGTCGCGCAAAGAACGCGAGCAGCGCGGAAAAATCGTACGGCGCGCGAAACGGGATGCGCAGCGTCAATGCGCTTGATGCGGGCGTGGCGGATTCGTCGCGCCGCAGATCGCGCGGAGCACGTTTATATCCGGCGAGAAACGCCGCGTTGAAGCGGCGCAAGCTCGCGTAACCGGCCGCATGCGCGATCTGCGTGATCGGCAATGGCGTTTCCGTCAACAGCTTCTTTGCGAACAGCAAGCGTCGTGTCGCAGCGATCTCCAGCGGCCCCGCGCCGAGTTCAACCACGAACAGACGGCGCAAGTGGCGTTCGCCGACGCCGATGCGACGCGCGAGCTGCGCGACGGATGCGTCGTCCAGCGCGCCCGCATCGATCATGCGCAATGCCGCCGCAACCAGCTCGCTGCGCGCACGCGTCAGCGGCGTGCCGGGCGCCGCTTCCGGACGGCAACGCAGGCAGGGCCGGTAGCCGGCGCTCGCCGCCGCCGCGGCGTTCGGAAAATACTCGACGTTGCGCGCGTGTGCAGTCGGTGCCGGACACACCGGCCGGCAATAGATGCCGGTCGTGCGCACGGCAGTGAAAAACAAGCCGTCGAAGCGCGCGTCGCGAGTCAGGCGGGCTTGTTCGCAGGCTTGCGGATCGAGGACGGATAGCGGGGACATGACAGCGATGCTAACGCCGCCGTCGTGTCGAAACTAGCCGTTTTCGGCTATGGATACCCCCCCTCTCCCCGACGTTGTCGGGGGAGAGGGTTGGGGTGAGGGGCAGCGTTTCAGCCGACGGTGGCACCGCACAAGCCGAAGTGTCTCCCTTTCACCCTGCCCTCTCCCCCAAGCTGAGCTTAGGGGACAGGGGAACTTCACACCGGGGAATCGTACGATTCAGAAACCGTATTTCAGGAACCCACCATCCACCGCGACGATTTCGCCGGTGATGTAACTTGCCGCCGGCAGGCACAGGAATGCGATCGCGGCGGCGACTTCCTCCGGCTCGCCGATGCGCGCGAGCGGCGTGCGTTGCAACACATCGTCCAGATATTCCGGGTCGGCAAGCGCGCCTTGCGTGCGCTGTGTGCGGATGTACCACGGCGCGACGGCGTTCACGCGGATGCCGTCTTCGGCCCATTCGCAAGCAAGGTTCTTCGTCAATTGCGCGAGCGCGGCTTTTGACAGGCCGTACGGCGCGCCGGTGCGCACATGCGTGAGGCCCGATACGGAGCTCACGTTCACGATCGCCGCATTCGCGTGTTCGGCCAAGTGCGGATGCGCGAGGCGGCACATTGCGAACGCGGACACAAGGTTCGCGTCGATCAACGCACGCACTTCATCGTCGCTATAGTCGAGCGTCGGCTTGCGCGCGTTCGCGCCGGCGTTGTTCACGAGCAGCGACAATTCGACATCGAGGTCGGCCAGCCAATCGAAGATTTCCAGGCGTTGTTCGTGATCGGACACGTCCGCCGCGAACGCGAGGATTTCACGCCCCGGGAATTCCTCGGCCAGTTCCGCGCGCGCGGATTCCAGATGCGCCTCGTCGCGCGCGACGATCAGCACATCCGCGCCGAGTCCTGCAAACTCGCGCGCACAGGCCAGGCCGATGCCGCGGCTCGCGCCGGTAATCAGCGCCGTTTGACCGTCCAGCCGCCAGCGTGCCGCGTTTGTCGTCATCGCCGTGTTCCCGCGCTTGAGCGGCGTGTCGCTCCGGCGCAGACTGTACGCAATTCACCGGGAGACCGCCATGAAAATCCTGCCGATCGTGTTGACTATCGCCTGCGTCGGATTGTCCGCCTGCGGCGCCGACGCTCCGCCGCCGCCAAAGCAAGCCGCCGCGCAACCGGCGCAGCCGCTGCCGGATTCCAACGTGTTCAGCACGGACGTCAAGGCGTTGCAAAAGGCCAAGGACGTGCAGAAGACCGTGGATGAGCAGAAGAAAGCGCAGGAAAAAGCGATTCAGGATTCGGGTGGGTGATTTGGAATGCTTGCGCGGTAGAGTGATTCATCTAGAACCTCTGAAGAACCGTCGCGAGCGATGACAGGTCGCGCGTCGCCAGCGCACAGGAACCGGAGCATACAATCGAGTATGTGAGGATTCCGAGCACTGCCGGCGCGCGAGATGTCGAGCGCAGCAGGTTATTCAGTGGTTCTACCGCATCGAGCAAAAACAGTACGCATACACGCCCAGCTTGCCGTCGCTTGCGCTTTGCAACAGGCGTAGTTGTTCGCGAATCTGCGGCTGATCGAGCAAGCCGAGCGGCATCTGCGGCAGCAGCGCATGCGCGAAGCGCACAAGCGCATCGTTGCTCATGTTCATCGCCAGGCGTTCCCAGAACGTGAGCGGCTTTTCCACGTACGTGACGCGGTAGTTGTCGCCCAGGTGCGCCGCCTGCGCGGCCGCCGCAAGCGCGTCGCGCAAACCACCGATCTTGTCGACGAGGCCACGCTCCTTGGCCTGCGTGCCGCTCCACACGCGGCCTTGCGCGACCGCGTCGATCTCCTCGGGTGTCTTGTGGCGCGCCGCGGCGACCTTGTGGATGAAGCGCTGGTAGCCGTTGTCGATCACCGCCTGCAGGGCCGTGCCGACGGCCGGATCCAGCGAGCGGCGCGGATCGACGGGATCCGCCAGTGGCGTGGTGCCGACACCGTCGGTGTGGATGCCGATCTTCGCCAGCGTGTTCGGAATGTTCATCATGATGCCGAAGATGCCGATCGAACCGGTGATCGTGGTCGGCTCGGCGAAGATTTCGTCGCCATCCATCGAGATCCAGTAACCGCCGGATGCCGCGACGTTGCCCATCGAAACGATGATGGGTTTATGCGCGGCCTTCGTCAGCTCCACCTCGCGGCGGATCAGTTCGGAAGAAAACGCATCGCCGCCCGGTGAATTCACGCGCAACACGACCGCCTTGATGGCATCGTCCAGGCGCGCCTCGCGCAAGAGCTTTGCCGTGGACACGCCGCCAACCGTGCCTTGCGGCTGGTCACCCGGCAGGATCTCGCCTTCCGCGACCACGACCGCCACCTGCGGACGCGTATCCAGCGGGTGCTCGCGCTCGATCAGCGCCGCATAGTCGTTGAAATCGATGCGCCGGTAGCTGTGGCCGTCGCGCGCGCCATCGTCGATCAGCATCTGCCGCGCCTCATCCGGGGTGGCGAGCTTGTCGACGAGCTTGTCGGCAAGCGCGAGCTTGGCCATGTCGCCGCCGGCTGCCTTGATCACGTCGCCGTAAGCGGCGATCTGCGCCGAGATCCTGGCCGGATCCAGGTGCCGCGCCGCAGCGATGTCTTTCAGGTAATCGCCCCACAGATCGTTCATCCAGAACAAGTCCGCTTCCTTGGCATCCGGCGAGGCGTCGTTGCGCACGTACGGTTCCGGATACGATTTGAACGTACCGACCTTGAACACGTGCACGTCCACACCCAGCCAGTCGAGCGCATCCTTGTAATAACTGCGATACGCGCCAAAGCCGGTCAGCAGCACGCCTTCGAGCGAATCCGGGTGCAGCAGGATCGTGTTCGCATGCGCGGCAAGGTAATACTGGCTCTGGGTCATGCCGTTGGAAATGGCGACGACCTGTTTCCCCGTCGCCTTGAAGCGGTCCAGCGCCGCGCCGATCTCGCGCAGCGTGGACAGGCCCGCGCTATCGATGCCATCGGGCTCGAGCACGATGCGCGCGATGCGCGGATCCTTTGCCGCGCCATCGATTGCCGCGAGGATGTCGCGCAACTGCGCCTGCCTGGACTTGTCGCCGGCAAGGTTCGACAACGCGCGCTGCGCGGCGTCGTTCGTGTACTGCTCGACGATGCTGCCTTTCGGATCGAGCACGAGCGCGGTCTTGTCGAGCAGTTTTGGCCCGCCGCTGCGCAGTGCGACGATGAAGCCGACCAGCAGGAACAAGGCGATGACGCCGAACACCAGGCGCCGGGTGAAATTGAATACGTCCCATACGCCGAGGAAAAAGCGCGCGATGATGCCGCGTTGTGGCTGTGCCATGGGATTCTCCGTGGATTTTGTCCAAGCCTAACCGATACGCCAGCGGCGATCACGCGCTGAAGGTCATGCTCGCGCCACCAAGTGGCGCGCTTGACGGGCAAAACGCGCGAACAGCAGCACCGCGGCGACGCTCAAGCCCGCGATCATGCCGACCCACATGCCCGAAGCGCCGTGGCCAAAGTGGAAGCACAACAGGTAGCCGACCGGCATGCCGATGCCCCAGTACGACAGCGTGGTGATCGCCATCGGCCCGGTGGTGTCCTTGAGCCCGCGCAACGCGCCGTTTGCGGTGACCTGGATGCCGTCGGACAACTGGAATGCCGCGGCGAACAGCAGCAGCTTCGCAGCGATCGCGGCAACGGCAGCGTCCTGCGTGTACAGCGCCGCGATGAATTGCGGGAACAATGCCATCAGCGCGCACGAGACCACTTGCGAGGCGAGCGATGCGGCAATGCCGACATGGCCCGCCCAGCGCGCGCCGTCCGCATTGCCACTGCCGGCGGCGCGGCCCACGCGCACCGTCGTCGCCATGGCGAGGCCGAGCGGCACCATGAACGTGACCGAGGCCACGTTGATCGCAATCTGGTGGCCGGCGACGACATCCGCGCCGAGCGAGCCGATCAACAGCGCCGCCGTGACAAACAGACCCGCTTCCATGAGCAGGGAAATTCCCATCGGCACGCCCAGGCGCAACAGCTCGAAGATCGCGCCCGGCTGTGGCCACTCCCATCGCGCGAATGGCGCATGCGCCGCGTAGTGGCGGCGCCGTGCGATGTAGGCGGCGAACACGATGAACTGGATCCACAACACGGTGGCCGTGGCCATGCCCGAACCCTGCGCGCCGCGCGCCGGCAGGCCGAATCCGCCATACATGAAGACATAACCGATCGGCGCGAGCAGGACGAGGCCGAACGCGCCGAAGTACATGGTCGGGCGCGTCAGCGCCAGGCCTTCGGAGAATCCGCGCAACGCAAAATAGCCGGTCAGCGCTGGCGCGCCCCAGGAAATCGCGTGCAGGAACTGCTGCGCGTGCCCGGCGATATCCGGCGCGATGCCCATGACGCGCAACAGCGGCCCGGCGTGGCGCACGCCAAAGAACAGACCGATGCCCAGGACCGCCGCCAGCCACAGCGCCTGACGCAGGACGCCACCGATGCGCTCGCGTTCGCCGGCACCGGACAGATGCGCGACGGTCGGCGGCATCGCCATCATCACGCCGATCGCGGCGACGATCGCCAGCGTCCACACGTTCGCGCCGATCGCCACCGCCGCCAGCGTTTGTGCATCGTAGTGGCCGGCGAGCACGGTATCGACCACATTCATGCCAATCGCCGACAACTGGCCGAGCACCAGCGGCAACGCCAGGCGCAGGGTTTCGCGCAATTCCGTTCGCAGGCGCGGCGGCAGACGCGGCATCGGTGCACCGACAAGGAGGTGGCCGCGCAGTGTAACCGCACGCCATGACTTTCGCCGCTGCCATGCGTCTGCGCGATCGGATAAAGTGCCGTCCATGAATGCCAGCGCGAGTCCTCCCGAGCCTGTCACGCCTGCGGCTTGCCTGAACTGCGGCACCCCCTTGCACGGCGACCATTGCCATGTCTGCGGGCAACCGGTGAAGGGCATGATCCGGCCGTTGTCGAGTTTGATGAGCGATGTCGCCGACACCATCCTCAACATCGACTCGCGCATCTTCCACACCCTGTTGCCGCTGTATTTCCGGCCGGGATTCCTTACCCGGGAATATTTCGCCGGCCGTCGCACGCGGTATGTCACGCCGTTCCGCTTGTATTTCTTCCTGAGCGTGATCGCGTTCTTCCTGATCCAGGTGTCGATGGACAATCTGAAATTGAACATGCTGCAGTTCGACGGCGACGATCGCGCCATATCCGCGGCGATGACGCCGCAAGACGTGATCGCACGCCGCGACGCGGCGCTCGCGCGCCTGGACTCGGGCAAGGCGATCGCGGGCGCGATCATCAATGCCACGCCGGCGGCGGGGCAGGCCACGACCGCGATGGATGCGGAAATGGCCAAGGATGCGCAAAGGATTCGCAAGCAGGCCGACGCGCGCCTGGCCTATCTGCAAACGGTGGATGCCGCGAAGGCGCACAACCAGGCGCCGCCGCCGGATCCGGATGCCGAAATCGAGTTCAACGGCAAGCCCTGGGATGCGAAGACCAATCCGTTGCGCATCGGCTGGCTGCCGGATTTCGCCAACGCGCGCCTGAATGCCGCGATCGAGCACGCCCGCGACAATATCCCGCGCATCCGCAAGAATCCGGCGCTGCTCGTGGCCGGCACGTTCAGCGTGCTGCCGCAGGTCCTTTTCGTACTGATGCCTTTGTTTGCCCTGCTGCTGAAGATTTTCTACATCTTCAAGCGCCGCCTGTACATGGAACACCTGATCGTGGCCCTGCACAGCCACGCTTTCGCCTTCCTGTCGATGGTGCTGCTGGCGCTGGCGACGCTGGCGCGGAACTGGGCCGCGGGCGCGGCGTCCTGGCTCACCGCGCCGCTCGGCCTGGTGATATTCGCGATGTGGTGGTGGCTGCCGATCTACCTGTTCCTGATGCAGAAAAAAGTATACAAACAGGGCTGGTTCTTCACCACCGTGAAATTCGGCGCGATCGGCATCTGCTACACGGTGATGATTTCGCTCGGCGTCGTCGCCGCGCTGGTGATCGGCCTGGCCACGGCGTGATCACCGCCCGTGCGGGCGCGCAGGAGCGGGCGCATGCGGCCGCGGCATGGCCAGTTCCGCGCTGCGCTGCTGCGGCGTCATCCGCACCATGCGCTGGCGATACGCCTCGCGCTCGCTTTCGGGCATGCCGCGCCACGCCTGACGGAACGCACTGCGCTCGGCGGGCGTCATCGCCTGCAACATCTGCCGCGTCGGCTTGCGTTCGTCCTGCGGGATCGAGCGGAAGAATTCGCGCGCGTTGCCCGCCTGATTCTGCGCCTGGGCCCCGGCGATGAAGGCGCGGCGTTCGGCCGGGCCCATCTGCTGGAACTTCTCGCGCAATCTCTGGCGCTGCTCCGGCGGCAGGCTGGAAAAGCGCTTGAACGCCTGACGGATGCGCTCCTGCTGCGCCGGCGGCAGGTTCTTGAACTTCTCGTAACGCTGGCGCAACTGCGCACGCTGATCGGGCGAGAGCGCGTTCCATTTCTGGAAACGCTGGCGCACGGTCGCGCGCTGCTCGGGGCTCATCGTCGCCCAGCGCTGCGCGCCGCGTTGCAGGCGCTGCTGCTGCGCAGGGGCAAGCGTGTCCCATTTGTCGTGGGCCGATTCCAGCACCTGCTGTTCGGCGGGACTCAAGCTTGACCACGGCACGGCCGTCGCGGGCGCGACGGCAACGGGCGGCGCAACCGGCTGATTCTGTGCCCAGGCACCCGCACAGGCCAGCAGGGCAGCCGCCATGACGATTGCGCGATGACGTATTTTCATGGTCGTCCACCCTGTTTCTTGTTCGACGCTGGTGCCGCGACTCTTGCATTCTCGGCCAGCCCCATCGGATCCAGCCCGTCGGCGGCATCGCCGTAGTCGCCCAGATAGCCGATCACATCCAGATCGTGCGCCGATGCGGATTGATCGGCCTTGTTTTTGTCCGCGGACCGGGCGGCCGGTTTGGCCGTCTGCGCAGCGACGGCGGGCCTGGCCACGTCCTGCACCGGTACCGATGCCGGTGCCGACGCCGCCTGTGCAATCGCAGCCAATGCCAACATGGCGTGCAAACCGGGCATCAGCCGTTGTTGTCCTGGTCCTGAGCATCGAGCCAGGCATAGAAATCCAGATCCTGCATCATTTCCAGATTGTCGTCGCTGGCGATCATGTCCAGGTCTGCCGCATTCATGCTGGCGCCCTGCGTGGCCGCCGTCGACGGCGGCGTGGCCGTGGGTGTCGCCGTGTGCGGCATGCGCGCTTGCCATACGCCAACGGCGAGCAACAACGCGCAGGCAGTGGCCAACCCCGCCGGCATCCACGCCCAGCCCGGCCGGCGAGGCGCGCCGCGCTGCGCCAGCGCGGCCTGGCGGGCACGATTCAGGCGCGACAAGGTCGCGGCATCCAAACCGTGCACGGATTCGTCGAGCAGCGCCTTGGCGCGGTCGGTCCACGGCGGCAATCGCGATTCGTTGAAGCCTGGTGTGTTCATGCGTGATCCTCCAAATGACGACGCAACGCGGCGAGCGCGCGCGACAGGTGCGTTTTCACGCTGCCTTCGCTGCAACGCATGCTATTCGCCGTGGCGGCGACGTCGAAACCTTCCCACACGCGCAACAAGAATGCCTGGCGCTGGCGCAGCGGCAAGCGCGCGAGCGCCGCGTTGAGCGCCTGCCCGGCCTCGTCGCCTGCCAGGCGCAGCAGCGGACCGGGGTCGTTCGTATCCGGCGCCTGCGCGATCTCATCGCGTTCGTCGTCGTCCGTGCCAGCGTGCGTCCACACGGCCAGCCAGCGGCTGCGCACGGTGCGTCGGCGATGCCAGTCGTTGAGGCGGCTGTCGAGCACGCGAAAGAACAAGGGAGCCCAATCCGCCGCCGGCTTGCCGGCATAGTGGCGCACGAAGCCGAACATGGCGTCCTGCACCAGGTCCAGTGCCTCGTCGCGATTGGCCGTGGCCAGCTCGGCCATGCGCAGCGCGCGGCGTTCGACGCCTTTGAGGAATTCATCGAGCGTGCGCTCGCCGGTATTTTCCGCATCCACGCGCGCGGGATTCCAGGTGATGGGGGCCGACAATGCGATTGTATGCGTCATGTGCGTTCGCGGGTAAGCTCGCCTATCCCTTTCAACGCAACACGCGCCTTGCGGTTGACCCGAAACCCGGGTTGTCCGGATTTTCCGCACCAGCCGGTTTTGCACAGCCGCGCGATCCCGCGCAAGATGGCCGCAGGCGGCGCCGGAAATGCGCCAATGTATACCAATTTTCCGTTTCCAAGATATTGATTCACAAAGATTATTACGGTGTGGTTAAAATTTCACCAAGGCAAGCCGCAGCGCGCAACGGCGCGCCCGCGAGCGCACTGTTCCGCGAGCCATGCACAGACTTATCCACATGCTTTGTGGATAAGGAGAAAAACTGTTGAACACCAACTAGTTGAGGCATGTTTTTGAGCATCTACTTACGATTTTCACGCAAGCCATGATTTTTGCGCCAAACCCTCACGTCGGCACCTCGTGAACAGCCCGCGCCAGAGCATCTTGCGCGTGGCGATTCCGGTGCCGCTGCCGCAGCTTTTCGACTACCTGCCGCCGCCGGGAATCGCGGCGTCGGCCATCGCACGCGGATCGCGCGTGAGCGTTGCGTTCGGCCGCGGCCGCCGCGTCGGCATCGTCGTCGGCATCGGCGCACCGGAAATTCCGGTCGCGCGGTTGAAGGCGATATCCGCCGTGCTCGACGCGCAACCGCTGATCACGCCGGAATTGCTGGCAACGCTCGAGTGGACCGCTCGTTATTACCAGCATCCGCTCGGCGAAGCGATCGATGCGGCGCTGCCGGCGGGTTTGCGCACCGCGCGCGCCCTGCCCACCGATGGCGACAGCGCCCTCGCGCTCACCGCCGCTGCGGCAAGCGCAACGGTCAAATCCGGAAGCACCGGCGCACGCGTCCTCGATGCGCTGGCCAATGGACCGCAGACCTACGCCGCACTGGATGCGCGTATCGCGCAGTGGCGTGGCGCCGCCGCCCATCTGCTGCGCCGCGGTTTGATCGAACGCCTGCGCGTGGCGACCCGCAGTGCGCCGCGCGTGCGCCTCGATCCACCGCGCTTGACCGCCGAGCAGGATGCAGCAGTCGCCGCGATCGGCGCCGAAGCGGGCCGCTTCGCGCCGTTCCTGCTCGAAGGCATCACCGGCAGCGGCAAGACCGAAGTCTATCTCGCGCTCGCCGAACGCGCGCTTGCGCGCGGCGAACAGGTGCTGGCACTGGTGCCGGAAATCGGATTGACGCCGCAGTTGCTGCGTCGCTTCCGCGAACGCCTGCCCGCGCCGGTGCATGCGCTGCATTCGGGACTGGCCGATGGCGAACGCACGCGCGCCTGGCTCGCTGCCGCGCGTGGCGAGGCTTGCGTGATCCTCGGTACGCGTTCGGCAGTGTTCGTGCCGCTGCCGCGAGCGGGACTCGTCCTCGTCGATGAAGAACACGACGCGTCCTACAAGCAGCAGGACGGCCTGCGCTACCACGCCCGCGACCTCGCGCTCGTGCGCGCCAAGGCACTGACTGTTCCAGTCGTGCTCGGCTCGGCGACGCCCTCGCTGGAAACGCTGGCGAACGTGGCCGGCGGACGCTACCGGCCACTGCATCTGTCCTCGCGCCCGGGCGCGGCGCGCGCGCCCGCCGTGCGCATGATCGATCTGCGCGGCAAGCCGCTGCGCGACGGGCTCGCGGCGGAACTCGTCACCGGCGTACGCGAGTGCTTATCTCGCGGCGAACAAGCGCTTATCTTCCGCAATCGTCGCGGATATGCACCTGTTCTTACCTGCCGCTCCTGCGGCTGGCATGCGGATTGCGCGCGCTGCGACAAGCCTCTGACCTGGCATCGCGCCGAAGCACTTTTGCGCTGCCATCACTGCGGCGCGCAACAGCGCCTGCCGGCGTGCTGTCCGCAATGCGGCAACACCGCTTTGACACCCAAGGGCGTGGGCACCGAACGCATGGAACAGGCGCTGACGGATATTTTTCCCGGCACGCGCATCGTGCGCATCGACCGCGAAACGACGCGCCGCAAGGATGCGCTGGAGGACCTGCTCGGACAACTCGCGCCGGATGAACCCGGGATACTCGTCGGCACGCAGATGCTGGCCAAGGGCCATGACCTGCCGAACCTGACGTTTGTCGGCCTCATCGGCGTGGATAGCGGCCTGTTCAGCGCGGATTTTCGCGCCAGCGAACGCCTGTGCCAGCTCATCGTGCAAGTCGCCGGACGCGCTGGCCGTGCGCGCAAACCCGGGCAGGTTTGGCTGCAAACCCACCATCCGGAACATCCGCTATTGCGCGACCTGCTCAAATCCGGCTACGCGCAGGTCGCGCGCGAGTTGCTTGCCGAACGCAAGGAGGCGGGTCTGCCGCCGTATGCACACCTGGCCTTGCTGCGTGCGGAGGCAAAGGCGCAAACCGCCGTGGACGAATTTCTCGCAGCCGCAACGCACGTCGCCTCCGCGCCCGCGAGCGTGAGTCTGTTGGGACCCATGCCCGCACCGATGCCGCGCCGCGCCGGAATGGTCCGTGGCCAGTTGCTGCTCAGCGCCGTCGAACGCCGCGCGCTGCACGCGTTCTTGTCGGACTGGCTTGCGCGTGTGCGCGAACTGCGCGAAGCGCGGCGCGTGCGCTGGTCGATCGATGTAGATCCCGTGGATTTGTATTGATCTCGCTCGCCCGAAAAAATCCATGCGTGAGGCCACGGCGTGCCCAAATCACGGTGTAGATTGGCGCCTGATTCGATGCGTTGCCACCAAAACCCGGGAGTGTCATGAATTCGTGGATCGCAATGTTGTGCGCACTGCTCGCGTGCGCAAGCCTGCAGGCGAATGCCGGCGTCTGGCAGCCCGCTACCGGACACACGCAGATTCCGTTATGGCCGGGCCCAGCGCCGGACATGCAAGCGATGCCGGGAGCGGAAACCGCTACCCTGCGCACGGAACATCTGATTGCCGGCAAGCCCTGGCTCGCAGTCACCAATGTCACGCAGCCCACCATGACCGTGTATGCGCCAAAGGTAGGCAACACCGGCGCGGCGGTCGTGGTGTTTCCGGGCGGCGGTTTCGAAGTGTTGGCGATGGATCTGGAAGGCACCGAAGCCTGCGACTGGCTGACCGCACATGGCATCACTTGCGTGCTGCTCAAATACCGCGTGCCGAGTCTGCCCTACGACTGGCACACGCATGACCGCCCCGACGATTTCGTGGTGCCGACGATGGCGCTGGAAGATGCGCAGCGCGCCATGGGCCTGGTGCGTTTGCACGCCAAGCAATGGCGCATCGACCCGCACAAGCTTGGCGTAATGGGATTTTCCGCCGGCGGATACCTGGTGGCGGAAATCAGCACGCACTACGCGCAACGACTGTATCCGGTCGTTGATGCGGCCGATCGCGAAAGCGCGCGTCCGGATTTCGCGCTGGCCATCTATCCCGGGCATCTCGCGCACGACGACGACAGCTTGAACAAGAACGTGCCAGTCACTCGCGACACGCCACCGACGTTCTTGTTGCAGGCCGAAGACGACTACGTCGATGGCGTGAACCAGTCGCTGGTCTACTACACCGCGCTGGCCAAGGCGCAGGTACCGGCGGAATTGCACATCTACGCGCACGGCGACCACGCGTTCGGTCTGCGCGCAAACCAATTTCCGATTACCGCATGGCCGAATCTGGCGCTGACGTGGCTGCGCACGCTCGGCGTGTTGCCGAAATAGGTTCAGGCCTGCGCTGGTAGCGCAGATCGCGCATTACTTGGCACCGGTGCCAGTGCCTTGCGCAACCAGCGCTCGCAGGGCGTGGATAGCAGGCGTTCCACCAGCGCTCCAAGCAGCCAGCACAGCGCGAGCGTGAGCAGATACCAAAGCCATCCGTTTCGGTAATTTGCGCCAGCGAATTTGAACCAGCGCACCACGGCGAACACGACGAACATGTGGCTGAGATAAATCTCGTAACTCAAGCGTCCCCACGAGCGCAGCCATCCCAAACCACGCGCGGTGGCCCAGCCGTTGCGTGTGGACGACCCGCGGCTGGCCAGCAACAGGCACATCGTCGACAAGGTCAACATCAACACGCAGCCGTCGCGCAGCAATGGCCAGAGCACGCTTTCATCGAGCATCACCGATGCCACGCCCAATGCACCAAGGCAGCCCAGCAACCTGTTCGTTCGACGCGGGACGCGTTGCCACAACGGCGCAAGCAGTGCGCCCAGCACGCCAACGGCGATCGCGGCCATGCCGGGCAAATAGGCTTTCTCCTGCCAGATTTCGTTACCCGCCAGCGCCGCGTGCGTCCACGGCAAGGAAAACGCCAATAGCGCCAGCAACGACGCGAATAGCCAACGCCACGACGCCAACAGACACACGAGTGGAAAGCCGAGGTAGAAAACTTCCTCGATCGACAACGACCACAACACATCCCAGTTGCCGGGCAGATAGCCGGTTTGTCCCTCGTACCAGTTCAGATGCAGGCCGAGTGCCGCGAAAATCGCGTGCGGCAAGGACTGTCCCGCGCGGTGGATCACGTAATCCTGCACACCCAGCAGATGCAGCACGCTGAGCACCGCCACCAGAATCAGCAACAGCGGCGCGATGCGGGCGAAGCGGCGCGCATAAAACGCGCGCCTGTCGATGTGTTCGAGACTGCCCCAACGGCGCAACGCGTTGCCGGCAATCAGAAATCCGGAAATCACGAAGAAGACGAATACCGCTTCGTAGCCGTTGTAGTTCAGGCGATTGAGCAACCACACCGGCAACGCATCGACCAATGCCGTCTTGCGCAGCGGTATGCGCAAGCCGATGTGATTGAACACGACCAGCACGATCGCCAGTCCGCGCAGCAAATCGATGCCCGGATTACGCGTGGCGCAGTTGCTTGCGCCGTTGCGCAAAATCAGTGAATCGGACATGCCATGCCAAGCTGCGGACGAAAACGCGAGACTACGCGATTGCGCGTGCGCTAGTCGATAGATGCCGATCCGGCGGATTTGTATCGATACGTTGGCGTGACTGCGTTTGGAAACGATCTAATGGCTCGATTTGCCCCCATCCGGCGCTCCGCGCCACCTTCCCCCGCTCCGCAGGGGAAGGAAAAAAACAGACTGAGCGCGTAATGCTCTTGCTTCCCCCGCTTGCGGGGGAAGCTGCCCGAAGGGCTGATGGGGGCAAACGGAGTGCTGCTTTACGCCGCAAACACCGCGCGCATTTTCTTCATCGCGTTGACTTCGACCTGGCGGATGCGCTCGGCGGATACGCCGTACTCATCGGCCAGTTCCTGCAGCGTGGATTTCTCGCCATCCTTGAGCCAGCGCCGCGTGATGATGTCGCGCGAGCGTGCGTCGAGCTTGGCCAGGCCCTTTTGCAGCGAATCCAGGTCCGACTCTTCCTGACTGTCGTTTTCCAGCGCGTGATACGGATCGGCATTGTTGTCGACGAGGTACGCGACCGGTGCGGGTTTCTCATCATCGTCGGCATCGGCAGGCGCGTCGAAGGCCATGTCGCGGCCGGACAGGCGCGATTCCATTTCCAGCACATCGGCGGTGGTCACGCCCAGATCCTTGGCGACGGCGGCGACTTCCGCGGCGTTCATCCAGCCCAGGCGCTTTTTCGACTTGCGCAGGTTGAAGAACAGCTTGCGCTGTGCCTTCGTGGTGGCGATCTTGACGATGCGCCAGTTGCGCAGGATGAACTCGTGCATCTCGGCGCGAATCCAGTGCACGGCGAACGAAACCAAGCGCACGCCGACAT
Organism: Pseudomonadota bacterium; assembly: GCA_018240565.1. Taxonomy (GTDB): domain Bacteria; phylum Pseudomonadota; class Gammaproteobacteria; order Xanthomonadales; family Rhodanobacteraceae; genus Rudaea. The sequence goes on along the minus strand of JAFEFO010000042.1, from coordinate 46,638 downwards.
CCGGATCGAAGCGTTTGACGGCCTTCATCAGGCCGATATTGCCTTCCTGGATCAGGTCGCCGAGCTGCAAGCCATAGCCGGAATAGCCGCGCGCGACGTGCACGACAAAGCGCAGATGCGACATGACCAGACGCTTGGCCGCGTCCAGATCGTTTTCGCCCGCATATTGGCGCGCCAGCGCCTGTTCTTCCTCGACCGTGAGTACCGGAATCTGGTGCACGGCGCTCACGTATGCATCGAGACTGCCGATCGCGCTGGGGATCGGCAGATTGTTGGCAATCAAAGCAGTAGCGGTCATGAAAACCCCCTCATTGATTCAATTTTAGCACTCGCAAGCTTGGAGTGCTAAACCGGGCCTGAAGTTCAAACCGGCCTTGCGGCCGGATTTCATGAACTAAATAGTACACTATTTTGCCGGCAAGTCAATCTCCGCCGGCGGCAAGCGCCAGTCGATTTCACCCAATCCCCGTTCACGCAGCCACGCATTCACCCGCGAGAAATGCCCGCAGCCGATGAAACCCCGATGCGCGGACAATGGCGACGGATGCGGCGCCTTGAGCACAAGGTGCCGGCGCGTGTCGATCAGTTTGCCCTTGGCCTGCGCGTAACTGCCCCAGAGCAAGAACACGAGTCCATCGCGCTCGCGATTGAGCGCGTCCACGCAGGCGTCGGTGAAACCTTCCCAACCCTTGCCCTGATGCGATCCGGCCAGTCCGCGCTCGACCGTGAGCACGGAGTTCAGCAGCAATACGCCCTGGCGTGCCCACGGAATCAGGCAACCGTGATCCGGGCGCGGAATCGCCAGATCGCGTTCGATTTCCTTGAAGATGTTTTCCAGCGACGGCGGCGCGGGTACGCCGGGCAAGACGGAAAAACACAGGCCGTGCGCCTGGCCGGGTCCGTGGTAGGGATCCTGGCCAAGGATGACGACTTTCACGGCTTCGAACGGCGTGGCATCGAGCGCGGCGAAAATGTTTTTCGGCGCGGGATAAACCGTCTTGCCCGCGCGCAATTCCGCACGCAGGAACTCCGACAACGCGCGCATTTCCGGGCGCTCGAAATGCGCACCGACGCGCGCCTTCCACGACGGTTCGAGCTTGACCTCGTGCGCGCTCACGCCGCCGCGTGGCGCAACTGCTCGCGCAGATTCCGCGACACGCGCATCTGGAACAGCAGCTTGGTGACGAGCAGGCGCTCCTCGATCGGCTTTTGCACCAGGTCGTTCGCACCCGCGCGCAGCAACGCGGCCTGGTTCTTCGGGTTGTCGTCGCCGGTCATGATCAGCACCGGCAACTGGCCCTTGGAATAGCCGAATTCGGAACGGATGCGCTCGAGCAGGTCGCCACCAGTCAGATCGCCCTTCAGGTTCACGTCCGACAGCACCACGTCGGCGCCAACACGGCCCTGCACCATGCCGGTCTCCAGATGCGCCACGGCATCCTCGACGCTGGTCACGTGCAGCACGGTCAGGCCGTATTTTTCCAGCATGCGGCGCGTGGCCAGCGCGACCACGCGGCTGTCCTCCACGTACAGCACCTCGCCGTGGATTTCCGATTCCGGATGCACATAGCCGCGGATGAACGCACTCAATGCAGTGAAACCCTGCGACTTGTCGAAATAGTCGGTGACGGCCTCGCCGAGTTCGCGATTGACCAGGCGCTCGTTGACGTCACCGGACACGACGATGATCGGGATGTAGGCTTGCGGCGCGTGTTCGCGGATGTAGCGGGCGAGGTCCAGGCCGTCCATGTCCGGCAGGCGCAGCGCGGTGGTGACGAGATCGACCACGCCCGCCTCGAGTTGCTGTTTGGCTTCCGCGCCGGTTTCGCAGGCGAGCACGGTGACGCCGGGCAGATCGGCCTTGAGCAAATTTTCGATCAGCCGTCGCACGACCTTGGAGCCATCCACCACCATCACGCGTGGCGTGTCGCTGGAAATATGGCGGGTCAGTGCGATATCGGTCACGGTGCTATCTCGGTTGGCCCAGGGCGATGTGGCGCGAGGCGGCGAGGAACGCACCCAACCAGCCGATCGCGGCAGCGGCCGCGAGCACGGCGAGCATCTGCACGACGCCCAGCCCGTGCACGACGAAGGCGTGGTCGTACACCGCCGCCAGGCGCGCCAGCGGCGCAGCCAGAATGAATTGCACGATGACGATCAGCATCAGGCTCAACATCCCTGCAAACGTACCGTACCAGAAGCCGGAATACAAAAACGGCCGGCGCACGAAACCCGCCTCGGCGCCGAGCAGTTGCATCACGGCGATCTCCTCGCTGCGCCCGGCAATGTCCAGGCGCACCGTGTTGCCGATCACGAGCAAGGCCGCCAGCGCGAGCAGGCCGGCCAGCACCTGCGCGCCGCGCTGCGCCAAACCCAGGATCGCGTTCAGGCGTTGCCGCCATTGCGCATCGTACTGCACCTGGTCCACCAGCGCCTCGCCGCGCAACTGCGCCACGAGGGCCTCGGCATCACCGCGCGGCTCGACGATCAGCACCGGCGGCAGGGGATTGTAGTGCAAAACCTTGAGCGCCTCGGCAAAGCCCGAGCGCTCGCGGAATTCATCGAGCCCCTGCTCCGGCGTTTTCACGCCCACGCCGGCCACATCCGCACGCGCGCGCAGGCGCGTGGCGAACGCCTGCGCTTCGTCGGCCTTCGTGCCCGGCTTCAAGAACGCGCTGATCGAGCTGGCTTCGCCGACATTGCCGGCAAGCCCGCGTGCGTTGTCGAGCAGCAGCCCGAACAGGATCGGCAAGGCCAGCGCGAAACCGAGCACGGCCAGCGTGAGCGCCGTCGCCCAGGGCCGCGCAGCGAGGCGGCCGAGGCTGGAGAACAGGCTGTACAAATGCTGCTCGCGCCAGGCGCGCAGCGAAAACTTCGTCCGCGCTTCAGGCGTGGCGGGTTTCGCGCGATTCTTCTCGATGCGGCGGTTCATGGTCGGAAATCGTCAATCAACTTGCCATGATCGAGGACCAGCACGCGCTTGCCCATGCGCTTGACCAGCGGCAGGTCGTGGCTGGCCACAAGCACCGTCGTGCCGACCTGTTCGAACTCGCCGAACAGCGCCATGATCTCGGCGGCGAGCTGCGGATCGAGGTTGCCGGTCGGCTCGTCGGCGATCAGGACCGGCGGCTTGGCGACGATCGCACGCGCGATGCCCACGCGTTGCTGCTCGCCCGCCGACAGCATCGACGGCGCGGATTTCTCGCGGTCCAGAAGCCCGACTTTATCGAGCGCCGCGCGCACGCGTTTGGCCATTTCCTCGCGCGGCGTGCCGGCGATCACCAGCGGCAAGGCGACGTTGTCGAACACGCTGCGGTCGAGCAGCAGGCGGTGATCCTGGAACACCATGCCGACGCCGCGGCGTACGCGCGCGATTCCACGCCGGCGCACGGCACTCAAGTTGCGGCCGTTCACCGTGACCTGTCCGCGCGTGGGCCGTTCGAGCAAGGCAACCAGGCGCAACAGCGTGCTCTTGCCCGCACCCGAATGCCCGGTGACAAAGGCCATCTCGCCGGCGCCGAGCTCGAAGCTCAATTCACCCAGCGCATCGTGGCCATTCGGGTAGCGCTTGCCGACGCGATCGAAGCGGATCATGCCTTGTTCACTTCACCATCTGGTTCATGTCAAAGATCGGCAAGAGTATCGCCAGCACGATGAACAACACCATCGCGCCGACCAGCAAAATGACCAGCGGACCGAGAACGGAGGTGAGCAAGGTCAACCAGCGATCGAGCTCGCGCTGTTGCTGGTTGGCTGCTTCGTCGAGCATGTGTTCGAGCTCGCCGGCGCGCTCGCCGCTGGCGATCAGGCGCAATGCGACCGGGGGAAAATATCCCGACTCGCCTAGTGCGCGCGAAAAGCTGCCACCCTCGCGTACCTTCGCCGCCGCGCGCTTGACCGCCGCGCGCATCGGCAGGTTGGGCATGACCTGCGCGCCGATGTGCAAGGCATCCAGAAGCGGCACCGCGCTCGCGGTCAGCAGGGCGAGCGTACGCGTGCAGCGCGCGGTGTTGGCCGCGCGGATCAGGCCGCCGACGAGCGGCACGCGCAGCAGCAGTTCATGCCAGCGGTAACGCATGCGTTCCACGCGCAACGCAAAACGGCCGCCGATCGCCGCCATCACGAGCACGATCAAGAGCAGCCAGCCCCAGTCCCTGACGAAGGCCGCGAGGCCGAGCAGGAGGCGCGTGGGCAGCGGCAGCACCTGGTGCATCTGCACGAACACGCCGACAATCTGCGGCACGACATAGGCGAGCAATCCGGTCACCACCGCGAGGGCGACGATCGTGAGCAACAGCGGATACGCCAGCGCTGCCCAGACCTTCTGGTTGAGCGCGTCGCGCGATTCGGAGTAATCGGCCAACCGCGCCAGCACCTGGTCGAGCTTGCCCGATTGTTCGCCGGCGGCGATCGAGGCGCGATAGATTTCCGGAAAGCTTTCCGGCGCGTCGGCCAGTCCCGCGGCGAGGCTCGATCCCTCCATCACCTTCGCGCGCAGGCTGACGATGAGCGTGCGCACGCGCACGTCGTCGTTCTGTTCGGCGAGCGCGGCCAGCGCTTCGTCGACCGGCAGTCCCGCCTTCAACAAGGTCGCCAGCTGGCGCGTGAGCAAGGCCAGTTGCGTGCCGCTCAAACCGCGCTGGAACAATGCCGCGCGTTGCCGCGCATCGGCAACCGGCGTCACTTCCAGCGGATTGAGGCCTTCCTCGCGCAGGCTCGCGCGCACGCCACGCGCGGTGTCGCCCTGCATGACGCCGCGCCGGGTCTTGCCGGCGGCGTCGAGTGCCTGGTAGGCGAAGGCGGGCATCAGTTTTCGATGAGCACATTGGTGAACGGCTGCCGGTTTTTCCAGCGGTAGCCGTCGAAATCGCGCAAGTCGGTGGACAGGATACGGCCTTCGCCGAGCTCTTCGGCAAGAATGACCAGCGACGCATCGGCCAAGTCCATTGGCAGATCGCGATACCGCCGCATCAATGCATGCGCACGCGGCAACGCATCATCGGGCGGATCAGGCACGGCGCACGCGCCACGCGAGACCGCTTCGACGAAACCCAGCGCCTGCGCGGGATTGGCGCGCGCGGCGAGCAGGTGCGTGACTTCGGTGAGGACTGGCCACGTGCTGGCGAAACCCTGCGATGACCAGCGCTCCAGCGCCGCCTGCGCCGCCGCATGGTGGCGATCGCGACGGTTGCCGAGCGCGATCCAGAAGCCGCTGTCGGCAAGTATCATTTGTGCCGTGGCTCCTGCACGCGCCACGGCGTCTTGTGATCCAGTGCGTCGGCGAGGTAATCCTTGTAGCGCGTGGACAGATCGCGCGGGCCTTCGCTGGCGCCGATGAAGCCCGCAGCGGCGAGCAGTTTCGCCGCATCCGCACGTGGGCGCGTGCGCGCAAGGCGATATTCGCGCAGCGCCTCGCGCAACAGGTCGGATGCGGATAGGCCTTCGCGCTTTTGCAGGGCGCGGAAATCGTCTGCGTCCTTTCCCGTAAGCCGCGCGTTGATGCGAATTTCTTCGGTATTCATGGCACCGCGTTCCGACACTCGCTTGTCATAAGTGTATGACAATTGTGTTCGCAACGCAATTACCCACCCGCCAACTTGCTGCGACGGATGCCGTAGGCGAAGTAGATGATCAATCCCAGGCCGACCCAGACGAGGAACACGCTCCAGGTCACCCACGCCAGTTCCGAGAGCAGCCAGATCGAGAAAAGGATGCCGACGATCGGCACCACCGGTACCCACGGCGTGCGGAACGCACGCGGCAGATCCGGCTTGCGATGCCGCAACACGATGATCGAGGCGCAGATGACGATGAACGCCGAGAGCACGCCGATATTGACCAGCTTGGCGACCTCGCCGATCGGGAAGAATCCGGCGACCAGGGCGGTGAACAGGCCCAGCGCCAGCGTCGTGCGATGCGGCGTGCCGAAGCGCGGATGCGTATGCGCGAACCACACCGGCAGCAGGCCATCACGCGCCAGCGCGAACCAGATGCGCGCCGCGGCGAGCATGAAGGCGAAAATCACCGACAGGATGCTGGCGATCGCCGTAGCGGAAATCGCCGCGCCGATCCATTTCATGCCGCGCGCCTCGAACGCCATCGCCACCGGCGCATCGTTGCCGAGTTGGGTGTACGACACCATGCCGGTGATGACCAGGGTGATCGCGATGTACAGCACCATCGAGATGCCGAGCGAGAGCAGGATCGCGCGCGGCAGGTCGCGCTGCGGATTCTTCGATTCCTCCGCCGCCGTGGTCAGGGTGTCGTAGCCGAACACGGCGAAGAACACCACCGCCGCGGCCGTGGCGATGCCCTTGTAGCCGAAATGACCGACGCCGTCCGCATCGATCACGCGATCGGGAACGAACGGATGCCAGTTGGCGGGATTGACGTAATACGCGCCGACGGCAATCACCAGGATCACGGCGATGACCTTGATCGTCACCACCAGCGTGTTGACGCGCGCGCCCGTCTCGGTGCGCAACGTCAACAGCACCGCCACACCGAACGCGGCGATCGCGGCGACGAGATTGAAGGCGTGGCCTTCGCCGGTGCCCGGCGCGCCCTGCAAGGCGACCGGCAGATGGATGCCGAACGCGGCGAGCAGATTCACCACGTAGCCCGACCAGCCGCTCGCCACCGCGGCGACGATCAGCGCGTATTCGAGCAACAAGTCCCAGCCGATCAGCCAGGCCGGCAATTCGCCGAGTACCGCGTAACCATAGGTGTAGGCGCTGCCGGTGACCGGGATGAGTCCGGCGAATTCGGCGTAACACAGCGCCGCCGCGGTACTGGCGATGCCGGCGATGATGAACGAGATCGCCACCGCGGGACCGGCGTTCGCCGCGGCCTGTTGCCCAGCCAGCACGAAGATGCCGACGCCGATGATGCCGCCCAAGCCAATGGCGGTGAGCTGCCACACGCCGAGCACGCGGCGGAAATCGCGGCGCGAGCCGAGTTCGGCCTGCAATGCTTCGACGGATTTGTGGCGCGTGAGTTTGGCAAGAAGACTCATGTGGACTCCCCGTCCCGGATTGGATTACCGGCGCGATAGTACCCTGTTTGCAGGCGCGGTATGCTGGGGCGGGGCAACTGGGGATCGATCATGATCAATCGCATGGTGCTGGCTGCGCTGGCGGTAGTCGGGTTGTTTTCAGGAAGCGCTTGCGCGCAGGTCAGCGTGAAGGTGCTCGCCACCGATCCGCCGGGCGATGACGTCACGCTCGCGCGCAACCAGAACTTCTACCTGCACCTGGGCTACTCGACCGATCATCCCATCCAGATCTGGGCGCGACCGTACTTCCAGGGCAATCCTGCGCATGCCGGCAGCAATCCCTCGCGCCAGTACGAAGGCGACGGCGAGGCGCTGGGCTGGTTTTTCCTGTCGAACGCAGACGTGCAAGTCGATGAAGTCCGTATCAGCGCCGGCGACGGCTCGTTCGGCGGCACGCACGAAGTGCTGCGCTATCCGGTGCATGTGCGCGGCAGCGAGACCGTGGCTCCCGGCGCCGACAAACCCGAATGGGTGACGCGCCTTTCGGCCCTGGACGCCGCGGCGCAACGCGCCAACTACGAAAAACGCATGAATGCGCCGATCGGCGCCGGTGATCTGGCGCTGTTCAATGGCTTCATGCTGGCCATGCTGGCGCTGGGAGTTGGCGGATTCGCCGCACCGGCCTGGGGCTTGTGGCGCTGGCGCGGCGGCTGGCGGCTCGCCGCGGCGGTGCCGGCGGCGCTGATGGGCTTCGTCGTGCTGCGCATCCTCGCCGGCACTGCCCGCGATCCAACCTCGCACAATCTGTGGCCGTTCGAGATCCTTTACGCCGGCGCATTGAGCGCAGGCGCGATGCTCGTGCTGGCGCTGGTGCGTTTCGCCCACAACGGCACGCGGCCATGATGCCCGGCTGGCTCAGTGTCCTGGTCTTGCTCGAACTCGGCGGCATGGCGCCGCCGTTGCGCTGGCGCTAATGCCGTTCCCTCTGCGCGGCAATGCCAAGCTCGCCGGCGATCGCGCGCAAGCGTTTGTCGCGCGTGAGTAGCGGTACGCGACCAGCGAGGTACGCGCTGGCCAGCAGATGAGCATCCACCCAGCCGATGCCGCAGCCGGTCAATGCGTGGCGGTCGACGAAGCCAAGTGCTTCGTCATGCGAGGCGACTGGTGCAGCCGGTAGGTTGGCAAGTTCGGCCAGGAACGCCGCGCGATTGGACAAGCTGCCGCAAGCCAGCTCGCCAATCACGAATGGATGGCACATCACGACGCCGGCGTCCAGCAGTGCGACGAGTTCGGCGTCACGACGGCGCAAATGATCGACCCAGACCGAGGAATCGACCAGGATCACGCCCCGCCCCGGCGCGTCTTGCGGATCGGCGTGGAACGCCGGCGCGGAGGCCGGCGTGCATCGGGCGCAGAACCGCCCAGCCGGATCAATCGCCGCGCGGCTTCGCGTTCGATCAACGCCTTGAGCCCTTCGCGCAGAATCGCGGCACGCTCGCCGCTGCCGATGGCAGCGCCGGCCCTTTCCAGCATTTCATCATCGGCAGTCGCGGAATTGGACCTGTCGATGCCTGCGATTCCGATCTTGTTCGCGCGCCGCCAAAGTTGATCCAGCGTAAGTCGCGCGCCTTTGCGCGTGGAAGCCGGCAGGTACGCGGGCGCAGATGGTTCGGCCACATGGGTCGACTTGAACTCCGGGACATCCACCCATTCGACGGCGTCTTCCATGATCGACTGCAGTTCCTTCTGCAGGGAACGGCGATTGTGTTCGGCGCGTCGGCGCAGGCGGTCGGCGAGCGCGTCGGGTACCTGTTTGATCGTGAAGGTAGTGGGCATTGCATCCTCCAATGGATGCAAAATACATCCGGAATGGATGCATTGCAACTCCGACCTATTCCTCGCGCGTGACCCGCAACACTTCTTCGGCGCTGGTGGCGCCAGCGACGCATTTGCGCCAGCCGTCTTCGAGGATGCTCGGCGTGCGCGTGCGCGCGTGGCGCTCGAGTTCGGCCTCGGCCGCGCCGGCGTGGATCAGGCGGCGCAGTTCTTCGTCGACGCCGACGAATTCGTAGATGCCGGTGCGGCCCTTGTAGCCGGCGTGGCGGCCTGCCGCTTGCGTGGTGGGTCGATACAGGTTTGCACGCGTGTCGGCCGGTTTGCCGAACGCGGCGAGTTCGCGCGCCGTCGCGGCATAGCTTTCGCGTGTGGCTGGATCGAGCACGCGCACCAGGCGCTGCGCGAGTACGCCGATCAGCGACGAGGACAGCAGGAACGGTTCCACGCCCATGTCGCGCAGTCGCGTGACCGCGCCGACGGCGGAGTTGGTGTGCAGCGTGGACAAAACCAGATGCCCGGTGAGCGAGGCCTGCACGGCGATTTCGGCGGTTTCCAGGTCGCGGATTTCGCCGACCATGACCACGTCCGGATCCTGGCGCAGGATCGCGCGCAGGCCGCGCGCGAAGGTCATGTCGACTTTCGTGTTCACCTGCGTCTGGCCGACGCCGTCGATGTAGTACTCGATCGGATCTTCCACCGTCATGATGTTGCGGCTGGCGTCGTTGAGCTTGAGCAGCGAGCCGTACAGCGTGGTGGTCTTGCCCGACCCGGTGGGACCGGTGACGAGCAGGATGCCGTGCGGGCGCTGGATCACGTCGCTCAAGGCGGCGAGCGTATCCGGCGCCATGCCCAGTTGTTGCAGATCGAGCTTGCCGGCCTGCTTGTCGAGCAGGCGCAGCACGACGCGTTCACCATGACCGGCGGGAATCGTCGACACGCGCACATCGACCGGACGTCCGGCGATCTTCAGGCCAATGCGGCCGTCCTGCGGCAGGCGCTTCTCCGCGATGTCCAGCCGCGCCATGACCTTGATGCGCGAGACCACGGCGCTGGCGATCGCCTTCTGCGGCGCCAGCACTTCGCGCAGCACGCCATCGATGCGAAAACGCACGACGAGGCGATTCTCGAACGGCTCGATGTGGATATCTGACGCGCCTTCCTTCACCGCTTCGGTGAGCAGCGCATTGATCAGGCGGATGATCGGCGCGTCGTCCTCGGATTCGAGCAGGTCTTCCGGTTCGGGCAATTCGTCGGCGAGGGTTTTCAGGTCCGGCGCATCGCCGGACGCATCGTCAAACCCGGCGACGACCGAGCGCGCATCGTCGCCTTGTTCGTAGAGTTCACGCAGCAGACGTTCGTAGCCGGCGGCGTCGTGACGCACGAGCTTGAGCGGCGCGCCGAGATAACGGCGCAATTCGCTGAGCGTTTCGGGTTTGACGCCCTCGCGCCAGGCGATCTGTGCTTCATCGCCTTGCCAGGCCACCAGCGTGGCGCCGTTGCGGCGGGCGAAACCGAAACTCGGCCGCGGCGGATGCGCAGTCACGGATGCGTGCCGGCGGAATCTTTCGGCGCCACGTCCAGCGCCGGCGACTTCAGGAAGTCGTGCACTTCCGGCAGCATCGGCTGCTGGCCGCGCGGCGTGATCGTCTCGGTGTTCTCACGCATGCGCAACTGTTCGGTGCGCAGGAAATTGTATTTCTCGCCCGACACCTGCGCCTCGCTGGCGGCGTCGCGCAGGATGCGCGGATGCAGGAACACCATCAGGTCCTGCTTGACGTGGTCGTTGCTGCGGTAGCGGAACAGGTTGCCGATCAGCGGAATGTCGCCCAGCGCCGGCACCTTCTGCACGTTGTCCTTGACGTTGTCGGAGATCAATCCGCCGAGCACGAGCAGCGAATCGTCCTTGACCATCACCGTGGTCTTGATCTCGCGCTTGTTGGTGACGAGATCGACCGCGCCCTGCACCGGCGGCAGCAGGTTGGAGACTTCCTGGTGGATGTCCAGGCGCACCGTGTCGCCGGAATTGATGTGCGGCGTGACGGTCAGCGTCAGGCCCACGTCCTTGCGCTGGATGGTCTGGAACGGATTGCCGATGCCGGTGGTGGCGGTGCCGGACGATCCGGTCGTGGTGCCGGTGTTGGTGGTGTACGAGCCGGTCACGAACGGCACTTCCTGCGCGACCTTGATCATCGCTTCCTGGTTATCCAGCGTCATCACCGAGGGCGTGGACAGGATGTTGTTCTTGCCATTGCTGCGCAGCGCGGAAAGCAGGCCGCCGAGGCTGAGCAACTGCTTGCCGTTGAGCGTGACGGTGTCGAGATAACCCAAATTCAGACCATTGCCGAGGCTGACCGCCGGGCCGGTGGACGAATTCAATCCGGCAGTCACATTGAAGATGTTGTTGCCCGGCGTATTGCCGGTGAAGTTGGTGCCACCCAGGATGTGGCTTTTGTCGCCGAGCGGAACCTGCCACTGGATGCCAAGCTCGTTCGCGGTTTCGTCCGAGACTTCGGCAATGACCGCCTCGATCAGCACCTGCGCGCGGCGGATATCGAGCTGGCGGATCACCGCCTGCAACGAACGGAACACGGCCGGCGGCGCGCTGATGACGAGCGCGTTGTCGCCTTCGTGGGCCTGGATCGTGGCGGTGGATGCGCCGGACGACGCTGCGCTTCCCGTCGTGCCGCCTGCGGCGGCCTTCGCGTTCGGCGGCGTGTCGCCGGTCAACGTCGCGGCGACGCCTTCGAGGATCGGCACCAGATCTTTCGCGTTCGCGTAGTTGAGGTACACGACCTGGGTTTCCCCGCCGTCGGCAATCGGCGTATCCAGGTGCGCGACCAGCGCGCGCAGGCGCAGGCGGCCGCTCTTGCCGCCGGAAAGCAGGATCGAATTGGTGCGCTCGTCGGCAAAGACGTGTGGCGCATCGGCACTCTCGGCGCCTTTCGTATCGGCGAGCTGACCGAGGATGCGCGCGACTTCCGCGGCGCTGGCATGCTGCAGCGGAATCACGTCCACGCCCGAATCGGACACCGTATCGATGCGCTGGATGATGCTGATCATGCGCTCGACGTTGCCGGCGCGATCGGACACGACCAGCGAATTGGACGCCGGATGCGCGATGAGCTGGGCGCCTTGCGGCATCAGCGGACGCAGGATCGGCACCAGGTCGGTCGCGGCGACGTGCTTGACCGGCACGATCTGGGTGACGATCTCGTCCGCTTCGTGCGCGCGCGTGCCGTTGAGGCCGCCGGAACCGTCCTGCTGCGCCACCGCCTCGGGCACGATCTTGACCATGCTGCCCGACGGGATCGCCGCGTAACCGTGCACGCGCAACACCGACAGGAACACGTCGTAGATCTCGTCCGGTTTCATCGGTCGCGCCGAGATCACCGTGACCTTGCCCTGCACGTTCGGGCCGACGATGAAGTTCTTGCCGGTGATTTCCGACACCGTGGCGATCAACGCCTGGATGTCGGCATCCTTCATGTTCAGCGTGTGCGTACCCGGCGGGCTGGTCGCAGGCGCCGCGGCGGGTGCCTTGGGCTGCGCGATGGCCAGCACGGCGGAAAGGGCGAGGACGGCGGCAACGAGGAATCGCGTCATTTCATATTTCTCTAAGGTCATCTTTCAGGCGTTGAGGCCGCAGAAATCAACGACACGTCATGCCGGCATGGTCGAAGCTCGCGCCAGCGGGCTGAAGGGGCATCCAGACTGCATGGACGCCATCCGTGGCAACTGGATTCCGGCAGTCCCTGCCGGAATGACGAATGAGGAATAGCGTCGCCCATTTGCATTGGCCTCACTCAACGCAAGCTCACGGTCAGCGTCGCCGGTTTTCCATCGCGCAACACCGTCACCGACACGCTGCCGGCGCCGGCCAGATTGTCCATGAATTGCTGCGGATTGGACACCGCCGACAGCGACTGGCCGTTGATCGCGGTGATGAGGTCGGTGGGTTTCAATCCGGCCTGGTTCATCAGCCGGGCCACTTCGCCGCCGCCGGACAGGCGCGCGCCGGCAATCTTGCCGTTCTCGAACACGGGTTCGACGTGCACCTGCTTGGCGAGCTGCGCCGGGTCGATGCGCAGCTTGGCCTGCGCCGCATTCCAGTCGAGGTTGCCACCCAGTTGCGGCGGCGCGAAATTCGGCGGCACGCTCGACGCGCGCGGCGGTGCGGAGGCAGCCGCGCTTGCCGGCGCAACCGCCGCGGCGAGCGCCGCGGCCTGCGGCAGGCTCAGGGTTTCGGCCGTGCCTTCATGGTCGAGCACGACATGGTCGGCATACACCTGCACGAGCTTGGCATTGCCACCGACCGTCTCGCCGACCTTGTAGGCGCGCTCGGCGCCGTGTTCGTCCTCGATCATGGCGATGCCGACCTTCGGATCGTCCATCGCCAAGGTGCCGCGCAAGGTGAGTTTCAACGTCGTCGCCGGCGCATTGCGCATGTGCTGCAACACCGCGATCGTCTGCGGATTGCCGAACAAATGCCACTTGCCCACCGATTGCACCGGCGCTGGCGTCGACGCGGCAGCGACTGGCGCCGACGCAACGCCGTTGTCGTTCTGCGGCACCAGCAACCAGGCCAGCTTGACCAACAGCCACAGGCAGATCACCGCGGCCAACGCACAGGCTGCCAGCGCGGCAAAACGCGAGGCGCGGGCGTGGTCAGCGGAGGAAATCGAGGCGAGCATGCGGTCGCGGGCGAAGAGTCTGCGCGCACTTTAGCAGACTCGCGCCCGCGGCTCCGCCGTGCCGGCTATTCCAGGTCGTTGGCGAAGATGAGGTCCGACTGCAAACGCGTCACCACCAGGTCGTAGTCGGTGGCCGCGGTGTGCGAGTCTGGCGCTTCGCCCGCGAGCACCGGCCGGCCGGCATCGATGAACATGCGCTTGAATGCGGTCTTGTAGGCCGACTGCCCGCCGGTCGTCTTGGCCATGTAGGCGCTGGGCGAGCCGGTGCCATTGAAGCTGGTGTCGACGCTGCCGTCGGTGTTCAGGCGCGTGACGATGCCGCTGCTGTAGGCCGAAAACTCCCCGGCAAGCAGCAGCCGCTTGCGGCTGTCGACGGCCAGCCCGTAGTAAATCGCATCGGTCGTCGGCAGCACCATCAGGCCGCGGCCCGACACGTTGCCGAAGCCGGTGTCTTCGGCAACACTGACCGACTGGCGCCGCAAGAGCACCGGAACGGCATGGGTGTTGGCATCATTGGCCCAACCCAACGCCACGGCCTTGCCGTCGGCCTGCACGGCGAAATCGGTCATATAGGCGAGTTGATAACCGCTGGAGCCGCCCAGATCGATGGCGTAGGATTTTTGCGTGGAGTAGATCGAGCCGCTCAGGGTCTGGGCAGCGATGAACCAATCGGTATTGGTACTGTCGACCGCGTGATCGCCACCAATCAATAGGCGGTCGCGCGGCGCGTCGTAGACGATGCGCGCCACCGAAATCACGTTGGCGCATTGCGCGACGCAATAGTTCATTCGTCCCGTCGCGTAGGCGCCGAACGCGGTATCGATCGAGCCATCGGTCTTGAGCTTGACGAGGCCGACGTCGGTAATGGCACCGCTGCTGTTGCGATCCTGAACCACGCCGGCAACGAAGATCGAACCATCCGGCGTCGTCGTCACGCTGGAGGGCGTGTCGTTGACGCGGTTGTTGTCCGCATCTTCATCGAAGGCGACGCTGGTGCCGCCGTCACCGGCGAAGCTGGTGTCGTCCGTGCCGTTGGCGTTGAAGCGCACCACGCCGAAATCGCTCTGACCCATGGCGCCGGGCGTGGCGCCGACCACGATGATGCGGCCCTGCGCGTCGATCGTCATGTCGGTGACGGAACTCAGGTAGGCATCCTTGAGCACACGGCCAGTGCCGGCGTTGCCGGTGGCCGCGCTGCCACCGAACGTCGCATCGTCGGTGCCGTCCGCTCGGAACTTGGCGAGAAAGATCAGCGCGCCGGCGCCGCCACCCGCGCGTCGGCCAGCGAGCACGTAGCCGCCATCAGGCGCGCGCGCCGCGGCGACGATACGCTCGTCCACGTTGCCACCGCCAGCCACGTAGGCGCGCCTCCATCCCGGCTGGACCCCGCCGACGGTAAACGTGGTATCGACGCTGCTGTCGCCGGCATGCACGGCGACCGGCGCCAGCGTCGCAAGGGCGAAACCGAAACACAACGCGCGACCGATGGCCCTGCGTGCGATGGGGTTGGACACAAAACCGTGCATGGATGACTCCTGCGTTCTCGATGGTTGCCCCTACGGACGGAATTCGCGGCATGAATGCGACAGGGCGTCGTGACGATCAGGGTTTGAGGCGCGCTATCGCCGCGAAGTCGAACTTTTCCAGCGCGGCCTTGCACGCGCTTTCCGTGGCATGGCTGCAATTGGCGCTGACCACGAAACGATCGGCGACGAAGGTTTCGATCATGAGGATGCCCTCGCCCATTTCCGTTACCTCGGCGCGACGGCCGCCGGCCAGCAGCAGGCTGTGCTGGGTGTCGTCACGGTAATCCTCGCGCAGGTATTTGGCGGCCATCTTGTAGTAACCGGCGGCGATGTCGCCGTCGTCGCGGATGCGCAGGCTGGCCTCGAAAGCGGCGGTGCTGCCGAGCGTGTAGATGGCCTGCGCGCTGGCATGCGGACCGCCCGTGAGGCTCGGTTTGTCGTCGGTCTCGACGGACCGGCGTTCCAGTTTGTCCCAGGCTGGCGGCAGCAGGGCGGCCAGGCGTTCGGCCGCGACGACCTTGGGCGCCGTTTGCGCGTGGAGACTTCCTGCGCACAGCGCCGCGAAGCCGATCAATACGAGGAATGGTTTGATGCTGGACATGGTGCAGGGACCTTTGCGTGGCGGATGCGCGGGTTGCGCAAAGGGACAGACGCATTTCGCGCCGCTGGAACGACACTCCGGAAAGTTTCGTCAGCGCAAGCGGGCGCGGACGCGGCGCAGGTCCGCCACGATCGGCATGTAGGGCCGGTCCTTGTCCAGCACGCCGATGGCGAAATCGAGCTCACGCCGCGCGTCGGCGTGCAGTCCGAGCGCGGCCTGGGTCATGCCCAGCACGCCGCGCGCTTCGGCCGTGCGCCAGTGCTGCGCGCCGGAGAATTGCGCGTACAGGTCCACGGCGCGACGCGCGGGAGCGAGTGCCTCGCGCGCCTGCTTGTCGCCGAGCAAGGCGAGCGCCAAGGTCATCTGGCCCCAGGCTTCTTCGGTGCCGCCGTCCGGGGACAATGAGCGGCATTCCTCGATGGCTTGGCGCGCCAGCTCGGCGGCGCGCGCAAAATTCCCGGCCTCACCTTCGCTGCGCGCGAGCAAGCCGAGCGCCGTCGCATGCGTCACGTTCGGTGGCGTGAAGTACGCGGTCGCATCCGCATGCGCCCGCCGCGCCACGTCCAGGGCTTCGGCGTAGCGGCGCTGGTAACGCAGCGACTGCACCAGCAATGCGCGTGAACTCTCCAGCCCCGATTGCTTGTCGGCCGATGCGCCCTGCGCGGCGATGTCGGCCTCGCGCGCGCTGATGATCTCGCGCAGGCGCGCCTCGCCTCCGGGCAGATCGCCGCGTTGCAATTGCAGTGCGGCGAGATTGGATTGCGCGGTCAACACATACGGATGCGCCGCCGGCAAATCCGCGCGCCAGATCGCCAGCGCCTGGCCGATGCGCTGCTCGGCGCAGGCATAGTCGGCGATCGCATAACAGGCGACGCCCCAGTTGTTCAGGTGCATTGCCAGCACGCCGCGGTCCGGTTGCGCCTGCGCTTGCAGGGTCGCGATGACCTGCGGCCACACCTCGATGGATTCGCGCGCGCGGCCCGTGGCGGAGAGCAGATTGGCCTTGGCGCCGAGGCTGCGTGCGATGTCCGGGTGATTGGCCGGCAGCACCTTGCGCCGGATGCGCAGCGCCTCTTCGTGGCTGGCCAGCGCGGCATCGTTCTGGCCGGCGTCGGACTGGAAGCTCGCTAGGTTGTGCAAGGCGACCGCGACCGCGGGATCGTCCGCGCCGAGCTGCTGGCGCCGTGCATCGACGACGCCTTGAGCTTCGGCAACCGCTTCGCCGGACTTGCCCGCTTCATTCAGATACACCGCGCGCGTGTTGCGCGCATCGAGCGTTTCCGGCGACCGTGCGCCGGTGCGCGTGCGCACGCTGTCGACCCAGCGTGTGGCCAGCGCGAGCGCGGTCGTCGCATCGCCACGATACGAGGCGAGCGAGGCGCGCTCGCCCAGCAGCAGATCGGCCAGCGCTCCGTCGTGCGGCAATGCGCGCAGGCGGCGCGCGTCTGCCGCGTCGATCAGGCGCTGTGCCTCGTCAAGATCGCCACTGGCCTTGCGCACCTCGACGAGATCGACCGTGGCGCGGATGATCGGCTCGGCCTGGTCGGGCTCGAACAGGGCAAGCGCACGGCGCAGTTGCGCTTGCGCCTTGGCGTAGTCGCCCAGGGCGAAGTAGGTCTGGCCAAGCGTCGCGTGCAGTTGCGCCGCCGCGGCGGGTTGCGCGGCGAGCTCCTTGTCGATGCGCGCGGCGCCGGCGTCGATCAGTTCCTTCGCGCTGACCTCGCGGCCGCGGGCGTTGGCCGGATCGATGCTGCGGAAGATCGTTTCCAGGAAGGCATTGACCGCTTCGGCGCGCGCCGCTTGCGCGCGCGCGATGCGCGCCTGCCACAGCGCGATGCCGGATCCGGCAAGCAGGGCCAGTGCAATGGCGGCGCTTGCGGCAAGACCGATCCAGTGACGCTGCGCAAACTTTCCGATTCGATAGGTGGCGCTGTCGGCGCGCGCGAGGATCGGCCTGCCGTCGCGCCAACGCCGGATGTCCTCGCCGAACGCCTCGACCGTGGCGTAGCGCCGCGCCGGATCCGCGTCGGTCGCGCGCGCGACGATGACGCCGATGTCGCCGCGCAGCGCGCGTGCATTTACCTGCGGCGGTCCGTGCGCGCCAGCGTGTTCGCGCGCGAGCGCAAGGCGGTGCGTAGGCGAGCCTGCGCTCGCATCGGGATTGTCGTGAAAGCGCGCGCCGGTCAGCAGTTCGAACAGCAGCACGCCAAGCTGGAAGATATCCACGGCCGTGCTGGTGGCTGCGCCCGCGATCTGTTCCGGTGCGGCGTAGGCGCGCGTGAGCACGCGCGCCACGGTGGCCGTGTGTTGCACCGGACCGCTGTCGGCCAGCACCTTGGCGATGCCGAAATCCAGAAGGTGCGCGCGATCGTTCGCGTCGACGAGCACGTTCGCGGGCTTGATGTCGCGGTGCACGATGAGCAGGCGGTGCGCATGCGCGACGGCGTCGCACAATTGCAGGATGACCGCGCAACGCAAGTGCAGGCCGACATCCGCGCGCGCGCTCCAGTCGTCGAGCGGCACGCCATCGATATGCGCCATGACCAGGTACGGCCGGCCATCGGTGCTGATGCCGCCGTCGAGCAAGGGCGCGATCGAAGGATGCGCCAGGCGCGTGAGGATCTGCCGTTCGCGGCGAAAGCGATCCAGGATCGCCTGCGAATCCATGCCGCGGCGGACCAGCTTGAGCGCGCCGCG
Source organism: Pseudomonadota bacterium (assembly GCA_018240565.1). Classification (GTDB taxonomy): domain Bacteria; phylum Pseudomonadota; class Gammaproteobacteria; order Xanthomonadales; family Rhodanobacteraceae; genus Rudaea. The sequence continues at coordinate 28,293 of JAFEFO010000042.1, read as the reverse complement.
TTGCACGGTGCCATCGACTTCGCGTTCGGCCAGATACACCGTGCCCATGCCGCCGGCGCCGAGCACGCGGCGCGTCGTCCATGCGCCGACTTGCAAACCGCAGGCATCGGCATCGTGGTCGTCGGCCAGCGCATCGCGCAACAGCCCGGCGAAGGGTTCGGCGCGATCCTTCGCGTCGGTGTGCGGCGCGGCGTTGGCAAGCAGGCGGCGCAAATCCGCGGCATCATCGACGGCCAGGCGATCCAGCCATGCCGCGCGCGCGGCCGCGTCCAGCTCCAGCGCCTGGTCGAGCAGGTCGGAAAGCACTTTCCAGCGTGGGGCGTCGAGGCGGGTCATGGTGGCGGGGCTCGGCAAGGCAGACGCGATTTGGACGCCCATCACGACAATGCCGCGGCGTTGCCCCGCATCAATTCGGCGAGCAGCGCGCGCGCCTTGAGCAGGTCGCGATTGATCGTGCGCGTGGACACCTGCCGCAACTGCGCGATTTCATCCAGGCCCATGCCGGCGAAGGCATTCATTTCGATCAGTTCGTACAGGCCGACATCGAGCTCGCGCATGCGCGCCAGCGCGTCGTCGAGTTCGGCCAGGTCGACATCGCCGCGCACCACGGCGGCATCGTCCGCTTCCGCGTGCGACAAGGTCACGAACACGGCTTCGCCGCCTCGCTTGTGCGCATGGCGGGCGCGCAGGTGGTCAATCACCGTGGTGCGCAACACGCGCCCGACATAGGCGAAGAACTGGCCGCGCGACGTGCCGCGCAGGCCTTCGCTGTCGGCGATGCGCAGGAATCCTTCGTGCACGAGCGTGGTGGCGTCGAGGCCGGTGACGCCGCCGGCTTCGGCCAGACGCGCGCGTGCGATGCGCTTGATTTCCGGATACAGCCGTCCGAACAGTTCGTTCGCGGCCAAATTGTCGCCGCCGCCTGCTCGCGCCAGCAGTTCGGTGATGCTGTGCATGCGCCCGCTGTCCCCGCCAAAAATCCCCGGGACGAGCCTAGCACAGCGTCGCGGATGACCTCATGAACGCCGGAACAGATTGCCCAGGCGACGGAACAGGCCCGGCTTCTTGCGCTCGGCCGGCGGTGGCGGCGGCGGTGTCGGCGTGGTCGGAATCGGCTGGTGGCCGCGCGGCCGTTTTGCCTGCGCCGTCGCATCGCCGTTGTGCATGGCCGATTCGGCGCCCTCGTGGTGATGACGTCCGCGACCGCCGCGACGGCGGCGCTTGCGCGGTGAACCATCGGCGTTCAGCGCTGGCGCCGCGGCAACAGGCACTTGCACCGGCGCGGGTTTGTGCGCATGCGTGCGTTCGCGCGGACCATCGCGGCGCGGTCGGCGGCCGGCGTCGCCGTGACGCGGGCGCTCCGGATGCGGCTTGCGCGCCGAGGTGTCGATATTGGATTCGCCATCGCCGGTCGCACCGGCGGGACGCTGCCGCGGCGGTGGTATCACCAGCAGCTCCGGCTCCACGCGCGCTACCGGGATTTTCTGGCCGATATACGTTTCGATGTCGGGCAGACCCTGTGCGTACATGTCGCAGGCAAAGCTGATCGCGTCGCCTTCCGCTCCCAGACGAGCCGTGCGGCCGATGCGGTGCACGTAGTCCTCGGCGTCCTGCGGCAGGTCGTAGTTGAACACGTGCGTGACATCGGGAATGTGCAGGCCGCGCGCGGCGACGTCGGTGGCGATGAGGATCTCGATTTCGCCGCGCTGGAACTTGCCGAGCAGGGTCTGGCGCTTCTTTTGCGGCACGTCGCCGGAGAGCATGCCGACGGCGAAGCCTTGCCGTTCGAGCCGCCGCGCGACTTTTTCCGCGGCGACCTTCATGTTGACGAAGACCATGCTGCGGTGGGTATCGATGCGCGAGAGCAGGTTGATAAGCAGGGGCAGCTTTTCTTCGCTGGCCGGGAAATAGATCACCTGGCGCACGCGGTCGGCGGTGACGTTGTCGGCCTCGACGGTGAGTTTTTGCGCCTCGTTCATGTGCTCGTAGGCGAGTTCCAGCACGCGATGCGACAGCGTCGCCGAGAACAGCATGCACTGGCGGCGCGTGCGATCGGGCAGGCGGCGCAGGATGAAGCGCACGTCCTTGATGAAGCCCAGGTCGAACATGCGGTCGGCCTCGTCGATCACCATGATTTCCACGGCGTTGAGCGAGAACACGTGTTGCTTGTAATAGTCGAGCAGGCGGCCGGGCGTGGCGATGATGATGTCCACGCCGCCGCGCAATTGCTCGCGCTGCTTGTCGTAGTCGACGCCGCCGTAGATCAGCGCGGATTTCAGGCCTGTATCGCGGCCGAGATTGCGAAAGTCTTTATCGATCTGGATGGCCAGCTCACGCGTCGGCGCGATGATCAGCGCGCGCGGATCGGCCGCGCCGCGTTCGGCGAAAGCCGGCCGCGTGAGCAGGCGCTGCATGACGGCGACGAGGAAGGCGCCGGTCTTGCCGGTGCCGGTCTGCGCTTGACCCGCAACGTCGCGGCCGGCGAGCGCCAGCGGCAAGGTCAGCGCCTGGATCGGCGTGCAGCGGGTGAAGCCGGACGCGCGCAAACCGGAAAGCAGGTTCGGATGCAGGTCGAAGCTGTCGAAAAAGGTGTCGGTCAGGGGTTGCAGATCGGACATGGAGAATGGGCCGCTCCGGGCCTCGGATTATTGCCAGCAACGAGCTTGGCTTGAAAGGATGGGTCGATGGCCCAACTTGATCAGGACCGCCGCTTGGGTTCAAATGATGCACCCGTCGGTCGGATCCAGGCGCGAAGAAGCCGCGCAACCCGGTCGATTATAGCCCAAGCGCGGCCGCAACGCCGCCGTCACCCGTGGAGAACCCCCGATGAGCGCAGCCATTGCCCAGATCAGCGACGATCAATTCGACGAACAGGTACTCAAGTCCGCAGAACCCGTTCTGGTGGATTTCTGGGCCGAGTGGTGCGGGCCGTGCAAGATGATCGCGCCGATCCTCGATGAGGTCGCGCAGAACTATTCCGGCAAGCTGAAAGTAGCCAAGATAAATATCGATCACAATCAAAAGACACCGCGCAACTACAACGTGCGCGGCATTCCGACCCTGATGATCTTCAAGAACGGCAAGGTCGAGGCGACCCAGATCGGCGCGGTGAGCCGGACCCAGCTGACGCAGTTGATCGACAAGACGATTTGAAGATTTCCCTTCTCCCGCCTGCGGGAGAAGGTGCCCCGAAGGGGCGGATGAGGGGAATATCGGAAGGGACTCAAGATTTTTCCCCTCACCCCAGCCCTCTCCCGCAAGCGGGAGAGGGGGCAAAGCCATCCGACTTGTGTAAATCGCAGAAAAAGCTAAAAATATAGTCCGCTCGACGCTTGGCATGCGCGGGCAAATGGTGTTAAGTTAACTCGGCCTGTCGGGCGTCCGCCCGGCCCGCCCTCCCCCGATTCTTTTCCAACCCCCGTACTTTTACGGCGCCTCGTGAGGCCAGTCCGTGTCCGAACCCGATAACAAAGATTCCGGCGAAAGCCGTTCCAACGACGTGCGTGCCGATTCGGCGCCGCGCGAAACCCCATCTGCCGACAACGCCAACGCGGCGGCGAATCCGCCGGCCGGCGAGGCCGGTGGCGAGAACGCCGGCGGCAACGAAAACCGCCAGGGCGGCAATCGTCCGCAAGGCCGCCACGGCCGCAATCGCGGGCGCGACCGCAATCGCGATCGCAACCAGCAGCGTTTCCAGCCGCCGCAGGACGAGGACTACGACGAGTCCAAGAACGGTGGCGGCGATGGCCCGCTGATCGATCTGAACGAATTGAAGCGCAAACCGGCGCACCAGCTGCTCAAGATGGCCGAAGACCTCGGCATCCAGGAAGGCGTCGCGCGTGCGCGCAAGCAGGACATCGTGTTCCTGATCCTCAAGGCGCATGCCCGCGCCGGCGGCGGCGTCAGCGTCGAAGGCGTGCTCGAAATCCTGCAGGACGGCTTCGGCTTCCTGCGCGGACCGGATGAGTCCTACCTCGCCGGCGCCGACGACATCTATGTGTCGCCCTCGCAAATCCGCCGCTTCAACCTGCGCACCGGCGACTACATCGCCGGGCGCGTGCGCAATCCGAAGGAAGGCGAGCGTTACTTTGCGCTCCTGCGCGTGGACACGATCAACGGCGAGCCGCCGGAAGCGTCGAAGAACAAGGTCCTGTTCGAGAACCTGACGCCGCTGTTCCCGCGCAAGATGTTCCACCTGGAGCGCGGCAACGGCTCCACCGAAGACATCACCGGCCGAATTCTCGATCTGATCGCGCCGGTCGGGCGTGGCCAGCGCGGCATGATCGTCTCGCAGCCCAAGGCCGGCAAGACCATGATGCTGCAGAACATCGCCCAGGCGCTGGTGCAGAATTATCCCGAGGCGCACCTGATCATCCTGCTGATCGACGAGCGCCCGGAAGAAGTCACCGAAATGCAGCGCAGCGTGCGCGCCGAGGTGATTTCGTCCACCTTCGACGAACCGGCCGTGCGCCACGTGCAGGTCGCCGAGATGGTGATCGAGCGCGCCAAGCGCCTGGTCGAGCACAAGAAGGACGTGATCATCCTGCTCGACTCCATCACCCGCCTCGCCCGCGCCTACAACACCGTGGTGCCGAGTTCCGGCAAGGTGTTGACCGGCGGCGTGGATGCGAACGCGCTGCAACGCCCGAAGCGCTTCTTCGGCGCCGCGCGCAATGTCGAGGAAGGCGGCTCGCTCACCATCCTCGCCACCGCGCTGGTTGAAACCGGCTCGAAGATGGACGAGGTGATCTACGAGGAATTCAAGGGCACCGGCAACATGGAAGTGCACCTGGATCGCCGCATCTCCGAAAAGCGCGTCTATCCGGCGATCAACATCAATCGTTCCGGCACGCGCCGCGAGGACCTGCTGATCGAACCTGACATGCTGCAGAAGATCTGGATCCTGCGCAAACTGCTGCATCCGATGGACGAACTGGCGGCGATGGAATTCATGCTCGACAAGATGAAGAACACCAAGTCGAACGACGAATTCTTCAATGCGATGAAAAGATAGGCCTGTCATTCCGGCAGGGTCGAAGTCCGCGTCAGCGGGCTGAGGGGAATCCAGGTGCCATGGATGGCGAGCTTCCAGCAGACTACTTCCCTGTATTCTGGATCCCGGCAATCCATGCCGGGATGACGAATGAAAGGTCAATATTGCCGCTGGCGCAGATTCGGCAGAAACACAGCGAGCAAGCCAATCGCCGGCAGCCACGCGCACAAGCCGTAGACGTACTCGATGCCACGATGATCGGCGAGTTCGCCGAGCAGGGCCGCGCCGAGACCACCCATGCCGAAGGCGAAGCCGAAGAACATGCCCGAGATCGTGCCGATCTTGCCCGGCAACAATTCCTGCGCGTAGACCAGGATCGCCGAAAATGCCGAGGACAGGATCAGGCCGATGACGATGCTCAGCACGGCAGTCCAGAACAGGTTCGCGTGCGGCAGCATCAGGGTGAACGGCAGCACGCCGAGGATCGACGCCCAGATCACGTACTTGCGCCCGATGCGATCGCCGACCGGGCCGCCGACGAGCGTACCGAGCGCGACCGCGCCGAGGAACACGAACAGGTACAGCTGCGAATCGCGCACGCTGACGTGGAAGCGTTCGATCAGGTAGAACGTGTAGTAGCTGTACAAGCTGGCTAGATAGAAATACTTCGAGAAGATCAGCGCCAGCAGCACGGCAATCGCGATCCACACCTGCCGTTGCGTCAGCCCGTGCGCAACTTCGTGCACGGCCGACTGCACACGCGCGCGCATGTGGCCCGCATACCAGCCGCCCACGCGCGTGAGCACCACGATGGCCACCAGCGCCGCAATGGAGAACCACGCAATGGCGTGCTGGCCGTAGGGCAACACGATGAAGGCCGCGAGCAGCGGCCCGATCGACGATCCGAGATTTCCGCCGACCTGGAAGAACGACTGCGCGAAACCATGGCGCCCGCCCGAAGCCAGGCGCGCAATGCGCGAGGATTCGGGATGGAACACCGATGAACCGGTGCCGACCAGTGCGGCGGCGAGCAGCAGCACGCCAAAGCTCGTCGCCATCGCGAGCAACAACAAGCCGGACAGCGTGAAGCCCATGCCGATGGCCAGCGAATAGGGCATCGGCCGCTTGTCGGTGTACCAACCCACCAGCGGCTGCAACAGCGACGCGGTGGTCTGGTAGGTGAGTGTGAGCAGGCCAATCTGGCCGAAGTCGAGCGCATAGCGCGTCTTCAGGATCGGATAGATCGCCGGCAGCAGCGACTGGATCAGGTCGTTGAGGAAATGGCAGAAGCTGATGGCGCCAAGTACCGTCAGCACCGTATTCGCGGCGCCGCTGCGCAGCGCGGCCTGGTTGGCGTTCATCGCGGAAATCCGGAAATCGGGATCGCGATTATCGCCGATGGAGCCCCTGATTAACCGTCGCGAGCGAAGAGGATTTGCTGGTCGCCGGAGCACAGGAACCGGAGTTTACGGTTTGTAAATGAGGATTCCGAGCACCGCCGGCACGCAAAGCATCGAGCGCAGCAGGTTAATCAGGGGTTCCGATCGGCGTACCATGCGCCAATGCACGATACGCGCCTGGACGCCATCCGCCACGGCCTGCACCTGCGCCGGCTGCATCCGGCCTACTTCGCTCTCGTGATGGCCACCAGCATCGTCTCGATCGCGTTGCGCGACAGCGGCCTCGCGGCAATACCCGACGCGCTGTTCGCGCTCAACCTGGTCATCTACCCCGCCTTGATCCTGATTTCGCTGGCGCGGCTGCTGGTCTATCCGCAGGAATGCGTCGCGGACCTGGCTGACCATCGGCGCGCGCAAGGCTACTTCACCTTTGTCGCCGCCACGGCCGTGATGGGTTTGGAATCCCGCATGGTCGGCGCGCCGACAGGACTGGTCGTGGCATTCTGGTGGGTTGCATTCCTGGCCTGGCTGGCGGTGATGTACGCGGTGTTTGCCACCCTCATCATCAAGCAGCGCAAGCCGCGCATCGAGCGCGGCCTCGACGGCGGCTGGCTGTTGTCCATCGTCGCCACGCAAGCCGTGGCGATCCTCGGCGCATCGCTGGCGCCGCTCGTACCGGCACACGCGCATGTTCATTTGTTCCTCGCGCTGGTGCTGTGGCTCACCGGCGGCATGCTCTACATCTGGATCATCTCGCTGATTTTTTACCGTTCCGTGTTCTTTCGCCTGGCGCCGTCGCAACTCACGCCGCCTTATTGGATCAGCATGGGCGCCATGGCGATCTCCACGCTCGCCGGCGTGTACCTGCTCGACTTCGGCGCCGATCTGCCCGTGATTCGCGCCGCGCATGATTTTATCGTCGGCTTCACCTTGCTGTTCTGGGCCACGGCGACGTGGTGGATTCCGCTGCTCGTGGTGCTCGAGGCGTGGCGGCATGTGTGGAAGCGCTATCCGCTGAGCTACGAACCGCTCGACTGGGGCGCGGTGTTTCCGTTCGGCATGTACGCAACCTGCACCTGGAACCTGGCGCGTGCGCTGGACATGAATTTGCTCAAACCGATCGCGGTGTTCTTCGCCTGGGCGGCATTGATCCTGTGGCTCGCCACCTTCGTCGGCTGGATACTCGCCGATGCACCGGAATTGTGGCGCGCGACGTTCAGGAAACCTCCGGTGCACCCTCCGCATTGACGCGACCGCGCCATTGCGCCAGCGCCGCACGCGTGCGCTCGCGGCCGATTTCGATCAGCTCCGGCGCGCGATGGAATTCATAGAACGCGCCGGCGTTGCGCGGAATGGCAATGAGCAAATCCGGCGGCTGCGCGGCGAGGCGATAGCGCGTGAGCGTGGATTGCACGGCGTCGAGCGAGCGCGCGAAGGTTTCCAGTAGACCCGGATCGGTACTCGCGTCCGGCACTGCCGTGGCGTGCGCATCGTCTGGTGCGGCGTTCAGATCCACCGCGATCGTGCAATCGGTCAAATCGCGCAGGGTCGGCGTGATCGGCACCGGATTGAGCAGGCCGCCATCGACCAGCACGCGGCCTTCGTAATGGTGCGGGCGGAACACCGTGGGAATCGCAATCGAGGCACGGATTGCATCGAACAGCGGCCCGCGCGTGAACCACACCTCGCGCTGGGCGAGGATGTCCACCGCCACCGCGGTATAGGGGATCGGCAAGGTTTCGATGCGCACATCGCCGATCAGTTCGCGCAAGCGTCCGATGATGCGATCGCCCTTGATCAGACCGCCGCGAAAGGTCCAGTCGAGCAGGCGCAGTACGTCGAATTTCTGCAGGCCACGTGCCCAATCGCGGTAGTCATCGAGCCTGCCTGCGGCGTAGATGCCGCCGATCAGCGCGCCCATCGAGGCGCCGGCGACACTGCGGATGTCGAAACCCTGCGCCAGCAATTCCTCGATCGCACCGATGTGCGCATAGCCGCGCGCGCCACCGGAGCCGAGGACGAGGGAGACGGTCTTGGCGGCAGCATTCATGGGTCGAACCGAGTCCCGTATGACTCCAGCAGGCGCGCGCCATGGATCACGGCAAGAATGGCAATTCGATCCGCGCCGATTTCGTAGAGCATGCGGTAACTGTACAGAAAACGCTCGCGGATGTGCGCGTCGTTCAATTCCGGCACGACGCGCCCGGCGCGCGGATGCGCAACGAGACTATCGGCCAGCTCGAACAGGGCTTCAACGACCCGGCGCGCATGGTTCGGCGAATCGCGTCCGATGTAGTCGGCAATCGATTCGACGTCGTCGAGCGCCTCGTGCGACCAGATTACCTCGGCAGCCATCGGGCCAACCGTGCGCGCGCCTGTTCAGCGGTAAGACTGCGACCGTCGGCGATATCCGCTCGGCCACGCTGGACCTTTTCCAGTACATACAAATGGTACTGGATGTCCTCGAGCGTGCTGGTGTCCGGCAATTGCTCGAGCAGCCGTTCGACATCGTGCTTGGCAGTCGCGGTGGGCATGGCGTGTTTCCTCGTGTGCCGGCGATTCTACGCCGGTTGGCGATGGGCGTTCATTTGTAGGTGCCGAGCGCCAATTGCAGCATGATCTTCATTTCCTCGCGCAAGCTGACCGGCGCGACGATCTCGGCATCGGCGCCGTAGCGCAGCACGTCCATGAGCAGTTCGCGCGAATTCGAATACGGTACCTTGAGTTCGTAACGGCCATCCGGCAGACGTGTGCCCTGCTGCTGCGAATGCCAGTGCTCGTCGGCGACCCAACGCGCGGCATGCGCGGAAAAACGGATTGTCGCGGTGGCTTTGGGCGCGCCGGAAAAAATACCGTAACTCGATGCCAGATGCGCATTCAATTCGGCCTCGCCACGATCCTGCGCGGCATCGTCCAGCACCGCGGCGCGACCGATGCGGTCGAGTGCGAAACTGCGCAGTGCATCGCGGTCATGGTCCCAGGCATCCAGATACCAGTTGTCGCGGTAATGCGTGAGGCGTTGCGGCGACACCGTGCGCGTCGTCGCCGCGTTGGTCGAACGCGCGCGGTAGTCGAACTTCAGGCGCCGCCGGCCGAGCACCGCGCCGGCGACATGCCGAAACGTGGCTTCATCGACACGCCGCGTGCCCGAGCCGATCACGCGGATGCGTTCGATGGGAAAACTTTGCCCGTCGGTCTGGTTCGACAACAAGCGGTCGATGCGCGAGCGCAAGGGCGCCAGCGCGGACGCAAGGATGCCCGGGCCGGTGCGTCCGACCAATTCATTCAATGCAAGCAGGGCCTGCAATTCTTCGCTGGTCAGCCACAAACCCGGCAGCTCGAAGCGCTCGGCCTCGTCGCTGGCGTAATGAAAAGCCGCCTCGTCGCCCTCGCTGTCGATCGGCGCACCGAGTGCATCGCGCAGGAAGGCGATGTCGCGGTAGGCCGTGGCGCGCGAGCAGCCCAATTCATCCATCAGCCGCGCCAGCGGCACGGGATAGCGCGAGGACTTGAGCAGCCGGTGCAGGGTGAGGATGCGTTCATATCTGTCCATATGCTTATGGTAAGCCATGCGCGGCGCGCCGAGGCGCATCCGTTATCATGCGCGCCATGCCGCGCAAGAATCTGAAACTGAGCGAACCCGTCGGCGACGAGGTCAAGACGACCACGTGCTACATGTGCGCCTGCCGCTGCGGCATCAAGGTACATTTGAAAAATGGCCACGTGCGCTACATCCAGGGCAACCCCAGGCACCCGGTCAACAAGGGCGTGCTGTGTGCGAAGGGTTCGGCCGGGATCATGCAGCACTATTCGCCGGCGCGCCTCGCCAAGCCGCTGCTGCGGGTCGGCGAGCGTGGCGAGGGCAAGTTCCGCGAGATCGAATGGAACGAAGCGCTGGAATTGGCGACGCAGTGGCTCGGCGACATCCGCACGCGCAATCCGGACGAACTCGCGTTCTTCACCGGCCGCGACCAGTCGCAGGCGCTGACCGGCTGGTGGGCGCAACAATTCGGCACCATCAACTACGCCGCGCACGGCGGCTTCTGCTCGGTGAACATGGCCGCCGCCGGCATGTACACGTTCGGCGGCTCGTTCTGGGAGTTCGGCGAACCGGACTGGGACTTGACGAAATACCTGCTGATGTTCGGCGTGGCCGAGGATCACGATTCCAACCCGATCAAGCTGGGTTTGGGCAAGTTGAAACAGCGTGGCGCCAAGATCGTGGCGATCAATCCGGTGCGTACCGGCTATGCCGCGATCGCCGACGAATGGATCGGCATTCGTCCTGGCACCGATGGCCTGTTCGTCGGCGCGCTGATCCGCGAATTGCTGATCCATGATCGCGTCGATTTCGACTATCTGGTCAAGTACACGAATGCGCATCATCTCGTCGTGCGCAATCCGGGCGGCGCGGACGATGGGCTGATTGCGCGGGATGGGGACGGTAGTCCGCTGTGCGCCACACGGACCGAATCCCTCTCCCCCTCACCCCAGCCCTCTCCCCCGACGATGTCGGGGGAGAGGGAGTTTGTCATTGTGCGAGCGGACGCGCTCGACATCGCGCCCGTCATCGCCGGCGAATTCACTCTCACCAATGGCCGCAAGGCGGTGCCCTCGTTCCAACTGCTTGCCGAACGCTTCTTGAGCGACGACTACGCGCCGGAAACCGTGGCGCCGCAATGCGGCGTGGATGCGGCGACGATCCGCCGCATTGCCGCGGAACTCGCCGATGCGGCCTTCGAGCAGGCGATCCGCCTGCCGCAGCGATGGACCGATGCGTGGGGGCGCGAGCACGACGAGATGGTCGGCCGGCCGGTGTCGATGCACGCGATGCGCGGCATCGCCGCGCATGCGAACGGCTTCCACACCTGCCGCATGATCCACGTCTTGCAGATGTTGCTCGGTGCGATCGACACCCCGGGAAGTTTCCGCTACCAGCCGCCGTATCCGAAGCCTGCGCCGCCGGCGAATCGGCCGGGCAAGGTACGCCGCGAAAACGGTGCGCTCGAAGCCGGCCCGCTCGGCTATGTGCACGCGCCGGAAGACCTCGTCGTCGATGCCAACGGTGCGCCGCGCCGCATCGACAAGGCATTCTCGTGGGAATTCCCGCTTGCCGCGCACGGCATGCTGCAAAGCGTGATCCGCAATGCCTGGGCGGGCGATCCGCACAGGATCGACACGCTGTTCCTGTTCATGGCCAACATGGGCTGGAACTCGGCGATGAACACGCGCGACACGCAACGCATGCTTTGCGACAAGGATGCGAACGGCGCATACAGGATTCCGCATTTCATTTACGCCGACGCCTACTGGTCGGAGACGGTGAATTACGCGGATCTGGTGCTGCCGGACACCACGTACCTGGAACGCCACGACTGCATCTCGCTGCTGGATCGTCCGATTTCCGATGCCGATGCCGCCGCGGACGCGATCCGCCAGCCGGTGTGCATCCCGGATCGGGACGTGCGAGCGTTCCAGGACGTGCTGCTCGATCTCGGCGCGCGGCTGCGATTGCCGGGCATGGTGGACGGTTCCGGCACGGCGAAATATCCCGGCGGCTTCGCGCAGTACATGGTCGAACACGAACGCGCGCCGGGCGTCGGGCTGCTTGCCGGTTGGCGCGGACGCGATGGCGACAAGCAGGCCGTGGGCGAGCCGAATCCGCATCAGCTCGATGCGTACAAGGCGCACGATTGCCATTGGGAAGCGAAGGTTCCCGCGGCCGGGCGCTATTACAAGATGGCCAACCGCGATTACCTGGCGTGGGCCAAGTCGCTCGGCTTCGTCGGTTCGACGCAGCCCATCGTGCTGGAACTTTATTGCGAGCGTTTGCAGCGATTCCGCCTTGCCGCACAAGGCCACGGCGCCGTGCAGCCGCCGGATCGCGAGCGTGCGCGCGTGGAACGATTCTTCGATCCGGTTCCGTTTTGGTACGACGCGGTCCATCCCGCGCAATCGCTTTCCCACTCTCCCCTCGCGGGAGAGTCGGCGCGAAGCGCCGGAGAGGGGGAAGAGCGTTTTCCGCTCGCCGCCATCACCCAGCGCCCGATGTTCATGTACCACGCTTGGGGCTCGCAGAATGCCTGGTTGCGGCAGATCGCGGCGCGCAATTTTCTCTACCTGCATCCGGCTACCGCGCATGCGCACGGCGTGGCCGATAGCGACTGGGTCGACGTCGAATCCGCGCACGGCCGCATCCGCGTGCAGGCGAAATTCCACGAAGGCACCGCGCCGGGCGTGGTGTGGACATGGAACGCGATCGGCAAGCAGCGCGGCGCGTGGAAGCTCGCCAAGACGGCGCCGGAGTTCACCAAGGGCTTCCTGCTCAACCACGTCATCGACGATCTGCTGCCGCCACGCGCGGACGGGCATCGCTACGCCAATGCCGATCCGGTCACCGGGCAGGCGGCGTGGTTCGACCTGAAGGTGCGGATCGTGCGCGCCGATGCCGCGGAGATCGCCGCATGAGCCTGCAAGCCTGGGCCGTCGCCGCCATCGTGATCGGCGCGATGGCGCTGTTCGTCAGCGAAAAGCTGCGCTACGACGTGGTCGGCCTGCTCGTGCTCACGGCCCTGATCGTGTCCGGCATCCTCACGCCGAGCGAAGGCTTGTCGGGATTCAGCAACGAGGCGACCGTGGTGGTTGCGGCGATGTTCGCGCTCAATGCCGGCATCGTCGGCACCGGCGCGCTGGATCCCCTGATCCGCGCCTTGTCGCGCATCCGTCGGCCGTGGCTGCTGACGCTGTCGATCCTCGTCATCGTGTGTTTCCTCGGCGCGTTCGTGAAGAACACGGCGCTGGTGGCGACGTTCCTGCCGGTCACGCTGAGCGTGTGTGCGCGCGCCAAGACCTCGCCGGCGCGCGTGCTGATCCCGATGTCCTACGCGGCGCAGATGGGCGGCGTGTGCACCCTGCTCGGCACCTCGTCGAACCTGCTCACCAACAGCCTCGCCGTGCAGCACGGCCTGCCGGAATTCGGCGTGTTCGACTTCACCACGCTCGGGGCGATCCTCGCGGTTGCCGGCATCATCTACCTGATGCTGCTCGGGCGCTGGCTGCTGCCGCGCCACATCGACACCGAGAACGCCGAGAACTTCGAACTCGGCAAGTTCGTCACCGAGCTGCGCGTGCTCGCCGATTCGCCGCTGATCGGCGAGTCGGTCGCCGCCGCGAAGCTCGGCGAGCGCTTCGGCGTGTACGTGCTCGAGTTGTTGCGCGGCGACGAACACCTGTGGGCGCCGCGCGAACAGGAACTGCGCGAAGGCGACGTGCTGCTCGCGCGCGGCGACTGGGAACGCCTCGAGGAATTCAAGCAGAAGCTCAAGCTGGAAATCGCACCGGTGGTGGATCTTCCGGCCGGCCGGCGCGTGCTGATCGAGGCCCTGGTCGCGCCGGGTGCGCGCAGCGCCGGCGACACCGTCGAGGACATGGGCACGCGCTGGGGCGACGCCGCCGTGGTGCTGGCCGTGCAGCGGCGCAGCCGCATCCTGCGCGAGCAGCTCAAGCACACGCGCCTGGAAGTCGGCGACATCCTGTTGCTGCTCGTCGACGAGCGCACGTTGAAACCGCTGCGCCGCGAGTCCGGGCTGGTCGTGCTCAGCGAACGCGGCGATGCGCGCGCCACGCGACGCAAGGCGCCGATCGCGATCGGCATACTCGCCGCCGTCGTCATCGTCGCCGGACTCGGCCTGCTGCCGATCGTCGTCAGCGCGCTGGTCGGCTGCGTGGCGATGGCAGTGACCGGTTGTTTCTCGTTCGACGACGTTTACGAGGCGATGGACTGGAAGGTCATCGTCCTGCTCGGTGCGATCCTGCCACTCGGCATCGCGCTGGAAAAAACCGGACTCGCCCGCGAGGTGGTCGCGGCCGGCATGGGCTTCGTCGGCGAACACGGGCCGCTCGCGGTGCTGTTGATGGTTTACCTGCTCACCGCCCTGCTCACCGAGATGATGGGGCACAATCCGTCCGTGGTGCTGATGGTGCCGATCGCGATATCCATCGCCCACGCCATGCACGCGAGCCCGACGCCATTCGTGATCTGCGTGGCCTTTGCCGCAGCGACTTCGTTCGCCACGCCGGTCGGCTATCCGACCAATACCATGGTGTATGCCGCGGGCAGCTATCGCTTCGTCGATTTCATGAAGATCGGCATTCCATTGATCGCGATGTTCTGCGCCTTGTCGATGTGGCTGATTCCGCGCTTCTGGCCATTCTGATGACGATGCTGCCGCCACCGACGTCGAAGAAGCTGGGCCTGGTCATCGACCTGGACATCTGCGTGGGCTGCCACGCCTGCGCGGTGGCATGCAAGGAATGGAACGACGGCGGGCAGTTCGGCCCGCTGCCGGACGCCAATCCCTACGGCGCGGAGCCGTTGGGCGTGTGGTTCAACCGCGTGCACACGTATGAGATCGAGCCGAAGGAGAAGGGTGCACCGGCGATGACCGTGCACTTTCCGCGCTCGTGCCTGCATTGCGAGACGCCGGATTGCGTGACGGTGTGCCCGACCGGCGCGAGCTACAAGCGCGCCGAGGATGGCATCGTGCTCGTGGACGAGGACAAGTGCATCGGCTGCAAGCTGTGTTCGTGGGCTTGTCCCTACGGCGCACGCGAGTACAGCGAGCAACGCGGCACGATGCAAAAGTGCACGCTGTGCGTGGATCGCATCTACAACGAATCATTCGAGGAAATCGATCGCCAGCCGGCCTGTGTCATGGCCTGCCCCACGCGCGCGCGGCACTTCGGCGATCTCGGCGATGCGGATTCGGCCGTATCGAAACTTGTCGCCGAACGCGGCGGCTACGACCTCATGCCCGAGATGGGCTACAAGCCGGTGAACAAGTATCTGCCGCCGCGGCCGCGCCGCGATGGCTGCGCCGCCGAACCTACGCCGGCGCAGGAAGAAAAAGTGGATTTTTCCACATCGCCGTTGTTGCGCTGGATCGACAAGGTGTTGTCGCGATGAAAATTCGGACAACATCATCGCCGCAACACGGTCGCGCCACTTGCAACAGCTTTGTCATTCCGGCAGGGTTGGGTATCGACGACAGTCGGCCGAGGGGAATCCAGGCGCCATGGATGGCAAGCTTTCGGCAATCACTTCCTTGTGTTCTGGATTCCGGCAGTCCCTGCCGGAATGACGAGCAAAGCTGATGCGCCCCGCTTTCTCTGTCATTTTTTTCACGGTCATGTCCGGCTGCGGATACGGCTTGCTGTTCCTGTTTGGCCTGGCGCTGGCATTCAATCCCGCAGTGTCGGGACGCATCGAAGGCTTGGTTCAGCTCGGCGTCGGTGCAATCTTCGTCGTCGCCGGCTTGCTCGCTTCGACCTTGCACCTGGGCCAGCCGCAGCGCGCCTGGCGTGCGTTTTCGCAATGGCGATCGTCATGGTTGTCGCGTGAAGGCGTGGCGTCGGTGGCGAGTTTCATGCCGATGGTCCTGATCGCCGGGTGCCTGTGGCGCGGCGCGGATGCGACCACCTTGCGCGCGCTTGGCGCATTGCTCGCCGCGTTCGCGGCGATCACGGTCATCTGCACGGCCGGAATCTATACGTCGTTGAAGGCAATACCGGCCTGGCACAACCGCTTCGTGCTGCCGGGTTATCTGCTGATGGCATTGCTCGGCGGCGCGGCCTGGTCGTGGCTGATCGGAGAATGGACCGGCGGTGCGCGGGCGCAACCGGCATTGATCGTTGCACTCGCCATCGCAAGCTGCGTGCTCAAGCATTTCTACTGGCGTCACATCGATGCCGCAACGCCAGCATCCACCATCGAAACGGCCACCGGACTCGGCCGCTTCGGCAGAGTGCGCAGCGTCGAGGCGCCGCATACGGAAGAAAACTACCTCACGCACGAAATGGGCTTTCAACTCGCACGCAAGCACGGCAAGCGCTTGCGCAACATTGCCTTGCTGCTGCTCGGCCCGTGCACGATCGTGCTGGCGTTGCTTGCAATCACTTTCCAGGCGCCGTTGCATTGGCCGGCAGCGTGCTGCGCGTTTGCGGCAGCGATCCTCGTCACCGCGGGCCTGTTCGTCGAACGCTGGCTTTTTTTCGCGCAAGCCAAGCACGTGGTGATGCTGTACTACGGCGGCGCGCGCATGCATGACGCCTGAACGGCGCACGCGGGATTTGCACAAATTTTCCGTTTTGCACGGCACGCGCGCTTACAATGCGCGCCCGCCGCATCGCCCGCGGCGTGTTTCCCCCAAGAACAAGGACTACCCCATGAAAACGATTTTGCTCGCATCCGCCGTCTTGCTCGCCCTGCCGCTCGCTGCCTTCGCCGCCGATCCGCCACCGCCGCCGATGGGCTGGTCGGGCTCGGGCGAAGCCGGCCTGTCGGTCGCCAGTGGCAACACCAAGGCGCAGAACCTCAACGCCAAGCTCGACATCAAGTTCAACGACGACCAGTGGAAGGACGATTTCTACCTGCTGGCGTTGCGCAACAAGGCGAACACCCCCACCGGCTACGACCTCACCGCGAACCGCTACGAGGCGGGCGCTTCGGTCGGTTTCAAGCTTGACGAGCGCAGCTATATCGTCGGCGCGGCACGCTACGAGCACGACGAGTTTTCGCCGTACGACTACCAGTACACGGTTTCGATCGGCTACGGCTACCAGATCCTGAAGAACGCCAGCGATGAGCTCGCGGTCGAAATCGGCCCCGGCTACAAGGTTGCGCAACCGGCCGCATTCGACGTGCCGAACACCTCGCCGCCGCCGCCGAGCATCCGCATCGATCCGGATTCCGAAAACAACGTGGTCGCACGCGGCAAGATCGCCTACAAGCACAACTTCAGCGATACCGTCGCGTTTGTCGACACGTTCGTGACCGAAGCCGGCAGCAAGGACAAGTTCTTCCAGAACGACGCCGGGCTGGCGGTGAAGATGAACAGCAAGCTCGCGCTCAAGGTCGGTTACCAGATCCGCCACAATTCGGATGTCGAACCCGGATTCAAGAAGACCGATACGCTGTTGACGACGAACCTGGTGTACAACTTCTAATTAATCGCGTCATTCCGGCAGGGTCGAGTGTCGACGACAGTCGACCGAGGGGAATCCAGTTGCCATGGATGGCCGTCGGCATGAACGTGCTTGTGCGTCCTGCGATCTGGGTCCCGGCAATCCCTGCCGGGACGACGACTAAGGTTTCTAAACCGTTTTCGCCAACAACTCCCTCGCACCCTGCGCCAGCAACTGCCGCGCCACGCGCTCGCCCAGCGCATCAGGCGCTTCGGATTGACCGTCATCTTCGGCACGAACTAGCCGACCGCTGGCGGCATCGCCAACCAATCCCGACAGGTGCAAGCCGATTTCCGTTTCGATGCAGAAGGCGGCGATCGGCACCTGGCAACTGCCCTGCAGATACCGCGTCATCGCGCGTTCGGCACCGACGCAGCGCGCGGTGTCCGCATCGTGCAGCGGGGCGATCAGGTCCTGCGTTGGCGCATCGTGTTCGCGGCGTTCGATGGCGATCGCGCCCTGCGCGGCGGCCGGCAGCCAGTGCGGCGGTTCCAGCCGGCTGCGGATGCGCGCCGCGACGCCGAGGCGCTCGAGTCCCGCGCAGGCCAGCACGATGGCGTCGTAGTCGCCGGCGTCGAGTTTCGCCAGGCGCGTGTTGACGTTGCCGCGCAGGTCGGCCAAGCGCAAATCCGGGCGTCGCGCCCGCAACTGCGCCTGCCGGCGCAACGACGAGGTGCCCACGCGCGCGCCCTGCGGCAATTCGTCCAGATGCACGAAGGCATTGGCGACGAAGGCGTCCGCTGCATCGGCGCGTTCGAGCACGGCGCCGATCGCAAAGCCCGGATCGAGCTGCATCGGCACGTCCTTGAACGAGTGCACGGCGATGTCGGCGCGATGTTCGTGCAGGGCGACTTCCAGTTCCTTGAGGAACAGGCCCTTGCCGCCGATGTCGGCGAGCGGGCGGTCGAGGATGCGGTCGCCGCGCGTGGTCATCGGCACGAGTTCGACGGCAAGGTCCGCATGCGCCGCGCGCAACCGCGCGGCGACGTGTTCGGCCTGCCACAGCGCGAGTGCGCTCTTGCGGGTGGCGATGCGCAGGGTCTTTTTCACAGGCTGCGCACCAGCTTGCGCAACGCCGGCAGGTTGCGCCGGCTGACTTCGAGCGTGACCGCCACACCGTCGAGCTGCGCATGGATGCTGCCGTCGGGTCCGCGCACGAGTCCGCCCAGGCGATCACGCGCGATCAGGCAATTGCGATGGATGCGCACGAAGTGCTCGGCGAACTCGTCTTCCAGCGATTTGAGCGCCTCCTCGATCAACACCTCGCCCTTGGCATGGTGCACGACCACGTACTTGTCTTCGGCCAGCAGGTACTGGATGTCGGCGACCGGCACCAGCACCAGGTTGCCGCGCACGCGCGCGCACAGGTGGCTGCGTCGCGCCGGCTTGCCGCTGGCGGTCTCGAGCCGCGCGACATCGGCGGCGCTGAAGCGGCGCGCGCGCTCGAGCGCGCCGCGCAGGCGCTCGGCGCGCACCGGCTTGACCAGGTAGTCCACTGCACCGGCGTCGAACGCGGCCAACGCGTGTTCGTCATAGGCGGTGCAGAACACGATCGCCGGCGGCGAATCGAAGCCGGCAAGATGGCGCGCGGTTTCCAGGCCATCCATCGCCGGCATGCGGATGTCGAGCAGGACAACGTCCGGATGCAGGCGTGCGGCGGCTTCCAGCGCGGCGCGGCCATCGCCGGCCTCGCCGGCGATTTCCACGTTGGCGCACTCGCGCAGCAACGCGGCGAGGCGTTCGCGCGCGAGCGGTTCGTCGTCAACCAGGAGAATCTTCATCGGGCAGTCTCAGCACGCAGGCGAATTCCTGCACACCATTTTCGACGTCGAGCGTGGCGCGCGTACCGAAATGATACGCGATGCGTGCACGCGTGTTTTCCAGCGCCATGCCGTTGCGCGCCGCCGCGCGTGCCGCTGGTGGCGGTTGCGGGTTGCGGATTTCCAGCACGACGAGATCGCGTTCACGGCTACCGCGCACCGTCACCGTGCCGCCTTCGGGAAGTTGCGCGATGCCGTGGTAGACCGCGTTCTCGGCGAGCGGCTGCAGCAGCAACGCGGGAATCGGCAAGTCCGGCGGCAGTTCGGCTACCGCCATGTCCACGCGCAGGCGCTCGCCCAGGCGCAATTTTTCAATGTCCAGGTACTGGCGCATCAGGTCGAGTTCGACGCCGAGCGTACTCAAGCCGGCATCGCTGCCGAGAGCGGCGCGGAACAGGTCGGACAAGTCCTCCACCGCGCGTTCGGCGTCGGCCGGACGACTGCGGATGAGGCTGGCAATCGTGTTCATGCTGTTGAACAGGAAATGCGGGCGGATGCGCGCCTGCAATGCCTCGAAGCGCGCCTTGGCCTCGGCGCGCACGCGCGCGCGCCACTGCTCGATCACATAGAAATAGCGCAGCAGCGCCGCGCCGAGCAGGGCGCACAGCGCCGCGCTGCGCCAGATGAAGCGACCCTGGAATTGCGTGGGCAGGGTCAGGTCCAGGCCGAGCTGGTGGTCGATCTCGAACACCAGCGCGCTGCCGATCACGGTCACCGCCAACATCAATGCGTAGGCGGCGAGGACCCCGAGCCACGGCGAGAGCTTTTCCAGTTGCGGGCGCAGCTTGCACAGGCAGACCGCGCACACCAGCGCGAGCCACTGCGCGAACACGCTCACCGTGGCCAGGCGCGGCAACAGCGGACGCGTTTCGTCGCTCGGCGCGATTTCGGCGACGAGCACCAGCAACTCGGCGACGACCATCACCGCGAACAGCACCGGCAGGCTGCAAAAATCCGGCAGCCAGTGGGGTCGTTCGTCGGTGGATGCGGTCATCGCGACTATGGCTTTCGTGAATGAGTGATGTCATTCCGGCAGGGACTGCCGGAATCCAGTTGCCAAGGATGGCGTCCATGCAATCTGGATACCGGCAATCCATGCCGGTATGACGGGTGGTGGAATGTTTCGCCCATATCCGCTGGTCTTAATGGGTCAATCGAGCGCCTAACCACAGGCGCAAATCGGCAATTTCCTCCATGCACACCTGATGCGCCATCGGATAAGCATGCCAGTCCACTGCGTAGCCGCGCTGCACGAGATAATCGCGGCTCATTTCGCCGAGCGCATGCGAAATCGTCGGATCGAGCATGCCATGGGCCATGAAGATCGGTACCGAACGATTGGCCGCGCTTGCTTCCGCGTCGGTTTTTTCCGCCATCGGCAGGTACGTGGACAAGGCGATGATGCCGCCGAGGCGTTGCGCATGGCGGATGCCGCCGGACAAAACAATCGCGCCGCCTTGCGAGAAACCTGCAAGGTAGATGTTTTCTGTCGCGATGCCGCGTTCGCCTTCGCGTACGATCAACTCCTCGAGCAGGCCGATCGAGGCGCGGATGCCGGCCTCGTCCTGGCGCTGCGCGATTTCCATGCCGGAGATGTCGTACCACGCGCGCATCGCCATGCCGCCATTGATCGTGATCGGCCGCACCGGCGCGTGCGGAAACACGAAGCGCAGCGCGGGCCACGCCGGATCGACGAGTTCCGGCACGATCGGCACGAAATCGTTGCCGTCCGCGCCCAGTCCATGCAGCCAGATCACGGCGTGGCGCGGATTCGGCGCGGTGGTCTTTTCGATGCAAGGCAAGGGCATGGCAACTCCATTCCAACGATGCCGAATGGTGCCTCAAATCGCTGCTGGTATCGAGCATTCTCGTCATTCCGGCATGGAGTGCCGGAATCCAGATGCCATGGATGGCAAGCAGCCGGCTTCGCATCCACGTCCATGTGTTCTTGATGCCCTTCAGTCGGCTGTCGCCGACGCTCGACCCTGCCGGCATGACGTCGGCCCCCGCATGACTTCCGGCCGCTTGCGGTGCCGGGCTTGCGCGCTATGCTGTGCGTTTTGCGCCGGAGCCCTGCCATGATCCGCCTTGCCCTTGCCGCCCCGCTTGCCCTGCTCACGTTCGCCGCTGCTGCGCAGACGCCCGCCGCTTCCGCGCCGCTGACGCCGGCACCGTTGACGCTCGAACAGATCATGGCCGATCCGGACTGGATCGCGGGGCAGATCCAGGTGCCCGAAGAGTTCGAGGAAGGCGGCGGTGCGCCGTTCTTCAGCATCGATGGCAAGGCGGTGTACTACAAGCTCAAGCGCAACGGCTCGCCGGTGTTCGACCTGCATCGCATCGATCTCGCCGACGGCAAGGACGCGACGATCGACGCCGCGGCAATGGCGTCCGCCGATGGCGGCAATGCGGTGTACGCCGCCGACAACACGCACGCTGCGTTCGTGCGCAATGGCGATGTGTTCCTGCGCGATTTGCGCAGTGGCGCGACGACGCAGGTCACGCGCGACGGCCAGCGCCACGGTGAGCTGCAATTCTCCGCCGATGCGCGCTTGCTCAGCTTCCGCAGCGGCAACGACTGGTTCGTGCACGATGTCGGCAGCGGCGTGACCTCGCCGGCGGCGATGCTGAAAACCGAAAAGGATCCGGATGCCGCGCCCAAGCACGGCGTGCTACGCGACGAGCAACTGCGACTGTTCACGACCTTGCAGAAGCTGGACAAGGACAAGACGCAATCGCGCGAACACGCGCAGGCGATGCAGCGCGGCGACGCCAGTCGCGCACCGCTGCCGTTCTACCTCGGCGACGAAGTGCGGATCGAAGACACGGCGCTGTCGCCGGATACGCGCTGGCTGCTCGCTGTCACCGTGCCCAAGGGTTACGACCGCGGCGAACAACCCAAGCTGATCCGCTACGTCACCGACACCGGTTTTCCGGAATTCGAATCGCTGCGCCACGACGTCGGCCACAATCCGCCGGCGCCGCAGACGCTGTGGTTGTTCGATCTGGCCAAGCACACGCAGACGCAGATCGACGTCGATGCCCTTCCCGGCATTCACGATGATCCGCTCGCGGCGATCCGCGCGGAAAACGTCAAGGCCGGCCTGCTCAAGGCCGATGCAGAGAAGGACAAGAATGGAAAATCCGGCAAAGCCGACGAGCCGAAGGCGCGCGCGCTGCAGGTGTCCGGCATCGCCTTCACGCGCGACGGCGCGCACGCGGCCGTGCAACTGCGTGCGATCGACAACAAGGATCGCTGGCTGGTGACGATCGCTCCGGCGCAACCCAGGCCGCAATTGCAGCAGCGCCTGCACGACGACGCCTGGATCAACTGGAACTTCAACGAATTCGGTTGGGAAAACGACAACCGCACGCTGTGGTACGTCTCCGAGGAATCCGGTTATGCGCATTTGTATACCAAGGCGCTGGACGGCAAGGCCAGGCAACTCACGCACGGCGACTTCGAAACCTCACGGCCGGTGCTGTCAAATGACGGACGCTGGTTCTACGTGCGCGCGAATGCGGATAAGCCCTGGGCCTATGACGTGTATCGCGTCGCGGTCGGCGGCGGCGACTTGCAGCGCGTCACCCACTACCAGGGCATGGACAGCTTCTGGCTTGCGCACGACGGCAGCAAATTGCTGATCGCACATTCCTCGTCGTATATCCCGCCGCAACTGGCCGTCGTGAACGCGGACGGCAGCGGCGCGCCACGCGAACTCACCGACACGCGCACCGCGGCCTACAAGGCGCTCAATTGGGTGGCGCCGCAATTCGTGCAGGTTCCATCCACGCACTTCAAGGGGTCGATCTGGGCCAAGTTCTACGCTCCAGAGGACTACGACAAATCCGCGCCGCATCCGGCCGTCATCTTCGTGCACGGCGCCGGCTACCTGCAGGACGTCACCGCGAACTGGTCGTACTACTTCCGCGAGCAGATGTTCGCGAACCTGTTGCTGCAACACGGCTACATCGTCATCGATCTGGACTACCGCGCCTCCGAAGGCTACGGCCGCGCCTGGCGCACCGCGATCTACCGCGACATGGGCCATCCGGAACTCGAGGACCTGCTCGATGGCAAGGCCTGGATGGTGAAGAACTGGAATGCCGATCCGAAACGTGTCGGCATCTACGGCGGATCCTACGGCGGCTTCATGACCTTGATGGCGCTGTTCCGCGCACCCGGCGAATTCGCCGCCGGCGCCGCGTTGCGCCCGGTCAGCGACTGGATGCTGTACGACGACGGCTATACCTCGGACATCCTCAACCGCCCGCAGGATGATCTGGTCTCGTACCGGCGATCATCGCCGATCGAGTTCGCCGCGAACCTGCGCGATCCGCTGCTGATCTGCCATGGCGTGATCGACAACAACGTGCTGTTCCAGGACTCGGCGCGCCTGTACGAACGCCTGATCGAGCTGCACAAGGACAACTTCAGCATTTCGCTGTATCCGCTCGACCGACATGGGTTCACCAATGCGGATTCGTGGCTGGATGAATACAAACGGATATACAAATTGTTCGAGGCGAACCTGAAATAGCGTCAGCGATCCAGCGGACTGATCACGCCGCTGCCGCCGCGGTTGAGGACGTGCGTATAGATCTGCGTCGTGGACACGTCCGCGTGACCGAGCAGTTCCTGCACGGTACGGATGTCGGCGCCGGATTCGAGCAGATGCGTGGCGAACGAATGCCGCAGCGTGTGACAGGTTGCGGGTTTGTCGATGCGCGCACGGCGCACCGCCTGCTTCACCGCGCGCTGCAACACGGTTTCATCCAGATGATGGCGGCGCATCCCACCACTGCGCGGATCGGCCGTGCGCGCGCTGGCCGGAAACACGTACTGCCAAATCCATTCCTTCGCCGCGTTGCGGTACTTGCGCGCCAGCGCATCCGGCAGCCAGACCTGTCCGTAGCCGGCGGCCAGATCGCGCGCATGCACGCGCCGCGCCTGCGCCAGCTGGCCCTGCAACGCCTCGATCACGCTCGCCGGCAACACCGTGCGCCGATCCTTGCCGCCCTTGCCCTGGCGCACCGTGATTTCGTGGCGCACAAAATCCACGTCCTGCACGCGCAGGCGCAGACACTCCATCAAGCGCAGACCCGAACCGTAGAGCAGACTTGCCATCAGCCAGGTCACGCCATCCATTTCGTCCAGCAGCGCGGCAACTTCGCTGCGCGACAACACCACCGGAATGCGTTCCGGCCGCTTCGCGCGACGAATCTCGTCCATCCACGGCAACTCCTGCTGCAACACCTCGCGATACAGAAACAACAGCGCCGACAGTGCCTGGTTCTGCGTCGAGGCCGCGACCTCGCCGTGCGTGGCAAGATGCGACAGAAACGCCTCCACATGAAGTGCGCCCATATCGCGCGGATGGCGCTTGCCGTGAAACACGATGAAGCGCCTCACCCAACCCAGGTACGCCTCCTCGGTGCGCATCGCCATGCCCAGCCGACGAACCCGCGCACGCACTTGATCCAACAACTTCGGCGGACGCCGCTGAGCAAAACCCGCCTTGGTTGCCGCAAGCGGCGCATAGTAGGATGATCCCATCGTGCAGTCCCCGGGGGTCTTGGAATGACTGCAAGACTAGGCCGTGTGTTTAGACGGCACGATAGGCACAGAACGATGATTCGTGTAGGAATTTGCCGATTCGTACCAGATCTCGACTGGCGCTACGCCGCTGGTCTATGCTTCATTTTTGAATCGACTTGTAGTTAGGGCCCGCATGAAATCGCCAAGCATCTGGTTTGTCTATTTCTCTGCGATCATTGCCCTTGCCGGTGTGGCGATCCACGTCGGCGCTGTCTTTGGCGGCGCTTCGTGGTATGCGTTTTTTGGGGCACCGCCGAGCATCGTTGCATCCGCACGCGCTGGCACCTGGCTCGCACCGGTAAGCGCGCTCGTAATTGCCGTGCTTATGGGCATATGCGCTGTGTACGCCGGTTCTGTGCTTGGCTTTGTCCGTCGGCCGCCGCTGCAGCGGGCGGCGCTCGCCACGATCGCAGCAGTGTGCCTGCTCCGGGCTCTTGTCCTCCCCCCGCTGGCATTCTCCCATCCAGAGCTGCGCAACACTTTCGAGGTCGTTGCCGCTTTAGTCTGGTTCATAGCCGGTATCGGCTTCGGGACTGGCTTTCGGCTGTCCAACGGTTCAGCGGGCCCTAACTATTCGCTCAAGCGGACGGCTGCGGGTCGGTTGCGATAGACTGTTAGGTATAGCGGCAGCCGCCGCTTAGCTCAAGCGTTAGGCTCCATGTGGAGGGGGAAATGAGGACTGGAATCATTGCAATCTGCGCTACGCTGCTGCTTCTCGCAGGCTGTGTCACAGGGGAAAAGGTACGCGGGGGTATTCGCGAGGGAATGACAAAAGATCAAGTCATTGCTACGTTGGGCCAGCCTGACGGGTTCAAGCGCAGCGGTGACGCTGAGGCTCTGCAATATACAAATCGGCTAATAAGCGGCTGGTCGTGGGACAGAACCGACTACACAGTAATCCTTGAGAACGGCCATGTTACTCAGTACGGTCCTGGCCAAGTTCGACAAGAGGGCCCAAACCTCCTGATCGTTGTGCCAATCAAATAGGTTGGTGGTCGGCTAAATTACAACAGCATGTAGCCTAACTATTCGCTCAAGCGGACGGCTGCGGGTCGGTTGCGGTAAACTGGTAGGCATCGCGGCAGCCGCCGCTTAGCTCAAGCGTTAGCTGCCAATAGCGCATCGACTCGGCGTCGAATCTGGTTCTTGTGAAAATCCTGAACCTCAGGCGGGTGGCATGGATTTACGGCCTCAAACGCCATCTTTCTCCACGCATCACGTTCTGCGCGCAACGTCGCAAGTTCGCCCTGCGCAGCATCGCCGTCCGTTGCTTCGCAAAGCACATGCTCCAACATCGCGCGCGCTTGCCCGGCGTGCAACAGGTTTGTTCCAATCGGCCATAGCGGGCGAAGCGGCTCGCCGACCATGTAAGGCGTGAAGCTGATGCCGCAGTCCGGCAAGAAGTCTTGCGGCAGTTTCCAGCCTAGGAACCGCGTTACCATTTCATCGGTTACTTTCATTTTTCCGTCTCCTGTCTGTTGTCAGCTAACTACGCGCTCAACCGGACGGCTGCCGGTCGGTTCGCTTTCAGTTACCATCGGTTCCTCCTTCCGGCATCCGCCGGTTAGCTTGGGCGTTAGCGCGCAATAGCAAGGAGACTGGTTGCATGCGATTCATACGGTTGAGACTGTCTGCGTTGACCTTTGTTGTGCTCCTATTGAGTTCGGTGCTTGCGGGTTGCGCGACCACAAAATATCGTTGCAAAGTCGACAACTACCGTAATGACTGCCAGCGCGAGTACGACTTCTACTCCATCGCAAGTTTTGCGCTAAAGGCAATTGAGCGCATCGGCCCAGTAACAACATTCGTTGTTCCGGCCAAGTTCGACGCCTACGCGCGTGGCGCACTTGCTGAACTTCGGCCCGTCATCGAATTGAAAGATATGCCTTCCTCGGACCAATACAGCCAGCCGAAGGGCTACTTTATGGTGGAAGTGTTCAGCGTCAACAAATCGAGCGCAGAGTTTGATGGTAGGCTCGGGCCAGTAGCAAGGGCGGGGCAGCCGGGCAGCGAAGACAACTGTGGGACCAACTTCATTATGCCTTTCGAACTCGAGCTTGAAGACAAACACCCGGTATGGGCGAGTCACGCGTACAAGACCCAAGTCTGCGATTCAACACATTTCATCGTACCCGCTCATCCGTGACATCTGTCTGGCGTTGCGCGCTAACTATTCGCTCAAGCGGACGGCTGCGGGTCGGTTGCGGTAAACTGTTAGGCACTGCGGCAGCCGCCGCTTAGCTCAAGCGTTATGCGGCGAGTACGGGCTATCATCTAAATGGGAAGGTTTAATGATTGACTACGTTTTGGCCATTTTGCTAATTGTTGTCATGCCAGCGCGGGCGCTGTATAAAAGCCGACGCGGCGCGCGCCCGGACGCCGACCGCGTCAAACGCTATCTTCTGTCGAGCGCAATCATCGTTGGGCTTTTGGGGCTGCTGTGCTACGCATGGGTGCATGCTGCACGCGCCGCTACGTTGCTGGGCCTCGATATGCCGCTGTCACCCCGGGGCATAGTCGGGTTTGTTATCGCCGCCGTCATCATTGCTGCACTGGCATTCGTCACTGTCTTCAAGAAGCGCAAGAATCAGGGTTCGAAAAGCGAAGCGGCCAAACTCAGGCTGGAAGGCAATGAATCTCTCCCGCGTAACCGCCGAGAATTGTGCCTGTTCCTTCTTTTCGCATTGCTGGCCGGTTGCGGTTGGGAGCTACTTTACCGCGGCTTCCTTATCTGGTTTCTGGTACCGCACACCGGTACCATCGGCGCGATCTGCATCGCTGCCCTTGCTTACGCGGCGGCACATGGTTACAAGAACCGCACACAGTTCATCGCGAGCATCGTTTCTGCATTCGCGTTCACAATCGCATTTGTGCTAACGGCCAGCCTTTGGTGGTTGATGCTTATACATACTCTGATTGGGTTCGTTGGAGGCTTCGCTGGCTACAAGCGGGCATCTGCGGGTGTCGAGAATCCGTCACTCGCGGGAGCAGTGGGCGAGAGTCAAGAAGTCGCCGCATAACTATTCGCTCAAGCGGACGGCTGCGGGTCGGTTGCGGTAGACTGTTAGGCACTGCGGCAGCCGCCGCTTAGCTCAAGCGTTAGGCCTCGATGCCGCGGCCGTCGTCTTCGGTGTAGGAGCAGGCTTACATTTTCCAGCGGCATTCTCCGAATGGTCGCCGCTGCCAAAACATGCTACAAAGCGTCGCGTTGGTCAGCGCACACACAAGGCGTACCTTGATGCGGGCGCTGACTGAAGCGACGCTTTCAGTCATCGCAGCGTTGGCATTTCCAACGCGGCGCAGTTGCAAATATCCGTAGGGGTTGTGAGATCTTGTCTGGTACTCGAAGGTCACTGGTTCATCGAGGCCTAACTATTCGTTCGAGGCGACGTTTGCGAGTCAGTCGCATCCACCTTCATACCTCGGCGCACGCAAACGCGCCTCAACTCAAGCGTTAGG